>NZ_JBMSDS010000010.1:0-1297 GCF_049445735.1 Phenylobacterium sp. VNQ135 | reverse complement strand
TGGCCTGCCCCCAGGGGGTGATCCAAGCTCAATGTTAGTGCACGGCGGGCTCTGACGCCATGTTTGGGGTGGGCGAGCGCGCGCCCTCAACAGCTGGCGCGCTCGCCCATGGCACGATGCCGCCGCTGCGAGGGAGGAATGATTCCGGCGCCGGCGGTCGGTAGCCGAGCGAGCTGTGTGGGCGCACACCGTTGTAGTGGCGCCGCCAGGCCTCGATCAGCACCTGGGCCTCGGCCAGGCTGAAGAAGATCTCGCCATCGAGCAGCTCGTCGCGCAGCTTGGAGTTGAAGCTCTCGCAGTAGCCGTTCTCCCAGGGACTGCCGGGTTCGATGTAGGCGGTCTGGGAGCCGACGGCGGCGATCCATTCTCGCAGGACCAGGGCGATGAACTCCGGGCCGTTGTCGGACCGGACATAGGCCGGCGGGCCGCGCAGGATCATCACATCGGCCAAGGTCTCCAGCACGTCGGTGGAGTTGAGCTTACGCTTCACCCTGATGGCCAAGGCCTCGTGGGTGAACTCGTCGATCAGGCAGAGCATCCGGAATTTCCGTCCATCATGGGTCCGATCCTCGACGAAGTCGTAGGACCAGACCTGGTTGGGCCGCTCGGCGCGCAGGCGCACGCACGAGCCGTCGTTCAGCCAGAGCCGGCCGCGTTTTGGTTGTTTCTGTGGGACCTTCAGCCCCTCCTGTCGCCAGATCCGCTGGACCCGCTTGGCGTTCACCGCCCAGCCGGCATGGCGCAGCAGGGCCGTGACCCGCCGGTAGCCGTAGCGGCCATAAGCCTTGGCCAGCTCGATGATGTCGGCGGTCAGCGCCGCCTCGTCATCGCGCCCTCGGGCGGGCTTGCGCTGGGTGGACCGATGCTGGCCCAGGGCCGCGCAGGCCCGCCGTTCAGAGATCTTCAGTTCAGATCGGACCTTGTCCACACAGGCCCGGCGACGGGCGGGGCTTAGAAGTTTCCCCGGGCGGCCTCGGTCAGGATCAGCTTGTCCAGCGTCAAGTCCGACACCGCTCGCCGCAGCCGCGTGTTCTCAAGCTCCAAGGCCTTCAGCCGTTTGACCTGGTCTTGCTTCATGCCGCCGTACTCCGCCCGCCAGCGAAAGTACGTCGTCTCCGTCACCGCGATCGTTTTCACCGCCTCGGCGATCGATTTGCCTTGGCCGGTCAGCACATCAACCTGACGCAGCTTGGCGACAATCTCTTCCGGCTTGTGGCGCTTCCTTGCCATCGTTCCATCCATCCAAATGGTCCTCGGACCAACATAAGGGATGGATCACTTCAAGGGGGTCAGACCA
>NZ_JBMSDS010000009.1:0-2530 GCF_049445735.1 Phenylobacterium sp. VNQ135 | reverse complement strand
TGTCAAACGGCGTTGAAAATTGACCCCCTATCGGCGTCCAAAATTGACCCCTCTGTTGGTTGTCCTGGGCTGGCGGCGAGGCGCGTAGCCATCAGCTAGCGCAGCGCGTCGCCGCCGGGTGAGCTGCGTGAGATTCAGCTGCCCGGAGGGGGTCTGGGGGAGGTTGAATAGATTGTGGATCAAGCCCTGGTCTTGAGGCGCCAGCTGTCGTTTCCGGTCTCGACGATGTCGCAGTGATGGGTCAGGCGGTCGAGAAGGGCCGTGGTCATCTTGGCGTCGCCGAAGACGGTGGGCCATTCGCCGAAGGTCAGGTTGGTGGTGATGATCACCGATGTGCGCTCATAGAGCTTGCTGATCAGATGGAAGAGGCGTTGGCCGCCGGACTGGGCGAAGGGCAGATAGCCCAGCTCGTCGAGGACGACGAGGTCCAGGCGTGAGAGCTGGGCGGCCAGAGCGCCGGAGCGGCCCTGACGGGCTTCCTCCTCGAGCCGGTTCACCAGATCGACGGTGTTGAAGTAGCGCCCGCGCGCCCCGGCCCGCACCACGTTGGCGGTGATGGCGATGGCCAGGTGGGTCTTACCGGTGCCCGTTCCGCCGATCAGGACGATGTTGCGGTGCTCGGCCAGGAATGAGCCGCCATGCAGGGCATGCACGAGGCTCTCGTTGATGGGCGAGCCCTCGAAGTTGAAGCGCGCCAGATCCTTCATCGCCGGCAGCTTGGCGGCGGTGATCCGATATCGGATGGAGGCGGCCTGACGATGGGCGGCCTCGGCCTTCACCAGATCGGCCAGGATCTCCATGGCGGTGCGCTTGCGCTGCAAGCCCGTGGTGACGGCGTCGTCGAAGGCGCCGGCCATGCCCTTGAGGCCCAGCTCGCCCAGCGCCTGGATCATCTCATGCCGCTGCACGGGAGCCTCGCAGCAGGTCGTAGCGCGCGCAGTCGGCGATGGGCGGATGGCTCAGGGCCAGGGCCTGGGAAGTGGTGATCGCCTCGGGCCGGGGCGGTTCGCGCCGGCGGGCCAGGATGTTGAGGATTACCTCGTCGCTGGCGACGCCGGCGTCGAGCGCCTCCTGGACGGCCTGGTCGACAGCGTCGAGCCCATCGTCCAGCACCGCCGCCAGCACCCGGACGAAGCGCCGATCGGCCTCGTCGCCCGAGCCCAGCCGCTTGCGCAGCCGGTTAAAGGCAGGCGGCAGCGCCCATTCCTGGAACGGCGCGCCATTGCGCAGCGCTCCGGGCTTGCGGGCCAGGACGGGAAGATAGTGCCAGGGATCGTAGACAGTGTGGTCACGGCCAAAGCCGCGCGGGTGATCGGCCACCACCTCGCCGTCGCACAGCACCATGATCCGGTCGGCGTAGGCGCGGATCTGGACGGCCCGACGCGCGGCCTTGGCCTGCACCGAGTAGCGGTTGCGGTCGAAGGTGATCAGGCAGGTGGCCTGGGCGACGGCTTCGATCTGGTGGAAGCCGTCGAAGGGACCTGCGAAGGGCGCCAGGAACGGCCGTTCAGCCTCGTAGACGTCCCAGACGACGCGGTCTCGGTGCTCGGGATGGCGATCATTGCGCGCCCGGCGCACGCACTCGGCCTCCAGCCAGCCGTTGAGCTCCTCCAGGCTATGGAAGCGCAGGCGCGGCTTGAAGATGTTGTCACGGGCGTAGCCGACCTGGTTCTCAACCTGGCCCTTCTCCCAGCCCGAGGCCGGTGTGCAGGCCACCGGCTCGATCAGGTAGTGCGAGCACATCTGCTCGAAGCGCCGGTTGAAGCGGCGGGTCTTGCCGGTGAACACCGCTTCAACGGCGGTCTTCATGTTGTCGTAGATGCCCCGGCGCGTGACGCCGCCGAACGCCTGGAAGGCCCGGGCATGTGCGTCGAACACCATCTCCTGGGTCTCGCGCGGATAGGCCCGGATGTAGAACCGGCGGCTATGGCAGAGCCGCACGTGCGCCACCTTCACCGTCAGGGGCGTGCCGCCGATCTCGACCTGCTCGTGGCTCCAGTCGAACTGATAGGCGTCGCCCGGCGCGAAGCTCAACGGCACGAAGGCCTCGACCGGAGAGCTCACACCCCGGCGTTGGACCGACCAGCGTCCTGCATAGCGCCGCACCGCGTCGTAGCCGCCGTCATAGCCCTCCCGGCTGAGCAGATCGGTGATCCGCATCAGTGTCAGCCGATCCTTGCGCGCCCCTGACGCATTGGCCTCCAGCAGCCCCTCCAGCCGCTCGATGAACGGCCCCAGCTTCGGGTGCGGCTGCTCGCGCCGCTCGTACTCCGGCGCCGTATCCCCCGACCGCAGGATCTTGCGCACCGTGTTGCGCGCCAGGCCCATCTCCCGCGCGATCGTCTTGACGCCCTTGCCCCGCGCGAAGTGCTCGCGCCGGATCTTCGCCACCGTCTCCACTACCAACATCCCCGTCTCGATCCGCGGCTACACAAGCCGCCGATCTGGCCATCAAAGCCTCAAGGACAGGGGGTCATTTTTGGACGCCGATATCCCCGAGATGGGGGTCACTTTTGCAAGCCGAAACACA
>NZ_JBMSDS010000008.1:0-54862 GCF_049445735.1 Phenylobacterium sp. VNQ135 | reverse complement strand
CAACTCGACCTTGGGACAAAGACCCCCGGTGACCAACCCTACCGCCGCGAGGCGGTCCGCCGAGCAATGTGGAGGCTCCGCGGCCCGCCTCGCTCAGCGAATTTCCACCACCTCAGTGGACGCTACCTTGGGGTGGGCGAGCGCGCGCCCTCCACAGCTGGCGCGCTCGCCCATGGCACGACGGTTCCGCTGCGGGGGATGATCATCTCAGGCGCCGGTGGTTGGTAGTTGAGCGAACTGTGCGGCCGGACGGCGTTGAAGTGACGCCGCCAGGCCTCGATCAGCACCTCGGCCTCGGCGAGGCTGAAGAACAGCTCGCCGTTCAGCAGTCCATCGCGCAGCTTGGAATTGAAGCTCTCGCAGTAACCGTTCTCCCGCAGGCTGCCGGGCTCGATGTAGGCGCTCTGGGCGCCGACCGCGGCGATCCACTCCCGCACGGTCGCGGCGATGAACTCCCGCCCGTAACACATCAGGAAGGCGGATGACGGCGAGCCTGCGAAGCGCGCCGCTATCAAGCGGCGGGCGCGCGTAGCAGGCGGTCACGGCCAGCCGAAGAGGTCTCTACAGTGAAGGTGTTCGAAGCCCTCTGTGGAGATCCTGACCGACCATGACCAGAAGAGACTCTACGCCCGCCCACGCCGTCCTGGTAGCGATCGACATAGCCAAGACGCGCAACGAGGTTCTGATCGAGCCGCCTGGCGGCCGCCGGCGACGCCTGGCCAACAAGGCGATCGGCTACGAGCTCGACATCAGCGCGCGGACCGTGGAGGTCTACCGGGCCGCCATCATGGAGAAGCTCGAGGCCCAGGGGCTCTCCACGGCGGTGCGGATCGCCATGGCGGCGGGCCTCGACCCCCTCGAGGACACCGACGACCGCTGAGCGACTATGTAGATTTCCCAGGGACACGCCGCCGGGCTCTCCCCGTACTCCAGCGGCCAGATCAATCACTGATCAGCGCCGGAGACGCCATTTCCCGACCGGCCGCGCCAAGGGACGCGCCGACCGTGGACCCCGCCCGGGTCCGCCAGGTGCTCATCAACCTGGTCGGGAATGCGGTGAAGTTCACCACGCAAGGGCGGATTGGCATTGGCTTCGGCTGGCGCGAAGGGCGGATCGAAGTCGAGGTTTCCGACACAGGTCCGGGCATGACGGAGACCGAAGTCCAGCGCCTGTTCCAGCGCTTCTCGCAGCTCGACGCCTCCTCGAGCCGAACTCATGGAGGCTCCGGCCTCCTCCCCGCCATCTGCAAGCGGCTCGTTGCGGCCATGGACGGCGAGATCTGGGTCCGATCGACGCCGGGCGCGGGCTCGATCTTCGGCTTCGCGGTTCCCGATGGGGCGCCCCCTCGCACTCGCCGCCCGAGTCGTCGGAGGGCGCCCCTCGCCGCACGACGAGCAAGGGCGCCGAGCTCCGCCTTCAGGCCGAACGCCGCATGCGGCCCTCCCGCCGTCAACGGTTGTGCAGCGTCCAGCCGAAGTCCAGGGCGGAGTGTAGTGGACGGCCGCCGGCCCCGCGCCCTAAGGGTGTGCCGGCCTCTGGAAGGATGCGACCAAGCGATGATCGAGACAGGCGAGCACCTGCGCCAGGCGCGTGAGGCGATGGGCTGGGCGCCGGCGGATCTGGCGCGCGCGCTGCGCTTCGCCGAGAGAACCACGGCGCCAGCCGAATCCTGGAGATGGAGGCGGGGAAGCGGCAGCTCACGGGCCCCGTCACGGTCGCGGTCGAAGCCCTGTTGCGCGGCTTCCTCCCCCACGGGTTCAAGCCGCCCGAACCCCGGGATGGGGAGCCGGCCCGCCCCGCCCCGGCCGCCCGCCCCCAGGCGTCCGCCGGCGGGCCGCGCGAGCGCTAGCGCCTCCTGCGGCCTCGGGTCCGGCGCCTCCTGGAGCCGCGTCGCACCTGACGCCGCCTCAAGCTTCCCTGAGGCAGAGCGCCACCTCGGCGCGCGCTACTCGACGCCGCCCGGCGATGCCACGCCTCGGCCGCCGCCGGCGGCGGCGGCGTCCGTCCAAGAACCGTCCCCGCGGGAGGCCAGGACGGCCTCGAGGGCGCTCACGAGGTCTGTCACGGCGATGGGCTTGCTTACGTGGCCGTCCATGCCGGCGGAGAGGTGGGCCGCCACCTGATGCGGCATGGCGTTGGCGGTTAAGGCGATGATGGGCGTGCGGGGTCGGTCTCCAGCCTGCTCTGCGGCGCGGATCTGTTCCGTCGCCTCCAGCCCGTCCATCAGCGGCATCTGGATGTCCATCAGGATGACGTCCCAGCCGCCGCCCCGCCAGGCCTCCACCGCGGCGCGGCCGTCCCCCACGACGGTGGGCTCGACTCCCAATTGATGCAGCAGGGTCTTCAAGACGAGCTGGTTCACGGCGTTGTCTTCCGCGGCCAGCACGCGGAGCGGCAGAGGCGCCGGCGGCGACGCCTGCGGCCCAGGCAGCGACGGCTCGGCCTGCTCCCCGCCGATGCGCGTCAGCGGCAGCCGGACGACGAAGCGCGACCCGCGGCCGACCTCGCTTTCCACCTCGATCGCGCCGCCCATGGCCGTGGCCAGGTCCCGGCAGATGGCCAGGCCGAGGCCCGCGCCCCCGAACCGCCGGGTCATCGCGGAGTCCAGCTGGTCGAACCGGTCGAACAGACGGCCACGCGCCGCCTCGGGGATGCCGGGGCCGGTGTCGGCGACGGCGAGCTCGAGAACGCCGCCGGCATAGCCCCCGGTGACGCGGATGCCGCCGGCTTCGGTGAACTTCACGGCGTTGGAGATCAGGTTGTAGAGCACCTGACGAACGCGGGTAGGGTCCCCGACATAACGTCCTCTGGCACCGGCGATCTCCAGGCTGAAGGAAAGCCCCTTCTTGTTGGCGAGCGCCGTGAACGCCGAATAGGCGCCCTGGGCCACGGCGGCGAGGTCGAACTCGATGCATTCGAGTTCGAGCTTGCCTGCCTCCACCTTCGAAAGGTCCAGGATGTCGTTCAGGATGGCCAGCAAGGCCTCGCCGCAGTCGTGGACCACCGAGAGCCGCTCCCGCTGCACCGGCGACAGCGCATCGGCGGCCATGGCCCTGGCCATGCCGAGGACGCCGTTCAGCGGCGTACGGATCTCGTGGCTCATCATGGCCAGGAAGGCGCTCTTGGCCGCGTTGGCCGCCTCGGCGCCCTCCAGCGCCTCCGCGAGCGCCGCGGCCTGGCGCTTCATCTCCGTCACGTCGATCCGTAGGCCGACGATTTCGCCGTCGCGGGTGCGGCGATCCTCCACGAGCAGGTGGCAGCCGTCGGAAAGTCGCTGCTCGAAGCGCGAGGCGCCGCCCAGGATCTGCGCCTCCCGTTCGGCCAGCCAGGCCTCCTCGCGGCCGACGGCGTCCGGATAGTCGCCCCGGCCGACCCCCACCCGCAGCGTGTCCATGAGGAAGGCGCCCGGGCGGAAGAGGTCCGCCGAGCGATGGTAGATGGCCGCGTAGCGGGCGTTCCAGGCCAGGTAGCGCCCGGCTTCGTCGAGCAGGACGACCCCCTCCGGCAGGGCGTCGAGCACGGACTGCAGGCGGCGCTCGGCGACGTCGGCCCGAGCCTCCGCCGCCGCGCACCGGGCCTCGAGCTCGGCGCTCGCCTGCCGGGATTTGGATCGCTTCAGCTGCGCCAAGACCTGTTGCTCCGGATCGTCGCGCGTGATTGGCGGCCGGCGATGGTAAACAGGTCCTTAGGGCGGCCTCCCCCCTCGCGCGCGCCTGAGCGGAATGCCCGCGCTGCGGCGCCCCAGCCGCGGCGCTGCGCGACTTCTGGGCAGATACGCCGGCGGAAAGCTCGCTCGAGCGCTGGGGGCCGCTCCTGCTGGAGCGCCCCGCGGCGCACCTGATGAAGCCCCGCGGACGGGCGCGTCGTGCAGGCCGCGACGGCGGCCGCCGGGCCCTCCCGGCAGGCGGGAGGCCCGCCGGCTGCCCGCCGGCGTGGCGCCTGGGCCGGAAAGCGCCTATCTTGCGGGCAAAGATCACAATGGAGGAACAGATGCGGCATTTCCTGCTTGGCGCCCTCGCCCTGGCGCTCGCCACCCCCTCGACGGCCATTCCGTCGATCGCCATGGCCCGCGAGGCAGTCGCCGTGCGCACCGGCGACCTGGCGCTGAACCGCCCGGGCCACGCGGAACGGCTGCTGCGCCGGTTCGACAGGGCCGCGCTCGACGTCTGCGGCGCTTCCCACGTCAGCGTGCGGGAGCTGCAACGGGCGGTGCGCGCCACCGACTGCTACGCCCGGGCGATGGACGAGGCGGTGACCGCAGTCGGCGCGCCGCGGGTGGCCGACCTGCATCGCCGAGGCGGACCGGCCTTCGCGACGCGCTGAGCGGCCTCGCGATCTCAGGGCTTCTTCGCCGCCTGGACCTCGATCTCGGCCATCATGCCGGGGGCGACGAGGCCCGCCACTTCTGACGTGATGCGGGCGGGCTTGTTCTTCAGCGGGGCGTAGACGGCGTTGTACGCCTCCATCATGCCGGCGAAGTCCATGCGGTCGCCCTTGGCGGGATCCTTCACCAGCAGCACGCGCATCATCACCACGTCCTCCCAGCCATAGCCCTGGGACGTCAGGATCTCGCCGATCTGGCCGAGGATCGAGGTCACCTGGGTCTTGGTGTCCCCGAATGTCTGCTGATCGCGCGGCGCTTGCGGGTTGGCGGGCCTGGGCGTGATGCCGCTGACGTACAGCATCTCGGACCCGGCCGGGACCTTCACGGCCCGCGAGATGAAGCTGTTCGCGGGGTTGACGTGGAGGTTCTGGGTCCAGGCCGGGCCGGCGGCGAGGGCCACGGCCAGCGTAAGGGGCAGCGCGAGGGCGGCGAGCGGGGTCTTGGTCATCGGGGTCTCCGTGCGATGTCAGGCGGCCGCCCGGCGGCCGGGTTCGACGGCCACCGACTGGCCGACGCGGTCGGCGATCATGCCCACGGACCGCCAGGCGGAGAGCACCGCCCCTTCCTGCCAGCCCGGCATCTGCGAGAGGTGCGCGCCTGAGAAATAGACCCGGCCGTGGGCTTGGTTGAGCAGCTTGTAAGCGGGATCGTCGATGTGGCCCTCCTGGCCGCCGCGGCCGCCGAAGGCGGGCCAGGGCCCCAGGTTGAACGGGATCTTGCTCCAGTTGACCACGACCGGCTTCTCCAGCTCGCCCTCGTGGCCGGGATGCAGGCGCCCGACCACGGCGCGGGCGATCGCCACCTGCTCGTCCAGCGGCTTCTCGGCGAAGCCCTTCGCCCGCGGGCCCGAGCCGTAGCAGGCCAGCAGCATGCCGCGGGCGGAATGCAGGTCGTTGGACGGATACCAGACGAGGCTGGTCTCGCCGCCGACGAAGGAGATGCCGCCGAAGATCTGCTGCTTCTCCCAGAACCGCGGCGCCTCGAAGCCGATCTTGTTCGAGTAGTCGTAGGGGACGCTGGCGATCGCCTGCTTAACCGGCTTGGCGAAGTTGGTGTCGACCTTGGCCAGGATGTTCAGCGGCAGGGTGACGACCACATAGTCGGCCTGGGCGACCTCGCGCCGGCCGCTGGTCCTGTCGCGCCAGGCCACCGCCACGCCGGCCGGGAGGTCGCGGATCTGAAGCACCTCGGCGTTGAGGATCAGCGGGCTGCGCAGGGCCCGCTGGAAGCCGGCCGGGATCTGGTCCATCCCGCCCACCGGCTGGAACATGGTGGCCTGCATGTAGAGCTGGTCCTCGAACAGCGTGGCGGCGAGCTGGTCGTTGGCCAGCAGGTCCTTCAGCGGCAGCGGCGGCCGCCCCGCGCCGTACTGGTCGGCGGCGCCCGGCAGCGCCGAGAAGCCCGACCTCAAGGTGCCCGTGAAGCGCATCTCGCCGTTGAGGTCGCCGTAGCGGCGCAGGAACGGCATCAGCTGCGCCTTGTCCTCGGGCGAGAGCTCCTGGTCGAGGGCGCCGCGGTTCAGCGCCTTGGCCAGCAGCTCCGAGATGTAGCCGCGGGTGTCGTTGACGCCCTGGCGCATCTGGATCGGCCGGCCGCCGTTGGAATCGCCGTCCCAGATGTAGGCGCTGCGGCTGGAGTTGATCTCCACCTCCAGCGGAACTCCCAGCTTGGTGCAGTATCCCAGGACGCCGTCGTGGTGGCTGGGGATGCGGGCGGGACCGGCGTTCATGTAGACGCCGTCCGAGAAGCTCACGGTCTGGGTCGCCTCGCCGACCATCTCGACCTTGGAGCCGTTGCGCAGCGTCCAGTTGCGCCCCCCGACCCGATCGCGGGCCTCCAGCACCGTCACCGAGAAGCCGGCCCGCTCCAGCTCGTAGGCGGCCGTGAGGCCGGCGATGCCCGCGCCCAACACGAGCACCTTGCGGCCGCGGCCCACCGCCGGCTCGAGCGATGGAGCCGCCGCCCGCGCCGGCGCAGCCATGAGGCCCATCGCCAGCATCGCCGAATAGGCGGCGCCGTAGCCGCCCGCCGCCCCGAGCCTATGCAGAAATGACCTGCGGCTGAGCCCCATGACCGTTCTCCCGACGACGCCGCACCCCGCGACACCTAGAGAACCGCCCGGCGGTCCCGCCGCTTCAAGGCGCCAGGCGCGACGACCCGGTAACAGTCGCCAATGCGAACAATCGTTAGGCGCCTAAGGTCAGCAACTGCGCATTCTGACAAGATCATCAAAACCGCCTAGAAAGTTTTCGTGCTGAGGAGTCAAATCTCCATCGTCTTCAGAAACCGCCATGTTGCGCGCTTTCTGTACACTACGGACCTAGTTGATGAAATCGTGGGCGGTCCGCCGCTCCTTTCGTCTATCTTGTTGACTCTCGTTCTCGAACCCACGGTCATGATCTCGGCAAACCGGCGACGAATGTAGGACCTCGAAGTCCGACTGTCGGATTATCGCACGCCGATTGCTGTAGGGGACGGAGACGCATCCACCTGGGGCCTTGCTCTATTGAGGCGAGTGCAGATGGGCGTCGACCTGTATCGGGTTCCAAAGCTTGAGCTGAAAGAACGCCGCACGGCAAACCACGGTGCGCGCCCGGACGCCTGCGCTTGATCAACAACAACAGATCTCTCTGCAGAACATAAATGGGGGCGTTTTCATGAAGACCAGAACTTATCGCGGGCTCCTGCTGGCCGGCGTCACAGCCGTCGCCGCCGCAAGCGCCGGTGCAGCCTGGGGCCAGGCGGCCGTCGAGGAAGTGATCGTGACGGGTTCGCGCGCCGCGCCGCGCACGGCCATCGAGTCGCCCGTGCCGGTCGACTCCTTCAGCCAGGAGGAGATCGAGGCGATCTCGGTCACCGACACCCAGGACCTGCTCAAGACCCTGGTGCCGTCCTACACCCTCACCCGCCAGCCGATCTCGGACGGGGCGACCTTCATCCGGCCCGCGTCCCTGCGCGGCCTGCCGTCGGACAAGACCCTGCTGCTCGTGAACTCCAAGCGGCGGCACCGGTCGGCGCTGGTGGTGACGGGCGGCTCGGGCGTGCAGGCGCAGGACGCCGCGCAGATCCCCGCGGCGGCGCTGAAGTCGGTGGAGGTGCTGCGCGACGGCGCCGGCGCCCAGTACGGCTCGGACGCCATCGCCGGGGTGATCAACTTCATCCTCAAGGACGGCGCCGACGGCGGCAGTCTGCAGGTCCAGGCCGGCGAATACTACGAGAAGGACGGCGACTCAATCATCGTCAGCGGCAACAAGGGTCTGCCGTTGCCGAACAACGGCTTCGTCAACGTCTCCTTCGAATACATCACCGAGCAGCCCAGCTCGCGGGCCCAAACCTTCTGCAACCGCAACATCCCGAACCAGTCGGCGGGCTTCTGCATCCCGGTGTTCGCGTCGGAAACGGCGGGCACGACGGCCAATCCGGGCACGGCCTACACGGCCGCCTATGCCCAGCAGGTCAACTACCTGGGCCTCTACCAGCGCACGCCGCAGAAGTGGGGGCAGCCCGAGGCGGAGGCGTTCCGCCTCTTCGCCAACAGCGAGATGGAGCTGGGCGTTGGCGAGCTCTACGCCTTCGGCAACTACGGCCGCAGCCACATGAAGGAGGACTTCAACTACCGCAATCCGGTGGACGTGGGCGCCTCGACCAACAACCTCGACGACTACGTCCGGATGCAGAACGGCCAGCTGTTCCGCGCCAACCAGATCTTCCCCCTGGGCTTCACGCCCGAGTACTTCGGCACGGTGACCGACTGGTCGCTGATCGGCGGCTATCGCGGCGAGATGGGGTCGTTCGGCTACGACCTCTCGGCCCGCTACGGCTATGACAAGCTGCGCTACGACCTGGACGAGACGGTGAACTTCTCGCTCGGCGAGAAGAGCCCCACCGAGTTCCACCAGGGCGACCTGGTCTCGGACGAAATCGCCTTCAACGCGGACTTCACCTACGGCCTGGAGGGCTTCACGCCCGAGCCGATCGCCATCGCCTTCGGCGCCGAGTACCGCAAGGAAGGCTACGAGATCCGCGTCGGCGACGTGCCCTCGTACATCGCCGGACCCTATGCGGTTCAGGACCCTTACGACTTCTGCACCAACGAGCCGAACGTGGCCCAGCGCACGCTGCGGCCGACCGCGCCGCAGAACGCCGGCATCGTCTGCAATTCCACGACCCAGATCATCGACGGCCGCACCTTCACCAACCCGGTCTACGCCGTCCTGGGCGTGGGCTCCAACGGCGCCCCGGGCTTCTCGCCCCAGTACGCCGGCCGCCTGACGCGGAACTCCAAAGCCGCCTATGTCGACGTCTCCACGGACCTCACCGACCGTCTGTTCCTCCAGGCCGCCCTGCGCGCCGAGGACTTCTCCGACTTCGGCTCCACCCTCGACTACAAGGTCGCCGGCCGCTTCGCGATCACCGACATGTTCGCGATCCGCGGCTCGGTGGGCACGGGTTTCCGCGCCCCCACCACCGGCCAGAACTTCACCACCATCGTCTCGACGGTGGTGAACAACGGCCAGCCGGTCGCCCAGGGCCTGTTCCCGGCGACCAACCCCGTCGCCCAGTTCCTGGGCGCCGAGCCGCTGGAGCCCGAAACCTCCCAGAACTTCTCGCTCGGGATCACGGCGACGCCCCTGCCCGGCCTATCGATCACGGCCGACGCCTACTTCATCAAGATCGACGACATGTTCTACGCCGTGACGCCCATCACCGTGACGCCGTCGCTGCAGGCGGCCCTGATCGCCGCGGGCGTGCCGGGCGCCGACACCATCGGCCAGGTGAACTTCTTCCAGAACGCCTTCGACGCCGAAATCCACGGCATCGACGTCGTCGCCACCTACGCCCACCTCTGGGAGAACGGCCAGAGCACCAACCTCACCGCCTCGTTCAACTGGAACATGCCCGTGGTGACGAAGGTGAAGACCATCGTCGACCCCTCGGGGGTGAGGCGCACCTTCTTCGACGGCGAGTACGTCTACGACTTCAAGCACTCCGAGCCGCGGTGGCGCAGCGTAGTGACTGGCATCCACAAGGCCGGCCCATTCAGCGTGGTGGCGCGGGCCTCGATCTACGGCCCGTACAAGAACATGTTCAGCCAGACCTTGAACGGCGTGATCCAGAAGTGGGACCCCGAGATCTTCTTCGATCTCGAGGGAAGCTGGGCCGTCAACGAGATGACGACGCTGACGCTGGGCGTCCGCAACCTGTTCGACAACTACCCGGACCGCGACAAGATCGGGGAGTCGGCGACGAACGGCCGAATCTACCGCTCCGACATGATCGTCGACTGGCAGGGTGGCTTCTACTACGCCCGGGTGGGCGTGACCTTCTAGGGGGGAAGGGTCGAGGCGGGCGCGGGTCCCCGATCTGCCCACGCCCGCCTCGTCCTGCACCCCCGCGAGAAGCCATGCGGCGCACCGCACGGACGCGGTTTAGTCTCGTTGGAGGCCTTGCGCAGGAAGGCCTCGACATAGTCCGCCGTCAGCTCCGGGTAGTGGTGCTGCGGCCCGTGCCCCGAGTCCGGATAGATGATGAGCTGGGCGTTGGGGATCTGGCCGACCAGGGGGAACCAGTTGGCCGCCGCGGTGCCGGGTTGTTGTCGCCGCAGATGATCAGGATCGGCGTGCGGGTGCGGGTCAGCGCGGCCCGACGCCTGGCGGCATCCAGGCCAAGAAATGCTGCGCGATCAGCTTTCTGAGGGCGCGGCCGCCATCACCGCGTTCTGCCTCGCCCAGTCGGGGTGATGCGCCCAGAAGAACCTGGTCGTGGACGCCGTCGGCGCGGTGTTCCCGTTCGGCTCGGAGCCGTTCGTCCGCTTGCGCGAGAGCTTCTGGCTCCAGACGTTCATCGAGGCGGCCCGAAGCGGCCAGTCGCTCATCTTCACATTCGCACCCGAAGCGACGGTGGATGCCGATTTCCCCACCCGCGTCCGCGCCGCGATAGCGCCCTTCGGCGGCGCCGTGGTCTTCATCGCCCTGACCGTCTCGCACGATGTCAATCGGCGCGCAAAACTGACCCCGGATCGGCGTCCAAGATTGACCCCCTTGGCGCCGTCGGTTGCAGTCGCCCGGCGGCGTAGCGCGGAGCCTTTGGCGGAGCGCAGCGCGTAGCCGACGGGCGCACCCGGGGCGTGGGCGGATCAGGCTCTGTTCTTGAAGCGCCAGCTGTCGTTGCCGGTCTCGATGATGTCGCAGTGGTGCGTGAGCCGGTCGAGCAGCGCCGTGGTCATCTTGGCGTCGCCGAAGACTGTGGGCCATTCGCCGAAGGCCAGGTTGGTGGTGACGATGATCGAGGTGCGCTCGTAGAGCCGGCTGATCAGGTGGAAGAGCAGCTGGCCGCCGGCCTGGGCGAAGGGCAGGTAGCCGAGCTCGTCGAGGATGACGAAGTCCAGTCGGGTGAGATGGTCGGCCAGCCGGCCCTGACGGCCGGCGCGGGCTTCGGTCTCGAGGCGGTTGACCAGGTCGACGACGTTGAAGAAGCGGCCTCGGGCGCCGGAGCGGATGCAGGCCCTGGCGACCGCGATGGCCAGATGGCTCTTGCCGGTGCCGGTTCCGCCGATCAGGACGATGTTGCGCTGCTGGGCGATGAAGCCGCCAGCGGCGAGATCGCGCACCAGGGCCTCGTTGATCGGCCCGCCGGAGAAGTCGAAGCCGGCGATGTCCTTGGCCAGCGGCAGCTTGGCGATGGTCATCTGATACTTGATCGAGCGGGCCTGCTTCTCGGCGATCTCGGCCTTGAGCAGGTCGCCGACGATCTGTGGCGGCGGATGCTGGCGCTTCAGGCCCGCGCTCATCACCTCGTCGTAGGCCTGCCGCATGCCGTAGAGCTTCAGCTCGCCCATCAGGTCGAGCACTTCGCCGCGTTCCATCACATCGCCCTCCGCAGGCTGTCGTAGCGACCGCAGTCGGCGAGCGGCGCGTAAGTCAGGCGCAGCGCCTCCGGGGTCAGGATGGTCACCGGCGGCGAGACGTCCCGCTTCCGGGCCAGGATGTTGAGGATCACGTCGGCGGAGACCGCCCCGTCGGCGAGCGCCTGGGCGCAGGCCGCCTCCACCGGGCCAAGCCCATCCGTGGTGACGGCGGACAGGATCTCCACCATCTGCCGGCCGCCGTCGTCGATCTGGGCGAGGCGGCGGCGGACGCGCTCCAGGGCGCCGGGCAGCACCCAGTCCTTGAAGGGTGCGCCGTTGCGCCAGGCGCCGGGCTTCCTGGCCAGCACCGGGACATAGTGCCAGGGATCGTAGATCGTCTGGTCGCGGCCGAAGCGCCGGGATGCTCGGCAACGATCTCGCCGTCCTGGCGGATCACGATCCGATCAGCGTAGGCGTGCACTTCCACCGGCCGGCCGACCGCTTGGGCCCTGACCGAGTAGCGGTTGCCGTCGAAGCGGACGAGGCAGGTCTTGGACACCGACGCGGGCACGGCGTGGAAGCCGTCGAAGAGGCCCCGGTACGGGACCAGGCTCGGCCGCTCGCGCTCGAAGACCGCCCAGACCGTCTCGCCGCGCAGCTCGGGATGGGCATGGGCCTTGGCGTAGACCACGCACTGATCGAGCAGCCAGGCGTTCATCTCCTCGAAGCTCTTGAACATCAGCCGGGGCGTGAAGAACCGCTCGCGCACCAGGCCGACCTGGTTCTCGACCTGGCCCTTCTCCCACCCCGCCGCCGGCGTGCAGGCCACCGGCTCCACCAGGTAGTGGCCGCACATCTGCAGGAAGCGGCGGTTGTAGAGGCGGTCCTTGCCGACGAAGACCGCCTCCACCGCGGTCTTCATGTTATCGTAGATCCCGCGCTGGCAGGCGCCACGGAAGAAGGCGAAGCCCTTGTCGTGGGCGTCGAACACCATCTCCTGGCTCTCGCGCGGGTAGGCGCGGACGAACAGCATGCGGCTGTGGCACAGGCGAAGGTGAGCCACCTTCACCGTCATCGTGATGCCGCCGATCACCACCACCTCGTGGCTCCAGTCGAACTGGTAGGCCTCGCCCGGCGCAAACGACAGCGGCACATACGCGTCGGCTATGTAGGCCGAGCGCTCCTTGGCCCAGCTGCGCCCGTAGCGGCGGACCGCGTCATAGCCGCCCTCGTAGCCCTCCGCCCGCAGCGTCTCGAAGATCCGGATCAGCGTCAGCCGCTCGCGGGCTGGCGCCGCGGCGTTCTTCGCCAGAAGCGCGTCCAACCGCGACCGCCAGGGATCGATCTTCGGCTTCGGCTGGCGCTCCCGCTCGTACTCGAACGCCGTCGCCTCCGACCGGATCACCTTGCGCACCGTGTTGCGCGACACCTTCAGCGCCCGGGCGATCTCCTTGATCGACTTGCCCTTGACGAAGTGCTCGCGCCTGATCCGGGCGATCGTCTCCACCACCAGCATCCCCGCTCCGATCGACAGCCCTCAAAGCCGTCGATCTGGCCACACCGCCCGGGATGGGGGTCAAATTTGCATGCCGATCACCCCGGTTAGGGGGTCAAAATTCCATGCCGATTCACACTCTCGTACTTCTGCACCTGTTGAAAGGTCACACCGACCGCCTCGGCAAGGGCCTGCTGCGAGCACCCTCGCATCTTGCGGGTCAAACGGATACGCGCGCCGACGGAAACATCGACAGGATCGCGGCGGTCGTCAGGCGGAGGAGGCATCATACACCTTCAAAAGTCGGGCGCATTCCATGTACGGACTGCCTTGAACGGGGGCTAGCGGCCTCCGAATGCCGGCGTGACATGGCCGTGAGATCTCGGCGTGCTCCGGTGATCAGGGCATGAACTTCCGGGTGCTCCTCGCGCCAGATCAGACGCTCCACCACGGCCAGCTTCGCAATGATCGATTCCAGGTCGGCCGAACCGGAACTCGGAATGGATTTCAGCGCCGCTTCGCGCTGCTCGAACAGCACATCGAGGCAGCCGTCGATGTCGCGCAGCTCCTTCGCCCACGGCAAGGCCTGCTGTTCGGCGGGGCTCAGGCGGAACCAATTGTGATTTTTCGCCAGCCAAGTTTCCAGTTTGGCCCAGCGCGTCTGGAGACGCGCGATCTTGGCCTCGATCGCCAGCCAATTCGCGCACCGCCTTATCCCTTCGTCCGAAGGGACCAACGTAGCGGCCGGCCGGATGGCGCCCGTCGCCGCGACCGGCTTAGCGGCGCCCAAGGCCGCAACCGAAGTTCCGGCGATCACGGCCCGCCTGGAGAGTTCAGGCAGGCGCACGCCTTCGACGCCCGTCTTGCGACGCGAGTCCATGACCGAAGCCTTCTAATCACCTATGATAACTTTATGATCGCGCGCAGGCGATGGGGCGTCAACATGAAATCATCTCATACGATTAGAAAATTATCATGACATGTTGACGGCAACTCAAATCCGGGCCGCACGTGCATTGTTGGGTTGGAGCCAGCCGGCTCTGGCAAAGGCATCGGGGCTGTCGCTCCCGACCATTGTGCGCATGGAGAGCCAGCTTGGCCCTGGGCGCAGTTCGGCCGCCAACGTCGAAGCTGTGCAGCGCGCTCTAGAGAGCGCCGGCGTCCTGTTCTTGGAAGCTGATGACGCAAGCGCTGTTGGACCTGGCGTGCGGCTCAAGCAGAGTTCCTAGAGATCGACCCTCCAAATCGGCATCTGCGATCAGCCCGAAATCGAGGCTCGGGATCGAGACCGCGCGCTACGTTCCTCACATCCTAGTTCCTGATGGGTTCCGCTTGTGATGTGATATAGGTGCTTAGGAAGCGCGCTGATCGCGCGCTGTCTTATCGCCCCGGGTACGGCTTTCGCTTCGCGAGCCTCCGGTCACTTGGAAGGGGCCCCTGTGCCCGCCCGCTATCTTTCGCACCCGGTCGACCCGGGTTTGAGCCTGGCTCTAGCCATGGTGGCGGCTTCGGCTGCGCCCTTGCTGCTGATCGATGGCGATTTGAAGATCGTCGCGGCGAGCAATTCTTTCTGCCGTGCGTTTGGCATCGAGGCCGACCAAGCTTCCGGTCACGCGCTCACCGAACTCGGGGCCGGCGAATGGCGAATACCTCAGCTTCAGATGCTGCTGGAAGCCACCGCCGAGGGTGTTGCCGCCATCGATTCCTATGAGATGGACCTGCGGCGGCCGCACCAGGCGGACCGCCGCCTCGTGATCAACGTCCAGAAGCTTGCCTATGGCGACTCGGACAAGCTGCGGCTGTTGGTGGCCATTGCCGACGTCACCGACGCCAGGCTGGCCACCAAGAAGGACCAGGACCAATTGCGGGCGAACGCCGCCCAGAACGTGGAACTGGCCGCCCAGAACGAAGCGCTGATGGAGGAGATCCGCCACCGGGTCGCCAACAGCCTGCAGATCATCGCCAGCGTGCTGATGCAGAACGCCCGCTCCGTTCAGTCGGAGGAGGCCCGTGAGCACCTGCGCAACGCCCATGCCCGGGTGATGTCCATCGCCGACCTACAGCAACAGCTGGCGGGGGCCACTACCGGCACCGTGGAGCTGCGGGCCTATCTCACCAAGCTCTGCGCCACGATCGCCGCCTCGATGATCCCCGATGCCACCCGGCTCAGCTTGGAGGTGGTGGCCGAGGACGTCACCATCGACGCCGGCATTTCGGTGAGCTTCGGCCTCGTCGTCACCGAACTGGTGATCAACGCGCTCAAGCACGCCTTCCCCAACAACGGCGCCGGCAAGATCACGGTCGACTACCAGACCGAAGGGCCAATGTGGACGCTCTCGGTGACCGATACGGGAATCGGCATGCCGAAGGCGAAGCCCGCGACCTCAGGCCTTGGCACCAGCATCATCCAGGCCCTGGCGCGGCAGCTCCAGGCGCGCGTGGATCTCGACGACATGAATCCAGGCACGAAGGTCTCGCTCGTTCACACGCCTGTCGCCCCGGTGATCGTCGACGTCGACCCGTCGGTGAAGGAAGCGGCGGTTTAGAAGCCAACGGCTCGACGCCCTTCGGCGAACTGGATCGGCATGTGCGACGAGCGCGAGTTGACGGTGGGCCGCGAGCCTGCACCTATCAGGCGTTGGGCTTAACTGCACACATGAAGCGCGGACCTTTGCCTTGGCCTATACTGCGGCCCAGTTGCTTGAACTTCGGCTGCGCAAGCGCGGCGATCCCACCGTCCGTTCGATTGTGGACAAATGCCTTATGCTGCTTGCAGCGCTGGACAAGGGCGGGGATTGCGACCGCGCGAGCATCCGTGCGGAACTGGACAGGGTCTATGATCAGCTGGCCTTGGTGATGCAGGGGCCAGCTCGGTCCACTCACTAGGCTATGCGAAAGGGCGACTGCCCGGCCCCGTGCCGTATCGGCGAGAGACCGGGCGCCGGAAACCCGAGCGGGTCGCCAAGCGTGCGTCAGGCTGTCGGGCTATGAACCGCGCCGCTTACAGCTAGGCTTGTATCCGTCAGTGTGTCCTCGGACAACTTTGAGTGGCGCTTCAGGTTGTCGCACGCGCTTACCGGTCGTTAGCGGAACTTGGCCATAACGGCGTCGTGCCACCGCTCTGGGATCAAAGCACTTGTCGTTCCGCCGCCGCCACCTCCTGCTCATTGTGCCCCCGGCGGGCGTCGTCGCGCTCCTGTTGGGTCAACTTGCAGGGCAGGGTCTAGGCTGGGCCTCGTTGTGCGCGGTGCTCTCCGGCGGCGCCCTGTCGCTCTATTGCCTATTGGCGTGGAGAGACGCCACAGCGTCCTCGTCGAACGCGCAATCGGGCGTCGTCCAGGATCAAGAGCCATGACGCTACTTCGGCCTGGTCGCTGAACCACCCGTTGGGCTCGGCGCTGGGTTCAGGGCCAGGGAACAGCGTTGCGCCTTGCCGCTGCGAGCCAGCGCAGCGCGGCAGGCCGCGACGGCCTCCCGGTTTTCACTCACAAGAGCGGTGTCTGCGGTAAGCTGAGCCCATCCCTGGGGATTGGCGGCGCGCATCAGGTCGCCGCCGGCGGTCCAGCGATCTTCGCGCATCACCAGGGCCGCGACGCGGGTGTTGAGCCCGAGCGGCAGAAGGCCCGCGATGATCGGCGACAGCACCAGCCCGACCGCCAAGGCCGCGCCGCCCGTCCAGCATAGTAGCTTGAACTGGCGGTCCTGCGCCCACGCCTGGCCGATGATGCCCGAAAGCCGTGACCGCTCGCGCTCGGCTTCCTGGGCGGCGCGATCCAGCCGCTGGGCGGCCTCGCGGACGAGGGCCAGGCCGGCCTTGGCGATGCCCTGACCCTGCTGCTCGTGCGAGAGCATGAGCGACGGCGACTTCAGCACGGTCTCAAGCTGCTCGCCGATCTCGTCCAAGCCCTTGCCGAGGACGGCGAGGTCCGCGCTGTAGTCCGGCTGCCGGTTCTCACGCATGGCCGCCGGCAGGGCCTCGATCGCCCGGCGCAGCACCGAGACCTCGGCCCGCAAATCCTCGAACGCCTGGGCCGGATCGCCCGCCTGTTCAACCGCCATCCTGGCCCTCCGCGCTCGCTACAACGACATGCCGGGGTCCCGGCTTCGCCCGATCTCCATCGCGGCTTGCCGTGCACCCGGCGCCGCGATCACCCGGGCCAGCGCCGAGCCGCGCTCCACACCCAAGGCGGGCGCGCGAGACCGCACAAGAGACTCCAACTGCGGATCGCGCTTGAGCGCTCCCGCCATCGCTTTCATGCGGCCTTCCAGGCGGCGGCGCGCCTCCCCATGTCGCCAACCTTGTAGCCGGTCGCGCTGCGCCTCCAGCCGCTTCCATTCGTTCACCAGGCGGTCGGCCTTCAGCACCGGATCGCGCCGCACTTGCTCCTCATGGCGGACGGCGCCGGCTAGCTCCGCGCCGCGTTCCGGGCCGCGAAGATCCCGCATCGCCCGCCACGTCGCCGGCTCGTGCCGCAGCGCATTGTGCAAGTCGCGCGTCGCGCCTGGCCGTGCAGCGTCCAGCGCGCGGGCCGCCTCGCGCAATTCCCGCTTCTGATGCTCCAGAACCGGTAGCGCCTGGGCGCGCATCCGCTCTGCGCCGTCCAAGGCCTGCGCATAACGCTCCGCCGCCTGCGCAAGCGGCTGTCGTGGCGCCGGCGCGACGCGATCCGCTTTGGACAGCGGCAAGGCCTCAACGCGTCCCATCGCCGGCGCCGGCCGGCGTGGGTTCAGCGTCAGGCCATCGAACATCCCGCGCTTGCGTGCCGGCTCGACGTCTGAAGCGGGAGTACGGTCCCGGGCCCCACGCCGCATCGCCCCTGTTTGCAACCCTTCTGGCACGACGATTGGCTGTTCGAGCCCGCGCCGCGTTGCGTAGTCCAGCGTGGTTTCCTTCAGCCCGGCGCGCGAGAGTCGCGACGACAAGGCCGCCACGTCCGAAAGTTCTTCCCGGCCGGCGTAGAGCGTCACGGCGTCCCGATGGCGTGTCATGGCGACATAGGTGAGATGGCGGTCCATCGTGCCCGACGCCAGCACGTGGGTCCGGTCCACTGTGGCGCCTTGGGCCTTATGGATCGTGGTGGCGTAGCCGTGATCCACCGCCGCATAGTCGGCCATCGAAACGGACACCGCCCGTCCCGTACCGGGGCCTTTGGCGCTGTCCAGACGGACATCGAGCCGACCGGGCTCGGCCCGCTCCACCGTGCCCAACATGCCGTTCTTCACCCCGAGGTCGCGATTGTTCTCGCGGAACAGGATGCGGTCGCCAGACGCGAAGGCGCGGTCGCCCTCCGTCGTCTGGTAGAGGTGCTCGTTCTGAAGTTCGCCACGGCCCTGGCGCACGGCGCGGATCGCGTCGTTCAAATCCGCCACATCGGCGCGGCGATGCGCCAGCACCAGTCGCGAGCCGTTCGGCCGCGCATCCATGTCGGCGATCACGTCGCCCACGATGGCGCCACGGGCCGCGCCGATGTCATGCTCGAAGCGGATGGCGCCGCGCTCGGCGTAGGCGCCCAAACCCTCGGCCGTCCGATGGCGCGCGAAGTCCACGGACGCCGCCCTCTGCCAGCCTTCGCGCTGCCGGCGGATTTCGCCCAATTCCACGAAGCCGGCGCGCTCGGCCACCGCTCGAAACGCCGCGCCCGGTCCTATCGGCTGGAGCTGTTCGGGATCGCCCACCAGCACCACCTTGGCGCCCGCCTGATCGGCCTGAGCCAAAACCCGCGAAAGCTGACGGCTTCCCACCATCCCGGCTTCGTCGATCACCAGAACGCTGCGCGGGCCGAGCATGTCCCGCCCGCGCTCCCAACTGCGTTCCCAACTCGCCAGCGTTCGGCTTCGGATACCGGAGGACTCCTCCAATCCTTCCGCCGCCTTGCCGGCCAGGGCCGCACCCATGACCTGGTAGCCTTCGACCTCCCACGCTTGGCGCGCGGCGCCGAGCATCGTGCTCTTGCCCGCCCCGGCGATGCCGACCACGGCCTCGATGCGTTCGGGACCGGTGATGTGGCGGACCGCCGCCTTCTGCTCTTCCGCCAGGAACGGCCGATCCGCGATAGCCTGTTCGACCTTGCCGCGGCCGACACCGAACGTCCGGCCTTCCGCCATCCGGTCGGTGCTCTCGGCCATCTGCCGCTCGACAGCGATCATGTCCCTGGTGGAGTAGCGGGCCGGCTCCAGCGTGCGGCCGAATTCGTCCCTTTGCTCGGGCCGCAGCTCGACCAGCGCGGACGACGCCATCGCCTTGGCGAAGGCCGCTTGGAAGGCGTCAGGATCATCAATGTAGCGGTGCAGCGTTCGCGCCACGTCGGTGCGATCGAACACGCTCTTTTCGTTGGTGACGAGCGTCAGCGCTTGTTCGGGCTTTTCGCGGATCAGCTTGGCGTTTCGCCGCGCCTGGTCCTCGTCCTGACGGGCGCGCACGACCGACTTGCCGCGCCGGTCCATCTGGGTGGCGTGAACGCCCATGTGCTGGGTCGGCTCGATCTCCAGGCCGCAGTCGCGATGCGAACGATGGTCGATGCGGATGTCGTGACCGGCGAGCGCCAGATGCCGGTTGGCGCGATCCTCCCAATCCATGCGGATGTCGCGGAGCTGGTCGTGCGAGGTCGGCAGGCCCAGCGCGGCGAGCTTCTTGTTCTCCAGCTCCAGGTCGGACTTCTCGCCGAGCCCATCCTGCTCGACCTTCCGGGTGGTGAGCATGATGTGGGCGTGGTGGTTGCGCACGTCGGTGTCGCCGTGCGGGCTGTGAATCGCGAAATCCACCGCCACGCCGTAGCGATCGGCCAGCTCGTGCGCGAACTCCCGCGTCAGTTCAAGACGCTGGTCAGCGGTCAGTTCATGGGGCAGCGCGACCTCGATCTCACGGGCGACCCGCGCGTCCTTGCGCGTCTCCGCCGCCTCGGCCGCATTCCATAGCCGCGAACGGTCCTGCGCCCACTCGGCCTCAACGCCCTCCGGCAGCACGATCTCCGTATGTTCGACGCCGCGCCGATGCGTGAAGTCATGGGTCAGGCCGTCGCGCTCGTTGGTGAGCTTTTGCGAGGCGCGATAGGCGGCGGCGGCCACGGCGCTGCGCCCGCCGCTGCGGCTGATCGGCTTCATCGCCAGGTGATAGATCGCCATGACGAACACTCAGGTGGCGCCGCGCACTGCGGCGATCCTGGCGGGCCAAGGGTGCGCAAGCCCCGATAGCGTCCTCAAGTCCGTCGATCTGAAGCTAACAAGCGCTGAGTTGCGCAGCAACTCGTAAGTGCGCCCTTCACTAGTCTTCGCTTTGCTCAGACAGCTCGGGGTGGCCCGCATGTGAGCAAGCTGAGCAGTGGAACGGAGAATGCACAGAGCAAGCCGCGCAATCGGCGAGCCTTCGAACCGCGGATGTCACGATGTCCGAAGGTATGAAGAGCGCCTAATCTTGGCAACACGATCAGGCGACTTGCCGAAAGCTCTGGCACCGGTGACGGCGCGGGCGGGACCGGCTATGGTGGAGGCCGCGAGGGGGGCGTGCATCGGGAGAGGACGATGGCAAAGCGGTCGATCGCCGAGCGCCTGGCGCAACTGGAAGCCCAGCGCAAAACCCTCCAGACCAAACTCAGCAAACAGGAACGCGCCAAGGACACGCGCCGCAAGGTGCTGCTGGGCGCCTTCATCCTGTACCGGCTGGAGAAGGGTCAGGACGCCTTTTCGAAGGAGGAGTTGCCGAACTGGCTACGGCGCGAGCTGCCCGGCTTCATCACCCGCGAGGACGACGCCGCGCTGTTCGCCGATCTACTCGGCGAACCCGCCGCCACGACGCGGAGGTCGGAGAAAGGCTCGGGGGCGGCGCAAACTCGTCCGCCGGCCTGAACCGCCCCCGCCGACGCCATGAGATACGTCTCGCTCGCGGTCCATCTGGTTGTCGGCTTCCTCATCGGCAATTTGGTCGCCGACCTCGTCGTGGCGATCGCGATCCCCACTTGGCGCAATCATCTGGGGCAGACCCTCCTCATCCTTCTGTTCGGAGGAACGGGCGCCTTCGCCGGCTATGGGACGTGGCGCCGAAAACTCGCGCCGACCCAGACGGACGTGCATGGCTCGGCCCGGTGGGCCACGGACCGTCAGGTGCGGGCCGCACTCGGCCGAAGCGAGGGGCTGATCGTCGGACGCGAGCCCAAGCGCGGTGGACAGCTCCTCCGCTACGGCGGCGCAGCGCATCTCGTCACCATCGCGCCCACGCGGTAGGGCAAAGGCGTCGGCGCCATCATCCCCAACCTGCTGACCGCCCACCGTTCGATCATCTGCGTTGATCCGAAGGGCGAGAACGCCAGCGTCGCGGCCCGTGCGAGGGCGAAGTTCGGGCGCGTTCATGTCCTCGATCCATTCGAGATCACTGGAGAGCTAAGCGCCGCCTACAATCCGCTCGATCTCCTGAGTCCGAACAGCCCGGACCTGGCCGAAGACGCCGCGCTGCTGGCCGACGCCCTGGTCTACGATCCGCCTGCGCACGCGGGCGAAGCGCACTGGAACGAGGAGGCGAAGGCGCTGATCGCCGGGCTCATCCTGCACATCGTCTGCAACCGCGACCCCGAACGGCGCAACCTTGCCGAGGTCCGAAACCTCCTGACCGCCAGCCCGGAGGAGTTGCCGGCGACCCTGACGGAGATGCAGAACAGCCTTGGCGCCGACGGCCTGGTGCGGCGCGCGGCCAACCGGCATCTCGGCAAGAGCGACCGCGAGGCGACCGGTGTTCTTTCGTCTGCGCAGCGACACACGCACTTCCTCGTCAGCGCCCGGATCAACCGCGGCATGTCGCATTCGGACTTCCGGTTCGGCGGCTTGAAATCGGAGTGCGCGACAGTGTTCCTGGTCCTTCCGCCCGAACGGCTGGAGACACACGCGCGTTGGCTGCGCTTGCTCGTCGTCCAGGCCTTGCAGGACATCGCACGCACGCCGGGAAACGGGGCCGCGCCCGTGCTCTTCCTGATGGACGAGTTCGCGGCCTTGGGCCGGCTTGAACCCATCGAACGGGCGTTCGGCTACATGGCCGGCTACGGCGTGCAGCTCTGGCCGATCCTCCAGGACATGCACCAGCTCTGGAGCACCTATGGCGAGCGCGCTGGCACGTTCCTGTCCAACGCCGGCCTGCTACAGGTCTTCAACGTCGCCGACATCGAGACGGCGAACTGGGTGTCACGTTCCATCGGCGCCACGACGGTCGCCTATGAGACCTCCGGCGCCAGCACCTCGCGCGCGCCGACCCAGTTCTTCAGCACGCACAGCACGTCGACCGCTACGCACCTGTCGCGCCGCGACCTCATGACGCCGGACGAAATCATGCGGCTGGATCCGTCCTTGGAAATCCTGCTCCAGCCCGGCTTGCCGCCGATGTGGGCGTGGAAGGTGCGTTATTTCGCCGACCCGGAATTCGCAGGGCTGTTTGAGAACGCGTAGCCGGCAGAGGGGCCGAGGCGCTGGTTGCTCGCCAGGGTGGACTGGGCGCGCCAGAAGGCCTCTGCGGCCGCATCTTAGGAGCACGGCTCTGTCTCGCAGGCAGCGAGCGCCGCACGGAACGCCTGCGCCACCGGGCGCACCAGCTCGCCGGACGTGCACCGCATGTCATCGCCGCGGGTGTGGAAGTACCGGTGGACACCGTAGAGGCCGATGGCGGTCGGATAGCCGGCCTTCAGCACATTGGTGAGCTCGCCGCCGGCCGTCGCCGCACTGGCCACGAGGGTGGCTTCGAGCCCGGTCACGCCGGCGAAGGCCGGCCGCACGCGGTCGATCACGTCGGCCGTGGCGGTGAGCACCCGCTGCGGATCGGCGCTCGGCAGCGGCCGCAACGCGGGCCCGAACTCGTGCCAGTCCAGCGCCGCGGCGCTGGCCCCGACGTGCAGCCACATCCGCGTGTCGGCCGGCTTGGGCGCGGCGTGCTCCAGGTAGTGCTCGCCGCCCAGGTACTCGTACTCATGGCCGCTGGCGGCCACGAGCTCGACGTTCAGGCCGCCGTCGGACCGTTGGGCCAACCAGTGGGCGAGCGCCAGCCAGACCGCCAGGCCTGAGCCGCGCTCGGCGGCGCAGCCGAACCATCCCGACCGCGGCGTCGAGGCGACCAGGGTCTTCGCCGCGCCGCGGTCCAGCCGCGCGACCAGGTTGAACGCCGGGCGCCGCCCGGCCCGTCCGTCCACGACCAGCGTCCCGCGCCGCCGCTCGGCCGCCGCCGCCAGCAAGGACCCGGCGTCCTTCGGCGCGAGGATCGCCACCGGCCGGTCGAACGGCGGCCGCCCGGTCGAGACGTTCAGCGCCACCGCCTGGCCGCTCGGACCGGTGGTCACCAGCACCACCGCCGCCGCGCCGCGGGCGAACGCATCGGCCAGGGGCCGGACGGCCATGGGATCCACCAGGGTCACCCAGCGCTTGTGCGGCAGCACGACGAGGGCGATGGCGCCCGCCAGGGCGCCGCCCGCGCTTGCCAGCGTCAGGGGCGCGGAAATGCCCGCCGGACCGGTGAGCGCCGATAGCGCCTGGTGGACGACGGGGCCTGCGCCGTTCCGCTGGCCAGGGTCGTTGTGTGGGGTTCGAAGAACGGAACCTCAAAGGCCTGCCGGCGGCAGGCGTAGCCGATCCGGCCGAGCTCGCCCTCCAGCCATGCGCCGCTGGCGTCGTCGCCCGGCCCGCCCGACGCCTTGTCGCCGAGCCCCGCGAAGCGCTCCAGCACAGCCTGCAGCCAGGCGACGTCCGCGCCCCTCCAGCCGTCGCCGGACGTCGCCCGCGCCGGAGGGGCCACGGCGCAGGCCAAGCCCGCCAGGCTGGAGGCGCCCAAATCGCGACGGGACAGGGTCATAACGGGGAAGCCTCCGGGCGCTGCGGCTTGGCGCCGTTCGCCGTCGCCGCCGAGGTCGGCCCGCGCCGTACGGTCCGGAAGCCGATGTGTGACGCGCCGGTATCCGGCGGCCCGGACTGGCGGCTCGAAGGGCGATAGCGGAAGCAGAAGCTCTCCGCGCAGAGGTAGGAGCCGCCCTTGATCACGTGCGTCGGGGCGCCGGCCTCGCCGGGGACTGCATCCTTCGTCCATTCCCAGACATTGCCGGCCATGTCGAACAGGCCGAAGCCGTTGGACGGGAAGCAGCCCAACCACCGCGCCGGATCGGCCCTCGCCGGATCGGTCTGCGGCCCCGTGAACACGACCGACGACGGCTTCAGGCGCTCGGGCGGCACGCCGGGATAGAACCTGGGATCCGGCGCCCGCTCGGCCAGGGTGACAAAGCGGGTCGCCCGGACGAACGCGGCGAACTGGGCGTTGGTCACCTCGGTCCGGTCGATGCGGAACGGAGCCACAGTCGCCTCACGAGGCGGCCCCTCCTCCGGCAGCAACGGATCGGCGCCCATCAGGAAGCGGCCGCCGGGCAAGGCGATATCGCCCGCATCCGGCGCAGCGCAAGCCGGCGCCTCGGCCGCCGGCGAGCAGCCGACGCAGGCGGCAACGGCGGCGGCGAGGACGGGGAACTGACGCACGCGGTCAGCCTAGCGCACGGAAGCGCCGGCGCCGTCATAGCTGGCGGCTATCATGTCCTGTCCCGGCGTCACCGCCTGGCGCGAAAGATCGGCGAGGGCCTTGATCAGCGGCGAGCGCCATCGCTCGGCGGTGGTCAGCATCCAGCAGGCGTAGGTCAGCTCGAGGGTGGCGTCGACCCGCACGAGCCGGCCCGCGGCGCAGTGCTCCTCGAAGACAAAGCTCGCACCCAGCGCGATGGCGTCGGTGTCGAGCGCCCGCTGGATGATCAGCGCGTAGTCGTCGCTGACGAAGCCGCGCAGGTTCTGGGTCTGCGCGCGATCGAGTTCGCCCGCCCAGCGCTCGATGCCGGGCAGCACGTTCGGCAGGGCGAACGGCCAGGCAAGCAGCTCGGACGCCTGGGCCCGGCGGAGATCCATCGCCGGATGGCCCGGCCGGGCGACGAGGATCACCGGATCCTCGAACAGCTTCTTGCGGATCAGGTCGCCATAGGGAGCCGCGTGTTCGGAATAGCCGAAGGCCAGGTCGACGCGGCCCTCGTGCAGGGCCCGGATCACCTCCGGGCCGGTCTCCTGGCTGGTCTCCAGACTGAGGCGGGGGAAGCGCGCGCCCACGAGACGCACGAAGGCCGGCAGCGGTTTCAACCGCGAGGCGGGCCCCACGGCGATCCGAACGCGTCCCTCCTCGCCGCGGGCCATCTGCTCGAGGTCGCGCGCCAGCGCCGAGACGCCCTGCAGCAGGACCTCGGCGCGCTGGGCCACGAAGGCGCCATAGGCCGTCGGCCGGGCGACGCCGCCGGTGCGTTCGAACAGCTTGAGGCCGAGCTGCGCCTCGAGGCGCGCGATGCTCTTGCTGAGCGTCGGCTGGGCGATCTGCAGCTTGCGCGCAGCGCCGCTGATCCCGCCGGCGCGACAGATTTCGAGGATCTGCTCGAGATGCCTGAGCTCCATGCCGCTAGGCTATAGCAGCAGAACAGCGGACTGCGCAGACCGATCCGCACGGCCGGTCTAGCGTTACGCCGAAGACGACGCGCTGAGGGGGAAAGATGAAGCGCATTTCGCTTGCAGGCGCGTTGACGGCCGGCGCCCTGCTGACCGCCAGCGCGCCGCTCGCCGGCGCTCCGGCCGCCACCGCGCAGGAGCCCCCCCGTCCGAACATCATCGTCATCGTGGCCGACGATCTCGGCTATGGCGACCTGTCGAGCTACGGCAGCAAGATCATCCGCACGCCGAACCTCGACGCCCTGGCGGCGGAGGGCGTGCGGTTCACCCAGGGCTATGTGACCCATCCGGTCTGCGCGCCCTCGCGGGCGGCCATCCTGACGGGCCGCTACCAGCAGCGGTTCGGCTTCGAGTTCAATCCTGTGGGCCGTGATCGCCGGGGCGGCGTGGCGCTCAGCGAGACGTTCATCGGCCAGGTCATGCGCGAGGCGGGCTATCGTACGGCGATGGTGGGCAAGTGGCATCTCGGCCAGGCGCCGGGCTACCAACCGCTCGACCGCGGCTTCGACGAGTTCTTCGGCATCACGGCCGGGGCGTCGAGCTACATGATCGACCCCCAGCCGGGCGACGAGTTCCACACGCCGCCCGGCTCCGAGGGCTCGGAACGGGCCTCGACCGCCGATCCGCTCCCGAAAGAGGCCACGCCGCGCGACCGGATGGTCCATGCCCGCAGGATGTCGCCGGTCCTGCGCGGCCGCGAGCCGGTGGAGGTGAAGGGCTATCTGACCGACGCCTTCACCGGAGACGCCGTGCGCTTCATCGGCGAGAACAGGCATCGGCCGTTCTTCCTCTATCTGGCCTACAACGCCCCGCACACGCCGCTGCAGGTGACGGCGAAATACGCCGAGCGGTACCGCCACGTGCCGGACAAGGGCGCGCGGGTGTACGCCGCCATGGTGTCGGCTCTGGATGACGGCGTCGGCGCCATCCGCGCCAAGCTGAAGGCGGAGGGCCTGGAGCGGAACACGCTCGTGATCTTCGTCAGCGACAACGGCTGCGCAGCCTATGTCCTGGGCGCCTGCTCGAACGCACCGCTCAACGGCCACAAGGGGTCGCACCTCGAGGGCGGCGTGCGCGTGCCCTACATCGTGAGCTGGCCGGGACGGATCCCGGGCGGCCGCGTGGACGATCGGCCCGTGTCCAGCCTCGACATCGCGCCCACGGCCGCCGCCCTGGCGCGCGGGCGGCTGCCGAAACCGGCGGACGGCGTGAACCTGATCCCTTACCTGACGGGCGGGAACGCGGCGGCCCCGCACCCGACGCTCTACTGGCGCGCCGGCCCCAACTTCGCCATCCGGGACGGCGACTGGAAGCTGTGGCTGGCGAACAAGGCGCCGCCGGGGACCCAGGTCTCGCACAGCGCCGGCATCACCCCCGATGGGACGCACGCGACGGTCTCCCCTTACGGCCAGCACCCGATGCTCTACGACCTGAAACGGGACAGGGGCGAACGCCGCAACCTCGCTCCGAACCGCCCGACCGTCGTGGCTGCGCTGAAAGCCAAGCTGTCCGCCTGGGACGCCGGAAACGCGCCGCCGCAATGGACGAGCATGCGCCAGTCGGTGAAGGTGCACGACCGGCAAGCCCTGCAGATCTACGACTAGGCCGGCCCGGTTCGGAGGCCCGCATGACCCTTGCCAGACACGAGGCGGACTCCGCCGCCGCCGCGCGCGCGGCGCGGGAGGCGGAGCGACGGCGGGCGTTCATGCGCATCGCGGCGCGGGTCTTCCGCCAGCACGGCCTGGCCGCCGCCACCATGAAGCAGGTCGCCGCCGCCGCCGGGGTCACCAAGATGGTCCTCTACCGGCGCTTCCCATCGAAGGATCAGCTCATCCACGCGATCTTCAGCGAGATCGTCCAACAGCTGAACGCCAGCGACAGCAAGCCGTGGCCCGGCTATGGCGCGGACTTCCGCCGCTCGCTCGCCGTCGCCCGGGCGTTCGAAGACGCCTACATCCTCCTCGTCCGCGACGGCGGCCAGCAGGCCGCCTACCAGGGCTATTACCAACAGCTCCGGAAGCGCGGCGCGCAGCGGCTGACAGCGCTGCTTTGGTGGCCGAACCCGCCGCCGCCGGCATCCGAGCGGCCACCGCTTCTGCACCTGACGCTGGAGCCGATGATCTCCTTCGCCCGCGACGCCCTGGTCTACTGGGTCGAGCACGGCGATCCGGCGCGGGACGCCGACTACATCCGCTGGTGCGGCCAGATGATGCGCGCCTGGCGCAGCAACGCGGCCGAACTTCTGAACCTGGATTCGCCGGACGTGGACTGGCCGTTTGATCCCGAGATCCCCTCCTCGCGGATCGTCTGAGCCGCAGGCGCTATATGGAGGACGAACGATGAGCCGGATCGGAGCGATGATCGCGAGCCTGGGGCTGGCGCTGGGCGGGGCGTCGGCCGCCGCCGGCCAGTCGGTCCCAGCGCCGCCTGTGGAGCCCAAGCACGCATCCTATGCGAAGGAGATCGCCGCCGCCCAGGAGCGCCTCGACGCCTTCATGGCGGCCTTCAACGCACGTGACGTGAAGGCGTTCGAAGCCACCTTCAACTTCCCGCATGTACGGTTCGCCTCGAACAAGGTGACCGTCATCAACCCTGGCTTCCACACGCCCGCGATGTTCGGCGAGGGCGCGCTCAGCGAATGGCATCATTCGGCCTGGCAGCGGCGCCAGGTGATCCATGCGGGGCCGGACAAGGTGCATATCGACACCCGCTTTGCCCGCTTCCGCGCCGACGGCAGCCTGATCGGCGCGTTCGACTCCATCTACATCGTCACTCGCGTCGACGGCCGCTGGGGCATCCAGGGTCGCTCGAGCTTCGCGCCCTGAGCCGCGCCGACCGCGAACGCCGACTGGTGGGCTCGACCTGGTCCCGCCGCGCTAGGGGCCCGGACACGACGCTATGGCTTCACTCCTTCTAGGCATTGGACAACACGGGTCCGCCAGGTGAACCTCACTTCCTGTTACCGCGCCGTAACGCCAAGAATTAGCGCCGCGGAGGGGGAAGAGAGTGCACAGATCGAAAGCCCTGTCGCAGGCGTCGCTGACGGCGGTCGTCCTGGCGCTCGCCGCACCAGCCATGGCCCAGACGTCGGACGGATCGCAGGTCGACGAGGTCGTGGTGACCGCCCGCAAGCGCGAGGAGAGCCTGCGGGACATCCCAGCGGCCGGCGCCGCCTTCGGGGCCGAGCAGATCCGGGACATGGGCGGCATCGCCAATACCCAGAGCCTGCTGCAGAACGTGCCGGCGGTGAATTTCGCCAACACGTCCAACCCCGTGACCTCGGAGGTGTCGATCCGCGGCTCGGGGACCAGCCGCGCGACGTCCGCCGATGCGGCGGTTGGCCTGTTCCGGGGGGGCGTCTATGTGGGCGGCGGCCAGGTCGGCGGCCGTACCTTTTCGAAGGTCGACTTCTTCGATGTCGGGCAGATCGAGGTGCTGCGCGGCGTCCAAGGCGCCCTGAACGGCCGCAACGCCGTGGGCGGCTCGATCAATATCGTCTCGGCGCGGCCGGGGCCGGATCGCGCCGGCTACGCGCTTCTGGAAGTGGGCGACCACGAGCGCGCCGAGCTGCAGCTCGTGCACAATGAGCCCCTGGGGGAGCATCTGTCGTTGCGGGTCGGCGCGAACCTGATGAAGCAGCGGGAGGGCTTCTACTACAATCCCGTGCGGGACGAGTACTTCGACGCCCAGGAGACGGAAATCTATCGGGCGCAACTGCGCTACGACAACGGCCCGCTCATCGCCAACCTGTTGGTGGAGCACGGCCGCGACCAGCTTCCCGGCCTGATGTACCAGGTTCACATAACCGGCAGCGCGGTCTATCCGCGGGGCGTCTTCCAGGACAAGTACGTCATCCCCTGGAACAGCCCGTCGTCGGCCAAGCAGCAGGTGAACCACGGCGAACTGGTCGTCGACTACGACCTGGGCTTCGCGACGATCACCTCCACCACCGCCGTCCGCGAACGGCGCAGCCAGAACGCCTACGACCGCGATGCGGCCTCGCCGGAATTCCAGGCGGCCGTGGCGGCCGCGGGACTGGTGGCGCCGGGCGCCTCTCAGGGCGATCCGAACCTGGGCGGCTCGCAGAACGACTTCGCCCGCATCCTCTACCAGGACATCCACATCGTGGGCGAGAAGGCGGGCGGCCTCGCCTGGCTGGCCGGATTCGAGTACTACGACCTCAACGACAAGTATCAGAACTTCCTGTCTCGCACGCCGACGCGGGCGGACCCGTCCCCAGGGACGGTGAGCGTCAGCCGCCTCGACTTCGTCTCCTGGGCCGCCTACGGCTCGGTCGGCTACGATCTCACCGACCGCCTCAACGTCACCGGCGAGCTCCGCTACACCGACGACGACAAGGAGCTGCTGTCCGATCGGCTGGACCTGCGCACCGGCAATCCCTCGGGCGTCGGCTTCAGGATCGACACGGGGACCGAGAGCCACAACGTCTCGTACAATGTCACCGCCGCCTACAAGCTGGCGAACTGGCTCACCTATGCCAAGGTCGGTACGGCCTACAGGGCCGGCGGCTTCAACCTGGCCCTGGGCGATCCGCGCCAGCCCCGGGAGATCCCGACGAACTTCGACGACGAGGTGGCGACCGCCTACGAGATCGGCGCCAAGGGCGACATCACGCCCCACATCTATCTCGCGGCGGCGGCCTATCGGACCTATGTCGACGATCTGCTGGTCCAGACGGACAACGGCTGCTTCGTGGGCAGTCCGGTCTGCCCCGTCCAGGCGACGCCGTTCGTGTTCAACGCCGGCGAGGCGGAGCTCTGGGGGATCGAGGCGGAACTCACCATGCGGGCCGAGCTCTTCGGCGGCCGCGCGCGCCTGACCGTGGGGGGCTCGCGGCAGGGCGGCGAGATCACCTCGGGTCCCGACAAGGGCCGCCAGGGCCCGCAACGGCCGGAATGGACCGCCAACTTCTCGCTGAACTACCGCCGCGAGCTTGCCTCCGGCATGATCGGCTTCTTCAACCTCAAGGGCAGCGGCCGCTGGGGCGGCGTCCAGGAGATCGCCCAGACGCCTGACCTGCACGACTACCAGTTGCTCGACGTCCGGGCCGGGGTGGAGCGCGGTCCGTGGGAGTTCGCCTTGTTCTCCAACAACGTCGGCGACGAGTCCTACATCGTGTTCGAGGGCCCCTCCGCCCGCCGCTGGAACATCCCGCGCACCTATGGCGCCCAGCTGCGCTACGCCTGGTAGGCCATGACCATGGATCGCCGGACCCTCATCCGCTCCGCCTTCGCCGCACTCCTCCCCGCGGCGCCGTCGGCGGCCTTCGCGGCCTCTCAGGCCACGGAGGCCGCCCGGCTGGCGCCGAGCCCGGTCGAGGTGCGCTACGGCGAGTGGCGCGACCTGGCGCGCAACGACCGCGTCGTCCCCTACAAGGCCTATGTCCCCGCCGGCGCAGGCCCGTTCCCGACGATCATCCACTCGCATGGCCTCGGCGGCTCGCGCGAGGCCTCGACCTACATCCTGGAGGCGGTGGCGCGGGCGGGATTCCTGGTGGTCGCCCTGCAGCACGCGGGCTCCGACAGCGGTCTTCTGGCCGGCGGCGGCGGACGCGCCGGTCTGGTCGCAGCCGGTCGCCGCGGCATGACCGCGGAGGCCGCCCAGGCGCGGTACGGCGACACGCCGTTCGCCATCGACCAGCTCGCCCGCGGCGCCAGTCCCGACCTCAGGGGCAAGGCGGACCTCTCCCGGCTGGGGATGTCCGGTCATTCCTACGGCGCGCTCGCCACCCTGGTGGCCGTCGGCCAGCGCACGCCCGGAGCCGCCCGCTCGTTCGCCGAGCCGCGCATCCGGGCGGCGATCGCCTACAGTCCGAACAAGCCGCGGAACGAGGCGCCGCGCGCGGCTCTGGCCAAGATCCGGACGCCCATGCTCCACTTCACCGGGACCGAGGACGTGACGCCGTTCGACCTGGAACGGAGCCCCATGGAACGCACCCTGCCCTTCCAGGCGATCGAGGGCGCCGATCAGTTCCTCGTGGTCCTCGAGGGGGGCGACCACGCCGTCTTCGGCGGCCGCCGGACGGGGGCCCAGATGAAGCCGACCGACCCCGCGCACATGCGGCTGGTGACGGACGAGACGATCCGCTTCTGGCGAGCCTACCTCGGCGGCGACGCTCGCGCGGCGGCCGAGCTCTGCGCCCTGCCCGGCCGGGTCCGGCCGATCGCCCAGGGCTTCGTCAAGGCCGGCCGCTGCGGCGCGCCCACCGCCATCCCCGACGCCTGGCGGCCGGGCGCCGTCGAGCCATGAAACAGATCCGGCCGCGTCCCGCCACGGGGCCGCGCCCTTCGCCATCAACCGCCCGAGAGTACGCACCCATGATCGATCGCCGCAGCTTCTTCGTCGCGGCCGCCGCGCCGCTTCTCGGGACATCCGCGCTCGCTGCGCCCGACCTGGCCGCGGCGGCGCGGGACGCGTTCATCTTCACCCTGCCGCTCATGGAGGTCGCCCGCACGCGGCACGTGCGGACGGCCACGACCGGGCTGAACCGCCTCAACCATTCGCGCCAGCTGGCGGACTGGCAGGCGCGCGTCGTGACGACGCCGAACAACGACACGCTCTACTCCACCGCCCAGCTCGACCTCAGCCGCGGTCCCGCGACGCTGACCGTGCCGGACGGCCGCCGGAGATACGTCTCGGTGGCGCTGATGGACGCCTACTCCAACAACTTCGCGGTGCTGGGGACGCGCACGACGCCCGCCGGCGGGACCTTCGTCATCGCGCCGCCGGGCGGACGGCCGGGACCGGGGGTGATCGTGTCGCCGACGGACCACGTCTGGTGCCTGGGCCGCACCCTGGTGGCCAGCCCGGAGGACTTCGCCGCCGCCCGGGCGGCGGCCGAGCAGATCACGCTCCAGGCGCCGCAGGACGTCCCGCCGCCACCGGCCATCGTCGCGCGCGATGCGCCCTGGCAGGCCTATCTCGCCCAGGCATCGCAGCTCCTGCGGCTCAATCCGCCGCCCGCGGCCGATGCGGCGATGCTGGCTCGCATCGCGCCGCTCGGATTGGTCGACGGCTTCCAGGCGAACCGGTTCAGCGCCGCGGACGGGGCGCGGATCGCCGCCGGCCTCGAGCAGGGCCGAAGCGCCGTCCGTGGCGGCATGGCCCCCGGCGGCTATATCGACGGCTGGGGCTATCCCAAGGAGAACCTCGGGAACTTCGGCCAGGATTACCTGTACCGGGCCCAGGTGGCGCTGGGCGGCCTGGCGGCCCTGCCGTTGGACGAGGCCATGTACATGTTCGCAGAGGGCGACGCAGCCGGCGGGCGCCATTTCAGCCCCGGCCGGCGCCTGAACCTGCACCTGCCGGCCGACCGCCAGCCTCCGGTCGACGCCTTCTGGTCGCTCAGCATGTACGAGGCGACGCCCGAGGGGCAGTTCTTCTTCGTGCGCAATCCGATCGACCGCTACGCGATCGGCGACCGGACGCCGGGCCTGAAGCGCAATGCCGACGGGTCGCTGGATATCTGGATCGGCGCCGACGACCCCGGCCCGGAGCGGCGCAGCAACTGGCTGCCGGCGCCGGACGGGCCGTTCCAGATGAACTTCCGGGCCTATCTCCCGCGGCGCGAGTTCCGCACCGGCGCCTACCGCCTGCCGCGTCTGCGACCGGCCTGACGGCGAGCGTTCAGAGGCCGCCGGCTCCGCGGGCGACGAGGACCTTCGTCACTTCCTGCTGCATGTAGTAGACGATGCGCCGCGCCGCGTCGGCGGCGCCCTCGGCGTTGCGGGCCGCGAGCTTGGCCGCAAGGTCGCTCCAGTCGGCGAGCGGCCCGTAGGAGCCTCCAGCCTCGCCCAAGTCCAGATAGGACAGGTGCCAGCGCGCCTTGCGATGGGCGGTCGCCAGCATCGCGCGGGCGTCGGCGCTGGCGTGCAGGCCGATGAGCGTGCCGATCTCGACGCCCTCGTTGACCCGTTGCTCGGCCGTAGTGCTCTCCGCGTCAGCGACCAGGCGCTCGATGCGCATGACGATCTCGCGAAGGGCGGCGTCCGGCGCGCGAAAGCAGGCGAACCGGGCCGCCAGGCCGAACAGCGCCGCTCGCACCTCGAAGAGATCGAAGATCTCGTAGAGGCTCGGGGTGGTGACCCGCGCGCCGCGAAACCTCTCGATCTCCACGAGCCCGTCGCCAGCCAGCACGCGAAGCGCCTCCCGCACCGACGAGCGGCTGGATTTCAGCTCCTCGGCCAACCGGACCTCGCGCAGCCATTCGCCCGGCTTCAATTGCCCGCTCTGGATCTGCCGGCGAAGCGCTCGGACCACCTCGCGGACGGCGCTCCGCCCCGGCGGCGCCTCTGGCGACGGGACGCCGCGCCGGCTCGGGCGGCGGCTTGGCTGGGCCTCTTCACGGGTCTTGGGCGGCATGAGCCTGGCGGGATTGGCGACGAAAATGGTGGGATTGTGCGAACCGGCGCCGATCATGCACGTCCGAGGCGCCGCGGCAACGCAGCGCCGGTCATCCTGAGAACCGCGGGCTCCGGTCAGCGCGCGTCGGCGGCGGCTTCGTGGACCAGGTCGATCAGCTTCCAGGGGTCGAAGGTCGCGCTGACCACCGGGCCGCCCACCTTCCGCTGCATCACGAAGACCCCGTAGACGCCGCGATCGAGGTTGAGCCACGGCCGGAACCCCCATGCGCCGGGGCTGGAGACCTGGATCGTGCGACCGTCTGGAGCCTGGACGTCGATCCACTGACCCAGGCCGTAATGCGACTCGCGTCCCAGCCGATCGTTGGAGGCCCGCAGAAGCGGGAGGTGCCCGGTCTGGTCCTTTTGCATCTCGCGGACCGACCGCTCCGAGATCACGCGCCGGCCTTTGTAGACGCCTCCGTTGGCGATCATCTCGAGGAAGTGGCCATAGTCCCTCATCGAGGATCGGGCTCCCGCCGCGACCATCGGATTGCGCGTGGGCTCATTCATCGTGGCGGGCGGCGCGGTGCCGGGCGTACGGACGTACGTTGTGTCGGGCATGTCGCACGGAATGCCGATCCGCTCCCGGAAGAGCTCGTTCCAGGACTTGCCGGTGACCTTCTCCGCGACCGCCCCCACGGCCTGCATAGAGGCGCTAGCGTAGCGGACGCCTGTTCCGGGGTCGCCGGCCATGACCCCGTCTCGAGCCATGCGGTCGGCGTACTCGGCCATGGTGATGTCGTAGTTCCAGCGCGTGCCGTCGCTCGGCGGCTCGATCAGCCCGGAGGTATGGGCGAACATCTGCCGGATGGTCATTTCGCCCTTCTTCCCCGTGAACTGGGGGAGGTACGTCGAGATCGGCGCATCGAGGTCGAGCCGGCCCTCGTCTACCAGGGTCATGACCACCGCAGCCGACAGCCATTTGCTGGCGGAGGCGATCGGGACGACGGTTTCAGCCGTGTAGGCGCCGAAGTGGCGTTCGTAGGCCGTCTTGCCGTCCTTCACGACCAGGAGCGACGCGCCCGGTAGACCGAGGCTCCGGTAGCCGTCCTCCAGGTAGCGCGTTACCGCCCCGAATTGCTCGGCGGCCGCGGTGGCGGGCGCCGCAATCAGCGCCACGGCCAGAGCCATGGCGAAGCCAGTCCGTCTCATCGGGTTCCCGTCTCGCACGATCACAGGATGAAATCGGCCGCCGTGAAGCTCGCCGGATTGGCCACGCCCTGGACGAGCAGCTCCATCTCGACGGTGGCGGTGTTCGTGTCGGTGTTGAACTGGAGGACCACGTCCGGCCCGCTGTCGACAGCCCGGATCTGGCCGGCGCCGGAGAACGCGGCCGTTCCGACGAAGGTGAAGGCCTGGTTGCCGCTGGTTCCCGTTCGGGCGTCGATGGTCGAGACGTCGATGAGGTCGCCGGCGGCGGCCCCGACCCCGTCGAAGCCGGTGATCACATCCCGCCCGGAGCCGACCGGGCTGTCGCCGGTCGCGTCGATGTCGAACCGGTCCTGGCCTCCGCCGCCGGTCAGCCGGTCGGCTCCGGCGCCGCCGACGAGCACGTCGTCGCCTTCGCCCCCATTCAGCGTGTCGGCGCCGCCGAGGCCGCTGAGCACATTGCCGCTGTTGTTGCCTTGGAGATTGTTGGCGAGGCCGTTGCCGGTCCCGTTCAGGGCCGGATCACCCACGCCCAGGATGTCCGACTGCGACAGGATCAGGTTCTCGACATTGGCCGCCAGGGCGTAGGTGACATCGGCGAACACGGCATCGATCCCTTGCCCCGAGGCTTCGGAAACCACGTCGCTCCCCGTGTTCAGCACGTAGAAGTCGTCGCCGGCGCCGCCGGCCATCGAGTCGTTGCCGGCGCCGCCGTTCAGCAGATCATTGCCGTTCCCGCCAGCCAGGGTGTCCGCGCCCGCCATGCCGTAGAGCTGGTCGGCCCCGTCCCCGCCGGAGATGCTGTCGTTGCCGCCGCGGGCGAAATAGATGTCTGCGCTGGCGCTGAGCGACACCGTATTCGCGGAATCCGTGCCGGCCTGACTGGCGGTCACCGTGGTGGCTTCCAGCGCGGCAAGGGCCGTCGCGTCCCCGTCGATATAGGCGTCGAGGAACCGGTCGGCGGCCAGCGCCGCGGCGTCGAACGTGGCCTGCGGGTCGGGGTCGAGGCCGAACAGGTTGTCGACCGGCTTCACCACGGTGGCGTGGGACGCGGTGGCGATGAACACGCCGTGGATGTCGGCGTCTGCGAGGTTGCGTAACACCCCGTCAAGGCGGTCGCCCGGATCGGCGGTCTCGGGAGAGAAGTCGTAGCCGCCGGTGATCCGGAGGAACGGAATGTCGATTGTATCGAAGGCCGCCGTCTCGAACGGGACGTCGGTTCCCTCAGCTCCGGACCCAGAGAACGCGATGCTCGCTATGAAGCGGTTGTCGGACCAGTCGTAGGTCACGCCGTCGAAGGTCGGCCGAGCGCCTGCGATGATCGCCGCCATATTGCCGCCGAAGGAATGGCCGGCGACCACCGGCTCCGAGACGTCGAAGGAATAGCCGCTGGGGATCACGCCCCCGCCGTTGATCTGGTTCGCCTCGGCGATATCCAAGGCGATCTTCACGTCGTTGGCGCGGAACTCCCATCGGGCCCTGTCCGTCAGGCCCGAGGCCAGATAGCCGACCAGGGACTCGGGGGAGTCCGGATGAGTGGGAGCCAGCACGATATAGCCCTTGGCCGTCCATCCGGCGGCGAGTTCGGTGGCCGCGTCCGGCGTTCCGCCGATGCCGTGGCTGAAGACAATGACCTTGTAGCGCCCGGGTGCGTCCGGCGCGTACATGGTGAAGCGATAGTCGTCCGCGTTCGATGATCGGCTGGCGCCGTGGCCATAGGCGTTGGCGTCCACCACGAGGTTCGCGAAGGTCTGCATCTGGATTCCCCCTGAGCGATCCCGGTCCTGCATGGCCGGGTCTTGTGTGCGCGGCGCACTTCCGAACGGCAGGCGATGGAGCCGATGTCCCTGACCATCGCACGGCGTCGCTGGCCGCCCCTTCGCTCAAGGTCTGGATGGACTTGCCGATTGTCAATTCATTCCGAGGATATTGTGTCATTCCTCGGACAACCTTTGCCATGGTCCGGGGCTATAGGCTTCGACGGGCGTCAACTCTGTCGTCGCCAACTCCGTGCTCGTTCGCTCAACGGCGTGGAACATTGTCTAACAATATGCCTTCTTTCGTGAAATCATAATCAAAGCCGAAGGAGGAAGAACCTTGTCCGAGCTCCCCATCAGCAGTCAGCGCACGACCATTTCGGGTCCCGATGGCGCTCCCCTGCCGATCTCCCTCACCGCGCCCACGACGCCCGCGTCTATCCGATCCTGGTGCTCAGCCATGGATTGATGGGGAAGCCCGACGGAGTCGCAGCGCTCGCCGAAACCTTCGCCCGCGGTGGATATGTCGTCGTAGCGCCCGCCCACGCCGACAGCCCCGAACGCGGCGGGGCGGCGCCGGGCGAGATCGGCATCCCCTCGCAGCCATGCGCCGAATTCTTCGCCCAAGTTATCTGGAAAGCCTGATCGATAGCGCTGGATGAAGCGATAGCGGCTGCCGTGCCACTTGCCCTGAATGTCGACCGGGTAGTTGAACTGGGTGGGGCGCACGGTGGGCAGGAATCTCGGCTTCAGCACGTCGTCGATGAACCGCTGACAGGCGGTCCAGCACATCGGGCATCCGCGTAGTGCGACGAGGGCGGCAACGCCCGCGCCCAAGGATAGCCAAGGATGCGCGGTCTGGTGGACGATGGCCCACCCGACTGCGCCGCGAGCAAGAGATCGTCTGCTACGCGCGCCAAGCACTCACCCTTTCAGCGCATTCACCCAGATAAGAGGGCGCAAACCCGGCGCCGGGGTCGCGGAAAAAAATAATTCGAGGGGTGGCAGCTTCAGCAGGCTGGCGTGGGCGTCGGGACGCGAAAAGCCGTGAGCGCTTGGCAGCCAACAGCCGGACCGGCGCTGGCCAGTCAAGGCCACAAGCCGGCGGAGCCGGGCGCGCGCAGCGAGTGCCCAGTTTTGTCCCGAGGTGGCGCGGGCGGAGGGACTCGAACCCCCATGCCGTGAAGCGTTCGGACCTAAATCCAGTGCGCCTGCTGTCGTCTTCCTTGCGTTGTGGCGGGGGAGTGTCAGTCCAGCCATTGAGCCCGAACACTGGGTGGACACATCTGGGGCCGAAGAATTCTCAGTTCGAGGGAAGGCCCGGCGAAGTCGGCCGGCGGCCGGCCGGGCGCAAGCCTTCCGGCGGGGCCGCGCCGAACTCGGCGCGGCTTTTTTCCCGCCAGTATTAGTGGTCTTGTCCGCTTAAGAGCGTCCTCGGGCGCGCCGGACAAGGTGGGATTTGAAAAGGCGCGGCGTCGGAGCCCGACGCCGAATCATCTCCATTCAAGACTTGCGGCGGCGAAGCTTTGCGCTGGGTTCGGCCGTCCTAGCCTTTACGCGTGGAATGCGAGACGCCTTGGCGCTGTCGGCTGCGACCTCGCCGACGGCCGCGCCCGGGTCCCAACCGCCCATGCCCTGGAGCACGAGGTCGGCGTGCTTGACGGTGTTCACGTGGCCGTAGTGCTCCTCGATCATCTTGACCGAGGTCCCCATCTGCTCGGCCAGAAAGTACACGTCTACGCCCTCGGCCAGGCGGAAGGTCGCGTAGGTATGACGGAAGCAATAGGTGGACCGAGGGACGCCTGAGGCGCCCTCGCGCAGCTTGGCCTTGATGAGAAGGTCTTCGATCATCGCCTGATAGAGCGACTTGGCCGGTTCGCCGGTGATGGTGGTGAACACCCGTCCCTCGGGCCCGAACTCGACCTCGGGCGCCTCTTTGCCTTCGGCCTCGGCCGCCTGGCGCCGGTATTCCCGCGTGGCCTCGCGGATGCGCTCGAAGTAGTCGCCGACGCTCTTGGGGGCGACCAGCTTGCGCGACTTGCCCTTGCCCTGGACGAACAGGATCACCAGCTCGCGGCCCTCCCGATCCTTGCCGGTGGTGATGTCGCGCCAGCGCAGGTTCTTGGCCTCGGACGGGCGCATCCCCGTGTTGCACATGATCAGGATGAAGTTGTAGGCGACCGTCCGATACCAGGTGCTGGACGGCCGGATCGCATCCTTGACCCATGACCGGGCCACGGTGTGGAGGTGGCGGTATTCCTCCAGCGTGAACTCGTCTCGCCGCATGGTCTTGAGCTTGGGGCGATCCTCGAACCGCTGGCTGGCGGGGGCGTAACGCTTCTTGATGGCGTGGTTCATCACCGCCCCGAAGATCGACATCTCGAAGCGGATGGTGCTGTCGCTGATGAAGGCCACGGTGCGGGCCTTGGCCGGCGCGGGCGTCACAGGCCGCAGCTTCGTGAAGCCGCGCTTCGCCATCGCCCTGGCGCGTGAAGCGACGTCACGGGCGTCCAGCTCCGCCGCCTCCTCGGCCGAGATTTCGCGCACGCCGTTGCGCAGGTTGCGGCCGGCGCCGTTCTCTCGCCGCCAGGCGGGATAGCCCGCCCAAAGCTCGTCGCCAATCCGATGCACCTGAACCGAGCCGACGTAATCCTCCAGCGCGCCCTCGATCACGGCCTTGAGCTTCTTCGGCCGTTCCTTGCTGATTTCGCCGCGCTTGGCGCGCGCCTCCTGGGTGGCCAGGTATTCCTTCGCCACGGCGCGGAAGGGGTGATTGAAGACCGGGATGTCGCTCTCAAGGCGGACGCGGACTTTGATCTCCTGTTCGGTGGCGAGATGGCGCGCCACGCCGATGTCGCTGGTCTTGAGGGATACGGTCTTGTAGCGGTCAGCTTTGGGGAGCTTGACGCGGCAGTACCAGTTGCGATGGTCCACGTCGGCTCGGCGGAAGATGATGAGGCCGGGCTTGATTTCTTCCTTGTCGGTCACGAACGCCATGGGAAAACCCTCACGCTGTGCAGGTTCCGTGCAGATCGCGGCGCTAAGTCATTGATTCGCCGTGGGTGTGCAGGGCTTGTGCGTGATGAATCTACCAAAAATAGCGTGAGAAAACAACATATTAATGAATATCTATCATCCCGGCGAGATCCGCGCCCTGGTGAACGCCGAAATCGCCGCCGACCCATCGATCGCCGAGACGATCCAGGTGACGGTCGCCCGCGACCACGCCGACATCTTCGACCCGCGCCAGGAGTTCGACCGGGAGACCTATCGGGCGGTGGCCGGCTTCACCGGCGGGTTCGACAACGGCTGGACCTACGAGGTCTCGGCCAACTACGGCCGCACCGAGCAGGCCTTCAGGTCGGCCCGCCGCCTGGAAGACCGCTTCTTCGCCGCCGTCGATGCGGTCATCGACCCCGCGACCGGCCAGGCGGTCTGCCGCTCGAGCCTCGACCCCACGGCCCTGCCCCCATACTCCTTCCTCACCGACACCGCCAACTATCCGGGCGACATCGGCCAGTTCGGCGGCTTCACCACCTTCAATCCCCTCGACGGGACCTGCGCGCCCCTGAACCTGTTCGGCGCGAACATGGCGAGCCCCGAGGCGCGCGCCTTCCTCAACTACTACGGCACCGACAAGTCGAAGATCGAGCAGACGGTCGTGAGCGGCTTCCTGCGCGGCGACACCAAGGACTTCTTCAGCCTACCGGGCGGGCCGATCGCCTTCGTCGTCGGCGCGGAATACCGCAAGGAGGAGAGCGCCTTCACGCCCGATCCTTACGACGCCGCGGGCTATGTCTTCCAGTACATCCCCTCGGCGGCGGTGTCCGGCGACTTCAGCGTCAAGGAAGCCTTCGGCGAAGTGGCCCTGCCGCTGCTCGGCGGCCTCCCGTTCGTGAACGAGCTGAGCGTCACCCTCGCCGGCCGCATCAGCGACTACTCCACGGTCGGTCGCACCGAGACCTACAAGATCGACGGCGTCTGGTCCCCGGTGTCGGACCTGCGGCTGCGGGCGGGCTACGCCACCACGGTGCGGGCGCCGAACATCATCGAGCTGTTCTCGCCGCTGGATTCCGCCACCTTCCGGCCGATCGACCCGTGCGACGCCAACGAGCTCGACAACGGCAGCGAATTCCGCGAGGCCAACTGCCGCCAGGACCTCGGCATCACAGGGGCCTACACCTACGTCGACCCGTTGACCGCCCGCTTCACCGGGCAGACGGGCGGCAACGTCGACCTGCAGGAGGAGAAGTCCAAGTCCTACACGGTCGGCGCCGTCCTGCAGCCGCGCTGGACCCCGGGCCTGGTGCTCTCGGTGGACTACTGGAACATCGAGATCGAGGAGGCCATCTCGGCGGTCAGCGCCCAGGACATCGTCAACAGCTGCTATGACGCGCCCAGCCTGGACAACCAGTATTGCGCCCTGTTCACCCGTAACCGGACGGCCGGCTCGCCGACCTACCTGGGCTTCAATTATCTGCTGCAGACCCAGCTCAACTTCGCGAGCCTCGAGGCTGCGGGCGTCGACTTCTCGGCCGCCTATCGCCTGGCCCTGGCCGACGTGGGCCTCGACCGCTGGGGCGACCTCAGTCTCGCCGTCCAGGGCACCTGGATGGAGAAGCGCAACGACTTCCCGTTCGTGCAGGACCCGGACCGGGCAAACCCGGAACTCTATGAGATCAACGTTCCGAAGTGGGCCCTCAACACCATCCTGCAGTGGCGGGTCGGCGACGTCACCGCCAGCCTCTACTCCACCTACCTGAGCCGCCAGGGCCTCACGGGAGTCGAGGTCGAGAACTCGGCGAACTTCGTGACGCCTTACGCCAATTCCATCTGGATCCACGACGCCTCGGTGCGCTGGGAGGCGCGGGACGATCTCGACGTCACCTTCGGCGTGAAGAACCTGACGGGAGAGCTCCCCTACACCGGGTCGGTGGCCACTCCGGTCAGCGGCGTCGGACGCTACCTCTTCCTGCGCGTGAACGTGCGCCTGTAGAGCAAGCGACACCGACGGCGGCGCAGCCGCCGTCGGTGGGCCGTCGCGCCAGGCCCGACCGGGGGGGCGGCCTGGCGCCATGTCAGGCGGCCACCGGGAGGCGACGTTGACGACAAGTCGGTCCCACCGCAGAGTTTCGCCTCATGGTCCCCACCTCGACGTCGACCGATCCCGTGCGGGCCCAGGACGTGGCCAACGCGGCGCATCGGGCGAGCGTCGCCTTCATCCTCGACCTGATCCAGATCGGGCGTGATGGGCGCCATCCCCTCGACGCCCTGCTGCTGTCGACCATCGTCCAGGCCAACGTGGCGACGATCAGCGGCCGGGCGGACCTGCAGGTCGAGTTCGCCGGGGCGGAGACGCCGCCGCCCGACGAGCTCCGACGGCCCGTCAGCATGAACGCGCTGGCGAGCTCCCTGCGGTTACCGTTCGAGAGCGTGCGCCGGCGGGTGCACGGCCTGGCCCGAAGCGGCTTGTGCCAGATCACCCGCGACGGCGTGATCGTCCCGACCGAGATCCTGACCCACCCCGACTACCTCACCGGCGCGATGCGGGCCTTCGAGCGCCTTCGGCAGCTCCACGCCGACATGCGCGGCATCGGCGCGCTCGAGGGGCTGCCACCGCCGAGCGTCGGCCTCGCCGGCGGGCTCATGCCCGTCCGGACTGTCGCCCGCGTCGTCTCCGACTACATGCTGCGGGCGATGGACGTGGCGCACACCGAGTTCGGCGACGTCATCGCCTGCCTCCTGCTGTTCGAGATCTTCCGCGCCAACACCGAGCATGTCGGCGCCACGATCGCCCCCGAGCTTGCGCAGGCTGACGGCCTGCTCGACGACCGTCATCGCAAGCCGGTGCGCCGGTCCGATCTTGCTCGGCGGCTCGGTCTGCCGGCCGAGACGGTCCGCCGCCATGTCCTCGCCCTCCAAGAGCTGGGCTACATCGAGGCCCGGCAAGGCGGCCTGATCGTCACCGCCTATGCCCTCCGGCGCCCGCGGGTGGTCCGGTTCGCCGCCGAGAACGCCGTCCATCTGCGGCGGATGTTCGCTCAGCTTTCCCAGTTAGGCGTGCTCGCGATCTGGAACGACTACGCCGCCGCCCAGGCCGCTTCTGCCTAGCGCGGCGCGGGTCGCCGCGAGCCTCGCGGTCAGAAGCCGAGCACGCGCTCGAGCGTCCAGAACGCGGCCAGCGAACCCACCCCGTAGGCGGAAGCCATAAACGCCGCCCGCGGCTTGGCGGGGGCGAGACCCCGGCCCAGCCACCCCACCCCCAAGCAGGGCGGCGATGAAGGCGATCTGACCGGCTTCGACGCCGAGATTGAAGGCCAGAAGCGCGAGCGGGACCTCGTGCTGGGGCAGGCCGATCTCGGCCAGGGCGCTTGCGAAGCCCAGTCCATGGAGCAGTCCGAACACGAAGGCCAGCGTCGCCGGGCGCCGGCCCCGGGAGCGCTCCGGCGCATCGTCGCTGCGGACCAGCTCCACGCCAGCATCAGGATCGAGAGGGCGATCAGCGCCTCGATCGGCGCCACCGGCAACCGGATCACGCCAAGGGCGGACATCGACAGCGTGATGCTGTGCGCCAGGGTGAAGGCGGTCGCTGTGACGAGCAGGCGACGCCAGTCCTTCACGAAGAGCACGAGCGCGAACACAATCAGAAGGTGATCGAAGCCAGGAGGATGTGCTCCACGCCAATCCGCACGTAGAGCCGGAAGACGTCCCAGGCGCTGCTGCTTGCCGGCACCTCGAAGGTGTGGGCGTCAGGATGCACTCGACCCGTCACCACCTCGCCGGACGCGAAGCGGATGCGCACCAGTCCGTCCACCATGGTGCCCGCCAGGCCATCGAAGACGATGCTGGTGCCGGCCAGGCCATCGGCGCAGCGCAGCGTCAGACGGCCCACCGAGAAGCCGCCGAAGCTGCGGGGCTCGCCCCCTGCCTCGACGACGCAGCGCGGGTCGACGCGGGGGCTCACTGGAATGGGGACCCCGTTGAAGTTGGGCTTCTTGAACGTGACGTCGTAGCGTCCCGGCAGGGTCTCCTCGACGTCCAGGAACACCGGCCGGATCTCATGGGCCCGCGCCGCGGCGCCGAAGAGCATCGCGAGCAGAAGTCCGAGCAGCGCGGCGAGCCGCGCCGCCGCCGAGGGGCTTGAGACCGCCCTCATCATTGGGGATTGGCTTTCACCAGCCGTTCAAGCGCGGCCTGATCGATGCTCACGCTGTAGCGGCTGCGAAGCGCCTCATCCTGCTGCTTGCGCGCCGCCTCGCCGCGCGCCTTCGACCAGTCCTGCTCCAGCGCCGGCCGCGCGGCCTCGAAACCCAGGGGCTCGCCCGGCGTACGGGCCTGCACGCGCACCAGATGGTAGCCGTAGGTCTGCCGGTCGGGCGTGCGCTCATGCGGCGCAGCGCCGATCAGGTTCTCCACGTCGTAGTCCATGATCCGCTGCAGCGCGGCTTCGGGTACGGACTTCAGGAAATCGCCGTCGTCGCTCTTCTGGATCAGCGACAGAAAGGCCATGGTGTCGTCGGTCATCGGGTTGGTCCTGCCCTCGTGGTCAAGCTTCGCAACTCGACCTTGGGACAAAGACCCCCGGTGACCAACCCTACCGCCGCGAGGCGGTCCGCCGAGCAATGTGGAGGCTCCGCGGCCCGCCTCGCTCAGCGAATTTCCACCACCTCAGTGGACGCTACCAAGGGTCGAAGCCGGGATCTTTTCCCGCAGGGCGCTGTCTTGGGTGGATTGATAGCGTTCGAAGGCCGCGGGATCGTCACGCCAGAGGACATAAGGCGTTCGGCCTCTGACTTTCCCGGTCTGGTGGCGCAGCAGGCGCACGTCGGCTGGGTCGATTCCTTCATCCCTGAGCAATGCGTTGAACTTCAGCGGCACGAAGAGACGCTAGCTCAACCGTGCGCTCCAGCAAGACGGGCTCGATAGGCGAGCGGCAGACGTCGCTTTATGGCCTCGTAGCGCTTGGTCCGCCAACGATCACCCTACACGTCTGAGGCTTCTTCACCCTGTCCGCGGCCCTCATGCACGCATCCAGCGCGGACTGATTGTCGCGCCAGAGCTGGGCGCCCGCAGTGACGGTCTTCCATGAGCCCGGGTCGGCTGACCGCATGATGCGCGAGCCCGCCGCCCATCGGTCCAGATGGAGCGTGGCCGCGGCCATCTTCTCCGGGACCTGCCAGCTATCCGGAAGCAGACGTGCGATCGGTCCCGCCAGCATCGCCCAGAGCACCATGCCGATGATGAGGCCGCCGGCGCCCGCGTAGACGAACGCGTTGCGCTGGGCCTCGCGGGTCCGCAGGTCGCCGGCGAAGCGCGCGATTTCGCGCGAGGCGTGATCCACGGCGGCGACGGCATGGCGAAGGTCCGGCTCGATCACGCGGCGCAGGGCCTCCGCCGCCGCCTTGGCCTGGCTGTTGAAGCGCTCCGGCGTGAGCTGCATGGCCGGATGGCTTTCCAGCTTCTTCAGGCCGTAGACGATTGCGGCGAGCGTCTCGCTGTAGTCCGGGGCCTTGCCCCGCATCCGCGTCGGCATCCTCCTCGTCGGCGGCGCGGGCGCCTTCGGGGGTTGGACCTCGTGGCGGTTGAAACGGTCGGCCGCTCAGTCCGATGTGCATGGCTCGGCCCGGTGGGCGACCGACCGGCAGGTTCGCGCGACCCTGGGCCGCTCTGACGGCCTGATCGTCGGCCGCGAGCCCAAACGTGGCGGCCAGCTCCTCCGCTATGACGGCCCCGCGCACCTGATGACCATCGCGCCCACGCGCTCGGGCAAGGGCGTCGGCGCCATCATCCCGAACCTGCTCACCGCCAACCGCTCGATCATCTGCGTCGATCCCAAAGGCGAGAACGCCCGTGTCACCGCCCGCGCGCGGGCGCAGTTTGGTCGCGTGCATGTGCTCGACCCGTTCGAGATCAGCGGCGAACTGACCGCCGCCTACAATCCGCTCGACCTGCTGAACGTGGGCAGCCCGGACCTGGCCGAAGACGCCGCGCTTCTGGCCGACGCCCTGGTCTACGATCCGCCGGCGCATGTCGGCGAGGCGCACTGGAACGAGGAGGCCAAGGCGCTGATCGCCGGCCTCATCCTGCATGTCGTCTGCAACCGCGATCCCGAGCAGCGCACATTGGGCGAGGTCCGAAGCCTCCTGACCGCGAGCCCGGAGGAGTTGTCGGCGACGCTGACGGAGATGCGGGCCAGCCTGGCCGCGGACGGCCTGGTGCGGCGCGCGGCCAACCGGCATCTGGGCAAGAGCGACCGCGAGGCCTCGGGGGTTCTGTCGTCAGCGCAGCGCCACACGCACTTCCTCGACAGCGCCCGCATCACTCGCGGAATGGCGCGCTCGGATTTCCGGTTCGGCGAGCTGAAGTCGGGCGCGTCCACGGTCTTCCTGGTCCTGCCGCCCGAGCGGCTGGAGACGCACGCGCGCTGGCTGCGCCTGCTGGTCGTCCAGGCGCTCCAGGACATCGCGCGGACGCCGGGAAACGGCGGCGCCCCGGTGCTCTTCCTACTCGACGAGTTCGCCGCGCTGGGCCGCCTCGAACCCGTCGAACGGGCTTTCGGCTACATGGCCGGCCTCGCGCACCCGCTCGTAGCGCGCATCCAGGATCAGATAGGGGAACGGCTCCTCCAGGCGCCTCTCGAAAAACGCCTTAAGGCTCGCGTCCAGCTTGGCCGTCGCCTCGCTGATCGACGAGGCCGAGAAGCCATGGCCACACAGCTCCTCGGTGATCGCCTTCACCTTCCGGGTCGAGACCCCCTGGACATACATCTCCGCAAGGCTCGCCACCAACGCCTTCTCCGAGCGCTAGTAGCGCTCGAGCAGCTCGGTGGAGAACCGGCCCGACCGGTCCTGCGGAACCCGCAACTCCAAGACCCCAACCCGGCTCACCAGCTTGCGTTCGTAGTAGCCTGACCGGTAGCCCAGCCGGCCTTCCGTCCGCCCTCGCCTTTCTCGGCCTGCATGTCTCCGTCATCTCCGCTCGAGCACCGCCTGCAGCGCCTCCTGCAGAACCGCCCGGAAGCCGCCCTCGTCCGACAGCAGCAACGCCTTGATGTCCACGCCTGCCGGCGTAGCCTCGCGCTTGGTCATGGCGCATCCCTTTCGTGGGGAGTGGTTGGTCAGCGCCACCACTCTGCCATGACCGCCTCTTTCAGGCGCTTTTGCTGAACCTTCCGGACACTACCCTGCACAGGCGAGGGCCTGAGGCACCGGGGACGCTGCGACCCAGGCGCCAGAGGGCCGCGGCAGCCGGCCCTCGGCGCCGCTTGACAGCCGTGGCTTTAAACCTCGGCAGCGGCCGAGATTTGGAGCCTCAACGCCTCCGCCATGGCGTCGAGGACGATGCGGCGCCCCTCCGCAGCGGCCGTCGCTTCGTCAGCTTTTGCGATGGCCCGAGCGATTCTCCGCCAGCTCTCGGCGGAGGCCTTTTGCCTCGACTTGGAGAGCATGGGAGCCCAGAGAAGCGCCACTTCCCGCTCCAGCCGCGCGGAGAGGCCGGTCACATAAGGGGCGGCGGCCAGGACGCCGATGACCTGAGCGAGGCGCCGGCGGGCTTGAAGGTAGTCTGTGAGTTCGGCCGCCTCGTCCCGGGCGATATCGCCTAGGAGGCTCGCGCCCGCCGCAATGGCCGACAGCAGGACGGGAGGCTTTTGGGGGCGAGCGGCGGCGAGCTGCATGTAGAGCGCCGAGATTTCGGCGCGGATCCGGAAATGCGACTCCAGCTCCGCAGGCGTCCAGCTGACGACCGTGGCGCCGGCGCGGCCGCGGATCCGAATCAGGTTCTCCCGCTCCAGAAGGCGAAGGGCCTCGCGGACCGGTCCGCGACTGACGCCGAACTCGGCGGCGAGGGCCAGCTCCCGAAGGGGTTCCCCCGGGCGATGCTGCCCGAACTGAACCCTTTGACGAACGACGGCTGCGATCTGCTCCGGTAGGGTGTTCGGCGTGGGGATGGCGGGGGCGACGAGGTCTTCGGTCGTGGCGAGGTAGTCCTGAACCTCCGCTGTCATGAGCCGCCGCTCACGATCGCGCGCTGGAGGGCGATCTGCTGGAGCAACTGCGCCAGGCGATGCTCGCCAGACAGCGTTTCGAGGCGCTTCAGCGCCTGCACGGTCGCGACGTGCCGCTCCGCCGGAGCGCCCCGCGCCGGCGCCGAAAAGACCGAGCCGGCCGCGGCCTCGAGGAGAGGGAGGAGTCGACGCCAGACGAGCTCGACTTCGTCTGGAGGCGCTTCGCGCGCGGAGACGACGCGGGCGCCGCGCCGCTGCGACACAACTACTGCGCCCAGGCCTTGCAAGCGGTGCAACACCTCTCGCGCCGCCGCATGGGTGCAGCGCGAGGTCTCGACAATAAACCTCTCCGTCAGGCGGTCGCCCGGCGCCAGCTCACCGGCCAGCACCTTGTGCAGGACGCCCTCCGTGAGGACGCAGTAGGGGTCCGAACCGGAGACCTCCGTCTTGGGCAGCCGTTTGGACATCTCGATCTCGACAAAGGAGTAATGAGATAGGGCGCGCCGGCAGCGCCTGTCCACTGTCAGACAAGTGCGGCCAAGACGGCGGCCCGCAGGCCCTTTGTCGCGACCGCCACATGTGAGACCTCCACGCACCGCAGGTCATCGCCGGCCACGTGGTGGAAGCGGTGGGCGCCGAACACGCCGAAGACGCGCGGATAGCCGGCCGCCAGAATCTCGGCCACTTCACCTGCCGCCCCTTGGCTGGCGTCATACACCCGCTCCAGGCCAGGCAAGCCCCGGACGGCCGGAGCGATCGCTTCCACGATGTTGCCGGTCGCCACCAGCACGCGTTGCGGGTCGACCGAGGCCAGCGGGCGCAGCGCACCATACCCCTCGTGCCAGTCACGAGCTGCGAGGTTCGCCCCGATGTGAGCCCAAAGCGCGGTCCGGGCGGGCTGTGGCGCGTCGCTGCTGGCCAGGAAGTGATGACTCCCCTGGTACTCGTACTCGTGACCTGACGTGCAGACCGCCAGCAGATCATGCGGCGCGCTGCGGACAGCCCAGGCCGCCAGGGCGAGCCATGAGGCGAGGCCTGGGCCCCGTTCGCCGGCGCACACCGTCCAACCCGAGCGCGGCGTCGAGAGCACGAGGGTCTGGCCGTATCCGCGATCGAGGCGGCCGATCACGTTGAAGGCCGGTCGTCGCCCCCCGCGGCCAGTGATGGTCAGCCGGGCGGTACGCCCTTCGGCTGCCGCCCGGACCAGGTCGGCGCCCGCCCGCGGGCCTACGACAGCCATCGGACATGGCCAGACCATGTCGGGGCGAGCGTTGAGCGCCACCGCTTGGCCGGTAGGCCCGTCCGTGACAAGGATCAGGCCCACGGCGCCACCGCGCCGGGCGCGATTCACGGCCGTCGCAACTTCGGGTGAGAGACTGCTGGACCAGCGCCGGTAGGGCAGGGGCGCGACCATGATCCTTCCCGAGACGTCGCCGGCTTCCCACGACGGGGAGATCACCAGCGGCGCCTCGACGCCGCCGGCGCCGGTGGTCCGCGCGGGCTCCTGCGCGAGAAGCTCTACCCCTTTGCCGTCGACGCGGATGTCCACGCGTGCGGGTTCGAAGAACGGCGTGTCGAACGTCTGGCGCCGCACGTGATAGCCAAGGTCACGCAGGCGGCGCTCGACCCACTCGCCACAGGCCGTATCGCCAGGACCGCCGCTCGCCTTGACGCCGAACTCCGCATAGCGCTTGAGGTCCTCTCCGACGCCCAGTTCGGCGGCCGTCGCTTTGCAAGGCGCCAGGGTCGGCGACGCTGCGGCCCAGGCCAGTACGGATCGTCTTGTAGCGCGCATAGGTCCTCTCCCTTGCCTTTTGGTCGATGTCACCACATCGTTGTTGTCAATAATCGTCAAGGAGGAAGCATGTCGCTCTGGCTGATCGGGACCGCAGCCCTTGCCGTTCAGGCCGCCCCGGACTGGGCGGAGCGATGCGAAGCGGCGTTCGCCTACTCCGCGGCCCGGAGAGGGGCGAGCCTGCTGATTCTGCAGGACGGCCGCCCCGTATGCGAGCGCTACGCCGCGGGGGCCGATGCGACGACGGCGATCGAGCTCTACTCTGGCACGAAGGCGTTCGCGGGCCTGCTGGCGGCTGCGGCCGTAACCGACGGACTGCTGCGGCTCGACGAACCCGTGGCAGACACCCTGCCCGAGTGGCGTAACGACCCGCGGAAGGGGAAGGCCACCATCCGTCAGCTCCTCGCCATGGAGGCGGGACTTCCCAGCAAGATCGGCGTCGTTCCCACCTATGCCGAGGCCGTGGCGATGCCCTTCAATGCGGAGCCCGGGCAGCGCTTCCAGTACGGGCCGGCTCCAATGCAGGTGTTCGGCGAGGTGATGCGCCGCAAGCTCGCCGCCGCCGGACGCGAGCCCGACCCCCTCGACTACCTCGAGGCGAGGCTCCTGCGGCCGCTCGGCGTGACCTCCGCGGTCTGGCGCCGCGGGGCGGACGGACTGCCGCTGCTGCCGCAAGGAGCGAGCCTCACCGCCCGCGACTGGGCGAGAGTCGGCGAGTTCGTACGCCTCAAAGGTCGGGCGGAGGGGCGCCAGCTGGTGGATGCGGACACGCTTGCTGCGCTGTTCCGCCCCTCTCCCGCCAATCCTGCGTATGGGCTTACCTGGTGGCTGCCGCACGCGTCTGACGCTGCGGACCCCGTGATCGCCTCTCGCGATCTTCATCGCCGTCCCGAGCTTGTTCCCGACGACCTGGTCATGGCGGCCGGCGCGGGCGACCAGCGCCTTTACGTCATCCCCTCGCGCAAGCTCACGATCGTCCGTCAGGCGCAGGTGGCGCCGAGCGACTTTGCACGGCCGATCCCCCGCTCCGCCCAGTGGTCTGACACCGACTTCCTGCTCGAGATCCTCCTCCCCTGATCGTCAATTATTGACAATTCAATGGCGCCGCCGCATACGCTTGGTCATTCCCACGAAAGATGGGGCGGGAGGGAAACGATGCGGGTGCGGAATGCAGCTATCCTGTGCGTTGGGGCGGCGGGCTTGCTGGCGCCGGAACTGGCCCAGGCCCAGATCCAGGTGGGCGCGAGCGAGGCGGAGCAAGCCACAGAGGTTGGAGAACTGATCGTCACCGCCCGTCGGCGCGAAGAGCGGCTTTCCGACGTCCCGGCGGCGGCCACGGCCCTGACCGCCGAGACTCTGGCTGAACGCGGCGGCGGCGCCTCGACTGGGGAGATCCTCGCCGGACAACCCGGCGTACGCTTCAACAACCTGACCTCCGCCGTCACCTCCGAGCTGTCGATCCGCGCCTCCTCCACGGCCCGGGCCACGAACGGCGACCCGAGCGTGGGGCTCTACCGCAACGGCGCCTACGTCGGCGGGGGCGGGATCGGGGGCCGCAATTTCGCCCGCGTGGACTTCTTCGATCTCGAGCGGGTCGAAGTGCTCCGGGGCACCCAGGGCGCGCTTTACGGGCGAAACGCCGTCGGCGGCGCGGTGAACCTGGTTTCCGCCCGACCGGTATTCGAGAACACCGGTTACATCGACGTAAAATATGGCTTCGAGACCAACCGCAGTCAGACCCAGGTGGTGGCCAACGTCGCCGCCAGCGACGAACTGGCGTTCCGGTTCGGCGCAGACGCCATTCATCAAGACAAAGGCTTCTTCTACAATCCTGACAACGACGTCTACTTCGACCAGGAAAAGGGTCACGCCCTGCGGGGGCAGGTGCGGGCGGCGAAGGGGCCTGTGGACATCACGCTGCTGGCCGAGTCCCAGCAGCTTGTCACACCGGCGATCACCTATCAGTTGAACATCGCTCCAGGCTCGCCGGGCTTCCCGGGCGGCTACGTGCAGGACCCCTTTAGCTATCCCTGGAACACCCCGCCGCTCGCCAAGCAGAATGTGAACAGCCTTCAGGCTCTGGTGGCGTGGGACCTCGGCTGGGCGCGCCTGGAATCGACGTCCATGTTCCGGGAACGCGAGTCAGCCTACAATTTGGATTCCGACACCGTGAATCCGGCAGAGTTGGCCCGGGCTCGGGCGGAGGGTCGCATCGCCGCGGCGACGCCAGTCGACCCCAATGCCGCCGCGTTCGTGCTCGACAGCACCAAGACGCTGTTCGAGGACCTGCGCCTGTCGGGCAACCTCGGCGAGGGCGCGCTCAACTGGCTGGCAGGCCTTGAGCTCCTGCGGCTGGAGAGCCGCTATTCGGTGACCCTCGCGCGAACGCCGACCCCGGCCAACCCCTCGCCGGGGAATGTCGAGCGTGCCCTTCTGCAGTATGACTCGGCGGCCGCGTACGGTTCGCTCGACTGGCGCATCAGCCAGGCGTTCTCGCTCGCGGGCGAGTTGCGCTACACCATCGACGACAAAACGTTCTCCTCGCGGCTGAACGACCTTGCGACCGGCGTCCCACTGGGCGGGCCCGCCCGCCAGGTCGACGCGGAGACCAACCCGGACAACCTTTCTTACAACGCGACGCTTTCTTACCGGCTGCCGGGCGAACTGCTCGCCTACCTCAAGGCAGGGACCAGCTATCGTGCTGGGGGCTTCAATCGCAACCTGGGCGACCTGCGGCAGCCGGTGACGATCCCGGCGGGCTATGGAGACGAGACCGCGACGAGCTACGAAGCCGGCCTCAAGGGGGCGCCCACGCGCTCCACCTACGTGGCGTTGGCCGTCTACCGGACCGAGCTGGAGGACATGATCGCCCAGCTTGATAACGGCTGCGCAGCCACCAACCCCGTCTGCCCTGTGGCGGCGACGACCTTCCTGACCAACGTCGGTGACGCGGAAGCCTGGGGCATGGAAGCCGAAGCTACGGGAGCCTTCCACGTGGCCGGCGGTCGCCTGCGGGTAAGCCTTGCCGCGTCTCGCCAGGGGGGCGAGGTGACTTCCGGTCCCTACAGAGACGTGGACCTCCCGCAGGTGCCGGAGTGGCTAGCCTCGGTTGACGTCAACTTCCGGCGGCCCTTGGGCGACGTAGAGGCGTTCGGCAACGTTCTCTATACCGCCCAGTGGGGCGGGCGGCAGGAACTGACCGCAAGGAGCGTCAGCCTCGACGACTACCAGACCGTAAACTTGCGGGCTGGAGTGGCCCTGGGCGATCTGGAACTCGCCTTCTATGCCGACAATGTCTTCGACACCGTCTACGTCGTCCAGCGCGACACCACCATCCGGCGCTACAGCCGGCCGCGCGTGCTGGGCGTCCAGGCGCGCTACCGTTGGTGAGCGGGTCGCGCCCGGCCACTGCGATTTTTCGTCGCCCAGTTCGGGGCTGATCTCGCCTGGAGACCAAAAATGCTCAGGGCGGCCAGAGCCTGGCGCTGGCGGTCGCGCCGCTCAGCGCAGCTTCGGCCGCCGTCGGGCCCTGGATCGACCTGGCCCTCGTCCCTGCTGCCGGCGCTCGGCCTTACGGGGCGGGATCGCGGTCGAAGGGTGTCAGCCCGGCGGTGGCGTAGCCGGTCCAGAAGGCCAGCGTCCGATCGATCCAGAAACCCTGCCGCGCCAGGTCCTGCGCCTGACGATAGAGCGGGGCGTGGTCGGCGTACTTGGCGACCAGCACCTAGGTGACCATCCGCTCGGTGGGCAGCCCGCCCGTGATCAGCCGCGCCGCGGCGGGCGTGCCTTCTACCGCCGGTGCGGCATGAACGGCGTGGTGGAGAAGCCCATCCAGCCGGCGCACCTGCTGGCGGCGATGAAGGCGGTGCTGGAGGCTGACGACGCATCCGGGACGCCTCGCCGGCAGCGCCGCCGCAAGCCGACCCCATGACGGACGCCCCCGGAGCCGACTGGGCCGCCGCGTGGAGCGGGCTGCGCGTTCCGGCTGACGCTCGCCATGTCAGCGGCGTTCGCGCTCCAGTCGTACGATGGCGCGCTCCATGATGCGCCGTCCCCAGCGCGTCAGGTTCGGGTCCTTCAGCTTGAGCCGCGCCGCCGCCACGGCCTTCTCGCCGTGTTCACGACGCAGGGCCGCCGCCTCGCGGGCCGCGTCCGCCGCGAGGCGACGATGCCGGCGAAAGCGGCGCAGCAGATCGAACATTGAACCCCCGTTCTCCCGAGGCGCCGGCTCACGCCCCCCAACTTAAGCGCCACAATGCAAAGACCGCGTGAAGTCAAGCTTTCGGCCATGCGGCGGCGGCGCGCGCCGGCTGGTCGCACAGGCGCGTCCGAGGTGAGGGCCCACAAGGGCGGCCACCCCCGGAGCTCGCGGGCGAGCGTGGGGAGGCAACGCCCGGGCCCGCGAAGACCAGGCGCCGCGGGCGCGCAAGTCATGCCTGTAGGGCACCGCGCCGGAAACATCGCCTGGCCGCATCCGCGGGATGGCGGGCCGCGCCCCCGAACGGCCGCCCGCTGCGCGCCTGCGGCGCGAGCCATTCGACGGCTTGGCGGGGGACCTTTGGGCCAGGACGGACGCGGCCCGGCTCGCCAGCCGCTCGAGGCCGCGTTGTCTCTCGCCTGGGACCGGTGGGCCGTCGGAGCCTTTCTGGGGGCGCCGGACCTACCGAAGCTTGGCAACGGCGGCTGGACTGCACCGCTGCGGGCGGCCCGGCCAAGCCTCGCCCGATGAGGATACTGTCGCCATCTGCGTCGAGCACGCATGAAGGCGCCGCCCTCGCGCGGCCCCCCGACGCCGCGGCCGTCGGCTGGGCGGTCTATAGCCTCGCCGGCGTCCAAGGCTGGCCCGCCTCTTCGACCTGCCGCATCAGGGCCTCCTTGCGGAAGCGCGGATCGTCCGTGACCTCGCGCCCGACCCACGGCGGCCGCTGGAACGACTCTGTCTCGGAGTCCAGTTCGATTTCGGCGAATACGAGGCCGTCCAGGGCGCCGAGATGCACGTCGACGGCCCAGATGTGGTCGCCGTAGGAGACGCAGTGCCGCGCCTTCTCGATGACGGACCCTTGGCAGAGGGTTCGCAGCATCTCGTCGGCGTCCGCGAGGGTAATTTCATACTCGAATTCCGACCGGGCGATGCCCACGCGGGGGCCCTTGATCGTGACCCAGGCGCGATCCGCCGCCTGCCGGACCCGGACCTTGCCCCCGCCGAAACGGGCCAGGAGACCATCCCGGAAGTGCTCCACCTGCGTCACCGAAGACCGCCAGTCGTCGCTGGTGACCAGGAACTTGCGTTCGATCTCGATCGCCATCGCATACATCATCCTGCCGGGCCGCCGGCGCGTCGCCGCCTTACGATCTCGCGTTCGCGTTTCCTGGGTCCCGATCGCTGCGGGCGGGGTAGCGTCCACTGAGGTGGTGGAAATTCGCTGAGCGAGGCGGGCCGCGGAGCCTCCACATTGCTCGGCGGACCGCCTCGCGGCGGTAGGGTTGGTCACCGGGGGTCTTTGTCCCAAGGTCGAGTTG
>NZ_JBMSDS010000007.1:0-80779 GCF_049445735.1 Phenylobacterium sp. VNQ135 | reverse complement strand
CAGCCCCCCGACGAGGATCAGATCCTGCTTGTTCCACCCGCCGCAGGGCCCATACTTACACCGCGCTCGGCCTGAGACGTCACACCGCCAGGCCAGCCCAATTTCCACCACTCAGGTGGACGTGACCCACCCCAAACGTGGCGTCAGCAAACGCCCTGCACTAACATTGAAACTGGATCACCCCTCGGGGGCAGGCCAATCCGGCAACCCTAAATTGCCACCCCCGAAATCACCAGACCGCGCCTTCAACGCCGCCGCCAACCGGAACGGTCCTGACCGAACCACACCACAAAGAGGGGACGAGATGGCCGCATAGCGGACACAAGTTTGGTCACAACGCTATTTCTGATGAGTTGTAACTAACTGATTGTCTGATGTAATTTTTTAGTCCGGTCGGAACCTAAATCCAGTGCGTCTACCAATTCCGCCACATCCGCATGTGGTGGTGCTGGCAATCGCGGGCGGGAGGGCGCTCGTCAAGGCTCTTGGAGCCGCGCGTCGCCCATGACATAAGGGCGCGCCGCGCCGCCGGGCGATTTCGGCGGCGCTCCCTATTCCACCTGAAGGCGGACCTAGAGGCGTGCGTTCCGCGCGCCGTCCGGAAGTTGAGAATGTCGATGCAAATCGTTGAGAAGTCTGGCGAAGGCCTGAGCCGCGTGTATGGCGTGACGGTTCCGCAGAAGGACCTGAGCGATCGCCTGGAGGCGCGGATCGCCGAGATCGCCCCGACCCTCAACGTGAAGGGCTTCCGCCCTGGGAAGGTGCCGGCCGCGCACGTGAAGCGCCTGTACGGCAAGCAGCTCATGAGCGAGGTGCTGGAGCAGACCCTGTCCGAGACCACCCAGAAGGTGCTGGAGGACAACAAGCTGCGCCCGGCGGGCGAGCCCGAGCTGAAGCCGGAAGGCGACATCCAGGGCGTGCTGGACGGCAAGTCGGACCTGGCCTTCGAAGTGGCCGTCGACCTGATGCCGGAGTTCGAGCCGGTGGACCCGGCCACCCTGTCGCTGACGCGCCCGGTCTACGAGCCGACCGAACAGGAAGTGGACGAGGCCGTCGCCGAGCTGGCCAGCCAGAACAAGAACTACGAGACCAAGACCGGCAAGACCGTGAAGGCCGCCGAGGGCGACATGGTCGTGATCGACTTCATCGGCCGCATCGACGGCGAGGCGTTCGAGGGCGGCACGGCCCAGGACGTGGAGCTGGTGCTGGGCTCGGGCCAGTTCATCCCGGGCTTCGAGGACCAGCTGAAGGGCGCCAAGCCGGACAGCGACGTCGAGGTGAAGGTGACCTTCCCGGCCGACTACCAAGCCGCCAACCTGGCCGGCAAGGAAGCGGTCTTCGAGACCAAGGTGAAGGAGGTCAAGTCCGCGACCGAGACCGTCGCCGACGACGCCTTCGCCGAGAAGCTTGGCATCGAGAACCTCGACAAGCTCAAGGAGCTGCTGAAGACCAACCTCGAGCAGCAGTACCAGGGCGCGAGCCGTTTCAAGCTGAAGCGCGCGCTGCTGGACGAATTGGACACCAAGCACGACTTCCCGCTGCCGCCGAAGATGGTGGAAGCCGAGTTCGCCTCGATCTGGAGCCAGGTCCAGCAGGACAAGGCCGCCGGCAACCTGCCGGAGGACGACGCTTCGAAGAGCGAGGAGCAGCTCGAGAAGGAATACCGCAAGATCGCCGAGCGCCGCGTGCGCCTGGGCCTGGTGCTGGCCGAGATCGGCCGCGCCAACAACGTCCAGGTGACCGATCAGGAGCTGGCCGAGGCCATGCGCCGGGAAGCTATGCGTTATGGCCCGCAAGCCCAGCAAATCTTCGACCTGTTCCGCCAGAACCCGAACGCCCAGGCGCAGCTCCGCGCGCCGATCTTCGAGGACAAGGTGGTCGACCTGATCATCGAGAAGGCCAAGGTGCAGGACCAGAAGGTCGACAAGGACGAACTCCTGAAGGAGGACGATCTGCCGGAGGGCTACGAGGGCTAAGCGCCTTCGATCCCGAGGAGAGTTCGAAGCGGCGTCGCCTGAAGAGGCGGCGCCGTTTTCGCATCTAGTCGAGGCTCCGGGCGTCCCGGGGGCTCATCCCCGTCCAGCGCTTGAAGGCGCGGGAGAAGGCGGCAGGGTCGGAGAAGCCGACGAGGTAGGCCGTCTCGTTGACCGAGACCCTGCGGCCCTTGAGGTAGCGCAGAGCCAGCTTCTCGCGCAGCTGGTCCAGGACCTGCTCGAAGGTGACGCCCTCGGCCTTGAGCTTGCGGTAGAGGGTCTGGCGGCTGAGCGCCATCCGTGCGGCGACCGCATCGACCGAGGCCTCGCCGGTGTGGAGCATCTCGGCCAGGTGCTTCTCGACCACGCCCCGGACGGTGGCCGACGACGCTAGACTGGCCAGCAGGCTCTCGGCGTGATCGCTGAGGACGTCGAAGGCGTAGCGCGGCAGGTGCTGGACCGGCGCCTGCGGCCATGATGGATCGATCAGGAAGGCGTTGCGATCGGCGCCGAAGGTCGCCGGGCAGCCGAAGACCTCTTCATAGACGTCGCCGTAGCCGGGGTCGGGGTGGGTGAGGTGGACGGCCTTCACCGGCAGCGCATGGCCGTGGCGGCGTGGCGAGCAGACGATGTGGGCGAAGGCGGACTCGGTGAGCTCCGGAAAGTCGTCGGCATGCAGGCGGGCATCGACGATCCACAGGCCGCGGGCGTCCATGGCCATGCGGAAACGGTCTCCGCCGCCCTCGTTCTCGGTCTCGACGATCAGCGGGACGTAGCGGTTGAGCTGGACGAAGGCCTCCAGGGCATTGGCCGAGGCCTGGCCGATAAGGCCGACGATAGAGATGTCGGAGACGTCGACGTCCTGGCCGTAGCGCAGCGCGAGCGCCGGATCTCCGGTGAGCGCCTTGGCCGCCCGCATCAGGTCGACATAGGCCCGGAAGGGGAGGCGGGCGTCTTCGTCGGCCAGGATGTCAGGGTCAAGGCCGGCGTCGGCGGCCAGCGCCGCCCGGTCGGCGCCTCTGCGGACGGCGAAGTCCAGCAGGCCGCGGACAAACCCCGCTCCGACCGTCAACTCGGCCATCGTCACCCCACGCCAAAACGCCTCGATAGATAGAGGCGCGGCGGCGTCGGTTTGGATGCAGGCTCAGAGCGCGCGGATGCGGCGGAGCAGTTCCGGGTTCTCGAGCTGGGACCGGCGGGTGTTGATCTCGCGGTGCCGGTCGAAGGCCCCCGGCTCGGCCAGCGCCACGACGGCGGGCGGAACCTCCGGTGCGGCCAGCGCGGACTCGGGAATGCGGTCGGTGGGCAGATCCATCGGCAGTCTCCCTCAAGGCCCGCGTGCGGGTCTCTCTCCCGCCGTTAAGCTATCATTTACCCCTGGCCGCCGCCACGGCCACGCTCGCCAGAAAACCTCACGATCGCGTCAGGGCCGCTCAAGCCTGGCCGAACGCCATTCGCAGAACGGGGTTGGCGAGCGGCCCGGATGGGGCGTAGCCTTCGCTCCAGGAACGCCGCGCCGGAGCCGCGGAGCCATTCCTGCGCGAGCAGGTTCGACTTCGCCGCCTCGGGAGTAGAGCGTCGCGGGAAGGAAACCTGTTTTGCAGCGCACGCGTACCGAGGGGCCCGACTACTTCCACAAGGTCGTCGATTGCCAGTGGGCCTGTCCGGCCCACACGCCCGTACCCGAATACATCCGGCTGATCGCCGACGGCCGCTATGCCGACGCCTACATGATCAACTGGCGCTCCAACGTCTTCCCGGGCGTGCTCGGGCGGACCTGCGACCGGCCGTGCGAGCCCGCCTGCCGGCGGGGCCGGGTGGAGGAGGAGCCGGTGGCGATCTGCCGGCTGAAGCGGGTCGCTGCCGACAACAAGGGCGACGTGCTGGCCCGGATGCCGGAGCCCGCCGCCGCGCGGAACGGGCGGAGGATCGCGCTGGTGGGCGCAGGACCGGCCTCGCTGACGGTGGCGCGGGACCTCGCGCCGCTGGGCTACGAGCTGGTGCTGTACGACCAGGACGCCAAGGCCGGCGGCTTCATCCGCAGCCAGATCCCGCGCTTCCGCCTGCCGGAAGAGGTGATCGACGAGGAGGTGGGCTTCATCACCCGCCTCGCGCCCATGGAGCTGCGGCTGGGGCAGAGGGTCGACAGCCTGAAGGCCCTGCTGGACGAAGGGTATGACGCGGTCTTCGTCGGCTCGGGCGCGCCGCGCGCCCGGGACCTCGACCTGCCGGGCCGTCAGGAGGGCGCGGCCAACATCCACCTGGGCATCGACTGGCTGGCCTCGGTGTCGTTCGGGCACATCGAGACGATCGGCAGGCGCGTGATCGTGCTGGGCGGCGGCAACACCGCCATGGACTGCTGCCGCACGGCGCGCCGTCTGGGCGGGCAGGACGTGAAGGTGATCGTCCGCTCCGGCTTCGAGGAGATGAAGGCGTCCCCCTGGGAGAAGGAGGACGCGATGCACGAGGACATCCCGATCCTCAACTACCGCGTCCCCAAGGCCTTCACGCACGAGGCGGGCCGCCTGACCGGGGTGACCTTCGAGGTGGTCGAGGCGGTCTATGACCAGAAGGGTCGGCGCAAGCTGGTCCCCGCCGGCGCGCCGGACGAGCACTATCCGTGCGACGACGTGCTGATCGCCGTGGGGCAGGAGAACGCCTTCCCCTGGATCGAGCGCGACATCGGCCTCGACTGGGACGACTGGGGTATGCCCAAGGTCGATCCGCTGACCATGCAGTCGACCAACCCGAAGGTGTTCTTCGGCGGCGACGCGGCCTTCGGGCCCAAGAACATCATCTGGGCGGTGGCGCACGGTCACGAGGCGGCGGTGTCGATCCACCGCTTCTGCGAGGGCCTGGACGTCGCCGAGCGGCCGCCGCCGGGCGCCAGCCTGGTCAGCCAGAAGATGGGCATCCACGAGTGGAGCTACGAAAACGACGTCTCGAACGACCGTCGCTACCGCGTACCCATGCGCGAGAAGGCCGAGGCGCTGCAGGACGTCCGGCTGGAGGTGGAACTGGGCTTCGACCGCGAACTGGCCCTGCGGGAGGCCGAGCGCTGCCTGAACTGCGACGTGCAGACGGTCTTCACCGACAAGCTGTGCATCGAGTGCGACGCCTGCGTCGACATCTGCCCGATGGACTGCATCACCTTCACCGAGGAAGTGGAGGAGCCTGAGCTGCGGACCCGGCTGAAGGCGCCGGCGCTGAACCTCGACCAGGACCTTTACGCCTCGGGCGCGCTGGCGACCGGCCGGATCATGGTCAAGGACGAGGACGTCTGCCTGCACTGCGGCCTCTGCGCCGAGCGGTGCCCGACGGGGGCGTGGGACATGCAGAAGTTCTACCTGGAGACCACGCAGGCGGAGGCGGCATGCCGGAGTCGGTGAAGGGGCAGGGTGCGAAGGCCCGCGTGAACGACTTCGTCGTCAAGTTCGCCAATGTGAACGGCTCGGGTTCGGCCAGCGCCAACGGCCTGTTCGCCCGCAGCATCCTGCGGATGGGCGTGCCGGTGGCGGCGCGGAACATCTTCCCGTCGAACATCCAGGGGCTGCCCACCTGGTACGAGGTGCGGATCACCGAGGCGGGGCACCTGGGGCGACGAGGCGGCGTCGACGTGATGGTCGCCATGAATCCGCAGACCTGGGACCGGGACCTGGGCGAGATCGAGAGCGGCGGGTTCCTGTTCTATGACTCCACCCGGCCGATCCCCGCCTCCAAGTTCCGGGACGACATCACCGTCATCGGCGTGCCGCTGACGGCCATGTGCAACCAGGCCTACGAGCTGCCCCGCGAACGGCAGCTGTTCAAGAACATCATCTATGTCGGGGCCTTGGCCGGACTTCTTGGCATAGAGCCGGAGGCGATCGAGGGACTGCTGGCCGAAGATTTCGCCGGCCGGGACAAGCTGATCCGCGCGAACGTCGAGGCCCTCCACATGGGCATCGACTATGTGAAGCAGAACCTGAGGCCCCTGCCGTTGCAGGTCCGCCGCGCCGACGCCGTGGGCGACCGGATCTACGTCGAGGGCAACCAGGCCGCGGCGCTGGGCGCGGTCTATGGCGGGGCCACGGTCTGCGCCTGGTATCCGATCACACCGTCCACCTCGCTGGCCGAGGCGTTCACCGCCTACTGCCAGGACCTGCGCGTCGACCCGGAGACGGGCAAGGCACGCTACGCCATCATCCAGGGCGAGGACGAGATCGCCTCCATCGGCATGGTGGTGGGCGCGGGCTGGAACGGCTGCCGGGCGTTCACGGCGACCTCGGGGCCCGGCGTCTCGCTGATGACCGAGTTCATCGGCCTCAGCTACTTCGCGGAGATCCCGGCGGTGATCTTCGACGTGCAGCGGGGCGGGCCCTCGACCGGAATGCCGACGCGGACGCAGCAGGCCGACATCCTTGCGGCGGCCTACGCGGGGCACGGCGACACCAAGCATCCGCTACTGCTTCCGGCCGACCCCGGCGAATGCTTCGAGATGGGGGCCCAGGCCTTCGATCTCGCCGACCGGCTGCAGACGACCGTCTTCGTCATGCTCGACCTCGACATCGGCATGAACGAGTGGCTGACCAAGCCCTTCGCCTGGGACGACACGCGCAGGCTGGACCGCGGCAAGGTGATGACGGCCGAGATGCTGGAGGCCGGCGCCGACTTCGGCCGCTACAAGGAGGTGGACGGCGACGGCATCCCGTTCCGCACCTATCCCGGCACGCACCCGACCAAGGGCGGCTACTTCACCCGGGGCACCTCGCGGAACCCCTATGCGCGCTACTCCGAGGAGGGCGCGGTCTATGTCGACAACATGCAGCGGCTGCTCCGGAAGTTCGAGACCGCCAAGGCCCTTGTTCCACAGCCGATCCTGAAGCCGGCGAAGGGCAAGACCCAGGATGGGGTGATCTATTTCGGCTCGACCAGCGTCGCCATGGACGAGGCGCTGGAGATGCTGGAGGCGCAGGGCCGGCGGCTGGATGCGCTGCGGGTCCGCGGCTTCCCGTTCGCTCACGCCGTAGACGAGTTCATCGCCGCGCACGAGCGGGTGTTCGTCGTGGAGCAGAACCGCGACGGCCAGCTCCGCACCCTGCTGATGAACGAGATCGGGGTGGACCCGGCCAAGCTCGTGCCGGTGCTGCACTACGACGGAACGCCGATCACCGCGCGGTTCATCGCCGGCGAGATCGGCCAACTGCTTTCCCTGGGCCAGATCGAGGCGGCCGAATGACCTACATCCTCAAGCCGCAACTGCATCACCCCAAGCTGCCGACCAACAGTCTGGGCTACACGCGCCGGGACTACGAGGGCTCGGTCTCGACGCTGTGCGCCGGCTGCGGCCACGACAGCATCTCGGCCTCGATCATCCAGGCCTGTTTCGAGCTGGAGCTGCCGCCGCACCGGGTGGCCAAGCTGTCGGGCATCGGCTGCTCGTCGAAGACGCCGGACTACTTCCTCGGCAACAGCCACGGGTTCAACACGGTCCACGGCCGGATGCCCTCAGTGCTGACCGGCGCGAACCTGGCGAACCGCGACCTGATCTACCTGGGCGTCTCGGGCGACGGGGACTCGGCCTCCATCGGCCTGGGTCAGTTCGCGCACGCCATCCGGCGCGGCGTGAACATGCTCTACATCGTCGAGAACAACGGCGTGTACGGCCTGACCAAGGGGCAGTTCTCGGCGACGTCGGACAAGGGCTCGAAGTCCAAGCGGGGCGTGGTGAACCACGACGCCGGCATCGACATGGTGAGCTTGGCCCTGCAGATGGGCGCGACGTTCGTGGCGCGGTCGTTCTCGGGCGACAAGGCCCAGCTCGTGCCGCTGATCAAGGCCGGGCTGGCGCACAAGGGCGCGGCGTTCATCGACTGCATCAGCCCGTGCGTGCAGTTCAACAACCACCCGGGCTCCACCAAGAGCTTCGACTATGTGCGCGAGCATAACGAGGCGGTGAACCGGCTGGACGTGATCTCGCCTCGCGACCCGATCCATGTGGACTACAAGCCCGGCGAGTCGGTCCGCGTGCAGCAGCACGACGGCTCGATCCTGTCGCTGCACAAGCTGGCGGAGCTCTACAACCCGAACAACCGCGCCCAGGCGCTCGGCTACCTGCAGGCCAGGCAGGCGCGCGGACAGATCGTGACGGGGCTGCTGTTCGTCGATCCGAACGCCGGGGACCTGCACGATGCGGTGGGAACGGTGGAAACGCCGCTCAACCAGCTCGGCGAGGCCGAGCTCGTGCCGGGGCAGAGGGCGCTGGACGCGATCAACGCTTCCCTGCGGTAGCCGGCCGGCCCCACCAGAGCGCCGCAAGGCCCACGACCACGGCGCAGGCCATGGCGAGCCAGGCCAGGGCGGGCTCGCCCGGCCGTTCGGCGACCCAGACGGCGACGAGGCCCCAGGTCACGGCCGCGCCGTAGGGCAGGACGGCGGTGCGACGCAGGACCCAGAGCGCCACCGCAGCGGTCGCGATCACCCCGGCCATGCCGTAGAGCAGGGCCGAGCCTGAGCCGATCAGGCCCTCGGCGGTCATGACGGTGAGGATGTTCACGGCCGAGGCGATGGTCAGCCAGCCGCCGAGCAGGCCCAGCGGCCACCAGACGAGCAGCCAGTCCATGAAGGTGCTCTTGCCGCGGCTGGCGCGCATGAGGCCGAAGACCATGGCCGCAGCGGCCGCCACGATGATGGCGACGGTCAGCCAGCGTTCGTTGAGCGCCGAGGCGAAGATCCAGGCGCCGGTGAGCGCGATGGCGAGCGCCGACGGCCATGCCAGGGCCCTGATCGCCGGGTTTCCCGTGTTGCGGGGCAGCGCCTGCCACAGGGCGTAGGCGATCAGGCCAAGGTAGATCAGGCTCCAGATCGAAAAGGCGTAGCCGGCGGCGCGCAGGGTGCTGTCGCCCTGGTCGGCGAACTGCGAGGCGGAGAGTCCGATATCGAGGACGGCCTGGGCGGCGGGCGCGGCGATGGCGAAGGCCACGGCGGCGATCACCGCAAGCTTGCGCGGCGCGTCCTTCATTTCGCGGGCTCGTCCTTGGCCGGTTTCGCGGCGCTCGTCTCCGGAATGTAGAGGCCGGTGGCGAACTTGGTGATCCAGCCTTCAGGGCGAATGCGCGGGCCGTACTCGGCGCAAGGGTCGGGATCGGGGATCGGGCGCGACTTGGCGTCCTTGGAGCTGAGCGCCTTGGCGGCGTCGTCGGCGAAGGGTTCGACGAACTGCAGCGCATCGCCCACGCGGCTGAGCGAGGGGTTGTCCGTGCCGATCGGCGTGGCGTTGCGGGTCCAGGTCATGGCGGCGAGCTGCCGGCCGTCCAGGCTGAGCATCTCGGCCTCCGCGGCGACCCCGCCGGTGGAGCCGGGCACACGGACGCCGATGGGCCCCGGGATGAAGAAGCTGCCGGCGGCGGAGACCAGGGAGCCTGCGGCGTTGGTCGGCTTCACCGCGGTGACGGCTGCGCGGACGCTGGCGTCGGGTGTCTCCTTCACCAGCTCGTAGCGCTCGGACATCTCGAAGCAGAGCTGGGCGTCCACCTCCCGGAGCAGCAGCTTCTGCTCGCCTTCGGTGAGCCAGCCGAGCCGGGCCTTGGCGTCGGGCAGCAGGATGGTCGGCGCGAGGATCACACGGCGCACCGCAGCGAGCGCCGCCTCGTCGCGCCGTTCCTGGATGGACGCGCGCACCGTGCCCTCGCGAGGCGTCAGGCCCTCATAGCTGGTGAGGAAGCCGGCGGGCCTGTGCGGCGTGGCGCAGGCGGCCAGCGCGACGATGAGCGGAAGGGCTACGAACGGTTTCATGCAAGGCCCTACGTTGATCCAGGGTTGAAGGATGCACCTTCAACGCACGAAAGCGGATTTCGTAGTGTGAAGCTACCGCCGGGCCGATCTTCCTCCCGCTTCGCGCCGGAGAGGGGAACCGCCCGCCGAAGCCCCCTAGGCCTTGGCCAGTTCGCCGACCACGAAAGCGTCCTCGCCGTCGCGGACGAGGCCTTCCAGAACGTCGGGCAGGTCGTGGGGATCGACGATGAGCACAAGGCCGACGCCGCAGTTGAAGGTGCGGCGCATCTCGTGTTCCGAGACGCCGCCAGCGGCCTGCAGCCACTCGAACACGGGCGGCAGGGTCCAGGCGCTCCAGTCGAACTTCGCCTCGAGGCCTTCGGCGATCGCACGCGGCGGGTTCTCGATGAGGCCGCCGCCGGTGATGTGGGCAAGGCCCTTGATCCGGCCAGCCTTCAGGTGGGGCAGGACGGTCTTGATGTAGATGCGGGTGGGCTCCAGCAGAGCCGCGGCGAGGGTCTTGCCGGCGGCGAAGGGCGCTGGCGCATCCCAGGCCAGGCCCGAGCGCTCGACGATGCGACGGATAAGCGAATAGCCGTTGGAGTGCGGGCCGGAGGAGGCGAGGCCGATGAGGATGTCGCCTTCCTTCTGGTCGCCCATGCGCGGCAGGACCTTGTCGCGATCGACAGCGCCGACGCAGAAGCCGGCCATGTCGTAGTCGCCCTCGGCGTACATGCCGGGCATCTCGGCGGTCTCGCCGCCCACCAGGGCGCAGCCGGCCTGGCGGCAGCCTTCGGCGATGCCGGCGACGACGGCGGCGGCGGCCTCAACGTCGAGCTTTCCGGTGGCGTAGTAGTCCAGGAACATCAGGGGCTCGGCGCCCTGGGCCAGCAGGTCGTTGACGCACATGCCCACGAGGTCGACGCCGACCGTGTCGTGGATGCCCGTCTCGATGGCCACCTTGAGCTTGGTGCCGACGCCATCGGTCGTGGTGACCAGCAGCGGATCGTCGTAGCCGGCGGCCTTCAGGTCGAAAAGCGCGCCGAAGCCGCCAAGCGAAGCCTCGGCCCCCGCGCGGCGCGTCGACTTGGCGAGCGGCTTGATCCGCTCGACGAGCGCGTTGCCTGCGTCTATGTCGACCCCGGCTTGAGCGTAGGTGAGACCGTTCGGACGCTCGGACATTGAAGGAAGCCTATAGTGGTTTGGAGACGCGTGCGCATCGCGGACTTGCAGACTCGGGCGCGCGCGGGGCTATAGCTAATCGATGACGCCGATCACAACCACCGCGGAACTCGAGGCGTTCTGCGCGAAGATCAAAGGCCAGCCCTTCGTCGCCGTGGACACCGAGTTCATGCGGGAGACGACGTACTGGCCGAAGCTCTGCCTCATCCAGGCGGCCTGTCCCAACGCGGAGGCCACGATCGACCCGCTGGCGGAGGGCCTGGACCTCGCCTGCTTCCTGGAAATCCTCAAGGACACCAGCATCCTGAAGGTGTTCCACGCCGCCCGGCAGGACGTGGAAATCTTCAACAACCTGGGCGCCATGCCCCGGCCGCTGTTCGACACCCAGGTGGCGGGCATGGCGGCGGGCTTCGGCGAGCAGATCGCCTATGACGCGCTCGTCCGGCAGATGCTGAAGATCGAGCTCGACAAGTCGAGCCGGTTCACGGACTGGGCCCGTCGGCCGCTGTCGGACAACCAGCTCACCTATGCGCTCGCCGACGTGACCCACCTGGCCAGGCTCTACCCCATGCTGCGCGAGCGACTGGAGCGGGAAGGGCGCCTCGCCTGGGTTACCGACGAGATGGAGGACCTGACCGACCCGGCGAACTACGACGTCGAGCCGGACAACGCCTGGAAGCGCCTGCGGCCCCGGCGGCACACGGCCAAGTATCTGGCGGTCTATCGCGCGGTGGCGGCCTGGCGCGAGCGCACGGCGCAACTCCGCGACCAGCCGCGCGGGCGGATCCTGAAGGACGAGGCGATCGACGAGATCGCCACCCAGGCGCCGACGGACGCCGATGCACTGGATCGGCTGCGCTCGGTGCCGAAGGGCTTCTCCGGCTCGCGGTTCGGGCCGGACCTGATCGCCGCCGTCCGGGAGGCGCTGAGGGATCCGGAAGCCTATGCGCCGGTGATCGAGAAGGCGCGCCAGCCGGCCTCGCCCGCGGCCGGGGCGGTCGTGGAGCTGCTGAAGGTGCTGCTGAAGGCGCGGGCGGAGGAGGCGGGCGTCGCCTCCAAGCTGATCGCCACCGTCGCCGATCTGGAGCAGATCGCCAACAACGACAACGCCGAAACCGCCGCCCTGAAGGGCTGGCGGCGCGAAGCGTTCGGCGAGGACGCCCTGAAGCTGAAGCGCGGCGAACTCGCCCTGGTGCTGGACGGCGCGCGGGTACGTGTGGTCGAGGTGCGCCGGGCGCCCAAGTCCGCCTCGGCCTAGCCGTCGCGGCCCAGCGACTGAGCGCCAGGCGGGCGCCGAACGCCATCAGAAGCCCGCCGAACAGCCAGCGCTGGATGCGGCGGGCCAGCGCGTTCGTGCGCAGGAAGCGGCCAAGGCCGTCGCCGCCGAACGACAGCAGGGTGTCGTAGATGGCCGAGATCCCGACGGTGAGGGCCCCCAGAAGGGCAAGCTGACGCCACATGGGCCAGCCGTCCGGATTGACGAACTGCGGCAGCAGGATCGAACAGAAGATCAGCGCCTTGGGGTTCAGCAGGTTGGTGAGCACGCCGCGGCGCAGGAAGGCCAGGTGCGACCCGGGCCGGCGGGCAGCGTCGGGACCATGGTTCAGCGGGTCGTCCGGACTGCGCAGGATCTGCAGGCCCAGCCAGACAATGTAGGCGGCGCCCACCAGCCGCAGGACCATGAACGCCGTCGGCGAGGCGCGGACGAGGGCGGCGAGGCCCAGAGCCGCCAGCGTCAGGTGGACCGCCCGGGCGATGGCCAGCCCACCGGCGGCGGCGAGGCCGCGAGTTGCGCCATGACGGCCGGCCGTGTCGAGCACCAGCAGCATGTCCGGGCCCGGCAGCAGCAGGACCAGGATCAGGGTCGTCAGGAAGAGCCAGAGGTCGGTGGGCATGCAGCGATCCGTCGAGCGCCTGAAACTAGCGCTGCCGTGGGATATAGGCGCTTGCGATGCGACGAACAGGCGGATATCGGCTGGCCGGCCTCCCACGGGACGCGGCGTCCGACGCCGGCGTAAGAGACTGCGGATAACTGCAAAGATCCTGAAGATTCGGGCCTTTTACGAGCTTTCCGCAGGCTTTCCACAGCCTGTCCCCCGATCGGCTCCCAGGCTGCCCACAGCTCCGCTTAACCGAGCCGTTGCCGCCGAGCGGAAGCTGGGTGATCGTGACCTTGCCGAGAGGGACTGCGGCGCGGCGGACCGGGTGACCGGGGCGCGAGCGGGCAGGAGGCTCCTCCGGACGGGAAGAGGCGGGAAAGCCCCTTGGGGCGGCCCCAAATCTCGACGGCCGGAACGGGCATCCGAGGCGGTTGAAGTCGAGCCGGGCGACCGGCGGAGCGGAGATCGCCTCAGGCCTCGAAGGCTCAGGTCCCCCAACGGATCTGGTTCAGAGGGCGGTGTTCCGGGCGACCGGGGCGCCGCCCTCTTGCTATGGGCCTCAGCCCATCTCCAGCTTCAGCTTCAGCGCCTGGGCAAGGACCTGGGCGCGCTTGGCGGTCTGCTCGCCCAGCAGCATGTCTTCCCAGCCGGAAACCGTGCTCAGGATCAGCTTGCCGTCGCGCAAAGCGAGGCTGGAGCTCTCCAGCAGGCGCGGGTTGCGGCCGGACAGGTCGCAGCCCAGGCGGATGGCCGAGCCGAGGGCGCGGGCGCGCTGGCGCCGCTCGGGCGACAGCAGGCGGGCCATCATCGCCGTCTCCGGCGTCTGGGGCGCCGAGGAATGTCGCGCGAAGGCGGTGGAGGCCAGGAAGGCGCGCTCGCAGTGGTTCATGCCCGCGATCGGCGCGCGCAGCACCTGCTCGAAGGCGAGATCGGCGCGATGGTCGGGGTGCAGGCGCGCCCCGAGGTCGGCCAGGCGGCTGGCGGCCGATAGCAGCACCTTGTCGCGGGCGCCGCCGAACACCGGCGGCAGCGTCTCGAAGGCGCCCCCGATCCAGGCTTCCACCGCGGGACCGAGGTCAGGGGATACGCCGCGGCGGGCGGTGAGCGCCTCGCAGCCTTCGATCAGCGGGTCGCGGACGCGCACCTTGGGCGGCATGGCCTCGAGCAGCATGCCTTCGCGGACCCCGTAGGCCGATATGACGATCCGCTCGATGCCCAGGCGCTCGATGAGCTGGTCCAGCACCAGGGCGGAATAGGGCAGGGTGTCGAAGCGCTTCTTGGAGAGCCCCTGGATGCGCTCCAGCGAGGGGCGCGACTGGCGCTCGACGAAGCGGGTGACGTCCAGGGCGTCGGCGCGGCTCATCTCGTACTGGTGGGCCACGTGCAGCGGATAGTCTGCGAGCTGCATGTGCAGCAGGGCGAGGTTGCGCCAGGCGCCGCCGACGGCGTGGAACTCGCGGCTGGCGAAGCGGCCGGCGTGCGGCGCGAGGTGGGCGTCGACGGCGCGGCGGACGCGGTCGACATCCAGCGGCTTGGGCGCGCCCAGGGCGAACGGGCCGAGCGGGAGGGTCGCGCCCTCCACCGGACCCGTGCCGTTGAGACGGATCAGCTCCAGGCTGGACCCGCCGAGGTCGCCCACCACGCCCTTGGCCTGCGGATCGCCGGCGATGACGCCCAGGGCGGCGTAATGGGCCTCCTCCTCGCCGGAGAGGATGCGGACCTCGAGCCCCGTCTCGTCCTTGACGCGCTTGAGGAAGGCGCGGCCGTCGGCGGCCTCGCGGACGGCGGCCGTGGCGGCGGTCGTGACCTCGGCGGCGTCCCAGCCGTCGAGCACGGCGCGGAAGCGGCGCAGCGCCGCGACGGCGGCCTCGACGCCCTCGGGGCTCAGGCGACCGGTGGCGGGCAGGTCCTTGCCCAGGCCGGCGACGACCTTCTCGTTGTAGACGGTCCACAGCGCGCGGCCGTCGACGCGATAGATGACGAGGCGCACGGAGTTGGAGCCGACGTCGATGACGGCGGCCTGCCGGCCCTCGGGGCGCGGCTCGACGCGTTCGGAACGGGGTTTATCCGCGCGGGGCCACATGGTCGATCGCGCGCGGCATGTCCTTCACTCGCTGGCCTCGGCCCGAGAGGCTGGGATTGGTCATGAAATACTCGTGCGCGGAAAAGGCGTTGGGGTGGTCCCAGGACGGCTCCCGCCTATAGCGGCCCTCGGCGTCCAAGGTCCAGCTCTGGGCTTCGTCCTTCAGGTTGGCCAGCATGATCTGCTGGAGAACCTGCTGATGCACCGTCGGGTTCTCGATCGGGGTCAGGCATTCGACGCGGCGTTCGAGATTGCGCGGCATCCAGTCGGCCGAGGAGATGAACACCCGCGACTGGGCCGACGGCATGGCGTGGCCGTTGGCGAAGGCGACGATGCGCGCGTGTTCGAGGAAGCGGCCGACGATGGACTTCACCCGGATGTTCTCCGACAGCCCCGGCACCCCCGGGCGCAGGCAGCAGATGCCGCGGACCACCAGGTCGATGGCGACGCCCGCCTGGCTGGCGGCGTAGAGCGCGTCGATCACTTCGGCGTCGACCAGGGCGTTCAGCTTGGCCCAGATGGCGGCCGGCAGCCCGGCGCGGGCGTTCTCCGCTTCCTGGCCGATGAAGCGCAGGAGGTCGCGCTTCATGGTGATGGGCGAGAAGGACAGCTTCTCCAGGCTCTCGGGCTGGGCGTAGCCGGTGACGAAGTTAAACAGGCGCGCGGAGTCGCGGCCGAGGGCGCCGTCGGTCGTGAAGAGGCTGAGGTCGGTGTAGATCCGGGCCGTGATCGGGTGGTAGTTGCCGGTCCCGAAGTGGCAGTAGGTGCGAAGCGCCTCGCCCTCGCGGCGGACGACCGTCGAGAGCTTGGCGTGGGTCTTGTACTCGATGAAGCCGAAGACGACGTGGACGCCGGCGCGCTCCAGGTCGCGGGCCCACTTGAGATTGGCCTCCTCGTCGAAGCGGGCCTTGATCTCGACAACGGCGGTGACGTTCTTGCCGTTGTCCGCGGCCTCGATCAGGGCGGCCACGATGGGGCTGTCCTTGGAGGTGCGGTAGAGCGTCTGCTTGATGGCCAGCACGTTGGGATCGCGGGCCGCCTGGCGCAGGAACTGGACCACCACGTCGAAGCTCTCGAAGGGGTGGTGGACCAGGATGTCCTTCTCCCGGATGGCGGCGAAGCAGTCGCCCCCGTGGTCCCGGATCCGCTCGGGGAAGCGCGGTTCGAAGGGCTTGAACTTGAGCTCGGGACGGTCCGACGGGATGAGCTGGGACAGCTCGTCCAGGCCCAGCAGCCCGTCGATCAGGATGATATCCTCGGGGTTGGCGTCGAGGTTCTCGCAGATGAAGGCGCGGAGCTCCTCGGGCATCGCCGCTTCGATCTCCACCCGGACGACCGAGCCCATGCGCCGCTGCTTGAGCAGGGCCTCGTACTCGCGCACCAGGTCTTCGGCCTCTTCCTCGATCTCGACGTCGCTGTCGCGGATCAGGCGGAAGACGCCCTGGTTCTCGACCTCGCAGCCTGGGAACAGGTGGTCGAGGAAGAGGGCGACGATGGCTTCGAGCGAGAGGTAGCGGCGCTCGCGCTTGCGGCCGCCCTTGGCGTGCGGCAGCTCCCAGAAGCGGGCGACCTGGGCGGGCAGGGGCACCAGCGCATGCAGGCGGCGGCCGTCGGAGAGCCGGCGCAGGTTCAGCACCAGCGAAAACGCCAGGTTCGGGATGAACGGGAACGGGTGCGCCGGGTCGATGGCCAGGGGCGTGAGAACCGGGAACAGCTCGGAGAGGAAACGGTTCTCCAGCGCCGCACGCTCGGCCTCGGTCAGTTCGGACCCCGAGACCACGCGCAGGCCCTCGGCGGCGAGTTCGGCGGTCAGCTCGCGCCAGCGGACCTGCTGGTCGCCCATCAGGTCGGCGGCCTCGGCGTTGACGCGGGCGAGCTGCTCCGAGGGCGTCAGGCCGTCCTGGCTGAGGACGCGCACGCGCTCGCGCACCTGCGCCTTCAGGCCCGCCACGCGAACCATGTAGAATTCGTCGAGATTGTTGGCGCTGATCGCCAGGAACCGCAGCCGCTCCAGCAGGGGGTGGCGGGGGTTCATGCTCTCGGCCAGGACCCGTCGGTTGAAGGCCAGCCAGGAGAGCTCTCGGTTGAAGAACCGCGCCTGAGAGGTCGCGAGTTCCTCGTCCCAGGCATGTTGGGCGCGCACCCCGTCGTTCGCGGATTGCGAGGCGAAAGGCGCGACTTGGGTCATCCGGACCGCTCCAGGGCTCAGAACAGGGTTAAAACCGCATCCGAGCCGAAGTTATCACTCGAAAAGATCAAGATTTTGACTATCGCCCTCCAGAATTTGGCGGGCAAGCACGCGGGTGACTGGCCTGAAGCCTTCGTCACCGGCCTCATCCAGCCTGCGGACGATCTCCTGAGCGTCGGGGATCGACCGGCCCATGCGGCGAAGGAGGTAGGGATAGACCTCCTCGGGCGGGCGAATATTCCGATCACGGAAGAATTTGCGGAGTACGCCCTCGAGCACGGCGTCGTCCGGCGGCTCGATCTCCGCGACCGGGAGAGCGTTCAGCCGGGAACGCAGATCCGGAAGGGCCGCGGGCCAGAGCGCCGGCGCCCTGCGGGCGGTGAGCAGCAGGCCGCCGCCGTCACGGGCGGCGAGGTTGATCAGGTGGAACAAGGCTTCGTCGGCGACGCCCTGGTCGACCTCCTCGAGCAGAACCGGACGGCCTTGCGCCAGCGCGAGGTCGGGAGCCGAGCGGTCGAGGACGGCGGCGCCGACGCCCGCGGCCCAGGACTGCGCCAAGTGGCTCTTGCCCGAGCCTTCGGGACCGACCAGGGCCAGCGCCCCTCCGGGCCACGCCGGCCAGGCGTCGAGACGCGCCGCCGCATGGGCGTTGGAGGCGCCGACGACGAATTCGTCCCGCGAATGGGCGGAGGAGCGCCCGAGGCTCAGCCGAAGCTGCCGCGCCATGGGCCGGATCCAGGATACGAGGTCACGGGAGCAATCTAGGCGCGGCCGCGGGCGGAAGCCACCGCGACGGCGGCGTCATGCCCGCGTTTCACAGGTCTCAGAGGCCGGGCAGCTCGTCCTTCGGGCGCAGGTCGCGCGCCGACATGATGGCCCAGCCCTCGGCCTTGAGCAGCTCGATGGGCGAGAAGCGCACCTTGTAGTCCATCTTCTCGGAGCCGCGGACCCAATAGCCCAGATAGACATACGGAAGGTTCGTCAGGCAGGCCTGGACGATGTGATCGAGGATGACGAAGGAGCCCAGGCTGCGGCGCTTCAAGTCCGGATCGTAGAAGCTGTAGACCAGCGACAGGCCGTCGCTCATCAGGTCGACGAGGGCGCACGCGATCAGCTCCCCCGGACCGCCGTCGGCCGACCTGGTGCGATATTCGATGAGATGGGTGCGGACGGCGGTGTCCTCGACCATGGCGACGTAGTCGGGCCAGGTCATCTCGGCCATGCCGCCGTCGGCGTGGCGGGCCAGGAGGTAGCGGCGGAGCAGGTCGAACTGCTCCATCGTGGCCTCGGCCTCGACGAGATGGCGCTCGATGTCCTCGTTGCGGGCCAGCACCTTCCGTTCGGAGCGGGAGAAGACGTAGTCGCGGGCCGGGATCCGCGCCGAGACGCAGGCCGAACAGGCCTCGCAAGCCGGTCGATAGGCGATATTCTGGGAGCGGCGGAAGCCGACCTGGGTCAGGCTGTCGTTGACGGTCGCGCCGTCGGAAAGCGGCAGATGCGCGAAGACTTTCCGCTCGAAACGCTCCGGCAGGTACGGACACGGCGAGGGCGCCGTCAGGAAGAACCTGAGCTGTCGGGTCGGAAAATGCTGCGTCACGAGCTTGCGACAGCCCCTAAACCAAAGCGCGCCTTCACGAATTAGGCGTCATGCGGGGCCGATGCGCAAGGCGCTTCGCTACAACCCCGGGTCCGGAGGAAGGACCGGCGCCTCTCGCAACAACACGATCGCAATGCGACGGTTGCCGGGCAGCGTCGGATCGTCGGGATAGAGCGGCTCCGACGTAGCCTTGCCCGAGACCTGATAGATGCGATCGGCCACTACGCCGGAACCCTGAAGGATGCGCCGCGACGCATCCGCGCGGGCGGCCGACAGGGACCAGTCGCCCTCCGACTTGGAGCCGCCGGTATTGGCGCTGGTGTGGCCATAGACGCTGACCCGGTTGGGGAGCTGATTGACCACCTTGGCGACGGCGCGCAGCAGCAGCTTGGCCCGGTCGTTGGGCTGGGAAGAGCCCTGGTTGAACATCGAGCGCCCTTCCTGATCGACGAGCTGGATGCGCAGGCCCTCGGGGGTCTGATCGATCAGGATGTTCTTCGAAAGCTCGGCCAGTTCCGGCATGTCCTGCAGCGCCTGGCGGAGCGATTGGGCGGCCGAGGCGAATGCGGCTTCCTCACGCTTCTGCAGGGCGTCCCGCAGGGCCTGGGTGGACGCAGCCTCCAAGGACTCCGCTTTCGCGGCGTCGCGGTTCTTGCCGTCGTTGGGATTGCGGCTTTCCGGGGCCAACTCCTCGATGACCGCCGAGGCGCCCGAGTTCTTCGAACCGTCCGAGCCGAGCGCGGTGCCGCCGAGGATGCCGCCGGCGCCGGAGGTGGTCTCGGACACGCTGGCGGGCGCGAAGTAGTCGGCGATGCCGCGCTTCTGTTCCGGCGAGGTGGTGTTGATCAGCCACATCAGGAGGAAGAAGGCCATCATGGCGGTCACGAAGTCGGCGTAGGCGACCTTCCAGGCGCCGCCGTGATGGCCGCCGCCACCGCCCTTCTTGATCTTCTTGATGACGATCGGCTGGTCGCCCACCGACATTGGTCACCCCTGAGTCCGCCTGCTAGACGGGGGCGAAGGTGAGGGCTGCTCGTTAAGATGCAGCTAAGGTTACGGAGTGCGTGGGTATGAAGGTGGCGTTCGCCGGCCTCGGCGTGATGGGGTTCCCGATGGCGGGACACCTGGCCAGGGCCGGCCATGAGATTGGGGTCTACAACCGCAGTCCCGAGAAGGCCCGCCGCTGGGTCGACGCCCACGCGGGTCCGCACGGAGGCAAGGCCGGCGCGACGGTGGCGGAGGCCGCCGCCGGGGCCGAGATTCTGTTCCTGTGCGTCGGCAACGACGACGACGTGCGGCAGGTCGTGGGCGAGGCGCTGGACGCGCTGGCGCCGGGCGCGGTGATCGTCGACCACACGACGACCTCGGCCGTGGTGGCCCGGGAGATGGCCGAGCTGGCGGCGAAGAGCGGCCGGGCCTTCGTGGACGCGCCGGTGTCGGGCGGCCAGGCCGGCGCCGAGAACGGCCAGCTGACCATCATGTGCGGCGGCGATGCGGCGGCGTTCGCCAAGGCCGAGCCGGTCATGGCGGCCTACGCCAAGGCGATCCGGCGGATGGGCGAGGCGGGCGCCGGCCAGCTCACCAAGATGGTCAACCAGATCTGCATCGCGGGCGTCGTCCAAGGCCTGGCCGAAGGCCTGCACTTCGCAAAGCGGGCAGGGCTGGCCCCGCAGGGCGTGCTGGAGGCGATCTCCAAGGGCGCGGCCCAATCCTGGCAGATGGACAACCGCTGGCCGACGATGGCGCAGGGCAAGTTCGACTTCGGCTTCGCCGTCGATTGGATGCGCAAGGACCTAGGGCTGCTGCTGGACGAGGCGACGCGCAACGGGGCCACGCTGGAGATGACGGCGATGGTCGACCGCTTCTACGCCGAGGTGCAGGCGATGGGCGGCAATCGCTGGGACACCTCCAGCCTGGTGACGCGCCTGGAGCGCCCGGAATGACCCTGAAGACCGAGCGGCTGACGCTGTCCCCGCCCGAGGCGGCCGACGCGGCCTTCGTGCTCGAACTGCTCAACGATCCGGGCTGGATCGCCAACATCGGCGACCGCGGCGTCCGCACCCAGGACGACGCCCGGGTCTATATCGCCGACCGGTTCTCGAAGAGCCCCTGGTTCGTGGTCCGCGACCCGACAGGCGAGGCCGTCGGCATGTGCGGCATCGTCGTGGGCCGCGAGGGGCTGGACAGTCCCGACATCGGCTACGCGTTCCTCGCGCGCCATTCAGGCCACGGCTACGCCACCGAGGCGGCGCGGGTGGTTCTGGCCTATGCCCAGGAGACCATGGGGCTTGCGAAGGTGGCGGCCATCACCACGCCGACCAACACCGCCTCGCAGCGGGTGCTGGAGAAGATCGGCTTGCGTTTCGTCCAGATGATCAACCTGCCGGGATACGAGGAGCCGAGCGCGTACTTCTCGACCTGAGAAATCATGGAGACGGGATGACCACGAGAACGGTGGAGGCCAACGGCTTCAGGTTCGCGGTTGACGAGGCTGGCGAGGGCGATCGTCTCGCGCTGTGCCTGCACGGCTTTCCCGAGAGCCGGTTCTCGTGGCGGCATCAGCTCCCGTTGCTGGCGGATCTGGGCTACCGCGCCTGGGCGCCGGACCTGCGGGGCTATGGCGACACCGAGCCGAAGCCGCAGGACGTGGCCAGCTATCGCATCGAACGCCTGTTGGAGGACGTCGCCGCCCTGATCGACGCCAGCGGCGCGCGCGAAGTGACGCTCTTGGCCCACGACTGGGGCGCGCTGGTGGCCTGGACCTTCGCGACGCAGAAGGTGCGGCTGCTGGAGCGGCTGGTGATCATGAACGTGCCGCACCCGGCGGTGTTCGGCGCGGTGATCAAGCGGTCGGCCGCCCAGCGGCGGCGGTCCTGGTACGTGGGCTTCTTCCAGATTCCGTGGCTGCCGGAGCGGATGATGACGGCGGGCCGAGCGAGGGCGATCCGCCGGGCCTTTCACGGCATGGCCATCGACAAGAGCCGCTTTCCGCCCGCGGTGCTGGACCACTACGCGGCCAACGCGCTGAAGCCCGGCGCCATGCGGGCGATGATCAACTGGTATCGCGCCGCGGTGCGCTATCGGCTGCAGGATCGCGACTGGCCGAAGATCACGACGCCGACGCTGATCGTCTGGGGCGAGGAGGACGCCGCGCTGGGGCTGGAAACCCTCGACGGCACGGATGCTTACGTCGAGAACCTCACGATCCGCCGGTTGCCGGGCGTCTCGCACTGGGTGCAGCAGGAAGCGCCCGAGCAGGTGAACGCCATCCTGCGCGAGTGGCTTGTCGGACCGCGTTAGGCGCCGAGGAGACGGGCCGCTCGGGGTGCGAAGTACGTGATGACGCCCGAGGCGCCCGCGCGCTTAAAGGCGCCCAGGCTCTCCAGGATCGCGCGCTCTTCGTCCAGCCAGCCGTTCTGGGCGGCGGCCATCAGCATCGCGTACTCGCCCGACACCTGGAATGCGAAGGTCGGCATCTGGAAGGCGTCGACCACCTGGCGGACGATGTCGAGGTAGGGCATTCCCGGCTTGACCATGACCATGTCCGCGCCCTCGGCGATGTCGAGAGCCACCTCGCGCAGCGCCTCGGCGTGGTTGGCGGCGTCCATCTGGTAGGTCTTCTTGTCGCCCGGGTTGTCGACCGAGCCCGTGCCGAGCTTCCCGGAGCCGATGGCGTCACGGTAGGGGCCGTAGAAGGCCGAGGCGTACTTGGCCGCATAGGACATGATCATCACGTCCTGAAGCCCCTCGGCCTCAAGGGCGGTGCGCAGGGCGCCGACGCGGCCGTCCATCATGTCGGAGGGGGCGAGGATATCGCAGCCGGCCTTGGCCTGGACGAGCGCCTGCCGGACCAGGGCCTCGATGGTCGCGTCGTTGAGGATGCGGCCGTTCTCGATGAGGCCGTCGTGGCCGTGGTCGGTGAAGGGATCGAGGGCCACGTCGCACATGATGCCGACTTCGGGCGCGGCGTCCTTCATGGCCTTCACGGCGTTGCAGACCACGCCGTTCGGATCGTGGGCCAGCGAGCCGGAGGCGTCCTTCTTGGCGCCGTCGATGTGCGGGAAGACCGCGATGGCGGGAATGCCCAGGGCCTTGGCCTCCTTGGCGGCCTTGGCGGCGTCCTTCACCGAGAGGCGGTTCACACCCGGCATCGAGGCCACGCGGATCTCGCCCTCGCCCTCGTGGACCACCATCGACCAGATGAGATCGGCCGGCGTCAGCACGGTTTCGCGGACCAGGCGGCGGGTCCAGTCGGCCTGGCGCAGGCGGCGCAGGCGGAGCGCGGGGTAGGCGGCGAGGGGAGCTTTCGTCATCGGCCGCGCTTTGGACCCGGACGGGCGGCGAGGCAAGAGCCTCTTGCCGTGCTAAGGGCTTAGCTTCGGAGGGGAGCCCGACATGACCTTGAGCTATGACCTCTACTGGTCCTTCCGTTCGCCATACTCGTACATGGTGACGCCCCGGCTGCTGGCGCTCGAGGCGGAGCACGACGTGCTCTGCAACGTGCGGCCGGTCTATCCGCTGGCGGTGCGGACGCCCGAGTTCTTCGACAACCAGGACCCGCTGTGGCTGCGCTACTTCATGGTCGACGTGTTCCGGGAGGCCGCGTTCCTGGGCCTGCCGTTCCGCTGGCCCCGGCCCGACCCGGTGCAGCGGGGTCCCGACGGCGACTACCGCGTGCCGCAGCCCTACATCCACCGGCTGACCCACCTGGGCGTGGCGGCGGCGGAGCGGGGCCGGGGCCTGCCATTCCTCGCCGAGGTGAGCCGCGTGATCTGGAGCGGCGAGGTGGAGGGCTGGCACGAGGGCGACCACTTGGCCAGGGCGACGGAGCGCGCCGGACTGGACTGGGACGAACTCGCCGCGTCGGTCGATGCCGACCCGGCGCGGTTTGCGGCCATCGTCGAGCAGAACCAGGCCGACCAGCGCGCCGCCGGCCACTGGGGCGTGCCAATGATGGTGTTCGGCGGCGAGCCGTTCTTCGGCCAGGACCGCTTCGACCAGCTCGTCTGGCGGATGAAGGCCCAAGGCCTGCAACGCCGGCTGACCCAAGGGCCGGATTGACACCACGGCGGCCCCTGAGCGAACTCCGGGGCCATGGATTTCAACCTGACGGACGACCAGCGGGCCATCGAGGACGCCGCGCGCGCCTTCGCCGCCGCTGAGCTCTCGCCCCATTCGGCGAGATGGGACGAGGAGAAGCACTTTCCGGTCGACGTGCTGCGCAAGGCGGCCGAGCTGGGTTTCGCGGGCCTCTATGTGCGTGAAGACGTCGGCGGCTCGGGGCTGTCGCGGCTGGACGCCTCGATCGTCTTCGAACAGCTATCGTACGGCGACGTGGCGACGGCGGCGTTCATCTCGATCCACAACATGGCGTCGTGGATGATCGACCGGTTCGGCTCGGAGGAGCTGCGGCGGCGCTATCTGCCGAGGCTCTGCACGATGGAGCTGATCGCCTCGTACTGCCTGACCGAGCCGGGCTCCGGCTCGGACGCGGCGGCGATGAAGACGACGGCGCGGAAGGACGGCGAGCACTACGTCCTGAACGGCTCGAAGGCGTTCATCTCCGGCGCCGGGACCTCGGACGTCTACGTCGTGATGGCGCGGACTGGCGGCGAGGGCGCCAAGGGCGTGTCGGCCTTCGTGGTCGAGAAGGACACGCCTGGCCTGTCGTTCGGGGCGCAGGAGCGGAAGATGGGATGGAACGCCCAGCCGACCGCCCAGGTGAACTTCGACGACTGTCGCGTCCCCGCGCAGAACCGGATCGGCGAGGAGGGCGAGGGCTTCAGGTTCGCCATGGCGGGCCTGGACGGCGGCCGGATCAACATCGCCTCCTGCAGTCTCGGCGGGGCGGCGTTGGCGCTGGACACGGCGCGGGAATATTTGAGCAGCCGCAAGCAGTTCGGCCAGGCTCTTAAGGAATTCCAGGGGCTGCAGTGGCGGCTGGCCGACATGGCCACCGAGCTGGAGGCGGCGCGGCTGATGGTGCGGCGCGCGGCGCACGCCCTCGACAACAAGGACCTGAAGGCGACGCAGTACTGCGCCATGGCCAAGCGCTTCGCCACCGACGGCGGCTTCGAGGTCGCCAACCAGGCGCTGCAGCTGCATGGCGGCTACGGCTACCTGAGGGATTTCCCGCTGGAGCGGATCGTGCGCGACCTGCGGGTCCACCAGATCCTCGAAGGCACCAACGAGATCATGCGGGTGATCATCGCCCGGGAGCTGTTGCGCGGATGAGCGAGCCTGAAGTCATCACCCGCGTGGAGGGCCGTGTCGGCCGCATCACCCTGAACCGGCCGCAGGCGCTGCACGCGCTGACGACGCGGATGTGCCGCGACATCACCGCCGCCTTGCTGGCCTGGAAGGACGATCCGGCGGTCGAGCTCGTCCTGCTGGACCACTCGGGAGAGCGGGGCTTCTGCGCCGGCGGCGACATCCGCATGCTGGCCGAGAGCGGGCAGGGCGATGGCGCGGCGGCGCGCGAGTTCTTCCACACCGAGTACCGGCTGAACGACCTCTTGTTCCGCTATCCGAAGCCGACGATCGCGATCATGGACGGCGTCACCATGGGCGGCGGCGTGGGGCTGTCGCGGCCCTGCCGCTTCCGGGTGGCGACCGAGCGGACCACCTTCGCCATGCCGGAAACCGGGATCGGCCTGTTTCCGGACGTCGGCGGCGGCTGGTACCTGAGCCGGATGCCCGAGCACATCGGCCTGTGGCTGGCGCTGACGGGGGCGCGGATCAAGGCGGCGGACTGCGAGCTGATCGGGGTCGCGACCGACTATGTGGAGAGCGGGCGGGTAGCCGAACTGAAGGCCGTGATCGTGGCCGATCCCGCGAAGGCCGAGACGCTGCTGACCGAGTTCGAGGCCGATCCCGGCCGTCCGCCGCTGGCCCAGCATCAGGACGAGATCGCCAGGCTGTTCGGGCAGCCCAGCGTCGAGGCGATCCTCTCGGCGCTGGAGGCGGCCGGCACAGACTGGGCCGCCGAACAGCTGAAGGTGATGGCGACCAAGTCGCCGCAGACCCTGAAGGTGGCCTTCCGCCAGCTCCAACTCGGGGCGGCGGCGCAGACCTTCGCCGAGAACATGGCCACCGAGTACCGCATCGGCGCGCGCGTGGTTCAGAAGCACGACTTCATCGAAGGCGTTCGGGCGGTGATCGTCGAGAAGGACAACGCCCCGAAGTGGAGCCCCGCCACGGTGGAGGGCGTCACCGAGGCGATGCTGGACGAGATCTTCGCCCCCCTGCCGGCCGATCAGGAATGGACGCCGCTTCCGGAGCTTTCCCAATGACGCGTATTGCCTTCATCGGCCTCGGCAACATGGGCGGCGGGATGGCCGCCAACCAGGCTAAGGCGGGCCGCGAGGTCATGGCGTTCGACCTGTCCGCCGCGGCGCTGGACAAGGCGGCGGGCGCGGGCTGCGCCAAGGCCGCCTCGGTGGCCGAGGCCGTGAAAGACGCCGACGCCGTCGTCACCATGCTGCCGGCCGGTCCGCACGTGCGGCAGGTCTATGCCGAGCAGGTGTTCCCGAACGCTCCGAAGACCGCGCTCCTGATCGATTGCTCCACGATCGACGTGGAGAGCGCCCGGGCGGTGGCCAAGCAAGCCAAGGACCTGGGCTTCCGATTCGCCGACGCGCCGGTCTCAGGCGGGACGGCGGCGGCCGAGGCCGGCACGCTGGCCTTCATGGTGGGCTGCGACGAGGCCGACTTCGCCGAAGTGGAGGCCGTCATCGCCCCGATGAGCCGGGCGACCATCCGGGCCGGCGACCATGGCGCGGGGCAGGCGGCCAAGATCTGCAACAACATGGTCCTGGGCGTCTCGATGATCGGGGTCTGCGAAGCCCTCGCGCTCGCCGAGAAGCTGGGCCTGGACCCCGTGAAGTTCCACGAGATCAGCTCGCAGTCGTCGGGCCAGTGCTGGAGCCTGACGAGCTATTGCCCCTGGCCGGGACCGGTGCCGACGGCGCCCTCGAACCGCAACTACGAGGGCGGCTTCGCCACGGCGATGATGCTGAAGGACCTCAAGCTCGCGCAGGAGGCCGCGGCCAAGGCCGGTGCGGCGACGCCGCTGGGGGCCAGCGCCGAGGGGCTCTACGCGCTGTTCGACCGGCTGGGCGGCGGCGGCAAGGACTTCTCGGCGATTCTCGAGATGCTGCGGGGCAAGCTGCCGGCCTGACGACTACATCGACGCGCCGTCGAACGGGATGATCTTGACCCTCGAGAGGTCCAGATCCTCGGCGCAACGCAGGTTGATCATCGCCATGCGGGCGCCGCGCACCTCGCCCTCGGCGAAGACGGTGCAGCCGCAGGTGTTGCAGTGATGGTGCTGCACCACGTGCTTGTTGAACCGGTAGGTGGCCAGCGCGCCCGGCGCGGCCTCGACCGTCAGATCGTCGCGGGACATCGCCGAAAGGATCGTGCCCTTGCGCCGGCAGATCGAGCAGTTGCACTCGATCGCCTCGGCAGGGACTTCCACGGCGGCGTCGGCGACGACGGCGCCGCAATGACAGCTCAGGCGGATGGACATCGACTTCTCCCGTTGACCTGAATCAAGGACGTACCACGCCGCGGAGACAGACACTGCGGCTCATGAAATCTGCGCGGTCGGTCACGAAACCTGAGCGGCTGCGACGTCCGAGTTTATGGACTTTGTGAAATCCCGGCGCCAAAAGGCAGTCGTATTCAAGGGGCCGGCGCTTCGCAGCGACACGCCGGGACAAGTCGATGGATTACAGGTCTGCTTTCCGCACCGCTCTGGAGAACATCCGGTCCGAGGGCCGGTACCGCGTGTTCGCGGACCTGAAGCGACACCGCGGCGAGTTTCCCCGGGCCACCTGGACCCGGGCCGACGGCTCGGAGACCGAGGTCACCGTCTGGTGCTCGAACGACTACCTGGGCCAGGGCCAGAACCCCGTGGTGCTCGACGCCATGCACAAGGCGATCGAGGAAGCCGGCGCCGGCTCGGGCGGCACGCGCAACATCTCGGGGACCACGCACTATCACGTCGAGCTGGAGCGTGAGCTCGCCGACCTGCACGGCAAGGAATCGGCGCTGCTGTTCACGTCGGGCTACGTCTCGAACGAGGCGACGCTCTCGACGCTCTACAAGATCCTGCCCGGCCTGCAGGTCTTCTCGGACGAGCTGAACCACAATTCGATGATCTCCGGGATCCGGGCGGGCAAGCGCGAGCAGCGCCACGTCTTCCGGCACAACGACCTGGAGCACCTGGAGAGCCTGCTCGCGGCGGCCGATCCCAGCGCGCCCAAGCTGATCGCCTTCGAGAGCGTCTATTCGATGGACGGCGACATCGCCGACATCGCCGGCACCATCGCCCTGGCCCGCAAGTACGGCGCGATGACCTACATCGACGAGGTCCACGCGGTCGGCATGTACGGTCCTCGCGGCGCCGGCGTCGCCGAGCGCGACGGGCTGATGGGCGAGATCGACATCATCGAAGGCACGCTGGGCAAGGCGTTCGGCGTCATGGGCGGCTACATCGCCGCCGATGCGGTGATCGTCGACGCCATCCGCAGCTACGCCGACGGCTTCATCTTCACGACCTCGCTGCCGCCGGCGCTCGCCGCCGGCGCCGCGGCCTCGATCCGCTATCTCAAGGCGCACAACGAGGTCCGCGAGGCGCACCAGGAGCGGGCGGCGACCCTGAAGGCGCGCCTGGCCAAGGCCGGCCTGCCGGTGATGCCGTCGGTCAGCCACATCGTGCCGGTGCTGGTCGGCGACCCGGTGCACTGCAAGATGATCTCGGACATCCTGCTGGAAGAGCACGGCATCTACGTCCAGCCGATCAACTACCCGACCGTGCCGCGCGGCACCGAGCGGCTGCGGTTCACGCCCTCGCCCGCGCATACGGACGAGATGATGGACAAGCTGGCCCACGCGCTGGAAGCGCTCTGGGTCCACTGCAACATCAAGCGCGTCGGCGGCGTCGCGGCCTAGGGGACGGCTCCCCCGGGTGAGGCCCCCCAGTAGCGGACGAAGATCGCGTCCGTGCGGGTGATCACGCCGTCTGTGGAGACGCCGTTCAGGCCGAGCTCCCCGGCCGCCATCGGGTCGTCGCGGCGCCTGCAGGATTCGGGATGAACAGGAGACCAGCGCCCTGGCCCCAACGGCCGCCGCTGAGCTGGCCCGCGACGTTCAACGTCAGCTCCGCTGAGGGGGGCGCCTCAAGCATGGTCTCGGCGCCTGTCGCGGTCGTGAGGCCGGTGAACTGGCCAAGACCGACCGGCGCCGAATAGGCCGCGCCCTCAAGGTCGTAGTATGCCATGACCGGCAGCACGAGGAACGACGTCGCGCCAAGCCGCGGCGCGTCGGCCCCGTTCAGGAGCGGGCGCGGCGGCGAGGACGCAGGCGCAGCGCCTAGGCCCGACACCGCGGCGGTGGCCCAGGCGGTGGTCAGCGCATCCTCGTACCCGCTCAGCAGGGGGCTGAGGGTCGTGGTCTTGTCGATCTCGACGCTGAGGGAATAGTCGAAGGCTGAGACCGGAGGCTGGGGCGGCGGCGGCAGGCCGACCATGGCGGTTCTGCCGGCCAGCGACATCGGCTGTGCGGCAAGCGTTGGCGGGGGGCCGCTCTGCGGCTCGTTCGGCGACGCTGGCGGCAGTTTCGGCGTGCTGTTTGAGTTCGTGTCGGTGGGGCACGTCCCGACCACCCACGCATAGCCTGGCAGAACGGAGTAACGGACCGCCGGCGCCGCCGCGAACTGGACCCGCCCCACGCGGAAGCTCAGGACCCGCCCGAGGGTCTGGCGCGGCTGATTTCCCGTCGCCGGAGCACTGGCGAGGAGGTTGGCCGCCTGCACGTCCAGGCTCTGGTGCAGGGTGGGCAGATAGACCGGCTGCGCCTGGGCTGTACGGCCGCCGGCGTACACGGCGGCCACGGCGAGGACGGCGGCAAGCGTGCGCAACACGCGGGACATGGGCCCTCCGGAGCGAACGGCGACGAAACAAGCGTCACCATAGGGGCGGCGCGGCCGCGGGCCAAGCTGCGTCGGTTCCAGCCACGGCGAGGAACCGGCGATGCGGAACGTGGGCTTGCTCGCCGTGGCGTTAGCGCGCGGGCGTGGTGATCGGAAGCTTGTCCAGCAGATCGGCGCGGGAGAGGCGGCGGGCGAGCTCGTCGAGCTGGGCGGCCTCGGGCGTCTCGGTGCGCGCGAGGGCGGCCACCGCGTCTGCGAGACGGCGGTCGTGACGCTCGGCGAGCAGGCTGTCGTCCGAGTTCGCCGGTTGGCCCGTCTCGTTCGCCCGACGGGGGGTAAGCAGGACGAGGACGTTGTGGCGCGTGCTGCGCCGGGTCTTCTGCGCCAGGAACAGGTTGGCGCCAGGCACGCGCCCGAGCACAGGGACCTCGCTGCCGATCCGACCGTCTTCGCGTTCGACCAGGCCGGAGAGCACAAGCGTCTCGCCAAAGCGGATGCGGACATTGGCGGTGACGGTGTTGGTCGTGGTCTGGATGCCCTGATCGACCTGGGCGTCCACCTCCGCCTCGAGGAAGGAGCGTCCGGCGTTCACGGCCAGGAGCATCTCGTCGTCGGACAGGAAGGTCGGCGTGACGGCCAGTGAAACGCCGATCACCTTTTCCTGGAGCGTGCCGGAGTACTGGCCTATCACCGGCACCGCGATGGTCGAGCCCGAGAAGAACAGGGACGGCGTGCGGTCCAGCGCCACCAGCGACGGCTTGGCCAGGACATCGGCCTGCGCCGAACGGTCTTCCAGGATGTTCATCAGGTAGGTGAGCCCGCCATCGGGCAGCGAGACCGTCAGGAAGTTGTTGTTCGCGGGCTCGGTCCCGGTGGGCCGCTCCTCCGCGACCCGGAGGCGGCCGCGCGCGACGAGCTGAAGCGTTGAGAGGAGGTTCACGCCGCGGACGTCGGCGAGCTCGTCCACCTGCCGCACGATCACCGCCTCGATAACGGCCATGGGCGGTTGCGGGGTGTCGGCGCAGGGACCGGCCAGCGGCTGCAGAGGCTGGGGCGAGATCGGGGTCGTCCCGGCGCCGCCGGACACGGATTGACCGAACGTGCTGCTCGTCAGCGCCGCGCTGGCCGCGGCGCGGGCGGCGGCCGCAATGGGATCGCAGCTGCGCCAGTCAGAGGTCAGCATGGCCCCTGAGGTCGTCGGCGCTACGGACGGCCAGGGCAGGGTTCCGGCCTGCGGCGCCGGCGCGCCGGCGACCGGCGAAGGCGCGGCGACCTGGAGCTTGGGCGGCGGCAGCGCTGCGGCAAGACGGGCGCCTTGGCGCCATGCGGCGACATCGCGGGTCACGGACGCGGCGAGAGCCGGGTCAAGGCCGCTCAGCCGTCCCTGCAGCGAGGCGGCGTCCGGCGCCTCCAGGACGCCCGCGGCCATGGCCGCCGCCGCGACTTCCCGTGCGCCGCCCGACAGGCTGGCGCCCCGACGTCCTGCCCAAAGCGCGACGGTCAGGTCGCCGCTGCGAAGGGCGGCGAGCGAGAGATCGGCGAACGCCGCACCGTCGTCCGGCTGCAGCGAGACGTATTCCCCAAACAGCTGGCTGGCGAGGCTGGCGCGGCCTACGGCGGCGTAGAGACGGCCGAGTTCCAGCCGTGCGGAGGAGAGGCTCGGGTCCAGCTGGAGCGCGAATTCGAACGCCGCGGCGGCCGGTCGCCAGTCGGCCGTGCGGTGCGTGAGGTACTCGTTCGTGAGCAGCCGGCCGTGCCGCAGGTGCAACCCGGCGTCCTGCGGGCGGCTGCGGAGCTGTGTGACGATGTCGGCCCGGTCGCGCGCGGCCTCGGGCTCGCGCCGGCGGCCGACGGACCATTCGACGATCGACGGGCTGGCCCGAGCTGGCCCGGCGGCGGCGAGCGCACCCAAGGCCAGGCACGCCGCGCCGAGTGCGGCGCGGGCGGCCCGGCGCTTGCCGTACACAGGCTGCATGGACGCTTTCCCCCCGGACGACACCCGGCGGAATAGCGGCGTGCGCCGCGTTGAAAGTCAAGATTTTGGCGGTGGCGCGACGGCGCTCAGAAGACGTCGGTCACCCGGCAGACCGCGCTCCAGCCGCCCCTGAAGGTGGCGAGCTGGACGACGGCGATCTCGTGCACCACGCCGCGGCTCTCGACCGTAAAGAGGTCGCCCAGTCTCGGCGTCAGCGGGTCGACGGACCAGATCGCCACCTCGCGGCGGGTGTCCAGCTCCTCGTCGAGGATCTCATAGCCGCTCTCGCTGAACGGCCGCAGGGCTGGATCGGTCGTGACCCGGGGCATCGTCATTTCCTCCGTCGGACGCCGCGTCCGAGTCCGATCTTCTTGGCGAAGTCGGAGCGGCGGGCGGCATAGGCCGGCGCGACCATGGGATAGTCCGGCGGCAGGCCCCAGCGCCTGCGATATTCATCGGGACTCATATCGTAGCGGGACCGCAGGTACCGCTTGAGCATCTTGAGCTTCTTCCCGTCCTCGAGGCAGACGATGTAGTCGTGCTGGACGGACCGGCCGATCGAGACGGCGGGCTTGGGCCGCTCCTCCGCCACCGGCGCGACCGGGCCGCGGGTGAGCTGCTCGAGGGTGTGATGGACCGTCCGGATGATGTCCGGCACGGCTTCCGCCGAAACCGCGTTACGGCTGACGTAGGCGGCGACGATGCCCGCGCCAAGGCGCAGGATGTCTTCTCCCGACGGAGCCCCGGTGTCGGGTCCAACGCTCATAGATGCCCCTTCTTCCACGCTGCACTGGGAGACCGGAGGCGCGCGCCTGCACCCCGGCCTGAACCGACAACGCCGCACGATCGGGTTTGTTCCCGCCTTTCGGGCGGTTGGAACCGGCGCGCCAAGAGAGTAAAGAACCCGCTCCGCCGCCACCGGACTCATCCAGCCCCAGAGAGGCCCGCCCTTGAACGTGCACGTGCAATCGCAAGCCCAGACGGACGAGTTCTTCGGAAAGGGCGTGGGCCAAGCGGACCCGGACGTGGCCGCCATCCTGAACGGCGAACTGAGGCGCCAACAGGAGCAGATCGAGCTGATCGCCTCGGAGAACATCGTCTCCAAGGCGGTGCTGGACGCCCAGGGCAGCGTGCTGACGAACAAGTACGCGGAAGGCTACCCGGGCAAGCGCTACTACGGCGGTTGCGAGGTGGTCGACGAGGTCGAGACCATCGCCATCGAGCGCGCCAAGCAACTGTTCGGCTGCGAGTTCGCCAACGTCCAGCCGCACTCGGGAAGCCAGGCCAACCAGGCGGTCTTCATGGCCACCATGAAGCCCGGCGACGTGTTCATGGGCATGAACCTGGACCACGGCGGTCACCTGACGCACGGCAAGAGCGTCAACCAGTCGGGCAAGTGGTTCCAGCCGGTGGCCTACGGCGTGCGCGCCCAGGATCACCTGATCGACTACGACGAGGCCTATGAGGTCGCGAAGGCCAACAACCCGAAGGTGATCATCGCCGGCGGCTCGGCCTATTCGCGCCAGATCGACTTCAAGAAGTTCCGCGAGATCGCCGACGAGGTGGATGCGGTGCTGATGTGCGACGTGGCCCACTACGCCGGCCTGATCGCGGCGGGGGAGTACCCGAACCCGTTCCCGCACGCCCACATCGTGACGACGACCACGCACAAGACCCTGCGCGGCCCGCGTGGCGGCCTGGTGATGACCAACGACAAGAAGCTGGCCAAGAAGATCGACAGCGCCGTCTTTCCGGGGCTGCAGGGCGGCCCGCTGATGCACGTGATCGCCGCCAAGGCGGTGGCGTTCGGCGAGGCGCTGCAGCCCGAGTTCAAGACCTACGCCAAGCAGGTCATCGAGAACGCGCGTGCGCTGGCCGACAGCCTGCAGAGCGTCGGCTTCAAGATCGTCTCCAACGGCACCGACAGCCACCTGATGCTGGTCGACCTGACGCCGAAGAACGTCTCGGGCGCGCAGGCCGAGGTGGCGCTGGAGCGCGCCGGGATCACCACCAACAAGAACTCGATCCCGGGCGACCCGCTGCCGCCGATGCAGACCTCGGGACTGCGGGTGGGTTCGCCCGCCGGCACCACGCGGGGTTTCGGCGTCGAGGAGTTCCGCCAGATCGGCCGCTGGATCGGCGAGGTGCTGGACGCGGTCTCGACCGGCGAGGATTCCAGCCACGTCGAGCAGAAGGTGCGGGGCGAGGTTCTGGCGCTGACGAAGCGCTTCCCCATCTACTCCTAATAGCGTTAAGTGGCCGCGTAGGGGGCTAGATATGCGCTGCCCGTTCTGTGGCCACGACGAAACCCAGGTAAAGGACAGCCGCCCGTCGGAAGACGGGGCGGCGATCCGCAGGCGCCGGCTCTGCCCGCAGTGCGAGGGTCGGTTCACCACCTTCGAGCGGGTGCAGCTGCGTGAGCTGACGATCGTGAAGCGGTCGGGGCGGCGCTCGCCCTTTGATCGGGACAAGCTGGCGCGTTCGCTGGCGATCGCCTTGCGCAAGCGCCCGGTGGAGCCCGAGCGCGTCGAGCGGATGATCTCGGTGATCGTGCGCCAGCTTGAGAGCATGGGCGAGACCGAGATCTCGTCGTCGGCCGTCGGCGAGCTGGTGATGAAGCAGCTCAAGCAGCTCGATGACGTGGCCTATGTCCGCTACGCCTCGGTCTACCGTGACTTCAAGGAGACCGAGGATTTCGCCCGCTTCCTGGGCGAAGAGGGGCTCAGCGAAGCGGTCGACGAAGGCCGCTAGGGGGGGCGGGACGCCGGCCGGGTTCGCGGCTCCGGCCGACGTCCCTGGCCAGTCCTCCGGCGACGCTCTCGCGGAACGCCGCCGGGCTTCGGCCTAGCAGAAGATCGGCGCGACCTCCTCGAGCCGGGCGCGGCCGGCCGGGCTGACTTCGCCGAGCGCCTTCAGGAAGCCCTGGTTGACCAGCGCCGAACCCAGGAAGGTCCAGCGCTGGGCCTGGTGCTGCTGGCCCAGGAACCGCACGCGCTGCGCCTCAGTGAGGCGGCGCCCGATGACCGATTCCAGCGCCGCGAGATCGAGCTTCACCTGCTCGCCCAGGCCGCTGTCGATGAACGCGCCGATCTGCAGAAACTCGTCGACGGCCTGCATGACGCCGTCGGGGCCCGCCTTCTCGGCAAGCTCGTAGAAGACGAGGGCGTCGAGCTTCGCGTGCTGGGACTCCTCCATCCAATGATGCTTGAGGAGACTCTTGAACTGCGGGTCGAGGCCTTCCTCGTCCTGGACGCTTTCCAGCCAGTGCTGCTGGGTGGCCCACTCGATGGCCAGCACGAAGAGCGCGACGGCGAGCTTGCCGTGGCTGCGGATCATGGCGCCGATGTCCTCGGCCGGGCCGATCACGGCGCACGGGACGTCGAAGCCTTCGGCGAACGCCTTCCGGAACTGCACGAAGAGCTCGATGTGCTTGGCTTCCTCCGCGGCGAAGTTCTGGAGGGCGGCCGACCGGTGCGGGTCCTGGCCAGGCTTCGACGGCACGTGCGCCTCGATGGCGGGCAGGATGCAGCGCTCCACCAGCTCGAACATGGCCAGATAGCCGAAGCCGCGGATCTGATTCAGCTTCAGCCGTTCGGCGGCGCCCAGGAAGTCTAGCTCGGCCGTGCGGGCGAAGCTCTCGGGCATGAAGGGCTTGGAAAAGTCCATCGGCTTGTCGGGACCGATGATGTCCTCCACGCGCCAGTTCACGCGCTTGGAGATCTCGAGCAGGCGCTCGTAGCTGTGGCCTTGGATCATGTGTCTTCTCCTGGCGCGGCCGCGCGCGCCCACCGGGCGCACGCCGCGACGGGGAGCCGGCCGCCGCTAGTTGTTGGCGGTTGTCGGGTCGATGATCTGTGGCACCTCGGTGATCCGGTTCACCGGGAAGCCGCTGAGCTCGGCGTGGGCATGGATCGTGTCCTCGCCGTCGGCGAGGTAGATGCAGTACGTCCGGTCCCCGGCCACGTAGCTGTGCTGCCACTGGATGGTCCCGCCGATCTTCTCGATCGCCTGGTTCGAGGCGCGCGCCACCCCGCACAGTTCGACAATGGACATGCCGCCTATGCCGGGGACTTCCCGCTCGACCAGGAAACGTCTGAGTTGGCCCATGGCGCCGCCTCCCACATCTCCATCGATGGCTGCAGTGTCGCGTCGCTCGCCGAACGCCGCAATCTAAACAATCTGGCCATCGCTAAAGGTTTTGCTTAGTGACGAGGGATGGTGGCGCCGACATATCTCCGTTCGCTCCAGGCGCTGGAGCTGGCCGTCCGGAAGGGCTCGTTCGTGGCGGCGGGCGAGGCGCTGGGGATTACGCCGGCGGCCGTGGGCCAGCGGGTGAAGGCGCTGGAAGACTATCTGGGCGTCGAACTGCTGACCCGCGGCCGCTCAGGTCTGCGGCCGGGACCGGGGCTGCTGCCGGCCATGGGCCATCTGAACCGCGCGTTCGAGGAACTGGCGGCGGCGGCGCGTGAGCTGGAACTGCAGCGGGGTCACGAGCTGCACCTGGCGGCGGCCTCCGACTTCGTCGATCTGTGGCTGAGACCTCGTCTCGAGAGCTTCCGCGCGGCGCACCCGAACATCCTCTTCAACATCAACGGCGAGGGCGACGCGCCCCACCGGCTGGGCCGCGTGGACTGCGAGATCAGCTTCGGGCCGCCCCGCGACGCGCCGAACACCGACCTGCTGTTCCGCGACTATGTGGCTCCGGTGACCTCGCCCGAGAACGTGGCGCGCACCTCGGTCATCCCGCGCGAGATACGGTTGGAAGGCTTCCCGCTGGTCCATCTCGACTTCTACAAGGACGACCCCGCGGGCTTGTCGTGGCCCGACTGGGTGGCGGCGCACGGCGTGCAGCGCAGCGGGCCCGAGCGGGGCATGCGCTTCCGACGGATCACGGCGGCGCTCGACGCGATCGCCGCGGACGCGGGCGTGACGCTGTGCGGGCTGGCGCTGATCGGCGACCGGCTGGACGCGGGCGAGATCGGCCTGCCTTACCCGATCTCCAACGGCCGCTGGAGCGCCCACGGCTTCTACGCGCGGTTCCGGGCCGACGTCGAGGGGCGGCGGCCGGTGCAGCGGTTCCGCGACTGGCTTCTCGAGGAGGCGAGGGCCACGCGGAGCTGGCTGACGGGCGCGGTGGGGGCGGCGCCCGACTAGCGGCGGACGCCTTGTGGCGCGGCGTCTTTCCCGCCATGAACGCCGGCGAATGAGCATCACCCTGAAGCTGGCGACGTCTCTGGACGGACGCATCGCCACCGGCGGCGGCGAGAGCCGCTGGATCACCGGCGAGCCAGCGCGCCGGGCCGTCCACCAGCTGCGCGCCGAACACGACGCCGTCCTGGTCGGCATCGAGACGGCGCTGGCCGACGATCCGGAGCTGACGGTGCGGCTGCCCGGCTGGAACGGCCACCAGCCGGCCCGCGTCGTGCTGGACAGCCGCCAGCGGCTGACGCCCGACTGCAAGCTGGTGAAGACGGCGCGCGATACCCCGACCTATGTGGTGGCGACCACGCCGCCGGAGCCTGCGCTGGTCGAGGCGGGCGTCCGCGTGCTGGGCGTGCGAGCCGTGGGCGAGGACCGGCCGGAGCTGAAGACGGTCGTGCAAGCCCTTGCCGGAGAAGGTCTTTCCCGGATTTTCGTCGAAGGCGGCGGGCAGGTGGCGGCGAGCTTCCTGCGCTGCGGCCTGGTCGATCGTCTGGAGTGGTTCCGCGCGCCGATCGTCATCGGCGGCGAGGGCCGACCGGGCGTCGGCGCCTTGGCCGTTGCGGCGCTGATCGATGCGCCCCATTTCCGGCGGGTGGAAGTCCGCGAGGTCGGCGACGACCTCTGGGAACGTTACGAGAGGGTCTAGTCCGCATGTTCACCGGCATCGTCACCGACGTGGGGCGCGTGCGCGCCGTGCGCGACACCGAACGCGACCGCCGGTTCGAGATCGAGACGGCCTTCGACACCACCGGCATCGACATCGGCGCCTCGGTCAGCCACGCCGGCTGCTGCCTGACGGTCGTCGAGACGGGGCCGGGCTGGTTCGCGGTCGAGGTGTCGGGCGAGACGCTGTCGAAGACGACGCTGGACCAGTGGCGCGAGGGCCGTCGGGTGAACCTGGAGCGCGCCGCCCGCGTCGGCGACGAGCTGGGCGGCCACATCGTATCGGGCCATGTCGACGGCGTGGGCGAGGTCGTGAGCGTGGCGGAGGAGGGCGGCTCGCACCGCGTCAGCATCCGCGCGCCTCGGCCGCTGCACCGCTACATCGCGCCCAAGGGGTCCATCGCCGTCGAGGGCGTGTCGCTGACGGTGAACGAGGTTGAGGACGACGTCTTCGGCGTGAACCTGATCCCACACACCTGGGACGTGACCACGCTGGGCGAGCTGAAGCCGGGCTCGCGGGTGAACCTGGAGATCGACATGCTCGCCAGGTATCTCGCACGATGGCGCGAAACCGCCTAAAGGGGCGGTCATGAGCGATCAACCCCTCCGCATCCTCATCGTCGAGGCCCGGTTCTACGACGATCTTGCCGACGCCCTGCTGGAAGGCGCGACAGACGCGCTGAAGGCCTATGGCGCGGAATACGACGTCGTCACCGTGCCTGGCGCGCTGGAGATTCCAGGCGCGATCGCCATGGCCGAGGACGCCGGCCGCGGCCCCGGCGGCGTGTCGTACGACGCCTACGTGGCCCTGGGCTGCGTTATCCGCGGCGAAACCTATCATTTCGAGATCGTCTCGAACGAGAGCGCGCGCGGGATCATGGACCTGACCACGGGCAAGCGCCTGTGCATCGGCAACGGCATCCTGACGACCGAGGATGAGGAGCAGGCCTGGGCGCGGGCGCGGATCAGCGAAGGCGACAAGGGCGGCGGCGCGGCGCGCGCGGCCCTGGCCATGGCCGCGCTGAAGCAGCAGCTCACGGCGGGCGGCCGATGAGCGGCGCCAAGCAATCCCGTTCGGTGGCGCGGCTGGCCGCCGTGCAGGCGCTCTACCAGATGGAGGTCTCCTCCGTCGGCGTCGAGGCGGTGATCCGCGAGTTCATGGACCATCGGTTCGATCGCGACGTCGAGGGCGAGACCCTGGCGACGGCGGACGAGGCGTTCTTCGCCGAGCTGGTCCGGGGCGTCGTGCGCGAGCAGAAGGCGATCGACGCAGCGATCGTGAAGCGGCTGGCGACCGGCTGGCGGCTGGAGCGGCTGGACGCCACGGTGCGGGCCATCCTGCGTTCGGGCGCCTTCGAGCTGAAGCACCGGCCGGACGTGCCTACCGAAGTGGCCATCGACGAGTACGTCGAGCTCACCAAGAGCTTCTTCGAGGGGCCTGAGCCCGGCTTCGTGAACGGGGCGCTGGACGGCGTCGCCCGCGATGTCCGGCCCAACTGAGCGCGGCCTGGACGAGTTCGGCGAGATCGCGCGGCTGTTCCGGCCGCTGACGCAGGGCTACCCCGGCGCCTTCCAGCTCAAGGACGACGCGGCCGCCATCCCGCAGCGGGCCGGCCACGACCTGGTGGTGACCAAGGACGCCGTGGTCGAGGGCGTCCACTTCCCCGTGGCGGAGGCGCCAGACCTCGTGGCGCGCAAGCTGGTGCGGGCCAACCTTTCGGACCTGGCGGCCAAGGCGGCCGAGCCGTTCGGCTGCCTGCTGGCGGTGGCCTGGTCCACGGGCTTTTCCACCCGCGACCGGGAGCGGTTCGTCCAGGGCCTCGCCTCGGACCTGGAGCATTACAAGGTGGCCCTGCTGGGTGGCGACACGGTGGCCACGCCCGGGCCGTTCACCGCCAGCCTGACGGCGTTCGGCTGGGTCCCGGAGGGGCGGATGGTGCGCCGCGCCGGCGCACGGCCGGGCGACAAGCTGCTGGTCAGCGGCACCATCGGGGATGCGACGCTGGGGCTTGCGGCGGTGAAGGGCGAAATCGCGGACGCCGATGGGGCGCTCGTCTATCGCTACCGGTTGCCGGAACCGCGCCTCGATCTGCGCCGGGCGCTGCGGGAGAAGGCGACGGCGGCGGCGGACGTCTCGGACGGGCTGGTGGCCGATGCGGGCCATATCGCCGAGGCGAGCGAGGTCGGCGTTCGGCTGGACCTGGACGCGCTTCCGCTGTCCCGGGCGGCGGCGAGCTGGCTGGAGCGACAGGGCGACGTGGCCGGCGCGCTCGTGCGGCTGGCCACCGGCGGCGACGACTATGAGGTCGTGTGCACCATGCCGGCGGCGCTGAAGAAGCCGGCGGGGTTCACCGTCATCGGCGAGGTGGTGGAAGGCGAGGGCGTCGAAGTGCGCGCCGCGGGCCGGGCGGTAGACGCCGGCGCCGGCGGATGGCGCCATATGTGAGCCGCCGGAACCGGCGTCGGCCCCGCGGGTTGCTGGCCGATGCGGCCTGTCTCCCGATCCTCGGTCCCCGTCGCGTTGCTGTCCGTCGGGACCGCGCGGGCGCCCTACGACCTCGACCAGGAGGACGTCGCTCAGGCGGCGCAGGTCCTGTTCGAGCCGCGTTTCCCTCAGTTCCGTCGCCTCGCGCCGGTTTTCCGGAGCGCCGGGATCCGCACGCGGCAGGCGGTGCGGCCTATGGAATGGTACCTCGAGCCCCGCGACTGGCCGCAGCGGATGGAAGCCTATGCCGAGGGCGCGGTGGCGCTGTTCGTGGCGGCGGCCGACGCCGCCCTGGCCGAGGCCGGGCTGACCGGACCCGACATCGACATCATCGTTACGGTGTCCTCGACCGGCGTCGCCACCCCCAGTCTGGAAGCCCGGGCCATGGGGCGGATGCGATTCCGACCCGACGCGGTCCGCATCCCCGTCTTCGGCGTGGGCTGCGCCGGCGGAGCCATGGGCCTTGCCCTGGCGTCGCGCCTAGCGGCGGCCTCGCCCGAAGCCAATGTGCTGCTCGTCGCGGTGGAGGTCTGCACCACGGCGTTCCGGACCGAGCAGGTGGACAAGGCCGACATCGTCGCCACGGCGCTCTTCGGCGACGGCGCCGCGGCCGTCGTGCTGCGGGCCGGGGAGGGTGGATTCGCCCAGGTGCGGAGCCATGCCGAGCATACCTGGCCGGACACCCTCGACATCATGGGCTGGCGGATCGATCGCGACGGCCTGGGCGTGGTATTCGCCCAATCCATTCCGCCTTTCGCGCGCGAGCACCTGCGGCCGGCCATGGACGACATGCTGGAGCGGCAGGACCTCGACGTCGGCGGCGTCGGCCGCTTCATCTGCCATCCAGGCGGCGCGAAGGTGATCGAGGCGCTGGAGAGCGCGCTGGAGCTGGGCCAGGGCGATCTCGACCACGAACGGGCCGTGCTGGCGGATCACGGCAACATGTCGTCGCCGACGGTGCTCTACGTGCTGGACCGCGCGCGCCGGACGGGGCTGCCGCCGCGGTCGGTCGTCACGGCGCTTGGGCCGGGCTTCACCTGCAGCACGGTGGCGATCGCCGCATGACGGGCTCCATCCTTCTGCTGGTCTTCGTCACGGCCCAGCGGCTCGGGGAACTGGTCTACGCCAGGCGGAACACGCGCCGCTTGATAGCGCAGGGCGGCGTGGAGAGCGGAGCGCGACACTACCCGCTGATCGTCGGGCTGCACGCCGCCTGGCTGATCGGGTTGTGGCTGCTGGCCTGGGACCGGCCGATGCACGCCGGCTGGCTGGCGGCCTACCTGGCGCTGCAGGGCCTCCGAGTGTGGACGCTGGCTTCCCTGGGGTCCCGCTGGACGACGCGGATCGTCACAGTGCCGGGCGAGACGCTGGTGCGTCGGGGGCCGTACAGGTTCCTGCCGCATCCAAACTACCTGGTCGTCGCAGGCGAGATCGCCGTGCTGCCGCTGGTGTTCGGGCTGTGGGGCTACGCCCTGGCGTTCTCGATCCTCAACGCGGCGGTGCTGTGGATCCGGATCCGTGCGGAGAACCGCGCGCTCGGCATGGACGCGGCCGGCGCTAGACGAACTCGAAGCGGACGGCCGAACGGCCGAAATCGAGCGCCACCTGTTCGAACTGGGTGAGCAGGTCCATGCCCAAGACGAGCGCAGGCTTAGTCTGCAGGTCCCAGATCTTGAAGACGTGGGTGTCGGCATAGGTCACCTGGACGTTGCCCAGGTGCAGGCCGCCCAGGCGCAGGAACGGCAGGAACACCGTCTCGCCGTGGAAGACTTCGCCGGCCAGGGACTCCATGCGGACGGACTGCGGCGGCTCGGTCTTGCCGCGGCGCGTTTCGGATGCGCGGACGAGGTCGCGCAGGGGGCCGTTGCAGAGCGTGCCCTGGGCGCCGGAATCGATGATGGCGCTGATCGGCGCGCCGTTCAGGTCCGCGTCGATGATGGTGAGCTGACCGTGCTTGCGGCGGGCGGGCACGACCACCACGCGTCCCGGATGCGGATGGTCGGACTTCGATTTGGTGATCTCGATCTGGTTCTTCTTGAAGTCCAGGACCAGCCGCTGGCCGGTCAGCCAGTCGACGCCGAGGATACCGTCCACGCCGGGGCCCTTGATCGGCAAGGACGGGGCCTCGACCCGCTTCCGCGCGCGCTTGCCCACGGTGAGCTCGTCGATCACCACGCTGGGCCTCTCGCGGACGCCGACAATGGTGTGCACCCGTGTGGGGCGACCCGGCTGGAGCGCGAGCTGGTCGGCCAGAGCATTGGCCACGCAGCTGACGTTCGCGCCGGTGTCGAGCACGAACTGGTAGGGACCCTGGCCGTTGATCCGCACTGGGGCCATCATGTGCGTGAAGCGGTCCTGGCCGGCGGCGAGCTGCTCGTCGGGTTCGCCCGGCGCCAGTTCGTGCGGCGCGGGCGCGGCCGGCGTGGCGACATCCTGCGCGAGCGCGTGTCTCAGCGGCGCCGCAGCGGCGCCGGCGGTCAGCAGGCCCATGGCGGCCTGGCGTCTGGTCGGAGACATGGCTCCGATTCCTCCCAACTTATTCTGGGCTCGGAAGATATCACCGTTCGTCAAGCGCAGCCACGGCGACGCAGCACGAAAGGATAATGCAACCGAATCAGGCGGACCCTCGCGGAATGATCCGTCGAACCTTGATCACCGCCGCGCTCGCTGGCTCCCTCGCGGCGGCAGGCGCCGCCATTCCTGCGACGGCCTCGGCTTCCGGCGGCGAGGCCGCCTCCAAGGACGTCGGCCAGTACGTGGACCTGCTGCCCGTGGCGCTGCCGATCGTCGCCGACGGCCGGCTGGTGAACTACGTCTTCGTCTATGTCCGCATCAACCTGACCAGCGGGGCGAACCCCGCGCCGCTGCGGGCCAAGGAGCCCCACTTCCGCGACGCCCTGGTGCGGGCCGGCCATCGGACGCCGTTCACCCTCGCGAGCGACTACAGCAAGATCGACGCCGCCAGGCTGTCGGCCACGATGATGCGTGAAGGCCTCGCCATCGCCGGTCCGGGTCAGATCAAGTCGGTCGTCGTCACCTCGCAGCAGCCCCGCCGTCGGGTGGCCACGCCCCGCGGCTAGGCCGCCCGGATCGCGACGTTCGTCGGGCGCCGGTAGGGCAGGTTGCGCCCGCCTCGGAAACCTGAGTAGGCTCCCGCTCCCACGGGCAAGTGAGAGCGCCCGGGGTCATTGGGGAAACGAACAAGGGCTGGGAGTTCGCCGGAGCAGCCCGTCTGGGCCGCCGGCGCCCCCGACCGCGCAGATCGCAAAGGGGTGCGCACAACATGAGTCTAACGCTTACGCTGGTGATCGTCGCCGGCCTGCTCGCGGTGCTGTACGGCGCCGTGCAGTCCAGCGCGCTTCTACGGGCCTCGCCCGGCAATGCGCGGATGCAGGAGATCGCCGCCGCCATTCAAGAGGGCGCGCAGGCCTACCTGAACCGCCAGTACACCACCATCGCGATCGTGGGCGCGGTGATCCTCGTCGCCGCCTTCTTCCTGCTGGGCTGGGAAGCCGCCGTGGGCTTCGCCATCGGCGCGGTCCTCTCAGGCCTCGCCGGATTCGCCGGCATGCTGATCTCGGTCCGGGCCAACGTCCGCACCGCCCAGGCCGCCTCGGAGAGCCTCGAGAAGGGCCTCTCCATGGCCTTCCGCGCGGGCGCCGTCACCGGGATGCTGGTCGCCGGCTTCGCGCTGCTGGGCGTCTCCGTCTACTTCGCCATGCTGGTCTATGGCCTGGGCTATGACCCGACCAGCCGCGTGGTGGTGGACAGCCTCGTCGCGCTGGGCTTCGGCGCCTCGCTGATCTCGATCTTCGCCCGCCTCGGCGGGGGCATCTTCACCAAGGGCGCCGACGTGGGCGGCGACATGGTGGGCAAGGTGGAGGCCGGCATCCCCGAGGATGACCCGCGCAACGCCGCCACCATCGCCGACAACGTGGGCGACAACGTCGGCGACTGCGCCGGCATGGCCGCCGACCTGTTCGAGACCTATGCGGTGACCACGGTCGCCACCATGGTCCTGGCCGCCATCTTCTTCCGCGGATCGGGCGTCGAGCTCAGCATGATGCTGCTGCCTCTGGCCATCTGCGGCATCTGCATCCTGACGTCGATCCTCGGCACCTTCTTCGTCCGCCTGGGCAAGAAGAAGAATATCATGGGCGCCCTCTACCAGGGCCTCCTCGTGACGGGGGTGACCTCGATCGTGGCCATTTGGTTCGTCACGAACCAGCTGGTGCCGGGCGCTGTGACCGCCGGCGACTTCACCTTCGGGGCCATGGAGCTCTTCTGGTGCGGCGTCGTGGGCCTGCTGGTCACCGCGGCCATCGTGGTCATCACCGAGTACTACACGGGCACGGGCTTCCGGCCGGTGAAGTCGGTGGCCAAGGCCTCGGTCTCGGGCCACGGCACGAACGTGATCCAGGGCCTGGCGATGTCGCTGGAGTCCACCGCGCTTCCGGCGCTGGTGATCATCATCGGCATCCTCGTCACCTACAACCTGGCGGGCCTGTTCGGGATCGCCATCGCCACGACGTCCATGCTGTCGCTGGCGGGCGTGATCGTCGCCCTCGACGCCTTCGGCCCGGTGACGGACAACGCCGGCGGCATCGCCGAGATGGCCGGCCTTCCCCCGGAAGTCCGCGTCTCAACCGACGCCCTGGACGCCGTGGGCAACACCACCAAGGCCGTGACCAAGGGCTACGCTATCGGTTCGGCCGGCCTGGGCGCCTTGGTGCTGTTCGCCGCCTATACCGAGGACCTGAAGTTCTTCTCGGCCAACGCCACGCCGGGCTCGTTCTTCGACGGGCTGGGCGCAGTGGCCTTCGACCTGTCGAACCCGTACGTCGTGGTCGGCCTGCTGTTCGGCGGCCTGCTGCCGTTCCTGTTCGGCGGCCTGTCAATGACGGCGGTGGGCCGCGCCGCTGAATCGGTCGTGGCCGAGGTGCGGCGTCAGTTCAAGGAGAACCCCGGGATCATGACGGGCGAGGTGAAGCCGGAGTACGGCCGCGCCGTCGACATCCTGACACGGTCGGCCATCCGCGAGATGATCGTGCCGAGCCTGCTGCCCGTCGTCTCGCCGGTCCTGCTGTTCTTCGTGATCCGCGCCATCGCCGGCAATACCGACGCGTTCGCCGCGCTAGGCGCCATGCTGATGGGCGTGATCGTCACCGGCCTGTTCGTCGCCATCTCGATGACGAGCGGCGGCGGCGCCTGGGACAACGCCAAGAAGCTGATCGAAGAGGGCCACTACGGCGGCAAGGGTTCCGACGCCCACAAGGCGGCGGTCACCGGCGACACCGTCGGCGACCCCTACAAGGACACGGCGGGCCCCGCCGTGAACCCGATGATTAAGATCACCAACATCGTGGCCCTGCTGCTGCTGGCGGTGCTGGCCCACATGGGCTGATCCAAAGGTCCTGAAAAGCAGAACGCCCCGGAGAGCGATCTCCGGGGCGTTTTTCTTTGGCAGGTCCCCTGACTAAGGGGCGCGGATACGCCCTAGCGGCGGTCGCCGGGGCGGGAGCCGGGGACGCCCTCGTCGTCCTGCGGCAGCATGCCCGAACGCCCGACGGAGCCCAGGAGTTGTTCGAGGATGGTCATCTCGCGGCCGCGGGTCGGCGTTTCGCGGCCGTTGAAGGCCACGACCTTGCCGTCCTTCAGCGTGTAGTTGTTCACTGAGGCGACCGCTTCGGTCTCCTTGTTGAACTCGATGGCCGTGACATTGCGGGCGGTGACTTGCGGCTTCCGGAAGGCGACCCGCTGCTTCACCTGGTTCACGTAGAACCAGACGTTCGGATCGAAGGTCGATTGCGCGGAGGGCGAGCCCAGCTTGGCGCGGACCGTCGACTTGGTGTCGGTCCCGACTTTCACGTCCTGGGGATTGGCGTCGATCGCCTGGAACCCGGAATAGGTGGTGATCGGCGCGCAGGCGGCGAGCCCCCCGGCGATCAGACCCACGGCGAGGACGGCGGGGGCGGCTCTGCGGAACATTCGGTCGGGTTTCCAAAGTCACCTGAAAGGCAAGAGGCTTTGACCTATCGCCGGCCGCCCCTTAGTTCAATGCCGCCTTTAACCCCGCCCTTGGGCGAAATCGAGGCCGACCCATGCTGAAGAGCCTGTTCAAGCCGAGACCGGCGCAGACCGCCGGACGGGCGCTGTATGCGCGCGTGGTCGAGCAGGCGCGGTCTCCGGCGCTGTACCGGGACCTGGGCGCGCCCGACACGGTGGAAGGCCGGTTCGAGATCTACAGCCTGCATGTGGTGCTGCTCCTGGAGCGGCTGCGGGGCCACGGCGAGGCGGCGGCCGATGTCTCGCAGGCCCTGTTCGACGCCTATGTGAGCAGCCTGGACGACGCCCTGCGCGAGATGGGCGTGGGCGACCTGTCGGTCGGCAAGAAGATGCGCAAGCTGGGCGAGGCGTTCTACGGCCGCGGCAAGAACTACCAGGAAGCGCTGGACAGCCTGCCCGACCGCGCGCCGCTGGAGGCGATCCTGGGCCGTACCGTCTATGCGGACGCCGAGGATCGTTCGGCCGAGCTCGCCGACTATGTGCTGGCGCAGCGCGAGGCGCTGGCGGGCAATTCGCTGGAGGCGCTGCTGGCCGGCAAGGCAGATTGGAGGGCCGCGTGAGCGAGGCGTGGGACAAGCCGCTGAAACTGCATGAGGTGAACCGGGGGCCGGTGCGCCTGGCGCTGGCGCCCGACGAGGCGGCGCGGGCGGCGGTGGCCAAGCGGCTGGGCCTGAAGAGCCTTCCGAAGCTGACCGCCGACGTCGTCGTGAAGCCCTGGCTGGACGGCGCCGAGATCACCGGGCGCTTCGACGCCGTGGTGGAGCAGATCTGCGGCGTCACCCTGGACCCCTTCGAGCAGCCGGTCTTGGGCGAGGTGTTCGCCCGGGTCGTTCCGGCGGGCAGCCCGCATGCCGTCGAGCCCGAGACCGGCGAGATGGAGCTGGACCTCGAAGCGGACGATCCGCCGGACGTGCTGGCGGGCGACGCCATCGACGTGGCCGACTACGTCGTCGAGCACCTGTCGCTCGAGCTGGACCCGTTCCCGCGCAAGCCGGGCGCCACCTTCGACTACCAGTCGCCGCAGGAGGAGGAGTCGCCCTTCGCCGTGCTCAAGAAGCTGCAGGACCCGAAGGGCTGAGACCTTGGGCCCTGGTTTTCAGAACTGAAACCGGCGCGTATGGTCGCGATGATTCCGGCTGAAGGCCGCCGAGGGACGAAAGCGCCGACTTGACCCAATCGCTGGTGATTTCGATCGACGCCATGGGCGGAGATCACGGACCGTCCGTGGTGGTGCCGGCGACGGCGCGCGCCCTGAAGGACCTGCCCGGGCACATCCGCTGCCTGCTGCATGGCGACGAGGCGCAGCTGCGCGCCGAGGTCGCCAAGTGCGCGGGCCTGGCCGAACGCGCCGAGATCCGCCACGCCGAGCGCGTCATCGGCATGGACGAGAAGCCGGCCCAGGCGCTGCGGCGCGGGAAGGGCACCTCGATGTGGGCCGCCGTGGAGGCGATCCGGGAAGGCGAGGCGGGGGTCGCGGTCTCGGCCGGCAACACCGGCGCCCTGATGGCGATCTCAAAGCTGATCCTGCGGATGAGCGCCGACCTGGAGCGTCCGGCCCTGGTGGCCTCGATCCCCCACGCGAAGGGCGTCAGCACCTTCCTGGACGTGGGCGCCAACGTCGACTGCGACGCCGAGCGTCTCGTCGAGTTCGCTATCATGGGCGAGGCCTATCACCGCGCCGCCCACGGTGTCGCGAAGCCGACGGTGGGGCTGCTGAACGTCGGCTCCGAGGAGATGAAGGGCCACGAAGAGGTCCGCGAGGCGCATCGCATCCTGCGCGAAGGCGGGCTGGACCTCGAGTACCGGGGCTTCGTCGAGGGCGACGATATCACCCAGGGCACAGTCGACGTCGTCGTCACGGACGGCTTCACCGGCAACATCGCCCTGAAGTCCATGGAGGGCGCGGCCAAGTTCCTCTACGGTGAACTCCGGGCGGCGCTCACCGCCGGGCCGCTCTCCAGCTTGGGGGCCCTGCTGGCGCGACCTTCGCTGCTGCGGTTCCGGGAGCGGATCAACCCGCCGCCGGCCGCGCCGCTGCTGGGCCTGAACGGCCTGGTCCTGAAATGCCATGGCGGCGCCGACGACCGCCAGTTCGCCAAGGCGGTGCGCGCCGCGGCCGATGTGGCGCAAAGCGGGTTTGCCTCCGAGATCGAACGGAATATGAGGCGCCTTCCCGCCGCGCTGTCTTCCGCAGCGCCCGCGGACGGAGCCGCCTAGAGTGTCCAAAGTCCTGCGTAGCGTGGTCACCGGCGTCGGGGGTTACCTCCCGGACGGCGTCGTCACGAACGACGACCTGGCCAAGATCGTCGACACCTCGGACGAGTGGATCCGCGAGCGCACCGGGATCACCCAGCGCCGCAAGGCCGCCGACGACCAGCCGGTTTCCGACCTGGCGGTAGAGGCCGCCCGCCGGGCCCTGGCCGCCGCAGGCCGCACGCCCGCCGACGTCGACCTGATCATCGTGGCCACGACCACGCCCGACCTGACCTTCCCCGCCACGGCCACGATCGTGCAGCGCAAGCTGGGCGCGCCGGTGGGCATCGCCTTCGACGTCCAGGCGGTGTGCTCGGGCTTCGTCTATGCGCTGTCGACCGCCGACGGCTTCGTCGCCCGCGGCCGCTCCAAATGCGCCCTGGTCATCGGCGCCGAGTGCATGACCCGGCTGATGGACTGGACCGATCGCGGCACCTGCGTGCTGTTCGGCGACGGCGCCGGCGCGGTCGTGCTGGAGCCGGGCGAAGGCGAGGGGGCCACGACCGACCGCGGCCTGCTGGGCTTCGCGCTGCGCGCCGACGGCACGAAGCAGGAGCTGCTGTACGTCGACGGCGGCGTCTCGACCACGCGGACGACGGGCTACCTGCGCATGCAGGGGAACCAGGTGTTCCGGCATGCTGTGGTCAACATCTCCGAGGCCGTGACGGCGGCCGCCGCCGACGCGGGCATCGCCGTCTCGTCCGTCGACTGGTTCATCCCCCACCAAGCCAACCAGCGCATCCTGGAAGGTGTGGCCAAGCGCCTGGGGATCGACGAGACCAAGGTGATCTCGACGGTCGCGCAGCACGCCAACACCTCTGCGGCGTCCATTCCGCTGGCCCTCGACCAGGGCGTGCAGGACGGGCGGATCAAGCCCGGCCAACTCCTGCTGCTGGAGGCGATGGGCGGGGGGCTGACCTGGGGCGCGTGCGTGCTCAGGCTGTAGGCGCCTTAACCGCGGCCTGCAAAGCGTGACTTGAAGTTGTTGAGCCGATAGGACAATCAAGGTCCATGAACGATGTCTCGGCGGGGGTCAGCGTAAGGATGAAGGGGGCGACCGTCACCCGGGCGGACCTCTGCGAGGCCGTGCACGAGCAGGTGGGCCTCACCCGCCAGGATTGTTCGGAGCTGGTCGAGCGGGTGCTCGAGCTCATGTGCCAGGCGCTCGAGCGCGGCGAGCAGGTGAAGCTTTCCGGCTTCGGCGTGTTTCAGGTCCGCGCCAAGCGCGCCCGCATGGGCCGCAATCCCAAGACGGGTGAACCCGCCGCCATCGAACCCCGCCGCGTGATCGGCTTCCGCGCCTCGCAGGTGATGAAGGCGCGGGTCGACCAGGCGCTGTCGCGGTGAGGACGCCCTAGGCCGTGGCCAAGGGCCCGGACGCGTTCCGCACGATCTCCGAAGCGGCGGACGAGCTCAACGTGCCTCAGCACGTGCTGCGCTTCTGGGAAACCAAGTTCACCTTCATCCGGCCCATGAAGCGTGCGGGCGGACGCCGATTCTACCGGCCCGCCGACATTGCGGTGCTGCGCGGCGTGCGGCGGTTGCTGCACGACGAGGGCTACACCATCAAGGGCGTGCAAAAGCTGCACCGGGAGCAGGGCATGAAGCGCCTCCTCGCGGCTGGAGAGGGTGGACCTGTGGTCGATACGGCGGCTGCGTCTTCGCCGTCGGGCAGGGCCGCCGGCAGCACGGATGCGCTGCTGGCCGCGCTCCACGACCTCGAGACGGCGAAGCGGCGCCTGGACGACCTTCTCAAAAGTTGAGCGCCGCAACTTAAAGTTACCAGCCGCGTCGGCAACTGGCGGTGTGCCGCTTGGTTGGTCCCTGGTCAGCCAGGGAGACCGCCATGCCTTTCAATCCGCTCGCCGAGCGCGGCATTCCGCTCGAGCGCCAGTTCCGAAGCTGGTCCGAACTGAACGTCCAGCCGTACGACACCCGCGACGTCCATCCATACACGCGCTGCCGCGTGATCCTGATGAACGGGGTGGAGGTCGAGGCGGCGATGTTCTCGCACAACTTCAACCGCAACACCGGCGACGTGGAGCTGAAGCAGCGGCTGCAGCGGGTGCGCCGCGTGGAACAGCAGCAGCAGAAGGCGGTGAACTGGCTGATCCCCGGCGAGGCGCAGGAGAACGCCATCGAGGTGACCATCGGCTACGAGCAGGTGGCGGTGGACCTGACCGCCTGGCTCGCACGGCACGAACCGGACCCGTACCTGAAGCAGGTCTATGAGTTCGGCCTTCTGGAGGACTTCGATCACCTCTACCGGTACGCCAACCTGATGGACCTGATGGGCAATGGTCGCCGGGCCGAGGAGATCACCGGCAGCTACACCGAGATCACCCCCGGGCGGCCCACCATCTTCGAACACCGCGACCCGTCCGACGACATCCGCCGGCCGATGACCGTGCAGGCGGCGCACCGCCAGTCGATCCTGAACGCCATGACGTTGGTCTCGGCCGAGCAGCAGACGATGAACTACTACATGACCGTGGGGAACCGGCCGACCGACCCGCTGGCCCGCGCGCTCTACCTCGAGATCGCCGAGATCGAGGAGCAGCACGTCAGCCACTACGAGTCGTGCCTCGACCCCAACATGAGCTGGCTGACCAACTGGGTCCTGCACGAGAACCATGAGTGCTGGCTCTACTGGTCGTGCTTCGAAACCGAGGTCGATCCGCGGATCAAGGCGATCTGGGAACTGCACCTCGCCATGGAGATCGAGCACCTGCGGATCGCGGCCCGCGCCCTCGAGGAGATCGAGGGCAAGGACGCGGCCGCGCTGATCGGCGCCGGCTACGACGCGCCGATGACGTTCGAGGAGAACAAGGCCTACCTGCGCGAGGTCGTGTCGCAGCAGGTCGAGCTGACGGCGTGGGACTCCGAGTTCGTGCCGATACAGCAACTGCCGGAGGGCCATCGGTACTTCGAGTACCAGGCGACGGTGAACGCAGGCGGCGTGCCGACCGAGCAGGTGATCGAGCGCCACCGGGCCGAGTTCGGCGACGAGTACCGCTTCGAGACCGAGGGGCCGCACCCCGTCGCGCCCCTGCGTCCGGAGGGGCCGCACGATGAGCTCGGCTATTGGCGAGCGACGGGCGCGCAGGGCGCGCCGGCCGCGAGCGTTTGAGGAGGGACGACGATGTCGCACGACAAGGAAGACGGCGGCCTGAAGGGGCTCGCCCACAAGGCCCAGGACATGGTCGGCGGGATGGTGGGCCTGGCTTCGGCCTCCACCGCGGGCTCCCACAACGCCCAGGCGTTCATCGCCAACGCCTGCATCGCCGACCTCTATGAGATCGAGGCGGGCCGGCTTGCGGCGCGGCGGGCTCAGTCGGACGCGGTGCGGATGTTCGGCGCGATGATGGTCGAGCATCACACGACGGCGATGCACCAGATGCACTCGGCGCTGCACAGCCACGAGGTCACGGATCACATTCCCGACGCGGCGCCGACGCAGGAGCTGGACGAGCGGCGAGCCGGGATGCTCAAGCACCTGCAGGAGGCCGCGGACACGGACTTCGACCACATGTACCTGGACCAGCAGCGGATGGCCCACCAGGAGAGCGTGGCCCTGCACAAGGGCTATGCCGAGAACGGCGACAATCCGCAGCTTCGTTCCGTGGCCATGGGCGGCCTGCCGATGGTGGAGCGGCACCTGAAGATGCTGGGCCGCATAGGCGTGCACTGAGCGCACGCATCGAAGGCTCGGACGGCGGCGGTCGAAGGGCCGTCGCCGCATCGCGTCCGATGAAGGGAATATCTCGCCGCCGGCCGATGGTCGGAGCGGCGGGATTCGAACCCACGACCCCTTGACCCCCAGTCAAGTGCGCTACCAGGCTGCGCTACGCTCCGCAGGCCGGTCGGCGAGGCCGGTCTTCTAGCGGATGGCGCGGGGAGGGCAATGAGAAAGTTCGTCGTTGCGGTCGCAGCTCTCGTGGCCGGTCTGACCGGATCACTGGCAGTGGCCCAGAGCCCATCCGACGCCGGCGTCCCCGTGTTGCATCCCGTCGTGTTCAAGGGGAGGGTTGGCGAGTACAGCCGATTGGGACCTGTCGGCGGCTACTATCCAGAGCGCGCCTCGCAGGCCGGCCGCAATGGCGCCGCCGTCATCGAATGTCGGGTCGGTCCGGCTCGCGAGCTGCTGGATTGCGTTCGCGTCGAGGCGCGTCCCCTCGATTGGGGCTTCGATGAGGCGGCCATCCGGATGGCGGCTGCGAAGTACATCGTCGCATCCCAGGACGCGGCGGACCTGCCCGCGCGCGCTCACTTCCTCATCGTCTTCGAACTGCCGCGTCGTCGCCTGAGATGATCAGCGCCCCCGGTTCATCCAGCGGAACAGCGGGGCGAGGGGAAGCCACCAGCAGAAGCCGGCGACGGCGTAGTACGGAAGCTGGGCCCACCAGCGCTCGGGCAGGCGTTCGCCGATGGCCACCGCGGCCCAGACCCAGAGCACCAGGAACCCCAGTATCGCGAAGAGACCGATGAGCTTGCGCAGGCGTGCCGACATGCGCCTGGGCTATAGCGGGGTCGCGCTTCGGCCCCAAGAGCGATAAAGGAGCCGCCCAAGTTCGGCCCTCAAGCGGCGCCACCCCCGCGTACCCATGACCTCGTTCCTGCGCTCCGACCGCTCCAAGCCTGTCGCCGTCTGGCTCCTCGTCGTGGCGGCCTTCGTGCTCGCCATGGTGATCGTGGGCGGGGCGACGCGACTGACGGATTCCGGGCTCTCCATCACGGAGTGGAAGCCGGTGACCGGCGCCATCCCGCCGATGAGCGATCAGGCCTGGCAGGCGGAGTTCGCCAAGTACCGGGAGATCCCCCAGTACCAGCAGGTCAACCGCGGCATGACGCTGGCGCAGTTCCAGTCGATCTACTGGTGGGAATGGGCGCACAGGTTCCTGGGCCGGCTGACGGGCCTCGTGTTCTTCGCGCCGTTCGTCTGGTTCGCGGTCCGGCGGGAGATCCCCAAGCGGCTGACCTGGCGCCTCGTGGGCATCTTCGTGCTGGGCGCGCTGCAGGGCGCGGTGGGCTGGTGGATGGTGGCCAGCGGCCTCTCGGAGCGGGTGTCGGTGGCCCCCGAGCGGCTGATGGCGCACCTGGGCCTGGCCTTCGCGCTCCTGGCCCTTCTGGTCTGGACCGCGCTCGACGCCTGGGCGGGCGGGGCGCGGCAGACCCTGCCCAGCCCTTGGGGCAGGCGGGCCGCGTGGCTGCTGGCCCTGATCTACTTCCAGATCCTGCTGGGGGCGCTGGTCGCCGGCAACGACGCGGGCCTGCTCTACAATGACTGGCCCATGATGGGCGGCCGCCTCGTACCCGAGGATTACGCGGCGACGACGCTTTGGGGCACGCTGGCGCACAGCCAGGGCGCGGTGCAGTTGCATCACCGGCTGATCGCCTATCTGGTGACCGGGGTCGCGATCGCGATCGGGGTCTCGGCCTGGCGGTCCAACTACCTGCACCGCGAAAGCAAGCTGCTCGGCGTGGCGGTGGCCGGCGTGGTGACGGTCCAGGCGCTGCTCGGCGTGGCCACCCTGATGCTGCGCGCCCCTCTGGGTCTTTCAATCGCCCATCAGCTCGCGGCGGCCCTGGTCCTGGCGCTCGCGACGGCCTTCGCGTGGCGGACCCGGCGCATCTAGGGCGAAGAAAGTCGCGGTATAATAATACCGCAATGTCTATCATGTTGATTATGTTAAGTTATCTTGCAGGCCGGCCCGCCGAACGGCGTTGACAAAGCCAGCGGACGTCGGCATATGCCGCGCCTCACGTCGGGGGCGCACGGTCGCGCACCCGCATCTGATCGACGGATTGAACCATGTTGAAGGCTACGACGGCTTCGCTGAAGCCCGCCGAGGTCGAGAAGAAGTGGATCGTGGTCGACGCCAAGGACGCCGTGGTCGGCCGCCTGGCTTCGTTCATCGCCATGCGTCTTCGCGGCAAGCATCGGCCCGACTACACCCCGCATGTGGACTGCGGCGACTTCGTCGTCGTCGTGAACGCCGACAAGGTGAAGTTCACGGGCAAGAAGCTGTCCGACAAGATCTTCTACTGGCACACCGGCCACCCGGGCGGCGTCAAGCAACGCACCGCCGGCCAGATCCTCGGCGGCAAGTACCCCGAGCGCGTGCTGGAGAAGGCCGTCGAGCGCATGCTGCCGAAGGAGAGCCCGCTGGCCCGCAAGCAGATGACGCACCTGCGCATCTATACGGGCGACGAGCACCCGCACGCGGCCCAGAACCCCGAGACCATCGCGTTCGCCGACCTGAACGCCAAGAACGTGCGGAGCGCGTAATGAGCGAAGCCAACACCCAAGAAGCCACCGGCTTCGACGCTCTGAAGGGCCTGGGCGCCGCGGCGGCCGAAGAAGCCGTCGTGCGTGAGCCGAAGATCGACGCCCAGGGCCGCGCCTACGCGACCGGCAAGCGGAAGAACGCGGTGGCCCGCGTGTGGATCAAGCCGGGCAAGGGCGCGATCACCATCAACGGCCGCGACCAGGAAGTCTATTTCGCGCGCCCCGTGCTGCGGATGATGATCGCCCAGCCGCTGCAGATCGCCGACCGCCTCGGCCAGTTCGACGTCGTCGTCTCGGTCGAAGGCTCGGGCCTGTCGGGCCAGGCGGGCGCCGTCCGTCACGGCATCGCCAAGGCGCTGACCTATTACGAGCCGGGCCTGCGCTCGGTCCTGAAGCCGCACGGCTTCCTGACCCGCGACCCGCGTGTCGTCGAGCGTAAGAAGTACGGCAAGGCCAAGGCCCGCCGCAGCTTCCAGTTCTCGAAGCGCTAATTCCGATACTTCAATTTGTTGAATAAAAACAGGCATCTAACGCGAGTTAGGTGCCTGTTTTGTCATTCACAGACGACTCACAAGCGGTTGTATTTTCCGCAGTTTCCAGTTAGTGTTTTGCACAGTTCCTTCACAGGAATTGGCGAGGCGCGCGATGCCTGGGAGCTTCTATCAAGAGGTCCACCGCCTCCGTGACGGGGCCGTCATGGTCTACCGTCGCGGCGACACCAAGCAGCAGGTCTACCAGGCCCGCCTGAAGGTGCCCGGGGTCAGCGGCTACGTCATCCGCTCCCTCAAGACCCGCGATCTCCCCACGGCCCTCAACCAGGCCGAGGACCTCTTCTACGAGCTGCGGGCCGAGCAGAAGCTCGGCATGGACGTGCGGGTCTCCGGCAACCTGAAATTCAAGGACCTGTGGAAGCGGTTCTACGCCGCCCACGAATCCGGGCTGTCGGTCCACCGCCAGCGGCTGCACAGGTTCATGGCGGACAAGTACTTCAACCCCTATTTCGGCGAAGCCCGCGTCAACGACATGCCGGACGCCTTCGTCGAGCGCTACTGGGATTGGCGCATCAACTACCACAATCCCGACCGGTGGGATGGCGACGAGGAGATCCCGGCCAACGCCGTCAAGGTTCCTGCGCAGAAGACCCTCGACATGGAAGCCGGCATGCTTCGGCAGATCTTCCGCTGGGGCAAGCGGATCGGCTTCGTGAAGCGCGAGCCCTGGGTCAAGGCCACCAAGGTGAAGCACACCAAGGGCGTTGAGCGCCGGCCCACCTTCGACGAGGCCGAGTGGAAGGCGATCTACACCTTCCTACGGGACTGGGTGAAGGAGGGCATGGTCTCGGCGGCCGGGGAGGGCGGCGGCCGGCTGCACCGTTCCGGCCCCAACGCCATGCATCGCTATCAGCGCGAGCTGCTACGCGACTACCTCCTGTTCATGGCGAACTCAGGCCTTCGCCCCAACGAGGCCCGCCAACTCTGTTGGCGGGACCTGCGGATCGAGAAGGACGCCGAGAACAAGCCGGCGCTTGTCGTAGAGGTGGCCCCGACAACGAAGACCGGCGCCCGCACCGTCGTTTGCCGCGAAGGCACACAGACGTATCTGGACCGGTTCAAGAAGCTCTCGCGGCACAGCGCGCCCGACGACTTGGTGTTCTGCGGCTATGACGGCAAGCCGGTGGAGAACTTCAACAAGACTTTTGCGAACGTCCTGTCGCGGCTGAAACTCCTGGACGACCGCTGGGGCAAGCGGCGGACGGTCTATAGCCTGCGCCACTTCTACTGCACCCAATGCCTGCTTTCCGGCATTCCGGTCCACGTCCTGGCCAAGAACATGGGGACCTCGATCACCTACATCGAGAAGCACTACAGCCACGTGCTCACCGTGATGCAGGCGAAGGAATTGCGGACCAAGAAGTTCAAGGCCAAGGCGTAGCGCGTTTCGCCAATAGGCGAGGGGCGTCAGATGACGCCTCGTTCTCGCCGCCATGAAGATGGCGGCTGTCAGGCGCCGCCCGTAGGGGCGGTGCGGATTGGGCAAGGGCCCCACCTGTGAAACGGCTGCGAGCGCACCGGTCGGCGCGGAGGCAGCGGAAGTGGCGAAGGCGAAGACCTGACTCCAAGGCGAAGTTGGAAGCAGTCCGCTTGTGGGCACCCAGCCTAGCATCGGCGGCCAACGCGAAGTCATGGCGCCTAGCGGATGTCGAGCTGCCCATCACTAAGCGCGAGAACGGCCGTAAACTTCAGACGCGGGAGGTTACGGCTTCGGGGCTGTCCAATGGTCGGTGGTTAGCTCTGCTGCGCGGGCGTATCGCCGCGCGATGACGGCGCAGGCGATCAGCTGCATCTGGTGAAAGACCATCAGCGGTAGGATGATGAAGCCCATCTGGGCCCCTGGGAACAACACGCCGGCGATTGGAAGGCCTGAAACCAGGCTCTTCTTGGAGCCGCAGAACTGGATGACGATCCGGTCTCCCGCGCTGAATCCGGCCCGTCGCGCGATCAGCCACGTGAACGACAGCACGATGGCGAGCAGGACCGCGCAGGCGAGGGCGATCTGGATCAGGCCGAGGGGGCTGAGCCGGGTCCAGATCCCGGCGATCACCGCGGCGCTGAAGGCTGTGTAGACCACCAGCAGGATCGATCCCCGGTCCGCTAGGCCGACAACGGACTTGTGGCGGTCAAGCGTGGTCCGCACCCAGGGGCGGGCGAGATGGCCCAGGGCGAAGGGCAGGATCAGTTGGAGCACCAACGGGGCCGCCTGCACGGAGCCGGACCCGGCCGGCCGATGGATCAGCGATGTCGCCAGGAGCGGCGTGGCGAACACGCCAACGACGTTCGAGAGCGAGGCGCTGCAGACGGCCGCGGCGACATTGCCGCCGGCCATGGCGGTGAGCGCGACCGACGACTGGACGGTGGAGGGCAGCAGGGTTAGGAAGAGAACCCCGGACGCCGCCTCGGGAGGCAGGGGCAGGATGCGGATCGCCGCGAGGCCCAGGGCCGGGAACAGCAGGAAGCTGACGGCGAGGACCAGGGCGTGCACGCGCCAGTTCCGGATCCCCTGGAAGATCGCCTCGCGGGACAGTTTTGCGCCGTGCAGGAAGAAGACCAGCACAATCGCGGCGTCGGCGGCGACGTCGAATGCGGTGGCAGCCACGCCCCGACAGGGCAGCACCGTCGCGAGGATCACCGTCGCCAGCAGGGTCAACAGGAAGGGGTCCGCGCGCCCGAGCGCGGTGTGCAGCCAGGTCGGCTTCATGCGTGGTCGCCTTCCAGCGAGACGTGCGCGGCGACGATCTTCCAGCCGTCGGCGAGCTTGACCCACGCCTGGCTCTGCCGGCCGCGGCGGCCGCCCGCTCCACGGAAGAACTCGGCATGCGCGACCGCGAAGTCGGTCCCGAAGGTGACGATGTGCACGCGCCCCAGGCGGCGGGGCGGTGAGCCGCCGCGCCCGCTGCGGAAGGCGCGGATCTCGTCGATCCCGTAGAGGACCTCGCCAACACCATAGCGGACTGTCGTCGGCGCATCGTGGAACAGCGCATCCAGGGCGACGAGGTCGTCCGCCATCAGGGCGCGCTCGTAGGCGTGGAAGGCGGCGGTGACCTCGGCGTGGGCGGCTGGGTCGCTGACGATCACCCGGAGGTCTCCTGCACGCCGACGGCCGCGCCATCGCTGCGGGGATCGCTGGCGCCTTCGAAGACGCCGTGGGGGTGGCGCACGATGGCGCCGGCGTGGCCCATGGCAGCGGACAGGCGCGGCAGCACCTCGACGTCGTGTCCGGCCGCGCGAAGGGCCGAGATGAGGTCCGGCGTGAAGCCGTCCTCGAGCTTGAGCGTGGTCGTCGCCTGGCCCCAGGTGCGGCCGAGCAGCCATCGCGGCGCCGAGATGGCCTCCTGGAGGTCCATCCCGAGGCAAGCGTAGCGGGTGAAGATCGCCGCCTGGGTCTGCGGCTGGCCCTCGCCGCCCATGGTGCCGTAGGCCATCAGCCGCCCGTCGTCGAACCGTGCGAGCGCCGGGTTCAGGGTGTGGAAGGGCTGGCGGCCCGGGCGGAGTGCGTTGGGACCGTCCGCCCCGAGCCGGAACGAACTGCCGCGGTTCTGCCAGACCACCCCGGTCTGCGGCAGCACCAGGCCTGACCCGAACTCGAAGTAGGTGCTCTGGATGGCGCTGACCACCTGGCCCCGCACGTCGGCCGCCGCGAACCAGGTCGTGTCGCCGGCCGGGCCACGATGTGGCCAGGGCAGTGCGCGTTGCGGGCTGATCCGGGCGGCCATTTCGTCCAACGCCCGGTCGTCGTCGAGGAGGTCCTGGGCCGCCCGCGGCATGCCGGCGGGATCGCCCAGCAGCCCGTCGCGGACGAGGAAGGCCTGCTTGGTGGCCTCCACGAGGCCATGGACGTGGTCGAAGGCTCCGGAGGTCCCGGCGCCCAGCCGCTCGAACAGCGCCAGGATCATCAGCGAGGTCAGGCCCTGGGTGGGCGGCGCGGTGTTGAAGAGTTCGGCGCCCAGCGCCCGCCGCCGGAGCGGGGTCGGGGTTTCAGCCTGGTGATCGGCGAGATCTGCCGGCGCCAAGGGACTGCCGAGCGCCGCCAGATCGGCCGCCATGGCGGCTGCGAGCTCGCCCCGGTAGAAGCTGTCCGGCCCATCCCGGGCGAGCGCCTCGAGCGTGTCCGCCAGCCTGGGCTGCTTGAGGACGTCACCCTCGCGTAGCGGCCGACCTTCCGGCTCGAACACCTCCGCATAGGCGCCCGGCTGGGCGCGGAGCTCCGGGCCCTTGTCCCGGGCGACCTGTGCGCCGCCAGCCGTCGCCGGCACGCCCGATCGCGCGAGCCGGATGGCGGGCGCCAGGAGTTCCTCCAGCGGCCAGCGGCTGCCGGAGGCCGCCAGGACGGCCGCCCAGGCCGACACGGTTCCGGCGACGGTGTTGGCGGCCAGTCCGCCTCGGGTCGGAATTTCCTTGAGGCCGCCATAGAGGCCCAGGTCGGCCGCCGCCGCGGCCCGACCGCAGCCGTGGATCGCGCGCACCTGGCCATCCGGCTCATGGACCAGCCAGAAGCCGTCCCCGCCGATCCCGGTCATGTGCGGATAGACCACCGCCAGCGTCGCCGCCATCGCCACCGAGGCCTCGACGGCGCTGCCTCCCGCGGCCAGGACGTCGCGTCCGACCTCCGCGGCCAGGTGGTGCGGCGCGGTGGTCATCCCCCGGTCCGCGCGCTGGGTGGTCATCATCTGGTCGGCTCCGGATGGGTGATCCCGGTGACGCCGGCGGCGTCCAGCCGCGCTGCGGCGGCGAAGAGCGCCGCCTCGCGAGCAGGCGCGGCCACGAGCTGCAGGCCCAGCGGAAGCCGGCCTGGCCGGCGCAGGGGAGCGGTCAGAACGGGCAGGCCCGCCAGGCTGAGCGGCTGGGTGTATAGGCCGAGGTTGGCCCTGGCGTTCATCGGCCGTCCGTCGATCTCGATCATGGCCTGGCCGATGGCCGGGGCGACGCAGGGCGTCGCCGGCGCCAGCAGGACGTCGTAGGCCTCGAAGATCTCCAGCCAGGCCGGGACGATCCGGTCCCGCACAGCCTCCGCTTCGGCGACCGCGGCGGCAGGCAGGGCCAGCCCCGCCAGCAGCCGGTCCCGGACGGCGGGGTCGAAGGCCATGGGGTCCGTGCGCAGGCCTGGCAGATGTCTCCGCCCGCCCTCGGACGCGGTGAGCAGGAAGGCGGCGGATCGCGCCGCCTCGGCCCAGGGCAGGCTCACCAGCGGCAGCTCGCCGAACGCGTCCTGCGCGCCGTCGATGGCGGCCAGGGCCTCAGGGTCGCTGGCGTGCCGGAACCAGCCATCCAGCCGTCCGACGCGCAAGGCGGCCGTCGACGAGGTCGAACGTCCGGACAGGACGGAGAAGGCGAGCCGCAGGCTCTCGAGCGAAGGGGCGAAAGGCCCGGGCACGTCGAGACTCTCGACGAACGGGAAGACGCCGTCGGTCGGCACAGCGCCGTGACTGGGCCGGAGCCCATAGACGCCACACAGCGACGCGGGGACCCGGATCGAGCCGTTGGTGTCCGACCCCAGAGACAGGGACACCATCCCGGCGGCGACGGCGGCCGCGGATCCCCCCGACGAGCCTCCGGCGATGCGGCCGCGGTCGTGGGGATTGCGCGTCGTGCCGTAGTGGGCGTTCTCGGTGGCGAAGCCGTAGGCGAACTCGTCCATGTTGAGCGTGCCCACGAGCACGGCGCCGGCGGCGAGGAGCCGGGTGATCGCCGCTGCATCGCTGGCCGCCGGCGGCGTATCTCGCCGGGCGGCGGCGCCCGCGGTGGTGGGCAGGCCGGCGACGTCGAAGAGGTCCTTTGCCGCGAAGGTCACCCCCGCCAGGGCGCCGGGATCGCCGCCGGCGGCCACCGTGAGATCGACAGCCTCGGCCTCGGCCATGGCGCGGTCGTCCAGGACCCGTGTGAAGGCGCCTATGGCGGGATCGTCGCGGCGAATCCGCTCAAGGGCGGTTCGCACGACGTCCCCGGCCTTGAGGCGGCCGGCGCGGACCGCCGCGGCGATCTCCACCGCGTCGGCCGGATTGAAAGCGGCCTGCCTCATGCGCCGGGCGGACCGAGATCGGTCGACTGGAGGGCTGACCGGACCACCGCCAGGTGGCCGGCCAGCACCGTCAGGTTGGCGAGCAGGCCCGGCGCGCACGCCTCGGGCGGCGTGACGCCAAGGCGGTGCAGCACCTCGCGGCAGCCCTCCGCATCCGCCGGCAGGTCGATCTCAGTCATGGGGAGCGGCTGGTGCGCTGTGCGTCCGGCATGGCTCAGAACCTGACGCCGAAGCGGCCGATCACCTGGCGCGGCGGCGTGATGTAGTCATAGACCGCGCCGACCTCGAAATTGTCGGGGAAGCGGGACGCGACATCGTCTGACCCGGTGATGTTGACGACCTGAAGCTCCAGGTACCAAGGCCCGTCGGCCGGCTCGAAGCGGGCGTTGAAGTTGGCCACGAACAGGTCGCCGACATCGTCGATCAGCGGGTTGTCGAAGACCCGCGCCTTAAAGCCCGAGCGGTAGTTGGCGCCGAGGTAGAGATCGAGCGTGCCGGCGTCGCCCAGTTGCGTCGACTTGTCGATCGCCACCGAGGCGGCGAACCGCGGCGTCCGGGGGAGTTCGTTGCCCTTCACATCGCGGAAGGCGGCGAAGCGCTGGTTGATCCCGTCGCCCAGGAACGGCCCGCCGTTGGCGCGGTCGATCAGGAAGCCGACCTGCGGGTCCAGCAGGCTGAAGTGGCTGGTGACCTTGCTGCGCATCCAGGCCGCCGTGGCGCTGGCCCGGAAGCCCTGCGGCAGGAGCGCGGAGCCTTCCGCCTCGAGGCCATAGATGTAGCTCTTGGGGATGTTCGTCTGGCCGCCGTGGAAGGGCAGCGGGTCTTCCGAGGCTGTCTGGTAGTTGCGGTAGTCGTTGTAGAAGCCCGACACGTTCAGGCGGACACGCCGCTCGGCGAACTCGCTTTTCAGGCCCAGCTCGTAGGCGCGGACCGACTCGTGCCGGAAGCCCGTCGGGACGATCAGCGCGCCGGGGTTCAGGTTGGTGCCGCCGGGCTTCACGCCGGTGGAGAAGCTCGCATAGACAGTGGTCCGCTCGACGGGCTCGTACTCCACGACCGCCTTGCCGGTGACCGTCTCGAACTTGCTGGCCAGGGGCGCCGGCGGCGCAAAGAAGTTGGAGGTGTCGGACGCGTAGTCGTCCGAGCTGTAGCGGAGGCCGCCGGTAAGGCGCACGACCTCGCTGACGTGCCAGGTGGCCTGGCCATAGGCGGCATACGACGTGCGCTCGGCGTCGGCGACGCTCACAAACGCGAGGCCCTGCCCGTACAGCATGCCAATCTGCGCCTGGCTGGGGTTGAAGATCGGCGTCACCGGGATCGGCGTGGGCGACGACTGCTGGGTCTCATAGACCCGCTGGTGCTCGTCCGTGTGCAGGTAGAAGGCGCCTACGATCCAGTCGACGGCGCCCCCAGTGTGCGCCAGGTTGATCTCCTCCGTGTGGCTCTTGGCCTCGCGGAAGTAGATCGGCACCTCGTCCTTCACGCCATAGATGGCCAGGGCGTTGGCGCGGGACATTAGGTCGCCGGAGTTGGGCGTGCTGGCCTTGGCGCTCTGGTAGCTGGACACCAGCTTCAGGGTGGCGAAGTCCAGGTCGTAGGTGATCGTGCTGGCGGCGATCCGGCTGCGGGTCTGCTGCGGCAGGTAGGTGTCGTTGCTGGTGGCCCTGACATCCCCGATCGGGTCGCGGGAGTTGCGGACCGGCAGGCCATTGGCGTCCAGGTCGAAGTACTCGCCCCAGAGGGTGACTGAGAGCCGTTCCGTGGGCGCCCACAGCAAGCTGGCCCTGGCCGAGAGCGCGTCCTGCGATCCCGAGCGGCCCGAGAAGGGCTGGTTGGGCGACTTGATCCAGCCCTTGTGGGCCTCGTGCTGGATGGCCAGGCGGACGGCGGCGGTGTCCGAAAGCGGCGCATTGGCCGCGCCGCGGACCCGCTCGTAGGCATAGCTGCCATAGCTGGCCTCACCGTCGAAGCTTGTGTCGCCCAGGGTCGCGAGCCGGGTGGTGGCGTTCATCGCCCCGCCGTCGGCGTTCTGGCCGTTCACCGTGCCCTGCGGGCCCCGCAGAACCTCCATCTGAGCCAGGTCCAGGAAGGACGAAGTCAGGTTGAGGGGGCTGGCGATGTAGACGCCGTTCTCCACGAACGCGACGCCAGGCTGGGACGAGTTGTTCTGCAGGCCATCATAGCCGATCCCGCGGATCGTCACGTTCAGCGGCCAGGCGCCGGCCGACTGGATGACGAGGCCGGGGACATGTTTGTCGAGGTCAGCGACGGAGCGGACGTCGGCCTTCTGCAGGGCCTCGGCGGACAGCGCTGTGATGGCGATGGGGGTCCGCTGAAGGTTGGTGGCGGTCCGCTGCGCGGTGACCACCACCTCGTCCAGCGCCGCCGCTGGTTGCGCCGCTGCGCCGCTACCCATGGCGGCCAGGGAGAGGCAGCCGGCCGAGCCGAGCAGCTTCGCGAGACGGAGACGTTTCGTAGGTGAGCAGCGCATGAAGACCCCCTGAGACAACCGATCGGACCCGGACGTCATGTCCGGGCTTTGCCGTTGGTGGGTTTCCTCGCCGATGCGCTCCCGCTGACCGCAAGTAGCTTCATGACGAAAGCGTTTCATGAGGTAGGTTGACATGTCAACTCATCTTGTTCACCTCTTGTCGGGCGGGCCGGGAATGCCGGCGCGGAGTGCGGAAGGGGGCAGCATGGATGCGGTGAAGACCAGGTCGTTCGTGGAGCCCTGTCCGGGGACGCCCGGCCGTCGCGAACTGCCCCGACTGGCCATGAACGCCGTGCAGGCGGGCCAGGGTCGGCCGGTGGTGTTCATTCACGGCCTGGGCTGGGACCATTCCCTTTGGGGCGGCGCCATGACCCGCCTCCTGGACCGCTATCTGACGATCGCCGGCGACACCCGCGGCCACGGCGCCAGCGACAAGCCGGAAGGGCCGTATTCCGTCGACCTGTTCGCCGACGACTGGGCCGACCTGATCTCGAGCCTGACGGACGAGAAGGTCCTGATCGTCGGGTTTTCCCTGGGCGGGATGATCGCCCAGACCCTGGCGCTGGAGCACCCCGACCGCGTTGGCGCCCTCGTCCTGGTCAACACCTCATGCCGTTCGCCGGCCCACGGGCAGGCCCACATGAAGGCGCGCATGTCCGCCATGCAGGACAAGGGGCCGCAAGCCGCCGCCATGCTGGCCGCGGAATCCGTGTTCTCGAAGGCTTGGCGGGACGCGCATCCGACCGAACTCGCCGACTTCGTGGACTGGCGCGTGGCGCAGGATCATCGGGCGCTCGGCGAAGCGATGCGGGCGGCGTCCAGCTTCGACGTCTGCGATCGCGTGGGCGCGCTGGGCGTCCCGGTGCTCGTGATTACGGCACTTGGCGACGAACTGATGGCGCCTGCGGATCAGGCCTTGCTGCGAACGCTGATCCCCCACGCCGAATATGCCGAGATCGATCGGTCCGGCCATATGGTCCCGATCGAGCAGGCAGAGGCGTTCGAGCAGGCGCTCGAAGCCTTCCTGGCCCGGCATTGGCCGTCGGCCGGCGAGGCGAACGACGGGGCGGCGGCCGCCCGCGTGGACGGCATTGAGGAGGTTCCGCAATGAGCGGCCAGCAAGACGCATCCGCAGCCACGTTCGACGTGGTGATCCGGGGCGGGCGGGTCATCGATCCGGCGAACCGCCTCGATGGCCGCTTCGATGTCGGGGTGAAGGACGGCGTCATCGCCGCCGTGGCGGCCGACCTTCCGACCGCGCAGGCGGCGCGGGTCATCGACGCTGCCGGCAAGCTGGTCACACCCGGGCTGATCGACACCCACGCCCACGTCTTCCAGCACATCGCTGGGCCGTTCGGCCTGAACCCCGACGAGGTCGGCGTCCAGTCGGGCGTCGCCACCCTGATCGACCAGGGCGGGCCCTCCTGCCTGACGCTGGACGGCTTCCGGAAGTTCATCGTCGAGCCGGCCAAGACCCGGGTCCGGTGCTTCCTGTCGACCTATCTGGCGGGCGGCCTCTACGGCCACATCCACAGCTCGCTGTATGGGCCCGAGCAGATCAATGTCGACGCGACGGTCCGGGCCATCCGGGCCAATCCCGACATCGTGGTCGGGCTCAAGAGCCACGCCGAGCCGGGTCACTACTCCCGCTGGGGCCTGGCGGTGCTGGAGAAATCCAAGGAGATCGCCCGGGAGGCCGGCGTCCCCACCTACGTCCACCTGGGTACGCTCTGGCCCGTCCTCGACGGCCGGACGGTGGATCCCCAGGCGCTGCTGGTCGAGATGATCCCGCTGATGGACGAGGGCGACATCCTCGCCCACCCCTTCACCCGGCACCCCTCCGGCTTCACGGACGAGGCCGGGCAGGTGCACCCGCTGGTCTTCGAGGCCATGGCCCGAGGCGTCATGATCGACGTCGGGCGCGGCAACCACTTCTCGATCAAGGTCGCCCGGCAGGTGCTGGACGCCGGCGTGATGCCGGACACCCTGGGCGCCGACCTCCACGGCTACAACATCAGCCGGGGCGGCGCGCGGCGGGCGGTGGCCGCTTTCGCCACGGCTAATGACGGCAAGCTGCAGACGGGAATGGATCCCACCGCGGTGGGCGGCGACGATCCGGCCTTCAGCCTCTACTACGCGATGAGCGAGATGTTGGCCCTGGGCGTCGACCTTCCGCACCTCGTGGCCATGACCACGTCGAACGCGGCGCGGATGTGCCGGCTTGGCGACACGCTCGGCTCCCTGGCCGTCGGCCGCGCCTCCGATGTGGCGATCCTCGACCTGCAGACCGGCGACTTCACGATGCGGGACGGGTGCGGAGAAACCATGACGTCGACCCAGCGGCTCCGGCCGCACCTCGCCCTGCAGGGCGGGGTGGTGATGGAGCCCGTCTCCGAGCTGCTCCCCGCCTGGGAGCGCCGGGCCGCCTGAGCGGCGGGCCTCAGTTCAGTGTCGATGCTTGGGGGAAGACCATGGTGCAAGTGACCGCGACGAGGCCTACGGCCGACAGGCCGCCGCCCGCGGTGACGGGCGACCTCATCATCGCCACCGATGTCGGAGGCACCTGCACGGACACGGTCATCTTCCAGCCCGATGGCGGCGTCGTGCTGGGCAAGCGGCTGTCGACGCCACCGGACTATGCCGCCGGCGTGCTGGACTCCGTGCGCTCCGCGGCGGAGGCCAAGGGCCTGGACCTGGAAACGCTCTTCGCCCGCACCCGGCTCTTCATCCATGGCTCGACGGTGGTCGACAACACGGTGTTCGAACGGGCCGGCGCGCGCACGGGCCTGGTCACCACCGAGGGTTTTGAGGACACGCTGCTCATCACCAGGGGCGCTTACGGGCGCTGGGGCGGCCTCAGCGAGGACCGCCTCAAGCATCCGGTCCATACCGACCGCGCCCCGCCCCTCGTGCCGGGCGACCGGATCGCCGGCGTGCCTGAGCGCGTGGACTACAAGGGGGCGGTCATCCGGCCGCTGGACGAGGCGGCGACGGAACGCGCGCTGCGCCGACTGATCGACCAAGGCGCCGAGGCCATCGCTGTGTCCTTCCTCTGGTCTTTCAAGGCGCCGGAGCACGAACGCGCCGTCCGCGACATCCTCGCCCGCATCGCGCCCGAAGCTTACTGCACGCTGTCGAGCGACATCGCCCCGGCGCCTGGGGAGTACGAGCGGACCTCGACGGCGGTGATCAACGCCTACGCCGGCCGGGTCGTCCGCGACTACCTGACCGACCTCGAGGGTCGCTTGTCGGCCCATGGCTACGCCGGACCGCTGATGGTGATGCAGGGCTATGGCGGCCTGCTCCCCGCCGCCCAGGCGGCCGACCGAGCGATCGGCATGCTGGAATGCGGTCCCGCGGCGGGGGTGATCGGCAGCCGGGCCCTGGGCGAGGTCCTGGGCCAGCCCAATATCATCGCCGCCGACATGGGCGGGACGACGTTCAAGGTCTCCGTCATCCAGAACGGGACCATCGAGTATGCGCTCGAGCCGATGGTCGACCGGTTCCACTACACCCAGCCCAAGATCGAGGTGGTGTCGATCGGCGCCGGCGGGGGCTCGATCATCAGCCTGGAGGCCGACAGCCTGGCGCCGCGGGTGGGTCCGCGGTCGGCGGGCTCCCGGCCGGGTCCCGCCTGCTATGGCCTGGGCGGCGACGAGCCGACGCTGACCGACGTGTTCATGCTGGTGGGCTATATGGACCCGTCGGTCTTCCTCGGCGGGGCCATGACCCTGGACCCCGAGGCGGCGCGGCAGGTCTTCGCACGCAAAGTCGCCGAGCCCATGGGTCGCTCGGTGGAGGCGGCCGCCATCGGCGTCTACAAGGTCGCCGCGGCCCAGATCACCGATCTGGTGCACGAGATCACCGTGGAGCGCGGCCTCGATCCGCGGGACTTCGTCCTGCACGTCTTCGGCGGCTCGTGCGGCATGCTCGCCGGCGCCTTCGCCACCGAGCTCGGCCTGCGCCGGTTCGTCCTGCCCTACACCGCCTCCGTCAACTGCGCCTTCGGACTGATTTCCGCCGATGTGGCGCACGAGTACATGGCCACCCGGGTCGTCCCCGTCCCGGCCGACCCGGACGAGATCGAGGCGATCTTCGCGCCGATGGCGGCGGAGGGGCGGAGACAGCTGGCGTCGGAGGGGTTCACCCCCGACCGCATGGCCTTCGAGCGGTCCATCGACCTTCGCTATGGCCGCCAGGTGAACGAGCTCCGCACGGTGGTGTCCGGGGACGGCCCGATCGACGCCGGCGCCCTCGAGGCTCTGGCTGGGGACTTCGAGGCGCTCTACGAGCGGCGTTTCGGCAAGGGCTCGGCCTATCGGGAAGCCGGGATCGAGATGACCCGCTTCCGCCTGACCGCCCGCGGCCTGCTGGACCGCGCCGCCGGGCCATCACCGACAGAGGTTGCCGATGGTGAAGCCGCTGTCGCGGCTCCCTCGGGCGTACGCCGCGCCTACAGCGTGCGCGACGACGCCATGATCGACATGCCGCTGTTCGACTTCGAGCACTTGACCGTAGGCGCCGAGGTGCGCGGGCCGGCCATCGTGCACACGCCCATCACGACGCTCGTCCTCCAGGCCGGCCAGGTCGGGCGGCTCGATGGGCGGCGGAACATCATCGTGGACCAGGACTGAGAGGCTCAGAATGGACGCTGTCGATCCGGTGACCTTTTCGATCGTCCGGCACCGCCTGTTCCGGATCGTCGAGGAGGCGGTCATCACGCTGAAGCAGGTCTGTGGCAGCGCGATCACCAACGAGGGCCATGACCTGATGGTCTCGCTCTATCGCGCGGACGGGTCGCTGCTCATGGGCGGCGTCGGCTTCCTGCACCACCTGACCAGTGCATCCGAGGCGTGCAAGGCGATCATCCGGCGCTTCGGGGACGACATTCATCCGGGCGACCTGTTCCTGCTGAACGATCCCTACACGGCCGCCCTCCACACCTCCGACGTCTATCTGATCTCGCCGATCCATTTCGAGGGCCAGCTGGTGGCCTGGAGCGCCTGCTTCGTCCACGTGTTCGACATCGGGGCGATGACACCGGGCGGCTTCGTCCCCCAGGCCCGTGACGTGTTCAACGAAGGCTTCAGCTCGCCGGGCCTGAAGCTGATCGACCGGGGGACGCTCCGGCAGGACGTCTGGGACACCATCCTCAACATGGTGCGGGGGCCGGAGATGGTGGCGCTGGACCTGCGCTCGATGATCGCCTGCAACAACGTCGCCCGCGAGCGGATAACCGCCCTGGTCGGCAAATATGGCGCCGACGCTTTCGACGCCATCTGCGGCACCCTCATCGACCAGTCCGAACGGCGGCTGCGGGCGCGGCTCGCGGCGCTGCCCGATGGGACGTGGCGGGCGCGCCAGTACTTCGACGTGGAGGGGGAGACCTACCGCGTCGTCCTCGCGCTGACCAAGCAGGGCGACAGCCTGACCTTCGATTTCACCGGCTCGTCGCCGCAGTCCGACTATCCCGTCAACTGCACGCAATGGGCCACGCTCGGCGGCCTCTTCGCACCGCTCTTCCCGCTCCTGTGCCACGACATCACCTGGAACGAAGGGGTGATCCGCCCCGTCTCGATGATCGTCCCCGCGGCCAGCATCGTCGCCTGCGAGCGGCCGGCGCCGATCTCGGTGGCGACCGTCGCCGCCATCCAGTCGGTCAACAACGTGGCGGGTTCGGTGATTTCCAAGATGCTCGTCGCCAGCCCGCACGAGCGTGGCGAGGCCAGCGCCGGCTGGCACGGCAACCACTTCGTGATGTTCACCCTGGGCGTCAATCAGCAAGGCAACTACGCCATCGGCGTCCTGACCGAGAGCTTCGCCGGCGCGGGCGGGGCGCGGACCTTTGCCGACGGCGTGGACCTGGGCGGCGAGCTGCCCAATCCGATCTCGCGCATGGCCAATGTGGAGAGCACCGAGGCTGAGGTCCCGGTCCGTTACCTGTTCCGCCGGCGACGGCCGGATTCGGGTGGCCCGGGCCTGTACCGGGGCGGGACGGGCGGCGAGTTCGCCCTCGTGGCCCACGACGCGCCGGCCGGCTCGATCGACTACATCGTGGTCGGCAAGGGCGTCGGCTTCCCGCAGTCCGACGGCCTGTCGGGCGGCCTGCCCGGCGCCGGGAACGACTACCTGCATTTCAGCGTCGGCGAAGCGGAGGCAAACGGCGGCGCGGTCAGCCTTTCGGGCCTGATGGGCGAGCCTTCGCGGGTGCCTTGGGGGACCCATGTCCTGCGCGACGGCGAGGTCCTCTATGTGGGCTGGAACGGCGGCGGCGGCTTCGGCGACCCGCTGCATCGCGCACCGGAGCAGGTGATGGCCGATGTCTCGACCGGCCTGGTGTCCGAGACGGCGGCCCGCCGCTCGTATGGCGTCATCGTCCGCGACGGAGCGGTGGACGCCGAGGCTACCCAGGCGCTGCGGGCGGAACGGCTGACCGGCGCCGCGTCCCCGAGCGCGGCCGCGGCGGGGGTGATCTGGCGACCCTCCGGCGTCTGCTGTGCAGGATGTGACCGTCCGGTGGCGGGCCCTGGAGCGCCCTGGAAGGCCGGCGCGAGGCTCCGCGTCACGGCTGTGTCCGAGCTCCCCGGGGCGCCGTCGTCCCTCGACCCGCGGGTCGTCCTGCGGACGTTCGAATGTCCGTCCTGTGGCCTCTTGCTGGATACGGAGATCGCCTTGCCCGAGGATCCCTTCGTCGACGATGTGGTGACGCCGGTCGATGCGCCGAAGGTGGCGGCATGACGGCCCGTCTTCCAGATGAAGCGCGCAGGCTCCAACGGCAGGCGCTGCTGGTCGGTGCGCTTGGCAACATGGTCAGCCTCACACCCGCGGTCGCCGCGGTGTTCGGCCTGTTCCTAATTCCCTTGAGCGAGACCTTCGGCTGGCCCCGGGCGGCGATCTCCGGGGTCCTCATGCTGATCTCCATCCTGCCGGCCCTGGCCACGCCCTTCGCCGGCCGTCTTGCCGACAGGATCGGGCCGCGTCCTGTTCTCGTGGGCGGCAACCTGGTCTTCAGCCTGGCGCTGGGCTTGCTGGCGCTCACCTCCCAGAGCCTGCTGCAGTTCTATCTCACCTTCGCGCTCGTCGCCCTCAGCAGCGCCTTCGCCAGCACGCCGCTGCTGGCGAAAGTGGTGTCGGATCGCTTCGAGCAGAACCGCGGCGCCGCGCTGGGCTTCACCGCCGGCTTCGGCAACGGCTTCGGCTCGACGATCATCCCGATCATCGCCGCCGCCGTGCTGGTCCACGCGGGTTGGCGCCTGGCCTATGCCGCCGTCGCGGCCGTCGTGCTGGTCGTGGGCCTGCCGACCTTCCTCTGGCTGATGCGGGGCGCTGCCGCCTCGACGGCCGCCGCCGAGCACCAGGGCGAGGGACTGAGCCTTCGCGATGCGAGCCGGAGCTGGGCGTTCTGGCTGCTGGTGGGCGCGCTCGCCGCCGGCGCCGGATCCCTGACCGCCATCTTCAGCCACATGGTGCCCATCCTCGCCGAGCGGGGGATCGGGGTCGGGCTTGCGACACTGGTGCTGAGCGTCTTCGCCATGGGGGCGGCGGCCTGGCAGATGGCCTGCGGCGCGATCCTCGACCGAACGCCCAGTCCGAAGGTGATCGTCCCGATGTATCTCGCGGCGGCCGCGGGCGTGGCGCTGCTGGAGTGGGGAACGGGCACGCCCCTCCTGATCGCCGCGGGCCTGTTGCTCGCCGTGGGCCTGGGCGCCCAGTTCAGCGCCTTGCCCTACCTGCTCGGGCGCTATTTCGGGCTGCGCCATTTCGGGGCGATCATGGGGTCGGCCTATTCCGCGGTCTTCGTGTTCCAGGGACTGGTCCCGGTGCTGCTCGACCATGCGTTCGACCTGCACTGGACCTATAGCGGCGCCCTGGCTGTCCTCAGCGCGTGCCTGGTGGTCGGCGGCCTGCTGCTGCTCTTCCTGCCGCCGTACCGGTACGGCCGGGAGACAGCCCCGAAGATCGCCATCCACGCTTGAGGCTTGCTCCCGCGGGCGGGATTGGCGATGCATCCTCCTTCCGGCCGCGCCCGCGCGGCCGAACGTTGGCACAAAGCGGCACGATGACGTCGTCGACCCTCGATCTCGAGCGCTATATCCCGGCGCTGCTGACCTTCGCCTCCAATCGGCTGTCCCACGGCGCCTCGGAGATCTATCGCCGCCTGTTCGGCGTCGGCATCACCGAGTGGCGGGTGATCTCGATGCTGGCGCGGGAGCCGGACATCTCGGCCGCCCGCATCTGCCAGGTGGTCGGCTTCGACAAGGGGCTGGCCAGCCGGGTGATCAAGAAGCTGTCCGCCGACGGCCTGGTGAACGTGTCGCCGGATTCCATCCCGGGCAACCGCTCGCTCCTGCGCCTGACCGCCGAAGGCGAAGCCCTGCACGACAAGGTGCTGCGGGTGGTCCGGGAACGTGAGCGAATCCTCCATGAGCCGTTCACGGAAGCCGAGATCGAAACCCTGATCAGCCTTCTCCATCGCCTGCATGCGCAGGCCGAGATCGTGAATGCCTACCGACCAGAACCAAATGCGCCAAAGCGCCGTCGTGGAGAGCGGAGCAGGACTGAATGAACGCGTTGCCGTGCATGTCTCATCCAACGTGTCGTCACATCATAAGCGATCGGCGGTCTGGATTTTCGCGCCGACGAAGACCGGCTCCGATCGAGACCCAGAGGTCGTAGATCAGCGCTGCCGAAGGTCAGATTCCTGGCGGTGCGCCGATGTCCGCTTCTCTAATCGGGCATGGGGGTCAAGCTCCTGATCGCTTGATGGCCGGTGGGTCGTTCACGCGGGTCACGCTTCTCTTCGCAGTCGGATGGCCCCTGTCAGCGGAGCCGCTGCACGCATGCATGGGATCAGGGTCTGGAGAGCCTCGCTATTGGTCGCGCTCGGGGCGCAGCAGACATTTTCGGCTTCATCCATCCCGTCGTCCGCGTGGGACGATCCGGCCAAGGATCGTGTGAGGCGCGTTGGTCAGATCATGCCACAGCCTCCGATCCCCGCCGAAAATCGGAGCCGTCGACCCACATCCGATGCAGGACGACCGCGATCTTGCGGGCCACCGCGACGACGGCGCGGCGACGGCCTTTGGTCTTCATCAACCGCACGCCCCAGGCCTTGAGGCTGGACCAGGCGATCGAGCGCATGAGCATGGCGTTGGCGGCGGCGTAGAGGGTGGCGCGGACGTCGGCGTCGCCAGCATGCGAGATGCGGCCGGGGTTGTCCTTCTCGCCAGACTGGAAGCGCCTCGGCGTCAGTCCGAAGTGAGCGCCGACAGTGCGCGAACTCTTGAAACGGGCCGGGTCATCGACGGCGGCCTTGAAGCTGAGCGCGGTGATCTCGCCCACGCCCGGCACGCCCATGAAGCGGCGGCACACTGCGTCCTCGAGGGCCGCCTGTCGTACCCGCCGATCGAGCTGGAGGAAGGTGTCGAAGAGTACCTGTCGCGCCTCCAACATCGGCAGCAGCGCATGGCTGAGGCCCGGATCACCGGTGATGGTGTCGCGCACGGCGTGGTCGAAGGCGCCCCGTGAGAGCCGCAGCGGCAGCTTCACTCCGAAGACCTTCAGCACGCCGCGGATCTCGTTCTCGAGGTCGATGCACCTGCGCTGCATCACCTTGCGGCTGGTGAGCAGGGCCCGCGTGTAGAGACTCGCCTGGCTCTTCACGTGCACCCGGCTGTACCAGCCCGAACGCAGGATCTGGGCGATGCCGCGGGCGTCGTGCTTGTCGGTCTTGTTGCGCATCGCCGACAGCGCCGCGCTGACCTGGCGCGCCTCCATGCAGACCACATCGTAGCCGACCTCAGTTAGGCCGGCCGAGATGTGGTGAGACAGGTTGCCGGCCTCCAAGCCTACCTGGTGGATCGGCTGACCGAAGTCCCGCAGGCAGCGGATCAGGTCCACCAGCTCCGACGACGTCGAGCGCTCCAGCCGAACCTTGCCGGCCTCGTCGATGATGCAGATCGCCACCGTCCGCAGCGACACATCCAGTGCAGCGTAGAACATCTTCGTCTCCCTTCCGCCCCGGCTCCGCCGGGACTTTACTGGGAGCTCACCCCTTGCAGGGCTGCCCGATTACGCATGCTCCTGGCGCCGAGCAGACGCCGCGCGCGCGGAGTTTAACCTCTTGTTAGGGAGTGCGAATCGGCGGTTGCTGCGTGGTGGCCGTCCAGGAGCACACCATGGCCCGCATGAGCCTCACGACGTTCTTGTTCAACGATTGCGTCGATTCCGTCACCCGCACAACGCGCCTGGCCAAGTATGTCGATGAGCCCGGCGGCCGCGACTACCACTGGGCGGCCAAGCACGCGGCAAGCCGGCTTTTCGAGGACGATGTCCCGTACGATCAGGCCGTCGCCGAGGTGATGTCGAACATGACGCGCGCGCACCAGCGCGCGGACAATCAGGACGCGCTCAAGGCGATCTACGCCTGGAAGCAGGAGAATCCCGGGCTCGCGCACGCGCCGCCGGCCGGTGAGGTCTCGGGTCCCCTGGGCGAGCTGACCATCGTGCTGAAGCCTGCCTTCGCCCTGGAGCGGAAGGGAACGATCACGGCCTATGTGCCGTGGATGTTCAAGGACGCGCGGCTGACGTCGAACATCGCGGGCATCGGCGTACACCTGCTCGAACTCGGGCTGCAGACCGGCGCCTACCAGGACTGGCGCTTCGCCTTGTTCGACACCGTGACGAAGAAGGCCTTCACCCGCACGCACAAGAACACGGCCGAAGCGGCGCACTTCCTGATCCGGTCCCAGGAAGAGCAACTCGTCGCCCAGAAAAGCAAGAAGGTGGCCTGAGGCGCTTCTGCCCGGCGGCTGAGTCCAGCTGACTTCGGCCGGAGGGCGGCGGTCCGTCGGAGGCGGAGCGAGGGCGCGTCCGGGCGGTCCCGATGTGGGGCTGTCACCGGGAGCGCCCGCCATGTCCTGCCTTCTGCCCGTCGTCGTGGGCGCCGCCACGACGCCCGAGCTTTCTCAACGGATGTCCGCGTACGGTCCGGAGGGATTGGACGACGCCGAGGCGCTGCAGCTGGCGAGCGGGGCGTCGCCGGAGCAGGTCCGGGCGCTTCTCGACGAGTTCGGCTCGCTGCCGCAGGTGCTGGCCGCTTCGCCCGCGGCGCTGCGCCGGTTCGTGCGGCCGGCGGCGGCGGGTCGCCTGGCGCTGGCGCGCGACCTTGCGCAACGGCTGCTGCGGGCGCCGCTCCGCGAACGGCCCGTGCTCAGCAGCTGGTCGGCGCTGACGGACTATCTCCGGGCCGGCCTCGCCGGCCGGTCGCGCGAGCGGTTCCACGTCCTCTACCTCGACAAGAAGAACCGGCTGATCCGCGACGAGATCGAGGGCGATGGCACGGTGGATCACGCGCCGGTTTATCCGCGGGAGATCCTGCGTCGGGCGCTCGAGCTCGACGCGAGCGCGCTGATCCTGGCCCATAACCATCCGGCCGGGGATCCGACGCCGTCGAGCGCCGACGTCGAGATGACCCGGCAGGTGGTCGAGGCGGCGCGGGCGCTGCGGATCAGCGTGCACGACCACGTCGTGGTCGGCGGCGAGGATGTCGCCAGCTTCCGCGCCCTGGGGCTGCTGTGAGCCGCGGCGGCCTGGCGGCGATCGTGCGGGCGCTGGGCGGCGACCTGTACGCGGGTGGACGCCGCGCCAACGTGCCGGGTCCGGGACACAGCGCCGCCGACCGATCGGCGTCGCTGGTGCTGATCGACGGCCGGGTGATCGCGCACAGCTTCGCAGGCGACGGCTGGCGCGCGGTGCTCGACGACCTCTTCGCACGCGGCCTGGTCGACCGCGACGGCTGGCTCGTGGGCGCCGGCGTCGCGTCCGCCGCGACGGGCCCCACGGCGCGGGAGCGCCGGGTGATCGCCCAGGGTCTCTGGGCGGAGGGCTGTCCGATCATGGGGACCCTGTCGGAGACCCATCTGCGGCGGCGCGCCGTGACCAGCGCTTCGGCGGCGCTCAGGCACCATCCGGGCGTGCCGGCGGCCGTTTACGCGGCGCGGGGGCCTCGGCGCCCCGCGCTGCTGGCGGCGATCACGGCGCCGGCCGGCGAGGTGACCGGGGTGGAGGTGACGTACCTCGCGCCGAATGGCGAGCGGGCCCGCATGGCGCTGCCGCGGAAGACCATCGGCGTGCGGGCGCCGGGCGCAGCCGTTCGGCTGGACCCGCCGGCGCTGCGGATGCTGGTGGGGGAGGGGGTTGCCACCTGCCTGAGCGCGGCGGCCCGCTTCGGCCTGCCGGCCTGGGCGCTGCTGTCGACCGGCAATCTGCGCGCCTGGCGGCCGCCGCCGGGGGTCGAGTTCGTGGTGATCGCCGCCGACCGCGGCCGCGATGGGGAGCGCTCGGCGCGGATCCTGGGGACGGCGTTGCGGGCGGTGGGCGTGCACGGGGCGATCCGCTGGCCCCCGGCGCCGTTCGGGGACTGGAACGAGGCGTGGGTGGCGATCCAGGAGGGGAAGTGAGGCCCGGGCGGGCGGGCGCGGCGGACGGATGGTCCGGGCCGCCGGCCCGGAGCGCCTACCATGACTTCGACAACGACTCCCGACACCGGCCTAGTCCTGATCCCCGACGACCTGCGCCCGACCCTGATCGCCAACGGCTTGCGTGACGGCGACCACGTCCCGGTCCTGAAGCTGTTCAATCCGGTGGGGCCCGGGACCTGGCTGATCACCGAGCTCGGCGACGACGGCGACACCCTGTTCGGGCTCTGCGACCTCGACATGGGCTTCCCGGAGCTGGGCTCCGTCAGCCTGTCTGAGATCACCTCGGTGAAGCTGCCGCTGGGCCTGACGATCGAGCGCGACGTCAGCTTCCAGGGCCTCGTGCCGATCTCGCGGTGGATGGAGATCGCCCGGCAGACCGGCTCGATCCGCGCCGCCGAAGCGGTGGTGCGCGCGCTGCCCGCGATCAACGGGACCGCCACATCCTGACATCGAATTCGCCGGGCGCGTCCCGGTGATCCGCGGTCCGGCGCCGCCGGCCGCGACGCGCCATCCCGGCGCAAGAGCCCTCGCCGTTGTCCCGCCGAAGGCGTGGGTGGCGAGGGCCGACTCACACCCCTGACCCCCAGGAGTCCGACCATGAGACTGGCCTTTGCCGATCCCCGCGCCCTGCGCCTTTCGCCGCTCAATATGCACCATGGGCGTCCCGACCCGGACGTCTCCGACATCCTGCCCTCGGTGCGCCGGCGCGGCGTGCTGCTTGCCCTCCTGGTCCTGGAGACCATGGCCGACGGCGTGGTGGTCCCCGACCACTTCGATGTGGTCGCCGGCCGGCGGCGCTGGACGGCGGCGCTCGCGGCCCTCGGCGAGGGCGTCGAGCTCGACCCGGTGCCGGTCGCCATCCTCGAGCCCGGCGACGACGCCGCGGCGATCGAGGCCTCGCTGATCGAGAACCTCAATCGCCTGCCGCCGGATGAGGTGGCGTGCTGGGAGACCTTCGCGCGCCTAACCAAGGCCGGCCGCACCGTCGAGGCGATCGCCGCCACCTTCGGGATGTCCGAGGCGGTGGTGAAGCGGACCCTGGCGCTGGGGGCGCTGCTGCCGCGGATCCGCGCCCTCTATCGCCGGGAGGCGATCGACGTGGCGACGGTGCGGTGCCTGACGCTGGCCAGCAAGGCGCAGCAGGAGGCGTGGCTGGCGCTGTTCGACGATCCGGAGCAGCGGGCGCCGACCGGCGCCCAGCTCAAGGCGCCGATCCGGACCCCTTCTGGACGCATCAGAACGCCGCCATCGCCGCCCGCGTCGAGGCGCTGCAGGCGGTGGGGTGGAGCGAGGTGGTTGTGCTGGACGTGGGCGACCGCTTCGCCACCTGGACGCACGAGCAGGTCGGCAAGCGGGCGGGCGGCAAGGCGTTCATCGAGGTGAGCGGACGAGGCGAGGTCACCGTGCACGAGGGCTGGCTCACGACCAAGGAGGCCCGCAAGGTCCGGGCCGCCGCCGAGAAGGCGGCGCGGGGCGAGGCCGGGGCGCCCCCGCCGGCCGTGGTGCGGGCGGAGGTGACCAACGCCCAGGAGACCTACATCGACCTGCACAGGCTGGCGGCCGTGCGGGTCGCCCTCACTGAGGCGCCGGGAGTGGCGCTCCGTCTGCTGGTGGCGCACGCGCTGGTCGGGTCCACGCACTGGCGGGTCGAGGCGGACGGGCGGCAGGGCGACGCCGCGCTCTCGGCCAGCCTCGCCGCCAACACCGCTACGGGCGCCTTCGCCGAGCGCCGGCAGGTCGTGGTGCGGAGCCTGGGTCTCGATCCGGACCGGCGCGGTCTCGTGGGGCAGCGCCCCGAGGGCGGCGTCAGCGGCGCTTTCGCACGGCTGCTGGCGATGCCGGACGACGAGGTGCTGGGCGTCGCGGCGATCGTGATGGCCGAGACCCTGGCGGCCGGCAGCCCCGAGGTGGAGGCCGCTGGCGCCTGGCTCAAGGTCGAGATCGGCCGCTTCTGGTCTCCGGACGAGGCCTTCTTCGACCTGATCCGTGACCGTGAAGCGGTCAACGCCATGCTGCGGGAGGTGGGCGGCAAGAGGGTGGCGGACGGTAACCTCACCGAGCGGGTGAAGACCCAGAAGGCGATCATCCGCGACCACCTGGAGGGCGCCAACGACCGGACGAAGGTGGAGGCGTGGACGCCGCGATGGATGGCGTTCCCGCCCACCGCCTACACCAAGCGGCCGTTCGCGGCGGCGGCGCGGGCCAGGTCGGTGGCGCAGTTGCTGCGGCGGGTGCGGCCGCCCGCCGAGCCTGCGGCGATCGCCGCCGAATAGCCGCGGCCAGGATGGCGAGGCCCCTGCGCTGGCGCGGGGGCTTTGTCGTGCTGCCGTGCGGGAGGCGGAGGCAGGGCCGCGACAGGCGAGCCGGCCCGTGGTGGGCCGGCGCTGGAGCCTCGCCATGACCGCTTCTGCCTACGCCGCCCGATCGCCCGGGGCCTGGACCGACGACGCCGTCGAGACCCTGACCCGGCTGTGGCGTCAGGGCGACCTCAGCGCCGCGATGATCGCCCGCCGGCTCGGCGTCACCCGCAACGCCGTCCTCGGCAAGATCCATCGGCTGGGATTGTCGCAGCCCCGGCGTCCGCGACCGGCCGCGATCGCGCCGCCACCCCGGCCGGCGAAGCCCAGGCCGGTCGCGTCGGCTCGCCGGGCGCCCGTGTCGGCGCCGGTTCGGGTGTCACCGCAGCCGACCGCCGAGATCGGTCGGGGTTTGGTCGCGCGGCTGGAAGACCTGCCGACACGGGCCTGCCACTGGCCGCTCGGCGATCCGCAGGCGGCAGACTTCACGTTCTGCGGCCGGCGGGCCGAGACGGGGCCGTACTGCCCCGCGCACTCGAGCATGGCCTACCGCGCTCGGGGCGTCGATGTGGCGGAGCTGGCGCGGCTGTTGCGGCGCTGAGCGGCGCTCTTAGGGCCGGCCGAAGCGGAGGGTCGCGACGGAGCGCCACCGCGGCCCGCCGCCGGCAAGGGTGCGCTGGCGCCGCCTGACGGCGCCCTGGCCTGCGCCGGCTCCGCGGCGGCCGGAGGTCGCGAGCTTCGGCTCGTGACCCTTTGAGGAGCCCCCCATGCGCACCGCACCTTCCTTCTTCAACACCGCCGACCTCGACGGCTTCGACGCCCGGACTGCCGCCCTGCAGGATCCCAGGCCACATCCCACCGAGCCGCAGCTCGTCCAGCTCGGCCGCAGCCTGATGACCGAGGTCCTGGACGTGGTCCTGGCGGGCGCGCTCGAGGATCACGCGTCCACGATCTGCGAGACCCTGATCGGCGGACTGCACGCCGGCGTGCAGCGGCTGGAGCGCTACGCGGACCGCGAGCGCGAGGCGCTGGCCAACCTGTTGCACGACTTCGACGGCTCGGAAGTGGCCGATGTCGACCTGCAAGAGGCCAAGGCGCGGGCCGACGCGCTGGACGTGGCCGCAACCGCGCTGGAGTTCGTGCGCGACGCGGCGGCCGAGACCTACGCCTCGGCGACCGGCGATGTCTGGAGCCCGTGGCGCGGGAGCGTGCGGGGCGGATCCACGAGCGCCGCGCAGATCGATGCGCAGTCGGCGCTGCGGTCACGGGAGGCGCGGCGGCGTTCGCAGACCGATCCGGGCGACGCCGTGGTGGCGTTCCGGGCCTCGCCGCGGAGCGACGCGCCGGAGGACGCACGGCGCATCTTCGACGCCCTCAACTGGGCCCGGGCCGAGTGGCCCGAAATGACCCTGGCGCTGACCGACGCCAAGGGCGGCGAACGGCTGGCCAAGCGCTGGGCGCAGCAGAAGGGCGTGCGCCTCGTGCTCGCCAAGCCGGACTTCGCGCGCTTCGGGCGGGCCGCGCCGTTCCGCGCCAACGACCAGATGCTGGCGCTGCGGCCCGTCTGCGTCCTGGTGCTGCCCGAGAGCCTGGGCCGGGCGGCCGAGGCTGGCGCGCCGCCGTTCGGACCGGCCATGAACCTCGCCGACGAGGCGCGGCGGCGCGGGCTGCGGTGCGTCCGGATCGCGGAGCGGACCTGAGCTCGGCTGGCCCCGCCGGTGGCGCCTGGCGCGGCCGGCGGGGGCTTCGTCATGCTGCGGCCGACGCCGGGTGATCGCCGCGCTGATTCGCTGGAGGGCCGGCGGGCCAGGGCGAAGACGGCGCCTCGGCGGGCCCACGCGGCCGCGCGACGCTCAGCGCGCCGCCGGGAGCGTCCCGAGGAACCCCACCAGCGCCGACTGCTGCGCGCGCGGCAGCCGGCCGTAGGTCTTCAGCAGCTCCAGCGCCCCGGGTGCGCCAAGCAGGTCGGCGAGTTCGTCGGTGAGGCCGCTCGCGGCGGCGTCGGTCCCGAAGAGCTCGGACACGGGGACCTGCAGGAACGCGGCGATCTCGGCCAGCTTCGAGGCGCTGACTCGATTGGCGCCGCGCTCGTACTTCTGGATCTGTTGGAAGGTGAGGCCGACCGCCTCGGCGAGCGCCTGCTGGCTGACGCCGCGCGCCTTGCGGGTCAGGCGAATGCGGGCGCCGACGGCCATGTCGACGGGGTGGCGTTGGGTTTCGGGCTTCAGGGGCATGGTCTCATATCAAATTGTGCGCACGGCGCACGCAAGGGTCTGGCCAGCGGCTGGCCTGCCCCCAGGGGGTGATCCAAGCTCAATGTTAGTGCACGGCGGGCTCTGACGCCATGTTTGGGGTGGGCGAGCGCGCGCCCTCAACAGCTGGCGCGCTCGCCCATGGCACGATGCCGCCGCT
>NZ_JBMSDS010000006.1:0-122534 GCF_049445735.1 Phenylobacterium sp. VNQ135 | reverse complement strand
ACATCCCCGTCTCGATCCGCGGCTACACAAGCCGCCGATCTGGCCATCAAAGCCTCAAGGACAGGGGGTCATTTTTGGACGCCGATATCCCCGAGATGGGGGTCACTTTTGCAAGCCGAAACACACAGGACGACCACATCGCTGTGACGACGATCGCCACGGATCGAGCCCATGATCACGCCTAGCGCGTCTGGTGTCCCCTCAAGATATTGCGTGAAGTGAGCACCGGAGAACGCAAGAGCCCCGGTGATCGCGAGCCTGCGGTTACGCACGATCGCGCAGTCCACGATGTCACCGATCTCCGCCGTGATCTCCGGCGATGCAAGCGTGCTCCGGCTGACATAGAGTAGCGCGCGCAGTGTGGCGGCTCGCATCGATTCTTCGTCCCTCATCAGCCATATCTGCTAAGGTCGCGCTGGCATAGAGCACCCGAGGGGCCGTCCGCGCTCTCAAAGAGCAAATTCGTGGAGACATGGCGCTCGTGTAAGGTCGTGCGAGGCGACGCAGTCTAGACTGATCGCCGAACGACGGCGGCAGCGATCTGCCGTTTTGGTCTCGAGCCCCAACTTCGGCCGCCGCCCGAGCTGGCCCGGCCGCAGGCAAGAGTCCACGCCGCATTCTTCGCCGCCGCCCGCAGGCCAAGCTTAGCTCCTGAAATCCTCCTTGAATTGATGTGGGGCGTCGTGGATGTCGCCAATGCGCGGGCCTCGATCGCCGCAGATCCCGCGGCAGGTCGCAGGCGGGCGCGCTCGTCCTCATCACCCGCTCCTGCGCAAGGGCGGGCGTCGCAGGGCCTGCGAGAAGCAGCGATAGGATGATCCTGCGCACGGGTCACTCCGAGTGCTGCGACGAAGCCTGGTGGAACTTACCTCCCGCCTTCGAAGAACAACCAGATGAACGCACCGCCTGGGCGTCCCGGTCATGTCGCCGCCATGAGCCATCGACGCCGCGAAGAAGCGACACGGCGGGAGCACGCCAAATGTGTCGAGTGGCTTCCGACGGGGCTTGAGAAGCGATGGGCCGACCCGCGCGCTGATCTCGCGGGCGCGCTCAGGTTCGCTGAGCAATCCGCTAGCGGGCTGGCAAACGCCAGCTGACCGAGCGCTCCGTAGTGGAAGCCTTGCTGCTCGGCTCCATTGCAGGTGGCTTCGAACCCCGCCCCGGCCGCGCCGCCGCGCGCCCGCCCTGGGGTCTCTAAAGGCGTATGTTGAGCCGCAGGAAGACGTAGCGGCCGACTCCGCTGACAGGCGTGGCCACCGAGCCGGTGTAAGGCCGCTCGCCGGTCAAGTTCTTTACGCCGACGGTGACGTCGAGGTCTTCTCGAGCCTCCCAGCGCAGCGATGCGTCGTGGATCCAGATCGAGTTGGCGTAGGGCGTCACGAAGTTGGCCGAGTTCTCCACTTCGACGCCTGAGAGCCCCTGACGGCTGAGGTAGGTGGAGTAGAGGCTGGTCGTGAAGTCCCCGACCTGCCACTGGAGCGTCGTGTTCACCGCCCACTTCGGAACATTGATCTCGTACAGCTCCGGGTTGGCCTGATCGGGGTCTTGCACGAAGGGATAGTCGTTCCGCTTCTGCATCCAGGTGCCCTGGACGGCGAGGCTGAGATCGCCCCAGCTCGCGAGTCCCACGTCACCCAGCGCCAAGCGATACCCTGCCGAGAAGTCGACCCCCGCCGCCTCCAGACTGGCGAAGTTGAGCTGTGTCTGCAGCAGGTAGTTGAAGCCCAGGTAGGTGGGCGAGCCCGGCGTCCGGTTGCGCGTGAACAGGGCGCAGTACTGGTTGTCAAGGCTGGGCGCGTCGTAGCAGCTGTCGACGATGTCCTGCGAACTAACCGCTGAGATCGCATCCTCGATCTCGATGTTCCAGTAGTCCACAGACAGCACCAAGCCTGGGATCCAGCGTGGCTGGAGAACGGCGCCGAGGGTGTACGACGTCGATTTCTCTTCCTGCAGGTCGACGTTGCCGCCGGTCTGCCCCGTGAAACGCGCCGTCAGCGGATCCACATAGGTGTAGGCGCCAGTGATGCCGAGATCCTGACGGCAGTTCGCCTCGCGAAATTCGCTGCCGTTGCCAAGCTCATTGGCGTCGCAGGGATCGATGGGGCGGAACGTGGCCGAGTCCAACGGCGAGAACAGCTCGATGATGTTCGGAGCTCGCACAGTCGTGGCGTAGCCGGCCCGCAGGCGCAGGTCAGGGACCGGCGACCAGACGCCGTCGACCTTGTAGGTCTCGGTGCGCCCCACCGTGGAATAGTCGCTGATCCGGCCCGCTAGGGTGACGCTCAGCTCCTCCACCAGCGGTAGGTCGCTCAACAACGGCAGGGCCAGTTCGCCGAAGGCTTCCTTGACGCTGAAGTCGCCGGAGATACCCGCCGAGGGGATGTACTGGAACACATATCCCGCGGCGTCATACGGGTCTGGCGCGTAGGCGCTCTTCTCCCTGCGATACTCTGCACCCAGCACGAAGGCGATCGGACCGCCCGGCAGGCTGAAGAAGCTCTTGCTGTCGCCGCGCAGAAAGCCGCTGACGACTGTCTGCTCGATCTTCGACTTGTCGGTGCCATAGTAGTTGAGGAAGGCTCGGGCCGCCGGGCTGGCCATGTCCGCGCCGAAGAGGTTCAGAGGGGCGCAGGTGCCGTCCCGAGGGTCGAACGTCTGAAAGCCGCCAAACTGCCCGATATCGCCCGGGTAGTTGGCAGTGTCGGTAAGGAACGAATAGGGGGGCAACGCCGTGGGGTCGAGGCTTGAGCGACAAACGGCCTGGCCGGTGGCGGGGTCGATCACCGCATCGATGGCTGCGAAGAAGCGATCTTCCAGACGCCGCGCGGAGGTGTACGCCTGCTCCGTTCGTCCATAGTTGGCGGAGACCTCATAGTTCCAGCCGTTTTCAAAGCCGCCGGTGAACCCCGCCACGGCGCGGTAAGTCTCGCGATCGAACTTCTGGCGCGGGTCGAAGATGTCGGCGTGGTCGCGGGCCACGGTGACTTGGATCGTTTCGGCGACGGCCGGATCGGCGGCGATCTCGGCGTTCACCAGGGCTCGGATGGCGGCCGGGATGAAGGGATTGTCCAGAGAGATCGGCGTGGCGTCGTCGAACGTATTGTATGGCGCATAGCTGATCGTCTTGTTCTTGACCGCCTTGAGTTCCACGAATGGCCGGAAAAGCGGCGAGACCTCATAGTTGGCGGTCACATTGAACACGAGGCTCTTGTCGTCGGGCGTCAGGCTCTCGCCGTTGTATGTTTCGGCCGCGCCGTCTCCGCCCGACTGATTGGAGCTGCCGGCGAACACGCCGTCGCGGAAGGGCCGCACCTGACCGGTCGCGGGATCGGTCACCCAACAGCCAAAGAACGTGCGCCCGTTGCGGCTCTCTGTACAGTCATCGACGCCATCCCCGTCGACATCCTGGATGTTCAGGAAATCGCCAGGCCCGCCCGGGAAGCCAATGCCGTAGGGGTCGATCCCTATGAGGCCGGTGTTCGAGGAGATAAAGAACGTCGGGTAATCGATGAATGCTCGCGAAGGGGCGCTCTGGGCCCGGGCGATCAACGCCGGCGGCGTACCGGCGTACCGCGGCTGGCCATTGGCCAGGAGGATGGAGGTCCCGATGGCGCGGCTGGGGTTTGCAATCGCCGGCAACGGGTCGCCGATCTGGTAAAACAGCGCCGGGTTGGAATAGTCGTTAGCCCGGCGGTTGTCGCGGAAGGCCTTGCGGTCGCCCATCAGCACCGCCTTGCGATCGCTCACTTGCACCGAGGCCGTCACATTACCACGGCCGCCGGCGAAGTTGCGTCCATGAACTGCCGAGAAGAACAGCTCCGAGCCGTCGAGTTCCTCCGACGCGCCCGCCTGGAAGTCCACCTCCGTGCCCTCGAAGTCCTTCTTCAGGATGAAGTTCACAACGCCGGTGACAGCGTCGGAGCCGTACACCGCCGAGGCGCCCCCTGTCAGAACCTCCACGCGATCGATGAGCGCCGAGGGGATGGTGCTCACGTCGACCGCAGCCGTGCCGGGGTCGCCGGCGACATGCCGCCGACCGTCAACGAGCACTAGGGTGCGATTGTCGCCAAGGCTGCGCAAGTTCAGGGTCGGGGCGGCGTTGGACAGGCTCTGGGCCTGCGTGCCCGACGAGATCAACGCTGGAATGCGGTCGAGCGTGTCGATGATCTGGGTGTCGCCTTTGAGCGCCACCGTTTCTGATGTCACGACCTGAACAGGCTGGGCGATGATCGCCGTGCTCAGCCGGCTGCCGGTGACGACCAGCTCCTCCACATCGACCTGTTGCTGCGCGGCGGCCGGCCCGGCGGCGGCGAAGCAGGCTGCACCTGCACACAGGGCATGACGAAAGGCGGACATGTGAGCTCCCCAAGCGTTACCGCACGCTGAGGGTGCCGCTTGGCGTCACCGCGTGTCCCGCCTCAGGCCCCATCGTTACCGTCAGACGTAACAATTCCGGCACAATGGCTGCGATTTTCGGCGCCGGCGCCGTGTCGGGCGGCAAGGCTCGTGTGGCGACGCGGCTCGGCTCTCGATGATCGGCCGCAATTGGCCAATCTGGCGCCGCCCACCGCCTGCTCGGCCCTGACCAACGCGGCGGCGCGCGTCGCCCTAAGGCGCCGCCTCGAAGCGCGGCGAGCGCCGGCCCTGCTACGCTCGCGACGAGACGCGCCTTGTCCGCGGCCCGGCACGGCGCAACCGGGGCTCTTGGCGTTGGCTCTTGGCGGTGTCGGGCGTTCTGCAACGCGTGCTTGGCCAGGACGCGCGGCGGGTCGGATCTTGCGCAGCTCTGGTCATCGACCGAGGATCTGGACCTTGCCTGGACCGGCAAGCGCTGCCTCTCACGATTGCGGCTCCTGAACGCCAGCTCCCCTGCAACGGCCAGGCCGCAGCCACCGAGGATCGCCAGGATGTCCGTCTCATCTAAGGCGCTCCGCCGGCGTCGGGGCGACCGGCGACCAGGTCGCGTGCAGATCGAAGCTGAGGTGGGCAGGCAGGACGTCTGTCCTTCCGTGATGGAACGACCCCCAAGCGGGGGCCGTCAGCCCCACCCTTCCTCCCCCTCCCTGCCACGGATCGCGCCGCCGCCCGGGCCCGACTAGAAGTCCCGTCGGACCACGCTTCGCCCCTTGAGACGCGGCGGTCAGTATCCGGAGAGCCGATCTCCAGCCCGCGATGTCGGCCGCCGCGACGGAGAAGGGTTCAGCGGCAGCGACCTTCGGACCGGCGAGGTGGTGATGACCGCCACGACCTGCGCCTCGCGCATTCAGAAGCGCAGATGCGCCCAGACGCCGTGTGATCTCCTGCGGGGTGCAATCAACCCGAACCGGCGGGGCGCTGGACACATCGGGTGATGCCGATCACGACGAAGCGGAGCTACGCGCGACATGGCGACGCAGGACTCCTGCATCCCGAAAGCTCCTGCCGCCCGTTCCGCGCGGCACGCACACATTGCGGTCGAAGGGTGCTGTCGATCGGCAACAGCGCACGCGGGTCCTCACTGTTGTTGCAGGAGGCGGGCCGCGGTGCGCAAACATGCTGGAGTGAACATCGGCAACGATATTGCTGATCACGGTCCGCAGCCGGCCGACGAACTCAGCCTTGCCTTGCCAATCGGCGGCGGCGCCCTTCGGCTATGCCGAGACGCGACAGGCGTGGCGCGAGCGAAGCGTGCACACGGTCCAGGCGGGCCGCTGATGGTCCTCTCGATCCCGAAGGCTGGCACTTACCTGATCGCTGCTTGGCTCGAAGCCCTCGGGTGGGTCGACACCGAGCTACATCTCTCCAACTTCACATTGATGGACTATCGGGGGCTCTCGCTCGCGGCGAAGCGGGCAGGCCAAGGGCGTGAGTGCTATGTTCCCGTCTGCACATCAGCCGGGTTCATCGGGCGCGGCCAGTTCGCCGTCGGTCACGTCAAGCCTGAGCCATGGGCGCAACAAGCGTTCAAAGACACAACGCGCCTGTTCCTGATGCGCGACCTGGCGTACGCGACGCTCTCTCATCTGCGTTTCCTGATCGCGACAGGTCGCGGCGCGCCAAGTGCTGCATGGCGCAGCATGCCCGCGTCTCCGCGACAGGCGTTGGCCTTCCTCGAGGAGGAAGGCCAGCGCCTGTTCGAAGATGAGTATGGACCGATGTGCGGGTGGCTCGACGAAGACCTGACCGTGGTGGCGTTCGAAGACCTTGTGACAATGCGCGCCGGACCACGCCTGGGATCGCTCGAGGCGCTGCTTGCGAAGGAAAGTGGCTTGCCCCTCGAAATCGTGCGCCAGCGATTGACGTCGGTGATCGGACGAGAGACCAAGACCTATTCCGGTGAGACCACCCGTATATCTCAGTGGTGGAACGAGGAGGTCCGGCAGCGCTTTGTCCGCCTCGGTCTCAACGATCTGCATTCCAAGCTTGGGTATAGCATCTATTAGCCCGGCGTCCGGCGCTTCGATGACCTGGAGAGGGAGGTCTTCGTGGAGAGCTCGCGGGGGCATCCATCCCACGGCCGAGCCGCTGAGGGTCGCGCGATCGGAAGCGCCCGGCGCCTTTGCACCGCTTTCTCTCTTGGAGATGACCGGATGAGTGATCCGTCGGACGAAACGGCGAACCGAGAATTGGCCAAGGCGCGCGCTGAGGCCTATCGCACCAGCGAGCAGTTCCATCGCGACGAAATGGCGGCGACCAACCTTCCGCGCCTGCGGGAGAAACATCGGATTGCAGCCGATAGGTTCGCCCAGCTCGCCAGGGTGGACGAGCAATTCGCCGCCTCAAAGCCACAGCGCCTCTGAGCTGCCGCGCGCCGCCGGGCGAAGACCGCTTGATGTTTCCCTGACCCGCCTCAAAAGACGCGGCCGCGTCTCAAGCAAGCCGGGGTGCAACCTGGTGGCGGGACGTCGCCCTCGCAGTCGAAGCTCGCGCTCCCAGACTACACAGCTGTTGTCTCGCGGGCCATCGGCGCCCCGCCCTTGCGGGCAAGGTCTTGGCCTGAGGCCGTGGCCGCAGCGATGATGTCGGCATGCTCAGCCTCACGCACCGCTCTTGCGACGTTCAAGCGTACGTAGAGGAGCGCACCCGGGTTCAACCGCAGCGCAGTCATGACAAGATCTCGAGCTGCAGACAGGCTCGGGGCGGGCATACAGACGAGAAGGATCGGGTCGCTGTCGCTGGGCTGCACGACGATAAGATTGCCAGCCATCGCCGGCAGAGCGCCAACATCGACACGCCGGAACCGGTAATGCGCGCCGGAGGCCCCGGGCATGTCGACGAACATGTTCATAGGGCCGAGGTTAGCGGCAGCGCTCCGATGTCGCCACCCCCGGCGGGACACCCGTCCTCTCGCCACGCTGTGAGCGGCGGCGGTCGCTCACCCGAGCGCAGGCCGAGCCTGCACCTCACGTCATCGATCACCACCTAACGAGCCTCGTAGGCCGCGATCTGCGCCTGGCACAAGCCACGCGCGGGCTCGCCGGCGGCTTGGCGTCGATACCAGTCCATGGTCAGGGCCACCGCCTCGGGCGCGTCCAGCCGGCTCTCGAAGCCCAGCGCCTGCCGCGCCAGGCTCGCGTCGATGGCCAGCGACTTGGCCTCGATGGAGTTCGGATCGGGCTCGTGCCGCCAAGGCTGGCCGCCCAGAGCCTCCACGCCCAAGGTGGCGAGCTCGCCCACCGTGACGGACGGTCCGCCCGGCCGGGGCCCGAAGTTGAGCGCCCGCGGCGTGGCCGGATCGGTCGCCAGCGCCTCCAGATGCCGGAAGTAGCCGGCCAGGCAGTCCAGCACATGCTGCCAGGGTCGCGTCGCCTCCGGGTGCCGCAGGACGACGGCCTCGCCGCCCTGCGCCGCACGGACGATGTCCGCCGTGAGCCGGTCGCGCGAATAGTCGCCGCCGCCGATGACATTGCCGCCCCGGGCGGTCGCGACCGGCACGCCCCAGGCGTCGAAATAGGTCCGGGCGAAGCTCTGAACCACGATCTCCGTCGCCGCCTTCGAGGCCGAATAGGGATCCTTGCCGCCGAGGGGATCGCCCTCCTGGAAGGCGCGGCCCGTCTCGGCGTTGGCGTAGACCTTGTCCGACGTGATCACGAGCACGGCCCCGAGCTCCGGCTGGTCGCGCAGGGCCTGCAGCAGGTGCGCCGTGCCCATGACGTTGGCGGCGAACGACCCGACAGGATCCTTGATCGACGTCCGAACGATGGCCTGGGCGGCCATGTGCAGCACGAGGTCGAAGCTGTGGCCGGCGAGCGCGGCGGCCACCGCGTCGGGGTTCCGCAGGTCGACGAAGCGCGACTCGATGAGTTGCGAGACTCCGGCCATCTCGAACAGGTTGGGCGTCTGGTCGGGCGGAAGGGCCAGGCCCGTCACCTGGGCGCCCAGCCGCGCGAGCCAGATCGCCGCCCAGGCGCCCTTGAAGCCGGTGTGGCCGGTGAGCAGGACCCGCTTGCCCGCCCAGAAGCCGGGGTTCACCGCCGCCACGGCGCCTCTCCCGACGCCCAGAGGGCCTCGAGGTGGTTTTTGTCGCGCAGGGTGTCCATGGCCGCCCAGAAGCCGTCGTGGCGGTAGGCCATCAGCTCGCCATCGCGCGCCAGACCCTCGAGGGGCGCCGCTTCCCAGGACGTGGCGTCGCCGTCGATCCGGTCGATCACCTCCGGCTGCAGCACGAAGAAGCCGCCGTTGATGAGGCCGTTGTCGCCCGGCGGCTTCTCGGTGAAGCGCTGCACGCGGCCGTCCGTGAGCTCCAGCGCGCCATAACGCCCGGGCGGCGCGACGGCGGTGATGGTCGCGGCCTTGCCGTGCGCCTTGTGGAACTCCGCCAGGGCGCCGAGGTCCACGTCGGACAGGCCATCGCCGTAGGTGAAGAAGAACGCCTCGCCGGGCGTCAGATACTTGGCCACCCGCTTCAGGCGGCCGCCGGTCATGGTCTCGGCGCCGGTCTCGACCAAGGTGACCCGCCAGGGCTCGTGATTGGTGGCGTGGTACTCGATCGAGCCCTTGTCGAGATCGACGGTCAGGTCCGCGCTGTGGAGCACGTAGTTCGCGAAGTACTCCTTGATGACGTAGCCCTTGTAGCCCAGGCACACGACGAAGTCGTTGAAGCCGGCCGCCGAGTACAGCTTCATGATGTGCCAGAGAATCGGCCGGCCGCCGATCTCGATCATCGGCTTGGGCTTCAGGTGACTTTCCTCCGAAATCCGCGTCCCCAACCCGCCGGCCAGAATCACCGTCTTCAACTCGCCCCCCCTGTGTGCCGGCCCCTCATAGCGACGCCTTGTCCGGGGAACCAGAGGGCGGCGGCCTGAGCAGAGATCGACGACCTGTGCGATCAGTCGCGTCGGGTGGCGATCTCATCGGCCAATCTGGCGATGTCGCTCGGGGTCGCGCTCGCCGGCAACTGCTCGGCCGCCCGCGCGAAGTCGTAGGCGATCATCTCCAGCAGCCCGGCGTCATCCTCGCTCAATCCGCGCGTGATCGCGCGAAGGTTCGCCTCGATAAGGGCGAGGGCCCCGTCGTCAAACTGTCGGCCGAAGGCGTCCCGCAGGCGCGCGATGACCAAGTCGAGAGAAGGTGAGTCCATGGATCGAGAATAGCTTGAACAGGCAGGCGAGACTGCCCGATACAGCGGCAGGCGCATGCGACATAGACGTCAGCGCAGCGAGGGGTTCCTTTTGACCCCCGCCCGCGCCGTCCTGCGGCCCGCGGGGCCAGCTTCGATTGGGGGAAGATCATGCCGAGACGTCTTGAAGCGGTGCTGCAGGACGAAGCCGCGCCCTCCGCGGTTCGCGAGGTGCTGGGCGTGCTCGGTGAGGCCTGCGCCGAGATCAGTCGTCTCGTACGCAGCGCCGCCGTGGCTGGCCAGCTCGGCGCGGCGCAGACCGTGAACGTGCAGGACGAGGACCAGAAGGCCCTCGATATCCTCACCGACGAACTTCTGACCGCACGCCTTTCGGCATGTGCGCACGTCGCCGCTCTGGCGTCGGAGGAACAGGCCGAGGCGATCTCCACCGGCCGTACGGGAGGCTGCCTCGTCGCTTTCGATCCCCTCGATGGTTCGAGTAATGTGGACGTCAACGTCTCGGTGGGAACCATCTTCTCCCTGCGGCGGGCGCCGGACACCCGACCCGCGCATGCGGAAGATTTCCTTGGCGACGGAAGAAGCCAGTTGGCCGCCGGCTATGCCGTGTATGGCCCGCAATCGATGCTCGTCCTGAGCTTCGATGCGCGGGTGATGGCGTTCAGCCTCGATGAGCACGGCGCGTGGATCCTCACAGAGCCGTCCCTGCAGGTGCCGGCCGCGACGAAGGAATTTGCGATCAACATGTCAAACCGGCGGCATTGGCGCGCCCCTGTGGCCGCCTATATCGACGATTGCCTGGCCGGCCGCGAGGGGCCGCGCGGCAAGGACTTCAACATGCGCTGGGTGGGCTCGATGGTCGCCGATGTCCATCGCATTCTGATGCGGGGCGGCGTCTTCCTTTATCCGTGGGACGCGCGCGAGCCCGATCGGCCCGGCAAGCTGCGCATGCTCTACGAGGGCCATCCCATGGCCCTCCTCGTGGAGCGCGCCGGCGGTCGCGCAACGGACGGCGTCCGTCCGCTGCTCGACCGCACGCCGCCGAGCCTGCATGCCCGAACCGCCATCGTGCTGGGCTCAGCCGAAGAGGTCGAACGCGTTCGCGACGTGGGTTGACGCATCGCGATCCTTCCCGTGCCCTCTTCCTGCGCGCTCTGTGAACGCGCAGCTGGCGCGACGGGCGACGCGACGCGCATGCAGCCTGGTCCGGGCGCCCCGCAGGGCGCCTTGGAGCGCCGGCTCGGCTTGCCTTTCGGCTGATCTCTGGCCTTTCGGCGGGATGTCGAGCGGCTGACGCCGTCCGACATCCCTCGGGCTGGGCTTGATCGCCAGCGACGCGGCGCCGAGGCGTTTCACGCATCCAGCCTGGCCAGCAGCTTACTCAATTTGAGCGTTGCGGCACCCCGACCCAGTTGCCTCAGAGGCAACCATTCACTACCAGACTTCAACTCAGGCTTGGCCGTAGCGCAGGGCCGTGGTGGAAGTAAACGTATGATCGACGACCGGGTGAGCCTGCTTGCATCAGCACTCCCCGCACTTCCCGCGTTCATTTTCACCATTTTGTTGATGATTGCCTTCATACCCGCGGCGCGTGCGTTCGGGCTTGTCGACAGACCCGACGGGAGCCGCAAGCTGCACGTGCGGCCGGTGCCGGTCGTCGGCGGCTTCGCCATCGCCGCCGCAGCCGCGTCCGTGTCGCTGGCGCTCGGCCAATCAGCTCTTGGTCTCACCCTGGGGGCGGCCCTGCTGCTCGTCGCCGGCATGCTCGACGACAAGCTTGATCTCTCCTGGAAGCTTCGGTTTCCGATCCAGGCCGCCGCAGCGGCTCTGATGATCGTCGGCGACCAGCTGACGGTGACCAGCATCGGACCCATCTTCAACCTGCCGGACACCCCGTTAGGCCCCCTCGCCTTTCCCCTGACCCTGCTGGGCGTGGTCGCGCTCATCAACGCCGTGAACATGACTGACGGGATCGATGGACTGGCCGGCGGCCTGGGCGCCGGCGCACTGCTGATGTTCATGATCGCCGCCGCTGCGAACGGCAACGCCGCGCTTGTGGTCGTGCTGGGCCCGCCGCTGGGCGCGGTCTCCGGATTTCTGATGTGGAACCTGCGCTCGCCCTGGATGAAACAGGCGAGGGTGTACCTCGGCAATTCCGGAAGCGAGTTCTTGGGTCTGCTGCTGGCTTGGGCTGCGCTCAACCTGACGCACAGCCCCGCCCATCCCGTAAGCCTGTTGCTCGTGCCCTTCTGCCTCGCCCCCGCCCTGGCCGACAGCATCGTGGTCATGCTTCGGCGCGCCGCAAACGGCGCGAACCCCTTTCGCGGGGATCGTGACCACCTGCATCACCTGCTGCTTGACGCCGGGTTCGGGGTCTCGACGGTCGTCGGCCTTCTCTGCGGCGGCTCGCTGCTTCTGGGCGCCATCGCCGGCGCGCTGCTGGCGCTGGGGGCCCCCCAAGCTTGGCTAGGGATCGGCTTCCTGGTGCTGGTGGCGGCCCAGTTGGTAATAACCTTCGATCGCAAGCTCGCCGTTCGACGGCTCGCGCAGCTGCGTCACGCCCGCTTCAGGACGGCCTGAGCTCCCGCGAACGCCTTCAATGTTTGGCTGAGGCCGCGCCTCGGAGATCCGGTGGACGATCCCCACGCCGCGCGGGCTGCGGCATGATCGCTGGGCCGGCCAGGGGCGCAGCCTGCGTCGCGCTCCGCACTGTGACGAAGTACATGGCCAGGGCGGCGCAAACGGCGAGTTCGCCGGGCGCATAGACGACCGGATAGATCCAGGAGGTCAGCAGGATGTAGACGACGTAGTCGAGCAAGGCGCGGTCCATGGCATGCTCCGAGCTCTGGAGCATGGCGCAGAGGCGCAGCGTCGCAAGGCATAGACCCGCGATCAGCAGCGCCCCGACAAGACCGAATTCGAAGATTACCCCGAGCCAGCCGAGATCGACCACGAAGAAGTAGGTGGTCTGCAGGATTTCCGCCATGCCGATGTCGCCGACCCGCGTGAGATTGCCCACGCCCGTCACCCATCGCCAGGGCTCAGCGTTAAGGAAATCCACCGCCGCCTTGGCCTCCGCCTGCCGCGCGGTCAAGGAGCCCCCGAGCCGAGCCGCGAACTCGGCGCTGCCCAGGTAGACGAGGAGCGACGGCGCCGCCAACGCGCCCGCCAGGACGAGCGAGAGCACCGCGGCCCACCGCCAGCGGCCAAGGCTGAGCGCGGCGCCGATCAATACCGCGCCGCCGGCCGCAGCGATGGACATCCGCGCCTTGTAGATCATCATCAGCAGCAGGAAGCCGAGGATGAGAAGAGCCGCCGGCCAGAGACGACGACGCAGCCAGATGTGGCGATTGAGGGTGAACAGCAGGAGCAATCCGAAGAACATCGGCAGGTTGATCCGCGGTCCACGCTCTGGGTCCCACAACAGGATCTTGGCCTCGATCGTGTTGGCCTGATAGGCGCTGGCCGGCAGCGTCACCCAAAGACCGACGAGGAGCAGGAAGGTGGCGGCGCCGAGAACGAGCACCATGCGGCGCAGGTCGTCGGGCGATGGCCTCAGCCAGGCCAGCAGCGCCGGCAGGCTGAACAGATAGGCGAAGGCCCACACCTTCACCGTGGAAGCCACCGCCCCAGGAAGGGTGTTATTAAGCACGATCTGGCTCATCCAAGGCGTGACGCCGTAGATCCAGACGAAGGTCACGAGCGCGAGGGCCCGGCCGGGAAACGTCACCCGCGCAAGACCGATCAGGGTGAGCGGCAGGGTCACGAGCGGCCAGCCCTTGGAGAGGGCGTAGAGCAGTGGAAGCTCGATCGTATACTGGAAGCTCTGCGCGAACAGGGGCAGCACCGCCAGAACGATGACGCCGGCCAACCGGCCGCTGCCGGAGATCGCCGAGCTGGAACGCCCCGCCGTCGGCGCCGCGGAGCGCGGAATCATCCGGCGGCGCCGCGCCTTGGCCAACGCGCTTGCGCCGCGACGATTAGGACGGGCAGAGATTCCACGAACACCCGGCGGGCATGACCGCGGGGATCGGCGATCAGCCGATGCAGCCATTCCAGCCCAGCGCGCCGCCAGGCGGGCGGCGCGCGGCGCCTCAGGTCGACCAGGAATTCGATCGCTGCGCCGACGCACAGGCCGACGCCGCCTGCGTCGCCCCGCGCCGCCACGCGCTCAGCGATCATCTCGGCCTGCGGCATGCCGCAGATGAGGAACACATAGTCAGCCGGCGCCTCACAGACGAACCGCGCCGCGGCGTCGAGCGCCGCATCGTCCTCGTAGAGGCCCATGGGTGGATCGAGGCGGCGCAGGTCCCGGACGCCGAAGCGCCGCCGCAACCTCGCCTCGAGCTCCGCCGAGCCGCCCACAAGCACCAAGGACGAAGCGGGCGTGATCGACCTCTCGAACAGCCGGGCCACGAGATCGCTGCCGGTGACGGTCGGCAGGCGAAAGCCGAACCACTCTCGCGCCAAAAGTTCGACGATGCGGCTGTCGTTGAGGCTGAGCCACGCGGTCTCGAAGGCGGTCCGGGCGCGGGCGTCGCCGCGATGCGCTCGGACAATCCATTTCGAGTTCGGCGTGACCACATAGCGGAACGCCCGCTCACGGCGGGCGGCCGCAGCGACCTGAGCGGCCGCCGTGTCGAGATCCAGGACGTCATACCGGACGCCGAGAAAGGTGCGGGCGAACGGCGTCACGGCGTGTAGCCACCCCCGGTCGTGCGCGTCAGGTTGATCGAGCGGCCGAACGGCAAGGTGCGATTGATGTACTGTTCCACCCAGAGGTTGATCTCGGCGATGCGGCTCCGGGGCACGAAGATGAGGTCCTCCGAGCGCAGTTCGATATTTTCGCCGGCGGCGCCGCGAGATACGAACCCTCGCAGATCGACGGTCCTGAGGCTGGGCCGGCCGTCGGCGCCGACGCGCAGGACCACCACCTCATTCATCCGGCTCTCGGGCTCGAGGCCGCCCGCCAGCATCACCGCCTCGAGCACCGTCGCTCGCGGCGGGATCGGATAGACCCCCGGCTTCTGCACCGCGCCGCCCACCACGATGCGGGCCGCGCGCGCCTCGGCGAGGCTGACGACCAGTTCGGGATTGATGAGATTGCGTGCGGCGGCGGCGACCAGCGCCGTTTCGAGCTCGTCGACTCGCAGGCCCTGGGCCCGGACCCGGCCGGTCACAGCACTCGCGACAAAGCCGTCCGGAGCCACGAGCAGTTCGCCATTGTTCTCCGGGGTGAGCCGATACTCCACCTTCAGTCGGTCGCCGGCCCCCAGGCGATATTCAGGGGCCTCGACGCTCCAGGACGCAAAACCCGCCGGGTTTTGCTCGATCGCCCGGATCGATTGGGTGGTGGAGCAGGCGACAAGAAGCACCGCCGACACCGGCGCCAGACAGGCGGCCGCGCGACGGGCGCGGGTCCGAAGCGTCAGATCCATCGGTAGAGCCATGACGGGATGTGGAAGCGGCGGTCCAAGAATACGAGGCCGAGGAACACGCCGCCGGCGCCTTCCACGATCTCCTTGAGACGTCGGGCGCTCAGCACCCTTGTCGATTCCGCCCGCAGCACGAGCAGGTGGGCGTCCGCCAGGGGATAGAAGCGGCGGGCGCCGTAATCGCCGAATGCGGCGGGCGAGACCACCACCAAGGTCTCGAAGTGCTCCTTGAGGCGGGTGAGCATCTCCTGGACGTTCTCGGTCGGGCGGATGGGATCGATCAAGGCTGCGGCCGGCGAATTGTTGTCCTGCGCCAGCATCCAGAGCGGCCGACCACGCAACTTCAGCACCTGCCAAACCGCCCCCGCCAGGACAATCTCGGCGCTGGCCTCGGCGTCGTTCACCGAAGCGGCGAAGGCGCCGCCCTCCAGGTCGATCAACAGCGTGCGACGTCCCCAGCCGTCGGCGAACTGACGAACCAGGCCGATCGCCGCGGCGGTCGCCGCAGGGGGGTCGGCAGGGCTGGAGATCTGCAGGACCTGCAGGTCGCGGCGGCCGTCCGCGAGCGCCGCCCCGAGATCGCGCAGATCCGGCGGGTCGAACGGCGGCTCCAGCGCGGCGCGTGGGGCGTCGGCGATCACGGGCAGCCCAAGCGCGCGCTCAGCCTCGACGGGATCGATGAACTCCTGCCGCATGACGGTGGCCACGAGAGTCGCGACGCCGGCCGCCAGCAGTCCGACGACGAAGCCGCCCAGGGCCAGCACCAAGGCCGAGCTCGGACGGCGTCGAACCGTGGTGGGCGGCTGCACCATCCGCAATGTGGCCTGGCGCGTCGCCACCGCGTCGTTCTGCAGCTTCGCGCTCGCTTGCTCTAGGGAAAGCTGCTTGTAGACGCCCTCGAGAACGTCCCTCTGCCGCAACAGGCCGCGCAACGTGTCCTGCGCCTGCCGGATCGTCTGGGTGCGCGCGCGCAGGCGGTGGGTCTGGTCGGAGAGATCGGCGATCTGTTGGCTCAGGCCGGCCCGCTCGATGCTCAGCGCCGAGACGCGGCTGTTCAGCTGGTCGAGATCAGGGTTGCGCACCTGTTTCTGCGTGAGGGTGTCGGTGCGGGCGTTATTGCGGATTTGCTGTTCGACCACGGCGATCTTGGCGTCCAGCTCCCGGATCGCGGGCCAAGTCGGCTGGTACTGTGCAGCCAGGTGCGCGCGCTCCTGCTTCAACTTCAGCAGCGTGTTGCGGGCCTCGTCGTTGGGGCGGGCGTTGGAGCTCTCGCGGCTCTCGAACACCTGGCCCGGGGCTCGGTTCAGCCGGGCCCGGGTGGTGGCAAGCTCGCCGTCGACAGCTCGGGCTCGCTCGCGGGCTTGATCCAGCCGCTGGCTGAGCGCGTCAGCGCGGGTGGTGAGCAGCGCGACATCTTGGTCGATGTCGATGACGTCAAAGCGGGCTTCGGCCGCCTTGATACGCGTCTCGGTCTCACTGAGCAGTCGTTGATACCGGCGGACCTCCTTCTCCTGAAGCTCGGCCGCGGCGTTGGCGTAAATCCGGCGACGCTGCTCCATGTAGGCGTCGAGCACGGCGCTCAGCCCCCTCACCGCCATCGCATCCGACTCGTCGGCGAGCTTCACCCGGATCAGGTTGCTGTCCGGCTGGGTCTCCACGCCGAGCCGAGCCCGCAGATCGGCCGCCGCGCGCACCCTTTTGGACTCCCGAGCCTGCGCCAAGTCGGGATCGAGCTTGAGCGCCGCAGCTTGCAGCACGGGCTCGCTGCGCAGGATTTCGACGTCCGAGCGGACCGTGCGCTGCAGCGCCGGCGTCAGCCCAGCGGAGCCGAGCAAATTCTCCGTGAGCGTTTCGGGACTGGCGGTGACCATCAGCACCGCCTCGGCGCCATGACGGCGAACGGCGATCAACGCAGCGCACAGCCCGAGCGCCAGGCCAAGAACCAGGCAGAGCCGGATCAGCCGTGCGTTGTAGAAGACCTGGACGAGGACATCTCTCAGGTTTGGCGCAGTCCACGTCGGTCCGTCGCCCGGCGCGGAGCGCAGGCCGATGTCTACAACCGGCGGTTTTGCCAGCGCCCCCGCAAGCATTTTGTCAGATACACATAGTTGAGCAGCCCCCCGAGGCCGCGACCTCTTGGCCGCTCTACTACACCTCAGGTCTTAACGAAAACATCCCGTCGCGCCGCAATGTCGCAGTCCGCGTCTGCACGACAGGCAACATTTACTTGTGGGGGTCGCCGCGGGAGGGTTGCTCGGAAACCTCAGCTTAACTAGATTGAAGTAGAAGACGGGCGTCGTGACGCCAGGGGCGGGTGTTTGAATCAGGCTGGAGCGGATTTGGGCGAGCAAGCGCCCGAGCGGCGCTTGTGGCGGCTCGACCGCGACTGGGCGTCCGGCCTGCGCGCGCGGCTCGAGCAGTTTGTCGAACAGGTGCTGGGCATCCGCCCCCGGCGCCCGCCTGTCCCGCCGCGTCTGGATGCGCCTGCGCCGCCAAGCCTTCTCTGTCAGCTGCGGGTTCAGCTCGATACGCCAGCTGGCCAAGACGCCTTCCGCGAGTGGTTGCTCTCGGGCGCTGCGGCGGTTGGCGCCCGCGCTCACAGCCCCGACCTTGCAAGCCTCAGCGCCTCCGCCGCCATCATGGCGGAGGTCGAGGGCGGCGCGCCGGCGGGGAGGCCGGCGGAGCCGTCCTCCGCGGACCGCGAGCCTCAGCCGCCAGGCGGAGTCGCCGCCACGAGCGCGGGATCGACAGACCCGGGCCTGGCGCAGGCGCACGAGGCGGCCTTGCCGAGCCCGCCGCCGCCCTCGCGGTCCGCCTTTATGCGACGGTTGCTTCGCGAACCCCGTGAAGCGGCCCCTACTCCAGCCTCGGCCCCGACAGCCGGGTCGGCAGGCGCCGCGCTGGAGGCGCAGATCCCCGGGCGCGCTGCGCCGGCCAGCCAGGCCGCCGCCGGGATCGATGCGGCTGACCTATCGCTCGCCGCGCCGGCGGACCTCGAAGCGAAGATGTCAGGGGCCGCGCTGCGGTGGCCCGACGTCACGAACGGTGGCGACGCTGACACGGCGCCGCCGCCCATCCAGCCAGGCTTGGCGCGAGCCCTGCGGCGGCCCGCCCGTGCGAAGGCGTCGCGCCAGCCAAGGTCGATGCCGGCGCCGTTCTCCACCGAGCCGACCGGAACGTCGGACCGGCCTGGATCCGCGCCTGCGCCGACCTGCGCCGCAGCGTCAGCGGCCCAGGACGAGGCCCGCCTGATCCGCCCTCCAGCCGCCGCGCTCGCTGACAGCGATGATCGAAGCGAAGCTGTTCCCCAGACGTCGACCGCTGAGCGTGCGCCGACCCAAGCCCGCCTGCGGGTTCGCCGGGCGGCCAGGACGCCGGGCGACGATGGGCCCGCGGCGGATATTGAGCGGACGACGGACGCGACACCGAGGGATGCGCCCGCCGCGAAGAGCCTCAATGGCGCCGCGACCTCGTTAAGCGAGACCGTGGCTGACCTCCAGCTGTCACCTCTTCCAGACGCCCGGGCTTCGGCGAACGCTGTTGATCCTCAAGAGGACACGGACGCGCCGGCCGCTGCGGACGCAGCCCGAGCGGCTGACATGCCGGTGCTTCGTCCGATGGCGGTCGGCGAGGCTTGCACCGAGCTCCAGATCGAGACCGCGCACACAGCCGCCCCGACCTTTGCCGTTTGCCGGGTGCGCGTCCTGCAGCGACCTTGGCGCCTGACCGACGGGCTCACGGTGCCGGCGGCGGCCTTCCTGCCGTTGCCCGCGAAGCCGCCGGTCGAGCGGGAGGACCAGGCGTCGCCCGCGGCGGACGCGGGCTCCGCCGCCTCCGGCCCGATGCGCCGATCGCTCGCGCCCGTCGCGTCGGGCGCAGCGTCCGAGAGCGCGCTCTGCGCGATCTTCCGGCGCTTGGCCGATGTGAGCGGCCCGACGCGACGGCTGGAGATGCGGCGTCCTGATCTTGGCGTGATCGCCGCGCGCAGCACCGCGCCCACGCTGCAGATGCCCCGGGCTCGCCGGGCCAGCGCGCGGCATGTGGACGTCGGCAGCCAGGGACTTCGCGTGCGCCGTGGATTGGTGGCGACGGACCCGTTGCGCCGCGCGGCGCTGCGTCCCATTCTCGAGCAGCGCGTCCGCGAACGTCAGCCGCCGCCGCACGCGCAACTTCACTAGCGCTCGCGGCGCCCGACGTGACGGCCTGCCCGCAAGCTCGCGTTCGGCGCACGGGGAGCCCTTGCCTCCGGAACAGCCGCGGCGGCCGATGAGCCGGCTTGAGCAGATTGTCGCCGCAGCATCGCGGCTGGTTTCAGGCGTGGGCGTCCGGGGCCTGGAGGTCGCCTGCAAATTCGGTCTGTTCGCCTTGGCCGCCCATCGACTGGGGCCGGCGGCGCTCGGCATCTTCTTTCTCTGCCTTACAGTGCAGTCGCTGGTCTCAACCGCCGGCCGTTTGGGCCTCGAGCGCCCCACGGCCCGCCATCTCGCCGCCGACCTGGCGCTGGCGCGCCCCGACCTCGCTCGCCGGACCTTGGTCCAGGCTCTTGGTCTCGCCCTGGCCTGCGGGGTCTGCTGCGGCCTTGTCCTCTACGCCGCCGCCGAACCCCTCGCCGCGGCGTTGCGCCAGCCCGATGTGGCGCGGCCGCTCGGGATCACGGCGATGAGCCTGCCCTTCCATCTCGTCACGGTGGTCGGCGGCTACGTCCTGATCGGCCTTGACCGCGGCGGCTGGGGCCAGTTCCTGATGAACGCTCTGCCACCGCTCCTGATGCTGGCGGCCTTGGCCGTGGCCGCCGCGCTCCCCGGCGGGGCGTCCGTTGAGCTGCTGCTGTGGTCGATCGTCGGGGCGCAGGTCATCGCCGCGGCGTGGACCCTCGGGGCCGCAGCCGGGCGCTGGCGGAGCGCGCGCGCCGCAGCCGCGCGGCGGACGGCGGAGACCCTCGACAGCGAGCCGCTTCCGAGCCTGCTCAAGGCCGCTCGCAGCTTCTACCCCGTTGAGCTCGTCTCGGCGGTGTTGGCGTCGCTTCCGGGGTTGGCCCTCGCGCCGCATGTCTCCGCCGCCGTGCTCGGAGGCTTCAGCGTCGCCCTGCGGCTCGCCATGCTCACCACCAACGTCGTCACCAGCTTGGGCTACATGGTCGCGGCGCGGATCGCCGCCGATCATCGCCGAGGGGCATACGCCGATATACGGCGGGACATGCGACAGGTTCGGCGGGCGGCGCTCGCGCTCTGCGCGCCGCCAATCCTGGTGATGCTGCTTGCGCCGGGGCCGCTGCTCGGCCTCTTCAACGCCGACATGCCCGAGGCCCGGCTCGCGGTGCAGATCATGGCGCTGGCGCAGCTCGCCGTTGCGTTCTGCGCCGGAAGCGACGTGCTGCTGGCGATGAGCGGCCACGGCCGAACGCTCATGGGGTTGAGCCTTGCACAGTTGGCGCTGTGTGTCCTGGGGGCCCTGCTGCTGATCCCCGCAGCCGGCGCTGCGGGCGCAGCCCTGACCACGGCCGCCGCGTGGATCGCCGCCGCAGTCGGCCAACAGGCGCTTGCCCGGCGGCGCACCCCGGAGATCTTCGCCAACGGCTGATCGCCGGCCTGGACGCCTCAGGCGGACAGCAGGTCGGCCACGTGCTCTCCGATGGCGAGCGAAGCCGTAAGGCCCGGCGACTCCACGCCGAAAAGGTTTACGAGCCCGGGCATTCCATGATCAGCGGGTCCAGAGATCTCAAAGTCCCGATCGGCCCCCGATCCTGACAGCTTCGGTCGGACGCCAGCGTAGCCGGGCTGGAGGCCCGCGTCGGGGAGCGCCGGCCAGTAAGCGCGAACAGCGCCATAGAACCGCTGCGCGCGCCGGGGATCGACGTCATAGGTGGGAACATCCACCCACTCGACGTCTGGGCCGAAACGCGCACCACCGCCTAGGTCTAGGGTGAGGTGGACGCCCAGGCCCCCGGGCTCCGGCAGCGGGTAGATCAGATGACCGAACGGCGAGCGGCCCTGAAGCACGAAGTAGCTGCCCTTGGCGTAGTACAGCGGCGGCCTGTGCTCCGCCGGCAGGCCTTCGGTTCTCGACGCCAGCGCCTGAGCGCCAAGCCCCGCCGCGTTGACCACCATCCTGGCGCACGCGACCGGCTGGCTCTCGCCTTCGATGAGAAGGCCCCAGCCGTTCGGCTCCCGAACAAGCCCGGTCACGTTGACGCCTAAGGCCAGCTCCGCGCCGCGGGACGCCGCGTCCCCAAGCAAGGCCAACATATCGGCATGGGTATCGAAAATTCCCGTCGCCGTCGACAACAGCGCCGCTTGCGCGCGCAGCGCGGGCTCCAGACGTTGCGCCTCGCGCTCGTCGAGCAGCTGCAGCCCTTCCACGCCATTGGCCCGCGCCCGGGCCGCCACGCCGTCGAGAGCCGCTACCTGATCGGGTTCGGTGGCGACGATCAGCTTCCCGCAGCGACGGTGGGCCACGCCATGCCGTTCGCAGAAGGCGTAGAGCGCTCGGCGGCCGGCGACGCAGAGCCGCGCCTTGAGGCTGCCTTGCGGATAGTAGATGCCGGCGTGGATCACCTCGCTGTTGCGTGAGCTGATGCCGGAGCCGATGGCCTGAGCCGCCTCCAACACCATCACCTGTCGGCCCGCAAGCGACAGCGCGCGCGCCGCCGCCAAGCCGACCGCGCCAGCGCCCACCACGACAACATCCAACTCCATCTTGGCAGTCTAGCCTATCGGCCGCATGAGGACAGCGCGCAGCTCGGGCGAAGGCGAGGTGCCGAGGCGGCCCTTCGGGCTGCGCCAGGCTCATGACCGGAACTGGCGGCGCGCGAGACAGTCGTTCAACGCGAGGCGCCTAAGGTCGCGCCTGGAGGGGCTCGCGAGATGACGACCCGTGGAATCGACGCCCGTTTCGGTCGAGGTTGAGGCATTGTCGGGGGCGTTTCATGTAGGCTCGGCGGCGGCTAAGGGGTCTGGCGGGGGCGAACGATGTCAATGATCAAGCGTCAGCGCCTCAAGGCCAAGATCTACGAAGACCAGGCTGAAAAGCTGCCGCCAGGTACGGCCCGCGATCAACTTCTTCGGCTTGCGGCCGAGGCCCGCGCCACGGCTGTGGAACACGATCTGCAAGAACAACTTTGGACGCGGCTCGATCGCGCCGATCCTGAGACGGAATGAGCCTTGCGAGTGCGGCGCGCGGGTGACCGAGCGGGCGAGAGGCTCGAGGATCGAACGTCGCCGCTCTGATCGGCCCCGGCGCGACCGAGCCGCCTGTCTGCCGCTCAAAGCCGCATGAAGACGCCGACCGGGCCCACGACGGCCTCCCCCAAAGCTCGGATCGTCGGTGATGAAGCGCAATGATGCTGCGGCGCCGATCATTGGCGGCGGCTGTGGCGCGCAGAGACTGGGGCGGCCTCACAGGCGCGAGGCTGGGCTGACCCACGCTGGGTCAGCCCCACCGGTCTTCCAGGGACAGAGCCGTTGCGTCTCAGCGGCTGCGCACGCTGTGCCAAACGAGCGTCGGGCTCCGCATCCGCAAGGGGGCGCCCAACGCCAGCCCTCAGCAACCTCCCACAGCCTTGAGCGTTGCTCGGAGCAGTCACCTCCGCCACCGCATCGTCGAGCCGCGCCTTGCCATTCTGGTCAACGCAACTCCGGGCCCGCGCAAGGTCCGACCCTCGCGCCTCGAAGTTGCGGGGTCGCGGGGCCGTCGTGCGTCGAACCCTTCCCAAGCTCCGGGGCTACGCGATGGGTCTGACCGGTTCGACACGCGAGGCCGACGCCCTGGTGGCGGCCGCTCTGTCCCTCGCCCTGCACCGTCGCGCGACCGGGTCACAGTCGCTACCACCCCGCGCGCTCTTTCGTGCTGTACGCGACATCTATCTCGCCGCGGCCGCCGTTGAGGGGCCGCTGCACGAGGCGCCGTCTAACGCACGGGCCCACGACCTGCCCCCGGTTGGGCCCGCCGGTTGGCTGCAGACGCTGGCGCCGCTCTCCCGCGACGTGCTTCTGCTCTGGGCGGCCGGATGGTCCACAGCCGAGGGAGCGCGCATCAGCGGCTGCTCCCCCAGACTCTACCGGAGGCGGCTTGCCCGGGCCCGGGCTGAGGCGCGAGCCGCGGCCTAGCTTTGCTGTGGGCAGGCTCGCCTGCCGGATCAGATTTCCTGGTTGTAGGCGCCGACCTGGGACCGTTTCGCGAGGCGCGGCTTCACCTCCTCGCGGAACAGGCGGCGCATGTCGTCTTCCGATTGGGTGCTCTCCACGACCACCACCAGCTCGGGCTTGTTGGAGGAGGCGCGGACCAGCACCCACGAGCCGTCCTCCAGCGCCACGCGCACGCCGTTGACGGTGACCAGGTCGGTGATCTTTCGGCCCAGGATCGTGCCGCCGGCGTTGGCGAACTCGGTGTATTCGCGCACCACGTCGTCGACGACGCCGTACTTCTCCTCGTCGGCGCAATGCGGGCTCATGGTCAGCGAGGTGTAGGCGACAGGGAGGGCCTTCTTCAGGTCCGACAGCTTCCTGTCCGGGTTACGGTCCAGCATCGACAGGATGGCGGCGGCCGCCACCAGGCCGTCGTCGTAGCCGCGGCCGATCGGCGGGTTGAAGAAGAAGTGCCCGCTCTTCTCGAAGCCGGCCAGGGCGCCAAGTTCGGCGGTCTTGCGCTTGATATAGCTGTGGCCGGTCTTCCAATAGACGGTCTTGGCGCCGTTGGCCTTCAGCACTCCGTCGGTGGCGAACAGCCCGGTCGACTTCACGTCGACGATGAAGGTCGCGTCCTTGTGCAGGGCCGACAGGTCGCGCGCCAGCATCAGGCCGATCTTGTCGGCGAAGATCTCCTCGCCCTCGTCGTCGACCACGCCGCAGCGGTCGCCGTCGCCGTCGAAGCCCAGGGCCACGTCGGCGCCGTACCTGCGCACCGCGTCGGCCATGGCGTGCAGCATCACGCTGTCTTCCGGGTTCGGATTGTATTTCGGGAAGGTGAAGTCGAGATCGCAGTCCATCTCGATCACCGTCGCGACGCCCATGCGGCGCAGGGCCTCGGGCGCGAAGGCGCCCGCCGTGCCGTTGCCGCAGGCGGCGATCACCTTGAGCGGCCGCGTCAGGCTCGCCCGGCCGGCGACGTCGGCGATGTAGCGCTCGGCCACGCCGGGCACATGCTCGACCGACCCGCCGGGGCGCTGAACCCATTCGCCCTTCAGCACGATCTCCTTCAGCCGGCCCATCTCGTCGGGCCCGAAGGTCAGCGGCTTCTGGGCGCCCATCTTCACCCCGGTCCAGCCGTTCTCGTTGTGGCTGGCGGTCACCATCGCGACACACGGCGCGTCCAGGTCGAACTGGGCGAAATAGGCCATCGGCGAGACCGACAGGCCGATGTCCAGCACCTCGCAGCCCGCCGCCACCAGGCCGATGGTCAGGGCCTGCTTGATCGACAGCGAATAGGCGCGGAAGTCGTGGCCCACGACGATCCGCTTCTGCCCCAGTTCCTGGATGTAGGTCCCGAGGCCCAGGCCCAGCGCCTGGATGCCCAGGAGGTTGATCTCGGGCCCGAACAGCCATCGCGCGTCGTACTCGCGAAAGCCGGTCGCCTTCACCAGCGGCTGGATTTCGTACTCGAAGGTATTGGCGACGAGGTCGGCGCGAGGGGCAGGCAGCATCGGAACTCCGGCAAGGTGCACGACGGAAGCGCCGCGGCTCACAGGCTGCGGCGTGACTTCTTACGTCGCCGCCGTGGCCAAGGTCCATCACAGGGCGCCTGTTCGACCAACGATGATCGGCTCTTCAGCACTCGCACCCATCGGACAGCGCAAGATGGCGACCAGCGATCGCCTCGGACCGGATCGCTGAGCGCCGCCGCCCCTAGCCGGGCCGACGATCGACAGGCCGCAGGGACACCGCCCCAAGTCCGTTCTGACCTCTTGAGCAAGCGTGGCGCCCCTCTCCTCGCCGCTTGCGGCGGTCTGCATCGCCGTTACGGGGGCGGAGCGGCGGCCGTGCGTCGGAGGATCAAGGGTGGAGCCGCCTTCGCCTGCATCTTGCGATCTCGATGTCGCGAGCCGCACCCGCTGAAGACGTCGTTTGCCGCTGCCCGCTGTCGGAACCGCACCGAATTGCCGCATCGAGGTGCAACGCGCCGACATGTCCGCTCTTTGCGGAGCCTGGACTCCCAAAGGCATGGAGCCATCTTGGACCGTGGGACAAGTGTTGCCCGTGGGGCAAGATCCGGTCAGAGTGCGCCTCACGCCCTGCCGTCGTACGTCGCGGGGCGTTCGGGCGCTCCGGCCTGATCGGGGGACACTCTTGACCAAACGCAGCGGCGCCCCCGCGCCGACGCTCCAGGATGCCGATCGGCCGCACAATGGGGCTGAGGCCAATCCCGTCGTCTCCGGACCGCTCCAGCGCAATATGCGCGATCGCCCCTTCGCCCTCCGCTTGCAGAAGGCCTGTGACCAGAATTCCCAGGTCCCCGCCTACAATCACGGCCGTCAGGCCTGGGTGCGCCAGCAGCTGAATCAGCGTTTCGAGACCAGCGTCAGCAATGAGACCGTGAGCAAGTGGTTCACGGGGGTGGCGCGGCCGCGTCCGGACAAAATCCGGCTGCTCGCCAAACTGCTCGACGTCGACGAGGCCTGGCTTGCTCTTGGCGTCGAGCCGGACCTCGATCCGCGGGAACGCAAGATCCGCAACGCGATGGCGGACGGCGCCGTGAACGTCGTCGCCGGTTTCATCCAGATGACGGGTGGACATCCGGCGTTCCCGCAGGACGGCGAGCCGCGGGCGCGGGCTGGCGCGCGGATCGACCTCTACGCGATCATCAAAGGCGCGCACTATGCACTGCACGTGGCCTCCGCCCAGCAGGACGGGGACAGCTACCGCTTCGCGATCCCCTATGGCCACGAGGACTGCGTCGTCATCGGCGTTGTCCAACGGGCGCCGCTGCAATGCGATTTCCTCGAGCTGGCGCCGGATCTGGTGAACACCCACGGCTTGCGGCGAAGCGGGCATATCGAGGTCACCGTTCTTCCGCGTGGGGACGACTTCGTGACCGGAAGCGATGTGTGGCGCCGGATCACGACGTTCGGGGACCGCCTCTAGGTTCGCCCGCGAAGCTTCAGAACCCCGGTGGGAGGGCCGGGGTCGTGGGTGGAGCCCGTTTGCCGCCTTGAACGCCGCCTCGTAGGAGGTCGGTGACCCCTACAGCGCGGCGGTGCTGAGTTGGGGCAAAGGTATGCCGGCGCAGGTCGACCGCCCATGCGGTTGAGCCGTGGCGATCGGATTGCACGACGTGAGCTGCAGCGCCAGGTGAACCCGGTAGCGCTGGATGTGTTGAACGAGTGCGGCCAGCCCTCGGCCGCGCCACGGACGATCTGACCTCCGCCCCGGAGCCCAACTCCGGGGCTTTCTTTGTCTAAGCGCGACTTCCGCGAGCAGGCTCGCCGGCGAGGCAGGAAGCCGCTAAGTGGACTACAGACCGCGAACCCGACTTATCTCCTCAGCTCGGATCAGCTCTCGCCACCCCGCGGCGATCCGCTCGTAGCTCGCGCGTTCTTCGGCGGTCTTCGCCTGTGCAGCGAGGCGTTCATTCTCCGCAAGATTTCGGCGGAAGTCTTCGAGACGATCCATGATTTCTTCATCATCGAAGCGGGCTTGCCCCGCCACCCCGCGAAACTGCGTACGGTCAAGCTGCCTAAGGAGGCAGGTAGCTCAACCCATCGCCAACCCGCGATCAGCGGCCGGTGTGCGTTCTCGATCAAGGGGCCATGGCCGCGACGCGCTACTGCCAAGCTGATAGGGCATCTGCAGATGCCGGCAGTCATATACGTCGTCGAGGCAAGGGATCTGGAAGGCCGCGTAATCTCCGTCGACCGGTTTGCCCATCTCCGCATCCGTGAGGTCCGGCGTCTTGCGCGAAGCCGGCTTTGCAGCTGCGCGACCGTCCAGCTGCGCGGCAGCGACGGACGGGTTGAGCGCTTCGCGGGCGATCAGTCAGGCGTCGTCCGTCGTCGGGCGTTCAACAGCGTCGACTGATGCCGGGCGCCGCACGACGCCCTCGGCCATCAGGAGCCACGTCTCTGCGATCCTCAAGAGGGCTGCGCGAACTTCGATGTTCGTCTCCGCCGACGCATCTGCGGCGGCCCGTTTCGCTCGCTCTATGTAGGTTGACGCGTCTTCCATTCGTTCCCGCGTGGTGCGAAATGAAGTGTGGCTCGCCAGCCTAGCTCGTGGGCCCCCGGTCCTGGAGCCGGAGAGCACCCATAAGCTTGCTCTGGCGCGATAGCAGCGACACCACGGCCCTCCACGCTCCCAGCCACGAGATATGCGGAGCAAACATTCAAGCAGCTGGATCTCCCCGGCGCTGGTTCCCCCCTGAACATGAGTGAGCTCGCAGCGAACAGCCTTCGAATCGTAAAGCGGATGGGCACCTCAAGTAGCGCGGACAAAGGTGCGCAGACGGAAGAGTCTTGGCCGATGCGGCTCCATTTCGACGGCTCTGACGAGCCGTCTCGAATGCGCCCGCGATCGCTGGACTTGAGGGTCTTCGTCGCAGGGCGATCTCGCTGGCCCGAGGGCGTGCCGGCGCCCGTAACTCCGCGGCTGAGCCCGCTGGGCGCTCCGCGTCAGTCCGTCTGAGACCCACCGGTACGCGCGATTTCCTGGGCGACCGCCACAAGCGCCCGCCGTTGTTGCGGAGAAATCCGCACGAACGCGGCGGCGAGCGTGCGGCCGCCCGGCGTAGCGAAGAACATCTCCGCGAGCGGCCCACCGAAGTCAGGCGGGATAGACGCGGGTCGCGTGTCGCCGGTGAGCCTCAGGAAGTTGAGCAGTCGATCCGCCGGCGGGATCGCCTGACCGGCCTCATACTTGCCAATCATCTGTTGAGAGCAGCCTAGGCGGCTCGCCAAGTCCGCTTGTGACAGCTTGGCGGCCAGCCGTTGCAGGCGAAGACGTCGGCCGAGTTCCAGGGCGACGACACTGTGACTGGCTTTGGGAGCTTTGGGCATTCAGACCGCGCGACTCTGCTGGCGCATTCTCCCCAGCCAGTATTGGGTTCAACGCGTCGCACAGGCTTGCAACCCAGCAGTTGCTACGTCAACGCCGTTGCCGCGAGCTGCACCCAACCTACGACCGCCGCCGCCGCCGCCGCCGTGATAATGGCGACCGCGGCGAAACCAAGGCTCTTTCGATCCAGCGGGAGGAAAAACTCACCCTCGTCCTGGCCGCCGATATGGCTCCGCTCCATCATGGTAGACAAAAGGCTCGGGTTCGGGCTTGGTTCCCTGTTCAAGGGTCCGCCGCCCCCGCAGTCCTCGAACACAAAGGTTGGATGACACGGCACCTCGCTGGGATCCGACCTTGCGACGCTCGGTTCGGGACGAACAGCTGCCGACTCAAGCCGGCTGTCAAGCCGATGCGGCCGCTCAAAGCATCGCCGCCCGACCTCGCGTGCGAGCATCGCGATCCAGCCAGAACGCCAAACGTGCTCCGGATGCCTATCTTGTGGCGTAGCGGCAACGTCCACCCCACCGCGTCGGCCCAGCTGCCGAGCCGCGCGATGGCTCGGACCGAGGTCTCCGGTGCGCAACTTGCGCCCCCGCAAGGTCGAAGCCCGGCAACGGCTTTCGATGGCGGTCAGCTTGGGGCCAAACCTGCCGGACAGTCGCAGCTTCCGTCGGCGCGACCTCAAGCCCGGCCCTGTTCGCCCAGGGGCTAGATCGGCTCTGGCGGCCAATACCGCGTCAGGAGGTCACGAAGGGCGGTCTCTGCTTGCTCACGTGTCGCGCCGCCTCGGGGCATGAGGGTCAGACGCACTTCCTGCCGCTTCTGCGCATCGATCCGCAGGATCGGCTTGCCCGCAGCATTGCGCACGAGGCTTTCGGGTGGCGATCCTGACTTCTTGGGGGCGCCCGACGGCCTCGGCGGCTCGGCTGCATCCTTGAGGCGGCGGATGACGTCCTGGGGCGACAGCCGCTGATCGCCTCGACTTGCCAGCGCACGTGCGGCTTCAAGCACCCGACCGCGTTGAGCGTCCGGCTTCAGGAGCGGCTTCAGGAACGTGATGTGTTTGATTCTTAGAGCGTGGGGATCGGGGAAGGCGGCCACCACGTCGGGGGGAAGGCGCGCAAGATCAAGATATCGGCTCAGCCATGCCTCGGAAACATTGAGGCGCTGCGCCATGGTCTTCTGACGCCCCTGGTAGTGACGATCAAGCGCCCGGAGGTAATCTCGGGCGCGCTCGATGTCGCTGAGGTCGTCCCGCGTCCGGTTCTCCAGATCCGAGACCCGAAAGGCCTCCTCGTCCGTCATCTCGCGTATTTCAACGAGGAAGCGGAATTCGGGGTAGTTGTGCGCCCGCAGCCAACTCACCGTCCAATGCCGGCGGGCTCCGCAGATCACCTCGAGATCGAAGCCGGAATCATCCTTGACCCGACGGACGATGGCGGGAATCTCCTGTCGTCCCTGGGCCTTCAGGCTCTCGATCAGGTCGCTGCACCGGGCTTCATCCAACCGCTCGTAGTCACGATTGTGCTCCGCCCAGATCCGGCACCGGGCGGGGTCCACTAGCTCGACGGGCCGGGCGACGACAGCGCCCGACGCCAGTTCGGCAAGTCGATTGCTCCGCCCGGCCAAGACCCCGATGCCGAGGCGGCCCTGCGGCTGCTCCGCCGCCGGGGCCTCACTGTCGAGCGCCCCGGCCAGACCTGCCGCGAAGCCGCGGTTCTTGCTCATCGTCACGCCCTCCCCTGCCCGATTGCACAGGTGCAATTCGACGCCGCGGTAGCTGTCCAGCGGTCTGCGCCCGATCGCCCTGATCCCGATCTCAAGCGAGGCCCTCCTTGCGCAGCCGTTCCGTGTGGCTCGGCCAGGTGGCTCGGATATCGACGAGGATCTCCTCATTGACGCCATTGAGGTAGGTCAAACAGCGATCCCGGACGGCCTTGCTGGTCATGGGGCTGTCCAGCTCGTAGACCGTCATCAGCCGCGCCGTGACGTTGTCGATCTCGGCCGAGTCCTTGAGCGGCGTACGGATCATGACGTGACCGAAGACCTGTCGCATGAGGGCGATCAGTTCCTTCTGCATCGATTTGTTCTCATCGGCCTTGGACGCCACCACCCGGATGAAGTTCAGGGCAGGCGCGAGGTCCCGCGTGGCGAGCTCCTCAAGGGTTTCGTCCAGCATCGCCAGGAAGGCCGCAGTTGAGGAGAAGTCCATCACGGTCGGCGGAACAGGAACCACGAGGGCGTTGGCGGCGCGAAGCACGGAAAGCGAGATCGCGCCCAGTGCGGGTGGGGGATCGAGGATCACGACGTCGAACCGATCGGCGACAGAGGCGATGCCCTGAGCGAGGCGATCCAGCAGCCGCCCCCCTCCCCTCGCCATCCGCGCGGCCAACTCATACTCCGATTGGAACAGGCGCAGATTGGCCGGTATGAGCTCTAGGCCATCGAAGTGAGTCTTCTTCAGCGCGTAGTCGAGCGAGGTCATCTCCTCCTGCCGCAGGAAGGGGTAGAGGGTTTCCTCCTCACTCAGATCCAGGTCCGGAACATAGCCGAAGAGCGTCGTGGCCGAAGCTTGGCTGTCGCAGTCGATCAAGGCGACGCGGTAGCCTTGGATGGCAAGATATTGCGCCAGGTGGACGGAGATCGTGGATTTTCCCACTCCGCCCTTGAAGTTCTGCACCGCGACCACGGCGCAAGGATCCTCCGGCGCCCGCCAGGGACGCGTGCCGAACACGCCACGCATGTCATTGACCTGGGCGAGGGTATAACCGATCCGGCGATTGGTCTCCGTTCTCGACGGCTCCGGCAGGCGACCGTCCTTCTCGGCCTCCCGCACGGCCGCGGGCGTCCGTCCAACAAGACGCGCAGCCTCGCTGATCGAAAAGGTCGGCTCCCGCCGCGCCCCCGACCGTGCGGCGCGCGCGGCGTCCCGCAGATTGGAGACCACGCTGGACGCGCGACGCGCCAATTGCGCCACGGGGCCCGCGAGAGGCGAAGCGTGGATCTCAGCCAAGTTGCTCATCATCAGCAGGCCTCCCCGCACTTTCGAATTCCGGACCCGGTCGGCCCTAAGTTCGAAAGTTACATCTAGCGCGATGTAAGTGCGATTGGTGAATCGGCTGTTAACGTTGGACGGCAAGGAAAAGCTGATTCTGCGCCCCTGACGAGGGGTGGTCCTGACCCGTTGGGGGCGTCGACGCTAAGCGGGAGCGCAGCTCACGCCGTTCGAGGTCCTTGACCGATCCGCCCTTCAGCCCACCCTGACCGGGTGGGGGCCTTGAAGGGGGCGAACGCGCCCCAATGCCTCCGCCGTTACGCCACTCCCCACCGAGCGCCACACCGCGGCTAATCGGGCAGCGGCGGAACGCTTCGTTAGGACGGCGCGAGTCGAACCACCATCCAAATTGCACCGGTGCAACCGTGCGCGGCGCCAAGCTTCAGCCCGGCCGCACACACGGACATGTATGTCTCCGCCGGCTCGCGGCCGGGCCACCCCGGGAGGGGCCGGCAGCGAAGAGCGCCGCCGCGATGGGTGCTGGCTGAGAATATCGGCCACGGACGGCCGCGCACACCCCGGAGCACTAGAGCAGCTCGCAAACACGCTGATGGCCTTGAGCGACCAAACAAGCTCCAGGGCATCGTGCAAGCGGCCGCCGTACGCATCCCGCGACGTACGCCTATGCACGGCTCCAGGGAAGGTGGCGGCGGCGGGGCCTCAAACATGCACGACACGGCGGTCTCCCGGGCCTGGACCCCTCGCCGACGGCGCTTGTGTGACGGCGTTGGAAAACGAGAACTGCTGCGCGCGGCTGGCGACTTACGTGCGCAAGGCTGTTTCGCGACCGAAAGCCCGGTCGTGCGGTGCGAAGCGGATTGCACCGGTGCAATGATGCGGCCGTGACGGCTTACGAGGCCGCGAAAGGGCTCCGGACTTCAAGAGTGTTCCGCCCTTCAGCCCCCATAGGCCTGCCGCCAATGGCCGTCCGCGGTCAGGTCAAGCCCGACTGGTCCGCATTCATGCAAACGCCTTCGCCCGGTGCGCCGACATCCGAAGCTTGCCTGCCCGAGACGAATGGCAGGGCGTGCAACGACTGGCCGTGCGCGAATAGAGCGTGGCCAAGGGCAGGCCCGCAGCACGCGCCACACCGATTGCACCCGTGCAATTTCCGCCTAGGGGCGGCCGCGACGCGCTGCGAAGGCCTGACAGAAGCCCGTCCAGGACTTCATGAGCTTGGCGCCAGTGAGCCGCGCCAGCCGATCGCCCATCTGCTCCCGATAGGCCCCGGCAATCAGGTCGATGTCCCAACCGCCGCCGTGGGCCTGCGCCACTTGTGCAAACGCCTTCGTCCAGCGGATCGAGCCCTCCGGAAAACCTTCGAGGGCGGGGAGAGGAGGGGGCGTGACGACCGGCGCCGAGAGCCCGGGCGACGGCCGTCGGGGGGTTGGGACCTCCGCGATGACAACCTCAATGGTGTCCTCCCGGCGCGCCTTCCGGCCCGTCGAGTGCCGCTCGTTCTCCGCGACGGTGGCGAGCTGCTCAGGGGCGCCCTTCGGTTGGAAGTGGAACTCAATCTCGACAACGGCACGGCCGCGGCGCACTTCTCGCCAATCGACTGTGAAGTGCGCCAGCTGATCGATTTCGGCCTTTGCCCGCTCCAACACCTTTCGCCGCAGCTGGGCGAAATCCTTATACAGTTCGGGAGCAATGCCGAAGGCGGCGCGGAGCGCCATCATGTCGCCGCGCCAAGTCGACTGCCGCCGGTGGATCCGCAGCGCGCCCATCTCGTAGAGCCTTAGGGCGTATGTTGAGCGAAATCCCAGTACGGCCTGGCGGTTCAGCACCGCATAGGTCTCGGATTCTCGGATCAGGCGACGGGCGTCTGGTGTGAACTCCCATTCGATCCAGCCGCGCTCGCCGCCATCTTCTTCCACCTCCTCCCGCGACGACTGGATGAGCGGGAAACGCTTCGTCGCCTTCTTGCCCCGCCAAGACAAGTCGTCGATGGCGAAGAGGGTCCGGTGCAACTCCTCCAGCATGTCAGCGATGCGCTCGTTCCCCTTGTGACCCCGGCGGATATCCGACTTTCGCATCTTGTGCGCGATCGGCCGCCAGGCGTCGCCCCCAGCGGCGAGGATCATCAACGCCAGCAACCGTGAGGCCGTAAGGCTGAGGGACTGGCCCTTAACGAAGCGAACTTCGACGAGATTGCCCGGCTTGACGAACTCATTGGTCTCGCGCCGACGCAGCGCTTCGGCCACACGCATGGCCCGGCCAGGCATCTCTTCCCCGGCCGAGGCTTCCTGAACGTCATTGACGATGTCATTCATCGAGAATCTCGGGGCGTTCTGCGCTGGAGCTTTCCTGACCATCATCTAGAAATCAAGTCAGGATAGATGCGGCCGAGCTCCGCCGCCCCCACCCGGTCAGGATACCCCCCTGAAGTCAGGTGTGATCCCCCGGCTGGTCAGGATTCACCCCCCATCCGGTCAGGCGGCGTCCCCCATCCGGTCAGGTCGGAAAGACTAACCCGCTGAACGACCACAACAATGCCCGCAGGAATCCGAATCCGAGAATCTCTGAATCAACCCGCTGCCTTCGCAGCGGCGTTTTCGAAGATTGATCTGCAAGGACGCTCCTCAACGTCGCGGCCGGCAGTTGACCGTGAGCGGGGCCGCGCGGAAGTTCTCGCGTCGGCGCCCTACCGCCACTCAATCGACGGTCTGCTCGCCATCCCGCGCCCGCGCTGAGCCGGCTTCACGCGCGTGGGCCAGGTGGGTCGGCCCTACGCGGCGGTCGGGGGCAAGGGCCGCTTCGCGCCGGATTGTCACGCAGTGAACTCGAACCACCTTCTCGTTGCGAGTCAGGGGCGACGCACGGCGATTAAGCGCGGGACGCTGCCTTGCCGGTGCGCGGATGTCCGCGGGCGTTTGAGCAACCCGTGGGACAGTTTCACAAGACGCTGCGCCCTCTCTCGAGCTCCAAACGCCGGCCGATCGTGCATCAGTCGGAGCCGAAAATTCCAAAGGAGAAACAGCGACGTGCTGGCAGTTACGCAGATATAGCCAGCCTAAGTCTTTCCTACCCATGCGCAGCTTTGCCGGGCTTGTGTTGAGCATGCGGCGCCGTCGACGTCCGAGGACTTCGGCTCCACGGCGCCGATGATATAGCGTCACGTCACAGCCGCCACGCGCGGAAGCGTCGCCGGCCGGTGACTTCCACAACGCTGGACCCTAAGGTGCCGATCAAGCTGCGGGCCGCCGACTCGGTGATCCCAAGACGCTGTGCGGCCATGGCGGCGGTGACAATTGGTCGGCTGCACAGCAGATCGATCAGGGCCGGGAGACGTGAGTCGCTTCGGCGGCCCTTGGCCCGTTGGAGCGCGATGTCGCGGGCAAGCGAGAGGCGCTCATATTCGCGTCGGCCGGCTTCTGCGCCAGCGGCCATCGCCTCAAGCTGCCAGGTCAGACGCGCAGCGCGGTCCCTCAATCCACTGCGCCGAAACCCGCTGGCGACGAGCTCCCGCTGACCGATCTCCACCAGGAGCGCGTGGCGACGTATTCGCCGCTCGCGTCGGAGCACCGCGTCGATGAGGACATTCCCGACGAACCCGCGCCGCGGCAGCGGATCGATGGTCTGCCAAGCTTCGCGCAGGATCGCCGCGCGCAGGAGGGCGGGCCACGCGCGAGGCGCCCGCTCCTCGAGCGCGAACCACGCCGCCAGCGCCTCGCCATCATCCTCCGTGGTGACGCTTTCAGCGTCGAGCATGAGCGCGATCAGCGGATCGCTCTGCGACGGACCGTCGGAGGCGAGACCACGTCGAGGCGGCGGCCGAAGCTCGGCTGCGGCGCCCCTCGTGACCCTCCGATCGCCAAGCAGCTTCGCAAGAGTCGTGACCGTCAGCACGTCTCGGTGTGGGCGGCCCTGCGCTTCTCGCCAGAACCGCAGGACGCCATGAGCTCGCGTCAAAGCCGTGTCTGGCGTTCGGACATCGAGGCCGTGTTCGTGCAGCACCAGATCTTCGAGGTGGACAAGGGCGCCCGCATTCCACGACCACGCTGCCGCCTCCTGGAATGCTAGCCGTTCCAAGGCTCCCCGCCCCAACGGCGTCGCGGCGAGCTCGTCCAGGCGACTGACGGCGTCCTCCGCCTTGGCCAGCGCGATCACATAGTCGGGCAGCCCCCGGTCGCGATCGTTCATGGCGCAGGAATAAACAGGAAGCCTTTGTCTCCGCCAGGCCCGCAGCGGCGCTTGACGCGCGGCGATGCGTCCTCCAAGGCAGAGCCTTCCAGAGCACAGGCCAATCCTATGGCGTCGCAGGGTCCGGCCAGAACACCGTCGCCGCCGTCGGCTGCGCGGCGGACGAGCGGCGCACAACAGCCCCGCGTCACGCTGCGTCGTGAGTCCCGGCTCATCTGGCTTGGTCCGCTGATCATCCTGCTTGTAAGCTTGGCCTTTGCCTGGCGGGGAGCCTACCAGGAAGAGCAATGTTACGCGGGACTGGCGAGTGGCCGCACGTCCTTGGACTCGGGGATCTGCGAGCCAGCGAGCGCGAGTGTCGCCGCCGCGCCAAACATTGGCGCTCTTCCGGCGCCGCCACGTCCAGGCGCGGCGCCGGCGACGGCCCTCCCTGAACTGGCCCCTATCGCGCCGACGCGCGCTGATGCTGCCCCGCCCGACGCCGCCTCGGACCTGCTTCCGCCTGAGCTGGATGACGCGGAGCTCAGCCCGCCCTGACCACCCGCGCGGTGAAACGGAGAAGCACCGGCTCGACATCGCGCCAGTCGATCTCGCGCCAGCCGACCTGCGCATCGTGGCCGTTGTGATCGGACGGGCCTGAGATGTCGCCGCCATAGACGATGAGAAGATCGCGCTCGTGGCCTGGCCGAAAGCTCAGGCTTGCCGGGAAGGCGGCCGCGCGGTTCGGCGGTTTGATCTCCAGAAGGTAGATCGGTTGCTGCGCGTCATCGGTCTGCTCGCGCCGGAATGTGGCCTGCACGCCGTGGGCGGAGAGCCTCGTAACCAGCGATTCAAGGCGCGGCGCGAGGTCGCGCTCGGCTTGCGCGCGGAAGATCAGGTTGTCGCCGTCGTCGCGCTCCGGGCTACCGCCGGCTTGCGCGTCGGCGAAGACATCCGACAGCATCGCTTCGGCGCGATCTGCAAACCGGTCCTGCACCGGGTGCCGAAGGCCGCGTCGCCAGGGCTGATCCCATAGCCAGGCAGCGATAGCCGCGAAAAGGACGAAAACAGCGATGCCGATCAGTTCGGCGATGGAATGGGGTGACATCGATGATCCCGGGCTTGGCCGTCCGATAGGGTGGTCGCGAACGGTCGGCTTTGATGGGGATCAAGGCGCAGGCGCCGTCCGACCGCGCACGGACGAGGCGGATCGCCGCGGACGCGCCGACGCGCTTGAGCTTTGCCGGTCAGCGCTTAAGGTCCGCCGCATTCTAAGGCAGGGGGATATGCGATGGCTCGGATCACGCTCCGACAGCTGCTGGATCACGCCGCCGAGCACGGCTACGGCGTGCCGGCGTTCAACATCAACAACATGGAACAGGCGCTGGCGATCATGGAGGCCGCGGAGGCCACCGACTCGCCGGTGATCATGCAGGCCTCGCGCGGCGCCCGGTCCTACGCGAACGACATCGTGCTGAAGCACCTGATCGACGCGATGGCGGAGATGTATCCGCACATCCCGATCTGCATGCACCAGGACCACGGCAACAACGAAGCCACCTGCGCCACCGCGATCCAGTACGGCTTCACCTCGGTGATGATGGACGGCTCGCTGAAGGCCGACGGCAAGACGCCGGCGGACTACGACTACAACGTCGAGGTCACTCGCAATGTGGTGAACATGGCCCACTGGGTCGGCGCCTCGGTTGAGGGCGAACTGGGCGTGCTGGGCAGCCTGGAGACCGGCATGGGCGAGAAGGAGGACGGCCACGGCTTCGAGGGCAAGCTGGGCCACGACCAGCTGCTGACCGATCCGGACCAGGCGGTCGAGTTCGTGAAGGCCACCGAGGTCGACGCGCTCGCCATCGCCATGGGCACCAGCCACGGCGCCTACAAGTTCACGCGCAAGCCGGACGGCGACGTTCTGGCCATGCACGTGATCGAGGAGATCCACCGCCGCCTGCCGAACACCCACCTGGTGATGCACGGCTCCTCGTCGGTGCCGCAGGACCTGCAGGACCTGATCAACAAGTACGGCGGCGAGATGCCCCAGACCTGGGGCGTGCCGGTGGAAGAGATCCAGCGCGGCATCAAGCACGGCGTGCGCAAGATCAACATCGACACCGACAACCGCATGGCCATCACCGCGGCCATCCGCCAGGTGTTCGCCGAGAAGCCGGGCGAGTTCGACCCGCGCGGCTACCTGAAGCCCGCCAAGGAGGCGATGCGGAAGGTCTGCATCCAGCGCTTCGAGGAGTTCGGCACCGCCGGCCACGCCGGCAAGATCAAGCCGATCCCGCTGTCCGCCATGGCCAAGCGCTACGCCGCCGGCGAGCTGGCGCCGAAGATCGGCATCACGGCCTTCGCCGCCGAGTAGGCGAGGGCGGGCAGGACGCGGGCGGGCTGCGCCTCGCCCCCGATCCTGCGAGGGTCACCCGAACTCGCCTAGCGCCTCGACAGCCATATAGATGTGGTAGAGCGAGCTCGCCGGCGCAGGCGCCGTGTCGAGCCGGCCAAGGCCATCCATGCGGTCGCGCCAAAGCCCCGGCGCATCCGGCCGCAGATATCGCCACAGACCATTGGCGGCGCGCAAGGCGTGTTCCGGCTCCTGCAACGCGACGGCCGCCTTGAGGTATTCCGTCTGCGGCCACAGCCGCGCAGCTTCCTCTCGCGGAGTGTGATTGGGCCAGAGCGCATTGATCGCCACGCCACGTTGGGGATCCACGCCCTTGAGGCCGATCTCGAACAGCTCGCGCGCCAGCGCGGCCGCCGCCTGATCGCCGGAAATCCGGCTCCACTGTACAAGCAGCCAAGCCCATTCGAACTGATGCCCGGGTTCGAGCCAGGCGCCCGCCTCGCCGGCAGCCGGCCGCCAGTCGGCGTCGAAAAACTCCCGCAGGCCGACCCCGGCCTCCACGAAGCGCTCTTGCGCCAAGGCGACGATCGCCTCCGCCGTCGGCCGGAATGCGCTCTCGCCGCGATCCAGCCAGGCGAGGCTGGCTTCTAGCAGGTGCATGTGGGGATTCGACGAGTAGGCGTGGGGACCCGCTTCCAGGTAACCGCCTTGCGGCAGACGCCGCGCGTCCAGGGCTTGCAGCAGGGCAAGCGCCGTCGCCCGTGGATCGAACGGCGTCTGTTCGTTCGCCGGGGCGTCGAGCGCTGAGAGCGCGAGGAGCGCGAAGGCCTGGTCATAGATCCAAGCGTCGTCATCGAGGGGCGCTCCCGCGCTGTCAACGCGGGTCCGGTAGAGGCTGTCAGCCCTCCGATAGGCCGCGTTGAAGAAGGCCCAGCCGCGCGACGCGGTCGCCGCCCAGGGCCCCGGCCGACCCGCGGCGGCGGCGCGGGCGAAGACAAAGGCCTGGCGGCATTGCACCCGGGCGCGGCGCGGCACGGCCGGCGCGACGCCGCCACGCTCCAGGGTCTCGTGGAAGCCGCCATGGCGGGCTTCGACGCCCGCGCCGCCCCAGACGGGCAGGGCGACGCCGGACAGCCAGTCGTCGAACGCTGAGGCGGCGGTCGCGAGGTCTTCGAACGCGGGCGCCGGCGGCTCCGTGAGGATCCGCTCGGCGGCGGCCTTGACCTGCTGAGCGGCGTCCAGGCGCGCGACGAGGACGCCATCCGCCTCGACAATGACCGCAAGATCCTCGACGCCGACCAGGGCGAGCGGCTGTCCAGGGCGGGTGCGGGCGATCACCCCCCGGGTCGCAACCAGCGTGACGGGGCCTTGGCTCGCGTTGCCGTCCCCATCTTGCGGCGAGGCGTCGCGGACCGCGTCCCAGGCGCCGAGGTCGGACCATTCGAAGGCGACGGGCAGGACTGCAGCGCGGTCGGTCTTCTCCATCACCGCGTAGTCGATCGAGATGCGCGGCGCCTCCAGGAAGGCTTCGCCGAGCTTCAGCGCCGAGCCGTTCTGCGCGCTACTCGTGACCGCCGCCTGTGCCGCGGCGCCCACCTCCGGCGCGAACGTCTCCAGCTCCGTCAGCAGCACATCGGCGCGGACCATGAAGTTGCCGGCGTTCCACAGGTAGCCGTCGCGGATATAGTCCTCGGCTGTGGCGGCGTCGGGCTTCTCGACGAACCGGGCGATGGGCCGCACAGGCCCCAGGCCTTCGCCAGGCTTGATGTAGCCATAGGCCGTGGAAGGCGCGGTGGGCTGGACGCCCAGGGCGACGATCTGGCCGGCCTTGGCGGCGTCGGCCCCTGTCGAGATGGCCTGGGCGAAGGCGGCGTGATCCGGCAGATGATGGTCGGCCGCAAGGAAGATCGCCACGCCGCCAGCGTCGCGCCCGGCGATCCAGGCCGCCGCCGCCGCCATGGCCGCTGCCGAGTCGCGCCCGGCCGGCTCGAGCAGGAGCTGGGCCTCGACGCCAAGTTGCGCCAACTGTTCGGCGATGAGCTCGATGTGCGTCGTCCCTGCCACGACGACGACCTGGGCGAGGTCGGGGAGGTCGGCCACCCGCAGCACGGTGTCCTGGAATGTGGAGCGCGCCTGCACAAGAGGCGCAAACTGCTTCGGCGTCTGCGGTCGCGACGTCGGCCACAGGCGCGTGCCCGAGCCGCCGCAGAGGATAACCGGATATAACGACATTCTACGCCCCCTAACCGATCACGCCACTAGATCGTCTTCGCCCTGGGCGGAAGTGGTCGAGACCGCCGTCGCCGCTCAATACCTCGCCTGAGGCGCCGCGCGATCAGTTCTTGTGCACTGCAACAGAAAATTCACGCCGCGCGGCAATTTGCGACTCGCCCGCGTCCGCTGGCCCGATTAAGACCGCTGTGACGTGAACCTACGGCATGGGGCTCGGGGATGTATCAGGCGCAGATCGCGGGCGCATGGCAGGGCGACGACGCGTTCGCCGCTGTGACGCGTCGTCCGGAATGGCAGATGTCGGCGCAGCGTGTGGCCGACATCGTGCTGTCCTGCGCCATTCTGCTTGCCGCCGCCCCGGTGCTGCTGGCGGTCTTGCTGGCCGTCTGGCTGCAGGACGGCGGCCCGCCGATCTACCGCCAGCGTCGGATCGGGCAGGGGGGGCGTCCCTTCGACTGCCTCAAGTTTCGTTCCATGGTGCTCGACTCCGACGCGCGGCTCAAGCGGCTGCTGGACTCAGATCCTGCGGCGCGCGCCGAGTGGGAACGCGATCACAAGCTGCGCAACGATCCGCGCATCACCCTGCTTGGGCGCGTCCTGCGGAAGCTGAGCCTCGATGAACTGCCGCAGCTGGTGAACGTGATCCGCGGCGAGATGGCGCTCATTGGCCCGCGACCGATCGTGGCTGCGGAGGTCTCGAGGTACGGGCGGTACTTCGTCTACTACGCCTCGGTTCGGCCGGGCCTGACCGGGCTATGGCAAATCTCCGGCCGCAGTTCCACCACCTACCGTCGACGCGTCGCCGCCGATTACCTCTATGTTCGTCGCCGCACGTTCGGTCTGAAGGCTCGCATCTTCTTCGGCACTATCCCGGCGGTTCTGTTCGCGCGCGGCTCAGCCTGATCGTCAGCGCGGCTCTCTGCCGCTGATCGATCGGTGATCGAACATCTTGACGCCGCGTGACTGCGCGTCCGAAGCTTCCAAGCTCCGCAACAGGCGGCCAAACTCGGAAGCTCAATCGTGCGGCTCCACTTCCCCTCTCCCCGGATGCAGCTCCGCGCAAGGCGGCGAGGGTGTGAGCATGGTTGCAGGCTGGGAGGCAGGGCGTGAGTCCGCCCGAGCCGCTGAGCACGGACCTGTCGCTCCGCGCCTGGACCGGAGCCCTTCAAGCGCTCCTGGGCGCGGACCGGATTGTCGTCTTCGTCACTGACCCCGGCCTTCAGACGGCGACCAGCGTTTGCGCAGCGCCGGAGCTTGGCGCGACGACGACGGAGCTGGACGCCGGCTTCCGGGCCGCGCTTGCGAGCTCCAAGCTTGTCTCGCCCGAGACGTTGGCCGCGCCTGCAGCCTGGACAGCAGATCTGGAAGCTTCGCCTTCTGCCATGCTGCTCCGCGCCCAGGCGCGAAAGGATGGGTCACAGGTGGGCTTGGCCGTCTTGTGGGCTGCGGCAGGCGCCGGCGCACTCGATCGCGCCATGCGGCAGCATCTGGAGCGCAGCCTAGACGGCCTCGCCACCGCCGCGGCGGTCGCGGTCAAGGCGGCCGCTGAACGCCGCCGCGAGCAAGAACTGCAAGGGCAGTTCATTGAGGTCTTCCAGAGCATTGCCACCGGCGTGATCATCTTCCGGGGTCGAGACGAGCCGGCGCTGGTCAATGTCACCGCGGGACGCCTCCTCGGGGCGCCATCGGGGCGGGTCGACGCGGGACTCATCGAGGCGGGCTTGAAGCGTCTGTGCGAGTCCGCTGTTGACGCCGCAGCGGCCTGTAAGGCGCTCGCCGAGATAACCAACGACACGATGCGAAATGCAAGTTTTGTCATCGAACGCGGCGAACAGCACATTAGCATCGATGTGCAGCCCATGCGCGGCGAGAGCGGTCGCGGCCGCATCTGGCTGCTCCGGGATGTGACCCAGTCGCGCCGGCGCGAGGCCGAGTTGGCCAACCTCGCCGCGTCCGACCCCCTCACTGGCCTGGCCAATCGTCGCGGCTTCATGGCTGAGGCGAGGGCCGCAGCTCAAGCTTGTCGCGCCGCCGCCCAACCGCTGACCCTGCTGATGATCGACCTGGATCATTTCAAGCTCGTCAATGACACCTATGGGCATCCAACCGGCGACCAGGTGCTGCGTGTCGCTGCTGATCGCTGCCGCGCCGCCTTGCGGGAAGACGACCTGCTGGGGCGGCTCGGCGGCGAGGAATTTGCCGTCCTGCTGCCTCACACCGATCACGTTGAAGGCTCGGCGATCGCCGAGCGGCTCCGGCAGGCTATCTCCGCAACGCCCGTGGCCGTGGACAAGCTGGCGCTCACGATGCGCGTCAGCGTTGGCGGCGCCACACGGGCCGACGGCGACGTGCAGCTTGACGCCTTGCTCGCCCAGGCGGATGTCGCGCTCTACATGGCCAAGCGCAGCGGACGCGATCGGGTGGTGTTCGCCGGAGGCGCGGCGAGCGGCGGATAAGCCTCAGCTCAAGGATTTCACATACCGGCTGTCGCCAAACACCGTGCTTCGTTCGTCGCTTGCACGACACAGGGTTGCAGCCTTAGGGATGACGCTGCGGTCCGAGCGGATTGGAGCGCGGTCGTGGGGAGTACAGCGTCGATGAGCGACACGCTTCGGGAGTTGCTCGGCATCGCCGCCTTCATCGCCATCACCGCCATCATCGTCCGCTTCGTGCTGCGCCCGAGCCGCGAACAGGCCCAAGCCACTTCATCGCCCGTTGCGGCGGCGGTTGAGCCGGAGACGTTCGCCACCGTAGAGCCTCGCACGGAGCGCGCCGCAAGCGACGCGCCGGCCCGCATCGGGCTGGGAACCAGCGAGCTTGAACCGGCGGCGCGCCCCGCCGCCGTTATCTCGCCGACGCCGATCGACCACGACGAGGATCTCAACGCCGCCCTCGATCGGTTGATCTCGAACCCCCCTCGTCAGACCGCCGGCGAGGCCGGGTTCGACGCGACGACGGAGGAGGCGTTCCGCGCCTTTGGGGAGCGCGAGCTTGAGCCGATGCTGCGGCAGGTGGAGGCCGCCGTCGCCGCGCGCGGTCACCGCGCTGACCTGGATGTCTCGGAAGCGGCAGAGGCGCGGATCTACCGGCTAATCATCCTGCGGCTCGACCCCGTGGGCGAGCGTGCGCGCAGCCTGACCGTGGCCCGGGATGGCGCAGAAAGCGTCACCCTGAGCGCCGATGTCGACGGTCCGGTCACCCGAACGCTGCCGTACGCTGAGGTGCGTCGCGCGATCCTGGATTTCGTCGCCGAGGCTTTCGCCCCCGGATGAGCTGGCAATCCGCTTCGCGCGGCGGCGATCCGATGGCCGCTCCGGTGGCTGACGATCTTGGGCGTACACGGGTTTTCGGGCTCGCCCGCCACGCGCCCCTGCTCGACCATTTCGCGCGCCCAGCGGCGCGCGACGCCTGCGCTCGGGGCGGCTGAACCGGCGCGAGTCCTTGCGGGCCCACCAGCAACGGTTTTCAGCCTGTTTCAGCGTGTTGCTCGGTTTCGACGTAACCCGCTGAAAAGTGGCAGAAACATCGTGTTTCCCGTGTCGTGTCGGATCAGGGTTGTTCGTCTGCAGCCGACCGAATTGTTCGTACTCCAGGTGCCTGATACCAACAAATTCCAGCGCGACAATCCGAGGCGGCGACACAGCGCGCGCTCACGGCCTACGCCACCTCCCGCAGGGATCAGATCGCCCAGATCGTGCGGAAGGCGCCGGCCTGCGGGCGCGCCGATCCCGGCGTCGGTCCTATGCTCATCGCCGAGCTTGTCGCCAGCTTGGTCTGGGTCAGACTGCTCACCGGCCACCTCGATGGGAGCGAGGCGGAACTGAACGCCGCCATAGGTCTCATCGTAGGCGCGCCTTGTCACAGCCCCCTATCAAGGCCCTTGCCGCTCGTGAGCAGGCGCGCCCCCCGTTGGTCGGCGGCGAGCGTCACGGATCGGCCGAGGTCAGGCGCCGTCTGCCCCAACGCCAGGCGGGCATAGTGCTCCAAGCCCGAACGGTCGCGGATGACGAGCCAAGTGACCCCGCCGATCTCGTCGTGCTGGCCGCGTTGCACAATCCGGCCTCGCACAGCGCCCGACCGCAGCTCTCTTAGTTCGGCGCCTGTCTCCAGGCGTCGTTGATGCAGGGTGCGGATCACGTCCTGACGCAACTGGAGGGCTCGGAGTCTCGTCTCGATCTCCTCGCCCAGGCGGTATTTCCTGCCGACGCGTCGGGCGAGGCCTAGGGCCTCGAGATGTCGCAGTCGCCCGCGCGTTAAGGCCGCCCACGCTTCCCCGGCCCCAACGCCGTCGTCGACCAGGCGATCGTCGTCGGCGGCCGACAGCAGACGCCGATCGAACCCAGTGAAGCGGTTCGCTTGCGTCTCTCGCCAGATCCGACGCTCCGCCTCGGTACGCGAGAGATCCCCGAGCAGTTCCTGCGCCACTTCCTGCGCCCGGGCCCTGAACCCGTACCCGACGTAGTCGCGCGGGATCACCAGGTCCTTGCCGTTCGCCTTGCGGCCCCGGATCAGCACGTGAGCATGCGGCTGATCCGTGTCGAAGTGACAGGTCCCGACCCACTCGAGGGCCGCCTGGCCGAGATCGGCCGCGACACGGGCCATGACTTCCCGCGTGTAGCCCGCAAGGTCGTGGATCCTGTCGCCATGTTCGGGCGAGATGATGAACCGGAAATGGTGCCGGTCGGCTGCCCAGGCGCCGGCAGCGCCGGCGGCGTCGATGCCGCTCTGCGTGCGGTTGAAGAACTCGGCGGCCGCGCCTTCAGCCCCTGCGCCGGTGCGACCGAGATAGTGGACGTGGGCCAGCAGGGCCGCCGCCCTGGCCGCGCCTTTGCCGGCGTGCTTCGAGACCAGAGCCTTCACGACGACCCGCTGACGGACGTCCATGCGGAACGCGCGGCCTGAACGGCGCTGGGCGCTCCTCAGGATGCCCGCCCGATCGCCGATCGCGAAAAGCCGGGACGCCGCTAATCCCTGCACCATTAAACTGCGGACAGGGAGGCGATCGTTCTTGAGCTGAGTTGGGAGGCGCACCGATCCCGCGTGTCGAGCGGCGGGCGCGCGGGCGCCTTCACTGAGCTCCAGGGCCTCGCGAACCAACATCGGACCGCCTCCACAGCCGAACGGCGCGGCGCGTTGTGACACGTCGCTCACGATCATGCGCCCGCGTCTAAGCTCCTGAGAAGCTAAGACAAAGCGCCCAGGAAAACACCTCTTTTATCTTGCCCTAAACCCAAATTCTCAAGTCACCGTCAAACATCGACAAGCATGATCAACAGCCGTCAACAGATAAGCCTGGATGATCCGCTTGCCGTGTAGCTGAGTCTCGCCACGGAGCGGCCAAAGGAAGAAGCCCGCCCGGCCGGAGCCGAGCGGGCGAGTGAACAGACGAGAGAAAGCCGAGGCTATGCCGCCTTGGCTTGGATCGCCAAGTGCCGCACGCCGCGGGCTTGCGCGAGCTGGGCCAGGTTCAGTGCAGGCCCGAACGGTTGCGTACGTCCGGGACGATCCGCGTCCAGCGACTGCGCCAGGGTTAGGCAGCAGGTCGGCTCCAGCGCCAGCAGCTCGTCATTGGCCCGGAACGGCGCGGACTTGCCGTGCCGGTCGAAGTCGGCGCGGGCCAGCACCAGCGTCACATGCTTCTGCTGCGCCCAGCGGATCGCCAGCCGCTCCGCGCCCCGGGCGCCGGTCGTGGCGAGCGCCATGTCGGGCCACTGAGCCTTGGCCCAGTTGAGAGCATCGAAGATCCGCCGCGCGTCCTCGGCGCCGTCCGCGGAAGGCGCGGCCCGGAAGGCCACGATCGGACCGCTGACCTCGCCCGCGGCGGCTCGGCGCTTCTCCGCCGCCCGGACGACCTGCTTGGCCTCGAGCTCCGCAGCGGTAAGCCGCGTGCCGCGCCGGCTGCCCCGCCAGGCCGTCCAGACCTGGCCGGTCTGCACCGTGTAGGCGTCCGCCGCGGCGTCGCGGATCAGTTCGGCCGCGGCCTGGGCCACGTCCGCCGAGCGCGTCGCCCGCGTGGCCTCCTGCAACTCGGTGTCGGCCATTTCCGAGCCGTCGAAGTCGCGCTCCAGCGCGCGCATCCGGTCGCGAGCCCGGTCCGCCTCGCGCTCGATCCGTCCCGCGGCCGAGTGGAAGGCGCCGATGAGGCTCTCGCAAAGGATCGTCTGCACGTCCTCCAAGGCCGTGTCGGCGATGAGGTCGAGAAGCTCCGTCGCCAGGGCGTGACCAAGCTGGACGAGGGCCGCTTCCGTGGGATGCGGCCGGGGATCTTCCAGCGCCGCGGCCTGGACGTCGAAGGTCGTGTCGGAAGATGAGAAGGCATGAAGGGAGAAGGTCATGGCGATGTCTCCATTGAGCTAAAGCCGTCGCTTGCGCCCATGCGCAACGACCCTCTCCCCGCCCACGTCGGGTCCCGGGCGGTCACCGGAGCGGAGCCGCAGGCGGAGCGGAGGGGAACGGCCGTCAGGCCGTTGACCGCCGGGGTGACGTGATAGGATTGGAGGGCGTTGTGTGGGGTGTTGCGCCCGCCGGCCAGGCGGGCGCGCCGTCCGGCGTGCATCGCGCGCCGGGTGCTGACGCGCCGCTCCACCTGGCTCTTGACATCATGCCAGACCGTCCAGCTTCAGCAGGTGATCCCGCGGCGGCTTTCGCTTGAGCGGGCGGTAGGCGATAGCGGCGTGCGGGCCGCAGTACGGGCCCCGCGTCGCGCGGGCGCCGCAGAGCGTGAAGTCCTCCGCCTTCGGATCCCCGATGGGCCAGCGGCAGGCATGGGCGGTGACGCTCGCGACTGAGGCTAACCCAGGACTCTCGAGGACAGGCCCCTGGGCTCCACGGCAGGCGGGCGCAGCCCTGCGACGCAGCTTCGCCGGCGCCGCGCGAACCTTTGGGCGGCGGAGGCCCGGTACGGCGGGCTTGGCGCGACCGCTGAGGCCAAGGCGATGGATCTTGCCGATGACCGCATTGCGCGTGACGCCGCTCAGCGCCGCGGCGATCTGGGCGGCGCTGAGGCCGTCCCGCCAAAGCCGGGTCAGGGTGTCGACCCGATCCTTGGTCCAAGGGCTGGCGGTGGACATGGGCGTAACTCCGAACGAGCCCGATCGGCTCGCCCGGCGCCGGCCCTCCCTCCGCCTCCGCGTGAGGGATCGTTCGTTAACAGCGGCCACCGCCGTCAAGGGGCTTCGTACCCCATGCTTCCTCCACTCCGCGTGAGGGATCAAACCGGTACGGCCGAGACGCCGCAGGCGACTTGGTGACGGCGCGCCAGCGCCGGCATGCCGAGCCCGACCGCGCCTCCCGCGCGGGCACGCCCAGCCTGTGCTGCGATCGAGGCCTCCTCAGCCTCTCCAGCTGATCCTCAGGTCATCACCGCTGCCGGGCACAAGGTTCGTTCCGAGGTCGGACATGCCGCCTCAACATGAGCTTCCGTTGCTGAAGCCGCCTCAATGTCACTGCCGCGCGAGTCCCAAGGCCTGCGACGATCGCTGCGAGGTCGGCCTCCGCATGCGTCCCGGCAAGGACGCCTCCCGAGGGAGCTGCGACGAAGTGGGCTCAGGCGCCAGCCTGAGCCCACTCGAACTCCGTTCCGTCCGACCACATGGCGTGCATCAGGACCGCCAGCTTCCGCGCCACCGCCACCTGCGCCTTCTTCAGGCCCGCGCGCTCCATGATCCGCAGCCCCCACAGCCGCAGCGGCACGGGCCGGTCGATCTTCACCAACAGCACGTTGGCGGCCTCCACCAGGTAGCTGCGGGTCATGGAGTCACCTGTCTTGGTGATCCGGCCCGATCGGTCGACCTCGCCCGACTGGTAGATCTTCGGCGTCAGCCCCAGGTACGGGCCGACGTCCGCCGAGCGCTTGAAGCGGGTCGGATCCTCGATGGTCGACAGGAACGCCAGCGCCGTCAGGTGACCCACGCCCGGCACCGTCATCAGCCGGCGGCTCACCGCATGCTCACGGGCGATGACGCGCAGCTGCCGGTCGTAGGTGCGGATCTGCGCCACGACGCCCGCGAGCACCTCCAGCATCGGACGGGCGTAGGCGGCGTAAGCGGGATCCTGCGCCATCGCCGAAGAGGCGCGCTGGGCGAAGCCCCGCCCGGCCGTCTTGGTGGTGATCACCCCGAACCGCTTCACTGCGCCGCGAAGGGTGTTCTCGAGCGTGCGCTTGGTCTGCATCAGCATCTTGCGCGCCTGCAGCAGGCTGCGGATGTAGGTGGCCGAAGCGCCGCGCACCCAGGCCTCGCGGTACCAGCCCACGCGCATCAGCTCCGCGAGTCCGCGGGCGTCATTACGGTCGGTCTTGTGGGTGCGTGCGGACAGCACCTTGTGCGCGTGGCGCGTCTCCATGCAGATCACCGGCAAGCCGGCGGCGCGAAGCCCGCGCACCAGCATGCCCGCCGTCTGGCCCGTCTCCAGGCCGATCCGCTGGGCGTCATGCGCCCGCTCGGCGAGGCAGCGGACCAGCGCCTCCGGCGTGCTCTTCACCCGCCCCTCAAAGCGCACTGCGCCGTCCGCTTCCAGAATGCAGACGCTCGTCTCGGCCAGCGAGACGTCCAGACCCACGTAGCTCGTCATGAGGGCTCCCCCGAGGTGAAAAGGCGGAGCGGACACCGAACTACGGCGCAGGATCAACCTGCCCAGCCCGAGCCGCTGTTACCCCATGTCACCCGCAGGGCGGAGACCCGTCAGGGGCTCCGGGCGCCGCGGCGCGCGGCGCGTAGAGCTCGCCCCGGCCCCTAGGCCGGGGCACGCCCCTTCCTGCGCTTGAAGGCCGCGGGGCCAGGAGAGGCCCGTGACCCACGCGCCCCCAGCGGATCGGCCTCGGTGCTGAGGCCTCGATCATGGCAGCGGTCGCGCAGCCGCGCGTCCTCCGCGACCGCGGTCCTCCGGGCGCCGGAGGCGGGGCCCACAGGGTCCGGGGTGAAGCTGCGCGGCTCGGGATGTTTGATCATGGGAGATCCTTTCGATCCCCCGACCCATCGGGCTTAGCGCAGCCGCCGCGCGCTCGCCCTATACGAATTGCTTCCAAGCGCCGCCGTCGACAGGCCCTAGCGCGGTGGAGCGCAGCCCAATGGCGCGCCTCGGAGGGGCTATGCCTCCAGCGGCCGGGCGGCCCTGGCCTTCAGGCCTGTGGTTGAACGCTGGCGGACTTGCTGGCTGGAACGATCTCGCAGCGGCCGGTCTGCCGTGGCTCCCGGCTCGCGACCCGGCGATGATGTCGCAAGCCGGCCCCCACGGCGGCGCCCGTCGGACGATCCTCGCTCGCGCCGGCGGCGCCGGCGCGGCTTCGCTCATGTCGAGCTGGGGCTCGCCGCTCGCGGCCGGGCCGCCCCAGCGGGAAGGCTTCGTCACCGCCAAGGCGCGGTCCCGACACAGGACCATGGCCGGTCCCCAAAGGACCGGCCATGCCGTTCGATGCGAACGCCGTGTCAGAAGGGGATCTCGTCGTCGAGGTCCTGCTCCGTCTCCGCCCGTTCGGCCTCCTCGGCGGGTTCTGCCGGCTCGCGCCGGGACTTGATCCGCAGCTGTTCCACAACCAGCCGCAGGTCGTAATGCACAAGCCCGTCCTGGCCGGTCCAGGTGTCGTTCTCGACGTGACCGGTCACCACCACGCGTGAGCCCTTGCGGGCGAACGGTGCGATGTAGCCCTCGGCGGCGGCCTCGTTGAAGCAGACGCAGTTGAAGCCGGTGGTCCGCTCGCCCGGCTGACCATCGCCGCGCCGGAAGCGGGCTGTCTCCAGCAGGCGGAAGCTCGCCCGCTTCTTGCCTGAGCCCTGGGCGGTGAGGATCGACGGATCGGCGGCCAGATAGCCTTCGACGGTGACGCTTTGCATGGGAGTTCTCCTGGATCTGAACCGCGGCCTTACGCCGCCATCTCGGTTTGCGACGCCTCGGCCGAGCCCTCGCGGTCACGCGCCCAGTCGAGGACGGTGAGCCGCCGTACGACCAGCTCCTTGGCGGCGCGGCGGCCCCCGTCGCGGGCCTCGTAGAGGGCGTCCACGAACGCGCCGACCACCAGCACCTCGCAGCCGGAGGCGAGCCCCGGCGCGACGACCTTCTCGTTCAGGCCCTTGGCCCAGCTGACGCAGTTCACGCCCACCACGCGCTCGACGCCGGCGGCGTCCCGCCCGCGGTTCTCCAGCAGCCGGAACACCGCCTTGCCGAAGTCCTCCGTGACTTGCGGATCGGCCGCCAGCCGGCCCATGAACATCACGTTCTGCATGTCAGTCTCCTTGGTCCGAAGCCGCCGCGAGACCGCCTCCCGGCCCAGCTTCGCCCCTCGAAGCCCTCCCATCCTGCTCCCTCCGCCGTGACGGACGGCCGCGCATTGTCGGCTGGCGAGGCGCCGCGCCCGCCGCTATCCCCCTCCGCATGAGCGAGATCCTGGATGTCCCCGGCGCCTCGGGCGCGCGCTACCGGTTCCGGCGCACCGACCTCGACGCCTTGCCGGCGACGGCCGGCAACATCCTGGTCCTGCGGCCGCGGAAGGCCGGCCCCGAGCTGCTCCTGTGCGCCGCCGTCGACAGCCTTGCGCAGGCCCGCGACGCCGCCGCCGCCGCGCTGCAGGGCGCGCCGGGCGCTGCGGTCTACATCCGGCTCAACGTCGGGAGGACGGCGCGCGACGCTGAACAGGCCGACATCGACGCCGCGGCGCCCGGCGCGGCCGACGCCTAGGCGCCCGGCTCGAGCGCCTGCACGACCGGGTGCCGGCGCAACACAGCTTCGACGATGTCGGGCCGGTCCACCGGCGCGAAGACCCGCGGCGCGTAGGCGATGATCTCGGTGAAGCAGCCGAGCGCCGTCAGCGCCGCCCGCTCGGGCGCGCCGCCGACCACCTCGAGCCGGCGACGGTCCATCACGCGGGCGCGGCGCAGCCAGAGCCCGCCCGAGAGGCCCAACTGCACCCCACGTTCCAGCGTCTCGCGCAGGACCAGCGCCCCGTCGGACCAGGCCTCGGCCAGGCTGGAGACGCCCAGCGCCGCCTTGAGGGCGGCCACCTGGGACGGGTCCAGCACACGGCCGAGCCACCGGCGGCCATCGGGCGCCTTCACGCGCCGGACCTGGGCGCTGCGCACCGGCAGGCGGGCCCACACCGGCAGAAGCAACCCGGTCGCCAGGACGATCTCCCGCTGCCGCCAGGGATCGGCGGCGTCGATCTCGGCCTGCCAAGCGGCGCGCCAGGTCTCGGGGTCGGCGGCCGTCCAGGCGGACTCCTCGAAGGCCTTCTGCGGCGTCAGGCTCCGATCCTCCGGCCGCAGGAGCCGAACCGCCGGCAGCAGGCGGTCGTCGTCCCCGGTGACGGTCAGGCCGAATTCGACCAAGGCCGCCCGGCCCGAGCGGCCGTTGACCGCCAGCATCGCGGCCGGACCGAGCGCCTCGGCCCTTGCCAGAGCCTCGTCCGCGCCGAGGAAGCGACGCGGCGTGCGCAGCGAGAACGCCAGGAGCCGGGTCTCGCCGCCCGTCGCCGGGTCTGTCCGCACCGTTTCCTCGGAGAGCACCTGGAGTTCGTCGGCGACGATGTCCTCGACGCCGTGGTCCAGCTCGCCCGCCGACGCCGCTCGCTCAAGCAGCCCCGCCAGGATCTTGCCGAAGTCGGCGAAGAGGGCGTTCTGGTCGGCGATGCGCAGCGCCAGCAGCCGGTTGAGGAAGGTGGTGATCGGCGGCAGTTCGTCGGAGCCCTTCAGCAGCCCCTCGGCGTCCAGCAGCTTCAGACCGGTCTTCGCCTCGAAGGCCGCCAAGGTCATGCTGGTCAGCTCGCCGCGCGCCAGCGCGCCGTAGAGCACCAGCAGCGCGCGGCGGGCCCAGGGGCTCTCGAGATTGTCGTCGGCGCGGAAGAGGCCGGCGCCGGCGACCCGCCGCTCGCCCCGCGTCAGGGCGCCGAGCGAGTCGAGGCGCCGCGCGATGGTCGAGAGGAAGCGCTTCTCCCCGTGGATGTCGGTGGTCACCGGCCGAAACAGGGGCGCGCAGGCCTGGTGGGTGCGGTGTGTGCGCCCCAGGCCCTGGATGGCGGCGTCGGCCCGCCAGCCCGGCTCCACCAGATAATGCACGCGGCGCTTGCGGTTCACCGCGTCGAGGGCGGCATGATAGCTGCGGCCGGTGCCGCCGGCGTCGGAGAAGATCAGGACCCGCTTGCGCCCGTCCATGAAGGCGTCGGTCTCGGCCTTGGCCGACGACGGGCCGCGGCGCTCGACGACCCGTCGCCCCTCCCGCGCCACGATCCGCCGGGACCGACCCGTGATCTCGGCCACGGCGCCCGTGCCGAGCGCCTCCAGCACGGCGTCGAGCACGCCCGGCACGGCGGGCAGGGCGGCCAGCCCGGCGATCGTCTCGTCGCGCAGCCGCAAGGCCGCCTGGCTGTGCACGGGACGGCCGTCTTCGAGCGCGGGAACCAGCACGGTCTCGCCGTCCTCGCCCTCGACCGCCTGCATTAGGGCGGTGGGGAAGGCGCCCTTCAGATAGTCGAGGACGTATTCCTTGGGCGTCAGGTCGACCGCGAGGTTGTTCCACTCCTCGGCGGGGATCTCCGCCAGCCGACGCGCGGCGACCGCCTCGTTCGTCGAGACGATTTGCACGACCGCCGAGCGGCCTTCGGCGAGGTCCCGGCGGATGGCGGCGATCAGCGTCGGCGCCTTCAGCCCGGCCAGCAGGTGGCCGAAGAAGCGCAGCTTGGCGCTCTCGAAGGCGGAGCGCAGTGCGCTCAGGGCCGCGCCGCTGCGCACCTTGCCCTCCTCATCGCAGATCCCCACCGCGCGGATCGCCGCGTCGAGATTGGCGTGGATAGTCTGGAAGGCGTCGGCCCAGGCGTCCCACAGCGCCACGTCCTCCGGCGTCAGCGGATGCTCCAGGGGCTCGTACTCGACGCCCTCGAAGGAGAGGCTGCGGGCGACGTACAGCCCCAGCGCCTTCAGCTCGCGGGCGACGAGCTCCATGAAGGCGATGCCGCCCGCGTCGGCCGCCTCGAGGAAGTCGGCCCGGGTCACGAAGGGCGCCTCGGGACCGCCCCATAGCCCCAGGCGTCCGGCGTAGGCGAGGTTGGCCGGCTCCGTCGCCCCGGTGGCTGAGACGTAGAGCACGCGCGCATCGGGCAGCCGGTTCTGCAGCGCCAAGCCGGCAAGCCCCTGCTGGGAGGCCTTCTTCGGCCCACGTCCGCCGGCGACTCCGCCGGCGGCGTTCGCCATCGCATGGGCCTCGTCGAAGACGATGACGCCGTCGAAATCCGGGCCCAGCCAGTTGGTGATCTGGTCCAGGCGCGAGGGGCGGCCGCCCCGCGCCGGCTGCCGCAGGGTGGCGTAGGTGGTGAACAGCACCCCGCGCTCCAGGCCGATCGCCTCGGCCTGCTTCCAGCGGGCCTGGGGCGTGATGTCGTGCGCCGCCCCGCCGATCGCACGCCAGTCGCGGCGCGCGTCCTCCAGCAGCGCCTCGTTGCGGGAGAGCCAGAGGGCGCGGACCCGCCCCTGGGCCATATTGTCCGCGATCACCGCGGCGATCTGCCGACCCTTGCCGGCGCCCGTGCCGTCGCCCAGGAACATGCCCCGCCGCAGCTGCACGGCCCCGTCCGCGCCTTCCGAGGCCAGCCGCAGTTCGTGCGGCGCGTCGCCCGCCTGCCACCAGCCCGGCAGCCGCGCCGCGTGCGCGTCGCCGGCGTAGACGACCGTCTCGAGTTGCCCGTCCGACAGCCGTCCCTCGGCCACCAAGGCCGCAGGAAGCCGCGGGCGATAGGTTGGCGCGGGCGCTGCGACGCTCGCCATGGCCGCGGCCTCGACGAGCGGGGTGGGGTGGGTTTGCGCCGCGGCGAACGCCAGCCGGCCGCGCCACGCCTGGTAGAGGCCGACGTCGCGGCCATCGCCGGAGCAGGGCGCGACCGCATAGTCGAGCGCGGCGGCGTCCTCCAGGAACCGGAGTCCCGCGCCGACCGAAGCCCGTACGCGCGGCGAGAAGCCTGCGGGCGCGGCACGGGCCGGCCGCGCCTGCGCCGTCGGCCGCGGCGGCAGCGCCGCCGCCCACCGCGCCGCCGTCGCCAGGTCGCCCGCGGGCTCGCAAGGCGGGACGTCGGCCTCGGCGTCGTCGCGCCCGCGGTCGATCACCAGCAAGCCGGTTTCCACCCCCGTGCCGTGGCGGGCGAAAGCCCGTGGCGGCAAGGCCAGCCGCCCGACGATGCGGCCTTCGCGCCGCAGCAGCGAGATCAGTCCGGCATCGGACAGAGCGGCGGCCGGCAGGATGGCGGCCAGCCGCCCGCCGTCGGCGGCGCAGCGCAGGCCAGCCAGCAGGTGTGAGCCGAGGCTGGCGAACGGCGGGTTCATCAGGACGGCGTGGAAGCCGCCCGCGTCCGCCAAAAGGTCCGGGAGGAGCGCCGCGTCGCGCCGCGACCGCACGGCTTGCGCGAACAGCCCATCGAGAAGCCCCGCGCGACGGTCGGAGAGCTCGTTGAGGGACGGCCGCGCCGCAAGCCTCGGCGACCGCCGCCACCATCCCCACGCCCGCCGACGGCTCGAGCACGCGGTCGCCGGGCCGCACCTGGGCGGCGAGCGCGAGCACGCCGGCCAGCGGCGCCGGCGTGGAGAACTGGTCCATCGCCAGCTGCTCCTCGGAGCGGCGCGTGTGGGTGAGGCCCAGTGACGCGACGCCGTCCAGCACGGCGACGATGTCCTCCGGCGCGTCCTCGAGCCGGCCCACCTGCGCGCCGAGCCTCCGGACCTGCAGGACCATGGCGGCCTCGACGGCGTCGTAGGCGTCCCGCCAGTCCCACGCCCCCTCGGCGTCGGTCGCTCCGAAGGCGGTGGTGAGCACGCCCGACACGAGGCGGCGATCCAAGGCGCGGCCGCGGGCGACGTGCGGCGCGAGCGCGCGGGCGGCCGCGAGCAGGTTCGCGGGACGATCGTCGGGGCCGTGGGCGGCGAACAGGGGCAGGGCGGTCATGAGGGGAGCTCCCGTGGCCCGGCGCGGCGGGCGCCTCCCTCCGGTCCGCCGGGCTTGCCCGACGCCGTCCTGCCTCCCGCTCCCCAGAACGACGGCGCCCTCCCGCCGGCCAAGCGGAAGGGCGCCGTCAGCCCGACGGGCGCACAGGTGGGAGGCGGCTCCTGAAGAAGGACCGGCCGCAGAGCGCTCCTAGACGTGCCCACCCCGGGGCCGCGGCCGCTCCAAGCCGCGGGGGTCCCCGGCGTTCGCGACGGGCGGCGCCGTCGGGCGGTCGGTCAGGCGGCGATCGCCGACGCCCCGTCCAGGGATACGTCCGGCGCATCCGAACCCGGCGCCGCCTCGATCGCCTCGGTCCCCGCGTCCGCCTCCGCCGGCGGCTCGGCCGCCCACGACAGGAAGGCGGGGGCCCAGCCGCGCTCGGCCGCGCGTTCGGCCACCAGCGCCACCAGTTCGTCCTTCCGGCAGCCGCCGGCGCGGCTGTCCGGCGCGCCCATGTCGTCGAGCATCGCCAGCAGCTTGGCCTTCGGGTGGGCGGCGAGGAACGGCTCGTCCGGCGTCCAGTGGAGGGCGACGTCGGCGCCGCACAGCGCGGCGATCTCCACGGCCTCGGCGCGGGCGGCGCCGCGAGCGGAGGTGGTCCGCTCCTCCCGCAGATCGAGACTGAGGGCGACGAGCTCGGCCAGCATCGCCATGCGCTCGCCATGCGCCAGCCCCGCGACCCAGGCGATCGGCGACAGACCCGAGGCGTCCCAGGCGACTCGACGGTCGGCGAGGCGCTGGCGCACCTCCCCGTCGAGGACGGCGATAGGGGAGGTCCGCGGGCGGCTGTACGGCTCGGCGTGCAGCGCGAGCGCGCCCGAGCCCTTGCCGAGGCCCTGCCGCAGCACGAGAACGCTGAACAGCCGCGCCGCGAGGGCCGTGACCGCCGTGCCCGGATCGTCGGCCAGGGCGCGGATCAGCGCCCGGGTGGCGGTGTCGGTGCGGACCTCGTGCAGCGCGTGGTTCACCCCCTCGATCTCCGGCGGCGGCGCCGTGGCGACCGGCGTCGGCGGGGGCGCCGTCGGCGGCCGGCTCGCCGTCCCGGCCGGCCTGGCCATCTCGTCAGTCGCCTCGTCCGGTTCAGGCTCTTCGTCCGCCGCAACGGCCGGCGGCCCGTAGGCGGAAAGGTCGAGGCCGGTGCGCACGCTGGCGAACACCTGTACGAGTGTGACCGGGCGCGGCGGCTCGCCCGCCACGAGCGCGCGGAGCTTCGCCGTGAGGAAGGCGCGGATCTCGACGTCGCACGCGGCGTCTGCGAGGTCGCGGTCGCTCAGCCTCGCCTGGGCCTCGCCCGCCGCCGATTGCGCCGACCGCCAGGCCTCCAGGCCTTCGGCGTCGAGGCCGGCGCCATAGGCGTAGCCGAACGCTTCCAGCGCCATGTCCACCTCTTCGGCTTGCGGCGAGATCCGGACGTCCACGCCGTCGGCCGACAGCTCTGCCGCGAGCGCCTGCGCCCGCGCCAGCCAGGCGGCGTCCAGCGCCTCGCCGTCGAGCAGCACGTCCGGACGCTCCCCGAACAGGTCGGCCTCGGTCCGGCCGCCGGCGGCGGCGTAGCGCTGCGCGCCGATCAGCCGGAAGCGGGGGTCCTGTACGGTCGTCCGTCCTTGATCGAGCCGGTGCGCGATCCGCCATTCCGCGAGCCCGTGACCGTCGAGGGCGTCCTGGGCGAGGTCCCCCTGTTCCTTGCGATCGGGAAGCCGGGCGAGGAGCCGCGCCTGGCGCAGGGTGATGCGGCCGCACTTCAGCGCCGCCAGCGCGTTGGGATGAAGCGCGGCCAAGGCGGCCAGGCGCTTCACGTCCAGCTCGGTATAGCCGAGCGCCGAGCCGATCGCGCCAACGGTGAGCTTGGCCTTCAGCATGCGGCCGATGGCGGTGATCACGTCGGCGATATGGGCGGGCACGCCGGTGTTGGTCAGCACGAGGGCGGCCGCCTGGCGGGCGGGATCGGTCTCGACGAAGGCGCTGACCGCGTAGTCGTCGCCGATCCGACCGGCCTCCAGCAGCGACGCCAGGGCGAGCCAGCGCCGGCGCCCGTCGAGCACCATCGCCGGCTTCTCCCGCCGCCGCCCTGGCCGTACGGTCAGCGGCTGCAGCAGGCCTGCCGCCAGGATGGTCTCGGCGAGCTGCGGGATGTCCGCATCGGGCGGCTCTTCGGCGCGGAGGTTCTCAGGGGCGATTGCGAGATCGCGAAGCGGGAAGGCGGCAGGCAGCCGCTCTACAGTCGCAGACAGGCGAGGCTTCGGCATCGGCAGGGTCTCCGCCCGGCGGACCGGGGACCATCCCCGCGCCGGGCGCCCGCCCCAGCCCTTCCTTCCCTTCCGAGCTGAGCGACGCGGCCGCGCGACACGCGGCGTCCGCAATGTGCCGGCGGCGAACCCCCAGCTGCGCGCCGAAAGCACGTCCACGGTCAGCGGAGGCCTGCGCTCCCGCCGCCGCCGCCAAGCTGCGCGACGCGCGGGATGAACGCGCTTCGGCGACTTAGAACCGATACTCCAGCGTGATGCGGGCGTTGCGAGGCTCGCCGTAGATGTAGCCGGCGAACCAGGCGTTGTTGCTGAAGTAGGTCTTGTCGAAGACGTTGTTGACGTTGACCTGGGCCGAGACGCGCTCGTTGATCTGGTATTCCGCCATCAGCCCGACGATGGCGTAGGCGGGCTGGCCTACGCGCCCGTCGATCCCCGTGCCGGGGTTCGTGGCGATCTGCGGCGGGCGGCTTTCCCAGCGCAGCGAGCCGCCGACCCGCAGGCCCGGCAGCACCTCCTGGAGGTCGTAGACGGTGGCGAGCTTCAGCATCTGGCGCGGGTGGTGGGCGACGACGTCTGCGCCGTCCGCGTCCTCGGCGTCGTAGTCGGTCCAGCCGAGGTTGACCCCCCACTGCGGCGTGATCTGGCCGGAGAGCTCGATCTCGTAGCCCTCGGACACCGTGCCCTGGGCGGCGCGCGAGGCCGGATCGGTCGTGCCCGGGACGAAATAGCCCGGATCCGGGACGGCGAAGTTGTTCTGCTCGACCCGGAACACGGCCGCCGAGGCCAGGAGCCGGCCGCCCAGGAACTCGGCCTTCAGGCCGGCCTCATAGGCGTCGCCTTCCAGCGGGTCGAGGTAGTCGCCGTTGCGGTCGCGCGCGGTCTGGTTCTTGAAGATGCTCGTGTAGCTGGCGTAGGCCGAGACCGCGTCGGTGAGGTCGTAGACGACGCCGGCGTAGGGCGTGAAGATGCCGTCGTGCGAGATGGTGTAGGCGACCGGCGTATAGGCCGCGACCTTCTCGTTGCGCTCATAGCTGCTGAGGCGGCCGCCCAGGATCACCTTGAGATCGTCGGTCAGGTTGAAGCGGCCAGCGGCATAGGCCGCCGCCTGCTTCGTCGTACCCTGGTCCGACATCTTGTAGCGCGGGCCCCACGCGGGTTCCGGATAGGACGCGCCGGTCCAGGTGAGGAAGTTGGGCGCCGGGCCCCAGCCGGACGTCGGATCCTGATTGGTCCAGCCGCCGCGGAGGTGATTGTACATCGCGCCCGCGACCAGCTCGTGCTCGCGACCGAACAGCTGGAACGGTCCCTGCACCATCAGGCCGGCATTCCACTGCTTGGGACGGCTGTCGTACCAGTAGCCGCCGGCATCCATCCCCAGCCCGGTCACCGGATCCGGATAGCCGGAAATCCAGAGCAGCTTCGAGTTCTCGACCTGGCGGTGATAGCCCAGGTCGGCGCGGAGCGACCATCCGTTGCCGAAGCGGTGCTTGAGCATGGCGAACGCGGTCTGATCTTCGGTGTCCCACTGGTTCCAGTCGGTCCCGGTGGTCTTGGACCGCGGCCAGTCCGTGCGCGTCCCGTCGCTGAACCAGTAGGGCAGCTGCCCCCACATCACGCCGCTGCGCTCGTCGCGCTGGTAGGCCCCGCCGAGGCTGAGGGTGGTCCGCTCACCGAGGTCGGCGTCGATCACGCCGTAGAAGACGTAGCCGCGCGTCTCCTCGAGGTCGATGAAGGCGTCCTGGGTGTAGCCCTGCGCCACGATGCGGCCGCGTACGGAGCCCGTCGAGTTCAGGGCGAACGAGACGTCGCCGGTGGCCGCGAAGCGATCCCAGGAGCCGGCCTCGAGCCGCAGGTCGCCGGTGAGCTCGGTGCTGTCCGCGTGCTTGCGGATCAGGTTGATCGAGGCCGACGGCTCGCCGGCGCCGTTCAGCAGGCCGGTGGCGCCGCGCACGATCTCGACGCGCTCGTAGATGGCCGTCGAGGTCTCGTCGAAGCCGACATTCCCCGTTTGGAACGGCGCGCCGTCGATCTGGAAGTTGGTGATCTCGAAGCCACGGGCGGACAGGGTGTTGCGGCCGCGGTCCACCGCCTTGGCCGAAATGCCGGTCGCGAAGGCCAGAACGTCGGAGACGTTCGATAGGGCCTGGTCCTCGATCTGCTGTTTGGTGATCGCGGTGATCGACTGCGGCGTCTCGCGGGGCGTCAGCTCCAGGCCGAGGGCGGCGTTGGTGGACTTGTCCGCGTGGCCGTAGACAACCAGCTCCTCGACCGCCGCCTCCTGCGCCTTCGCCGGGGAAGCCATCGCCAAGCCGATGCCGCCCGCCAGCAGCCATGCCTTCAAGCTCATATCAAAGACCCCGCTCGCATCCCCTGAGCCGTCCTTCAGCCCAGCTTCGGCGCGACTACCGCTGCAAAGACGCAATTGCAACTCATTTTCATCTAGACGCGAGAGCGCTGCCTGAGGCGACGGCGTTTAGTCCGAGCGCCCCCACGCCTTGACCGTGACCGCGGCGGCGACCAGCCCCGCCGCGATCGTGAGCATGGTGGCCCAGACCAGTACGGCCATGGTGGGAGGATCGGCGGCCAGGCAGGCGGCGAAGGCGGCGGCGATCAGGCTCCCGCCCCCGACGCGCAGACCGACCCGCGCCGATCTCGCGAGCGGTCGCCGGCCTGCGAACCGTCGCCAGTGCGCGTCCAGCGACAGGGCGAAGGCCCCCATGCCGGCGATCGCCAGGGCGAGCGCCAAACCGTGCAGGGTGGTCTCGGTCATCGCCTATTCCGCCGCCGCAACGCCATAGGCCGCCTCCGGCGCCGCCCGCCGCCGTTCCGCGGCGCGCCGCTGCAGCCGCCAGGCGGTCCAGGCGGCCGCCGCCCCACTAAGCAGCAGCACGAGATCGACGCCGGCGACCGGCCAGTAGGCTTCCGACAGGGTCGCGGCCAGGTGATCGCCGGTCGTGGTCCAGTTGGCGAGCGCCGCCCCGATGGCGAGGACGGCGGCCGTCCAGCATTGCTCGGCCCAGGCTGGATTGGCCGCGCCCCGGGCCACGGGTCGGGCGCGCACGAGAGCATGGGCCAGAGCGGCCAGCCACACGCCCCAGAAGATCAGCCTCTGCGCCAGGCTATGCTCGGGCATGTCGGTCGGCAGCAGCCTGTTGGCCAGCATGACGGCGCCGGTCGCCGCCAGCATGCCAGTGACGGTCGTCACCGCCAGGGCGTCCACCACCCAGGCCCCGGATGAGCCCGCCGCCGCGTGCTTCTTCTTCCGCTTCTCGACGTAGAACAGGAAGCCCGTGGCGATGCAGGCGCAGCCCGTGAGGCCGGAGGCGAACAGCAGCCAGCGGAGCGTCCAGTGCTTGAAGAACTGGAAGTGCAGCCCGTAGAAGAAGTCGTAGGTCGCCTCGACGGGGCCCGCCTTGGGCTCCACGTAGACCAGGCGGCCGGTGTCGCCGTCGAAGTACAGCGTCTGGGGATCGGCGACCTGGTCGACGCTGTCGCGGCTGATCCCCACATAGGCGTTGGCGTCGCCGAGGTGCACGACCTCGATCGTGCCCACGCGACCGCCGACCCCTTCCTTGGCCCAGCGCGCCTCGGCCTCGCGCACCATGGCGTCCACCGAGGCGAGACCGCCCGGCCGGTCTGCCGCTTCGGCCGCCAAGCCGGTCGAGGCGATCGAAGCCAGCTCCTGCCGCTCCGACCACTCGTGCATCAGGTCATGGCCGCTCGGCAGGTAGATGCCGGCGAAGATGAAGAGGCCGGACAGGGTGATCACGAACAGGAAGGGCAGGGCCAGCACGCCGGTCATGTTGTGCAGGTCCAGCGTGGCCCGCAGGCGCGCCTTGTCCGGTCGGAAGGTGAAGAACTCGCGGAAGATGCGCCGGTGCATGACCACGCCCGAGACCAGCGCCGCCAGCATGCCCATCCCCGCCGCGCCCACGATCCAGTAGCCGACGTTCTTCCAGTGCAGCGTCAAGGCGTAGTGCATGGGGAAGAAGAAGCCGGTCCCCAGGTGCAGGCGCTCCTCCAGCTCGGGCGGCAGGCGCGCGCCGGTGCGGGGATCGATGATGGCGCGCCCGAACGCATGAACGTGGTCGAGGTTGGGGTCCTTAGGCTTGTTCGGCAGGTCGTAGGTCGTGAACACGTTCAGCATGGAGTCCCGATGACCCATGCTCACGAACACCTGCGTCGCCGCGAGCGCCTCGCCGGGCGGCGCCGGCCCGATCACCTCGCCCGCCGCGCGCCGCAGGTCGGCGGGGTCGGGCCGGACGCCCGCGATCATGGGCGCGATCACCTTGTCATAGGAGGGCAGGGGCTGGGCGGCGCCACGGCTCTCAGGAACGCTCCAGCGGTCGATCTCCCGATCGAAGACCGACAGGGAGCCGAAGAAGAAGCAGGCCATCAGCACGAAGCCGAGCACGAGGCCCAGCCAAGTGTGCATGTAGGCCATGGCCTGACGGAAGGAGTCGCCCATCGTCTCTGCTCCTAGCTCGTCGCGAGGCGCGCCAGCGCCCAGGCCGCCGCGCCCATCGCCGTTCCGCCGCCCCCAAGCACCAGCCACGGCAGCCAGGCGCTGCGCGGCGCATAGGCCCAGCAGACGCCGCCCAGAAGCACCAGGAAGCCCAGCATCCATGACAGCAGGCGGGCGTCCTCGAAGGCCATCCCGCTGGCCCGAAGTCCGAAGGTCGCCAGCGCCACGAAGCCATAGGCGAACCACCAGCCGCCAAGCAGCGCGGCCAGGTGACGGCCTATCGCCGACGCCGCCCTTCGCAAACCGGGCTGCATCGGGGGATTGAGCCGGCTGCGGGCTGCCAAATCGGTCACGCGCTGAGTGGCCCTGGATGAATTTGCGAACGGCTCGCATTCTTAACTGGGTGCAGCGGCAGCGTCTAGTTGTTCAAGATGTTGGCTTCACCGCGCCGGCTTGGCCGCCGCGGCAAGCCCACTCCGAGACTGTCGTCGCGCCCGAATAGGCGATGGCCCCGGCGGCGAGCGCGGCCATGGCGGTGAGGATCGACAGCGTCAGGCCAAGGGCCTCCACCGAGCTCCAGGCGTCCTGGCTGTGCTTGAAGGCGTTGATCAGCCCCAGCAGACACATCACGGCCAGCGCCGCCGCGTGCAGCAGACGCGGCCTGCGGCGGAGCGAGCGGAACCCGGCCAGGAGGGCCAGCAGTGCGAAGACGAGCGCCACGCCGCCGAACATCAGCTCGACCGTGATCGCCCAGGCCGAGAAGTTGCTCCACTGCATCTCGGCGGTGCCCAGATAGGGATGTCGGTAGCGGTCGCGAAGCTGAACAGGGCGACTGGGAAGGCCAGCAGCAGGCCGTAGGCGGCCCTCATGGCCGCACCTACGGGTCCGGTCGCATGCCGGGCCCCTTGGATGATACAGCTTCGCTCCGACGAATTCATGGGGCGCTGGTCGGGTTCCCGGCGGGCCTTCACGGCGCGTCGCGGACGAGGCGCCGGCGGCCCATCTTCCGACAGCTTTTGCGCGCCCTGTCGCCGCCCCGAAACCCATCGAAGCTCGCCCATCTCGACGCCCATGCGCCAAACGACCCTTGCCGCCGCCCTCGCGCTCGCCTGCCTGGCGACAAGCGGCTGTTCGGCCGAACCCGGCGCGTCCGGCAACCTCCCCGTCGCCTGCGAGGCGCCGCCCACCCGCGGGCTCGACGCCGGGCGCATGCAGCAGGTCGTGCGCGACGCGGCGCAGCTTCCCCGCCTCCGCGCGCTCATCGTCCTGCGGCACGGTGAGACGCTGGCCGAGCATCGGTTCAACGGCGGTCCGCCGCTCGATCGGCCGGTGAACGTCAAGTCCGCCTCGAAGTCGATCCTCTCCGCCCTCGTCGGCATCGCGATCTCGAAGGGCGTGCTGACGGGCGCCGACCAGCCCGTCCTCTCGGTGCTCCAGCGCGATGCGCCGGCGGACCCGGACCCCCGGCTGCAGGCGCTGACCGTCGGCCAGCTGCTCTCGATGCAGGCCGGGCTCGAACGCACTTCAGGGCCGAACTACGGGCGCTGGGTCTCGAGCCCGAATTGGGTGCGCTACGCCCTTTCGCGGCCCTTCGTCGACGCGCCGGGCGGACGGATGCTCTACTCGACCGGCAGCTCCCACCTCGTGTCGGCGATGCTGACCCGGGCGTCGGGTCGCAGCACGCTGGAGCTCGCCCGCGACTGGCTGGGCGAGCCGCTCGGCGTGGAGATTCCCGCCTGGCCTCGCGATCCCCAGGGCGTCTACTTCGGCGGCAACGACATGCTCCTGTCCCCGCGGGCGCTCGCCCGCTTCGGCGAGCTCTATCGGAACGGCGGCCGCGCCGGCGGACGCCAGATCGTGCCCGAGGCCTGGATTGCGGAAAGCTGGCGGCCGCGCACCGTGTCGCCGTGGAGCGGGAATTCCTACGGCTACGGCTGGTTCTTGAGCGAGGCGGGGGGGCACGAGGTACGTTTCGCCTGGGGCTATGGCGGTCAGATGCTCTACATCGTGCCCGACCTGGGCCTCACGGTGGTGATGACCTCCGATGCGACGGCGCCCCGGGAAGGGGATCACATCGGCGCGCTGCACCGCCTGTTGGCCGACGGGATCATCCCGGCGGCCGTGGCGGGCGCCTGAGCGGGGCCGATCCCCCCGGGGCAGAGGCGCCGCATTCGGTCGCGCCGGCGGGGCTTCCGGCCGGAGCCAAGGTCCGCGCCCCGCCCATAGCCGACGTCCTGCAGGGCTGGTGACGGGGCGTTGCGTGGGGACACGCGAATGGCTGTTTGCGGAGGCGAGCCGATGTCCGCTCCTGCCGCGACACAGAGCGCGCCGGCCGTGGGATCAAGGGAAGGGACTTAGGCCAGCGCAGGAGGCGTTCCTGGCCGGACGCGACCTCTTCATCCTACCTCGGACGCCCTCGAATGCGCATCGGGCGCAAGTCCCGCTGAAGCCGACGCCATCGGGCTAGGCCTGACGAAGAGAAGAACGATAACCTGTAGATTCAATGAAGTGCTGGAAATTATAACCCCTAAATTCCATACTGATTGCGCGATCGGAAGATATAAGTTATAGATAGAAGGGGAGATCAGAACTTATGAGTTCCGCACGGAAGAACCTCAACTCGCTCGCACGCTGGGCGCTAGATGTGCAATTGAAGCCCTTGCGGGCGCTCGACCCACTCATTCGCCCGGAGCGCGGATGGATTCGCGCGATCCGGGAAGCCCTTGGCATGACGACCGGCCAATTCGCGAAGCGGCTGGGCGTGTCGCAGCCGCGCGTCGCCGCGCTCGAACGCGCCGAGGCCAACGAAGTCGTCACGCTCAAGAGCCTGCGCCACGCCGCTGAAGCACTCGACTGCGAGCTCGTCTATGCGCTCGTTCCGAAGAAGCCGCTTGAAGATGTGGTGAGGGATCGGGCCCGGCTCTTGGCCGATCTGCAGCTCGCGCGGACCAATCACACCATGCGTCTTGAGAACCAGGGCGTCAGCAAACAGCGCATGGAACGGGCGCGCGAGGCCTTGGCCGAAGAGCTTCTGCGCAATGATCGTCGCCTCTGGGCGGATGTATGAGCGACCCGCTCACCGACGCTGAGGACGATGCGGCGACGCCCCTCGCGCCGGAGGAGCGGCACGACCTCATCCCGAGCTACATCACCGACCGCGATCAACTGAATGAGGTGGAACAGCTCGGGATCGCTGAGGCCGATCGCTGGGCCTTCAGCCGAAAGCGCGATGTGCTTGATGAAGGCTTCCTCCTCCAACTGCACAGACGGATGTTCCAGGACGTCTGGAAGTGGGCCGGGACCTTTCGAACCACAGAACGCAACATCGGTGTCGAGGCGTATCGGATCGGTGTCGATCTGCGCCAACTGCTCGACGATGTACGCTACTGGATCGAACACGACACCTACCCGCCGGACGAGATCGCGCTTCGCTTCCATGCGCGGCTCACCTGGATCCACCCGTTCCCCAACGGGAACGGTCGCCACGCACGTCTGGCCGCGGATCTCCTGATCGTCGCCCTCGGGGGTGATCGGTTCAGCTGGGGCGGCGGCGGCCTGATCGCCGCCGACGAACTGCGGAGGCGCTACATCGCCGGCGTGCGCGCCGCTGATAATCACGACCTCGCCCCTCTGCTGGAATTTGCCCGGTCCTAACATCGCGCATCCGCTTGGCTCACCACCGCCCGGAGGACCCCTAGCATTTCCCCAGAGGATCCGGATGAGCGGGGGCGCCCTGGGCGGACGCCCCGCCGCCGGTCAGAAGGTATAAGTGACTTTCCCGTAGTAGTAGCCGCCGTTGATCCCGAAGGGTGACCAGGTCGGGTACTGGGTCACATAGCCGTTGGCTTGCCGGTGAGGAATTCGAAGGCCGAGGTCGTCCTTGTGGTCGAAGACAATCCGGACATCCGCAGCTGCAGCGTGATGATCCTGACGGAACCGGGCTACGTCGTCCTGGAGGCGCCGACGACGCGGTCCGCGCTCGCCGTACTCGCCTCGGATCAGAGGATCGACCTGCTGTTCACCGACATGGTGCTGCCGGACCAAAGCGGTCGGATTGTCGGGGCGGGCTTCAAGGGCCGCCATCTCGGCTAGAGGCGGATGACGCACCAGCGCTCTCCGAGCAAGTCGACCTCTGATGTGAGACGTCGGGGTCGGCGAGAAGCGGCCCGGCGGACGTCGGGTATGAGTGGGAGAGCGCTCGCTGCGCGCGACGATTTCGCTTAGCCACTCCCGCCACCGGGGTTCGCTCTGTGCAGCGCGTTGTCGGGCATCGTCGCTGTAGAAATACAGCGTCAAGCTCGCGTGGGTGGCCTCGCCGACGCCGTAGGTCCGACGAGGGCGGCGCCGGGCGCAGGCTGATCGAGGCGCGGGAGGACATAGCGTTGCCGCTCCTCTTGCTCGACACGCTCGACGGCGAACGACAGAGGCTCGGGCGTTCGAGGCGCTGTGATCTCGTCGCCCACGTCGGCGCCTGCGAGACCGAGCGCCTCGGTCAGCTGCTTCCAGACATGCCGCTGGGGCGCCTCGACGCGGGTCATGGCGTACGCCACTGCCGCATGCCTGTCGACGAAGCGCGAGGGGTAGAGCCGCAGGACCTGGAAGAAGCCCGGCCATCCCGATGTTCGCGGCGGAAGCGTTCCTTCGGAGTGTCAGATTGCGAGCTCGGTACATGCGCATCCGGCGAGCGCGCCGGCCCCATGCGTCCGTCCTTGGTGCTTTGGGCGCCGAGGCATGCTCAGGGCCGGACCTGGCTAGGGGCGGTCTGGCTCTTGGGAGCCGCTTACGAAGGCCCTACGGGACACCCGTGCAGCTGGCGGTTCGGGGTGCGCTTCTGCAGATTGCAGAGACACGGCTCCTGCTGGCCGAAGGGGCTCTAAGGGAGCGTCGCTCATCCAAGGCCGACGAGGGGACGACGGGGACCTCCTAGGTCGGCGCGATCGATGCGCTATCGGGCGGTCCGCGCCCCACCTCTCGACCGTCCCGTAGGCGTTCAGCCTGCCCTCCGCGAACGGACGGAGTTCGCGCGACGAGCCGCCTAGCCGCCGAGCGAGATGTCAGTCCAGACGCGGCTGTCGCCGACCGTATGCGCCAGGGCCTCGAACTTGAAGTTGCGGCCGTCGATCGCGATCCGGCCGTCACGGGCGCGGAACACGGCTTCCGCCTCATCGGGGGTGGTGAGAAACACGAGGCGCAGCCGCTCGCGTCCGCGCAGCTGTCCCGCGTCGCCGGCAAGCTCGTAGGTCCCAGCGATCTCCCGCCCCGACAGGCGGATGGTCGCCTGGCCGCGGAAGATCTCGACCGGCTTGCGTCTACCGAACGCCACTAGTTCGATTTCAGCCGCTGGGCCGCGCGGTCCCGCGCGTCCCGGTCGTCGCCGTGTGGCCGGATCAGCTCGCGAGCCTGATCGGGCGTGATGCCGTGCGCCCCGGCGAAGTCCCGCACTTCATAGGCTTCGGCGCCGGAGACCCGGCTCCGGTCGGGCTCGCCCACATCGGTCTTGCTGTCGGCGATGTCGTTCCTCCTGGGATCGGAGGAAAGGCGCCGGCTGTGGTCCAGTTCCGCCACGGACGTCCGGAGAACGATCAGCGCACCGCCCAGAGCGGGGCGTGGGCAAGCACCTTCCGGCGCAGCGCTTCCACGGCGGTCGACAGCTCGCTTTCAGACAGGACGACGACGGGCGCCTGCTGCGTGGCGGCCTGCTCTTGCATCGGAGGCGAAGCATCTCCGTTTGGGCCACGGCCAAGCCGCGACCCAGCACGCCGCCGCTCCACGAAATCCACCAGCTCCGCCATGGCGCCGAGTCCCCGGGTCAAGACGCAGGACTCGGGCGGGAGTCGCGTCCCGTGGCAAGCGTCCCCATGGCGGCTAGGTCCTGCCGTGTCCCGCGAGGTGCAGGGCGTTCCAGTCCTCATAGCCCCAGGGCGGGGGGCGGACCTGGCCTCGGAGACCTGCATTCCGGAGCGCAGCCTGCAGGCGGAGCGCGGCCGTCCCACCGGCTGCGCCTGGATCGGCGGCGATGACGACCTCCCGCACCTCGGACGGCGGCGTCCATCGGGCGAGGTTGTGGGCGCTGAGGAGCGCCCATCCGGGAAGCCCGAAGAGGCGCATCGCCGAGAGGGTGGTGAAGAGCCCCTCGGCCACCAGCATGGTCGCCGCCGGCGGGCTGAGGCGGACGGCCGATCCGGCCGGATAGACCCCAACGAGCTTCCGCGGCGTGCGCATCCGCCGACGATGTCCGTCCTCGGTCAGGTAACTCACCTCAATGGCGGTGAGACGGCCGCAGGCGTCGTGCGCGGCGGCGAGCAGGGCCGGGTGTCGCCGCGCCCCTGGACGATAGACGGCGGCCGGCGCGGCGCTGTGCGCGCGGAGCGCTCCGCAGCCCACCGTCAGATCGAAGCCGCGCGTCGCGCCGTAGAGCGCTGCGGCGGATCCTGCCCGTATCGATCCTCCCTCCCGCCAGAGCCGCTCGGCCGCCGCGATCCGGTCGGCGCGGTGCGGAAGGTCCTCCGCCGGGGCGGCGGGTGCAGAGCCGCTGGCGCCCACCAGCCGCCGCCCCTCGTCGAGGAGGCCGCGGGCGCGGAGATCGTCGAGGACCTCCTGCCAGGTCGCGGCGCCGAAGCTGTGGACGACGAGGCGCCCCTCGGACAGCAGCAGCGAGACAGACCGGTCTGCGCGACTGTGGCCCGGCGCCGGAACGTTGGCGCGCCGCCCGCCAGCGTAGAGGTCGCCGCCGAGGACCGCCACAATGTGGTGGAGCGTGCCCAGCTGGGCGTTAGACCTATGCATGCTCGCCTCCCGTTCGTGTGGCGAAGCCGCGGGCCCTTCCTCCCGCTTCGCAGCCTAGTCGTCGCCGGGAGCCCGCTGCACCAGCTGCAGCGCCAGGCTGCGCGGCCCGCCGGGCCCGGCCATGATCCGGAGCTCTCGATGGAGATGGACGTCGGCTTCGAGCAGGGTCCGCATGGCCGGGTAGTCGGCGGCGAGCGTCGCGGCCCAGAGCACCTTGCCGGGGTTCTCGTCCAGCGCCCGGCAGATGGCGATGAACAGGTCCAGGCGTCGAGGCCCCGCGGCTCGCGGGTCGGTGGTGGATGTCGGAAGGGCTTCGACGGCGGCATAGCGGCTGAGCGTCTTGCGCGTGATCCTCGCCCTTGCCGCGACCCGCTCGGCGACGCCGGGCTCGGCGATGCGCTGGCGGATATGGAAGGCGATTCGCCGAAGAACCTGCTCGACGCTCGGCGGCGCATCGCCGTCCCAAGTGTCCACGACCCGCATGATCTCGATCCGTGACCTGAACTGATGAGGCCAGAACACAGGGCGTTGACCTTAGGTTTCAGTAGTTCGGAAGACCCGCAATATCCTTGCGTGTGATCCGCAATAAAGTTGCGGATCAGCGAAAGAAGATCGGAACATCGACGGCATGCGCTTGCCAAGAGCGGGCTTTCGACAACCTATGGTCGTCCAGTCAGTTTGGAGTGGGTCATGGGGAGGGAGCGTGAAGAGGCCTTCGAAACCGCACTGGACGCCCTGCGCCGCGGTCTTCTGGAAGGGCGCTTTCCCCCAGGCGACCGGATTCCCGTGGTGGCGGTCGCCGACGAGCTGAAGCTCAGCGCGACGCCTGTCCGCGAGGCGCTGTCGCGCCTTGCCGGCGAGGGCGTGGTCGAGGAGCGACGCCATCAGGGGTTCTTCGCCCGCCGGCTGACGGGCGGCGACGTCGCCGACCTCTACCGGCTGAGCCAGTCCCACCTGCTGATGCTGCTCGCCCAGGAGCGCGCCGTGCGCCATACCCCGCCGCAGGCCGAAGCGCTTTCCGCGGACCCGGTGATCGCCCTGGAGAGCTTCTTCCTCGCCTGGGTGGACGCGCGGGGCTCGCCGGTGCTCCACGCCGCCTATCGCAGCGTCGCGACCCAGCTCGGCCCCGTCCGCCGGACCGAGGCTCGGCTCCTCGACGAGCTCGACGAAGAAGCCCTGGAGCTTGCGCGCGCCTTCACCGACGAAGCGCCGGCCGAGATCGCCCAGGCCCTTCGAAAGTATCATGGTCGCCGCATCGCGGCATCCGACCGGCTGCTGCAAATCTATGTCCGGCACGCGTCCAGATTATAGTTCGCGAATAGACCGAATATAGATTGAATAGAGAGCAGGCGAGGCGCGGAATTCTCCCCGTCGTCATCCGACGACTGACTGCAACGGAGAACCGCCATGCAACTGCGTCTGTCCGCGCCTGTGTCGCGCCTGATCTGCCTCGGCAGCGCCAAGGCGTCCACCAACGCCATCCGTGGCTACGAGGGCGAGCTGCAGCCCAACGTCGGCTTCGAGGAATAGGTCGACGGGGCCCGCCGCCCTGCGGCGGGCCCGCGCCCGCCATGCCGCCGCTCCTTTGGCTCACCCCCCACACCCACGCCCTCGCCGTCGAAGAGGACCTGGTCTTGCTCGATCTGCGTGCGGACGCCTACGCCTGCCTGCCAGGTGCGGGCGCAGCTCTCTCGTCGGACCGCCGCGCCCTCGTGACCCCGGCAGAAGATGTTGCGGACGATCTCCGGGCGGCCGGCCTCGTGGACGCCCGCGAGGCGGCGCGCCCCGAGCCGCAGCGTCACTACTTTCCCGCCCAACAGTCCCTGTTGGCGCGTGAGCCAGGGGTCATGCGCGGGCGCGACCTGCTGGAGATGACGCACGGCGTGTCGGAGGTCCTCCGACACTACCGCCGCAAGCCCCTCCACGCGATCGTCGCGCAGGCAAGGCGGGAGCAGCTGTCCAACTCTCCGACCATGACGGCCGAGGTGGCCGCGGTCGCGGGCGCCTTTCAGAGGTGGGCGCCGTACGCGCCGCTGTCCGGCAAGTGCCTTCTGCGATCCTTCCTGTTGCTGCGGCGGCTACGTTCGCGCGGGCTTGATGCGCTCTGGGTGTTCGGGGTCCGGACGTGGCCGTTCTCGGCGCACTGCTGGCTGCAGTGCGCGGACGTGGTGCTCGACGACGACCTGGACCGCACCCGGGGCTTCGCCCCGATCCTCGTCGTGTGACGCGTGCCGGGCGCATTTCTCGCCCTTACCTGGCGGACGGGAGACCCGGACCGCCTCGCGCATGTCGCAAAGCTTGCCGCTCGTATGGATCGCGACCAAGCTTGGCGCCGCCGCGGAGAAGGCCCGGGTTGGTCCCTCTGGACAACCACGGAAAGTCTTGCCGTCCAAGCCTACAGCGGTAGCCGCGGAGTCATCGTGGGCGACATCTTCGGCCGCCATGGCCTTGAGCCGCCGGCCCCTTCCGCACCGCCAGCGGCCGACGCGCACGCTCTCGCGCGAGACGCCTGGGGCCGCTTCGTCGCCATCTGGGCGCCCGCGGCGGACGGGCCGGCGAGCGCCTACCGCGATCCGTCCGGCGCGTTCGAACTCCACGCCTGGAGCCTGGCGCCCGGGCTACATGTCCTGACGTCGGACTTCTCTCGCGCGCCTGCCGAGCTCAGCGCCCCGCACGCCTATCTGAATTGGGATCGGATCGGCGCTTTTGTCGTCGCGCCTCAAGTCTGCACCACGGCTCCCTTGATGGACGGCATCGTCGCCGCCGGTCCGGGCGAGTGCATCCGGCTGAGCGAACCGCCGTCCAAGGAAGCCGTGTGGCGGCCCGCCGACTACTGCGCCCCCCATGGCGCAGGCCCCCGCGATCTCGAGACCGAGCTGGTGCGCCGGGTGGATGTGTGTACCGCCGCGCTCGTCCGGAGCCGGAAGGTGGTGTTGGAGCTCTCCGGCGGACTGGACTCCGCCATCGTCGCCGGGAGCCTCGCCGCTCAAGGTCTGTCGCCACGCGCGGCCACGGCGGTTTACTTCGACTTCCCGCGCCCGGAAGCGGACGAACGACGCTTCGCCGCCGCCGTCGCCCTGCGCGCCGCCTTGTCGGTCGAGGTGCGTCGTTGGGTTCCCGGCGTCATCGACGAAGCGGATCTTAAGGATCTCGCAGACGGCCCCTGGCCTGCGGTGATGGGCGTCGACGCTCGGCACGACAGGACCCTGACGGACATTCTCGTCGGGACAGGATCGGACGCCGTGCTCTCGGGCCAGGGCGGCGACGGGGTCTTCTTCCAGATGCCGAGCGCCCTCATCGTTGCAGACGGATGGCGCACCGATGGAATGGGCGTGTTCGTGGGCCCGCTGCTGCCGAACGTAGCCCGACGGCTGCGGACCTCGATCTGGTCGGTCCTGCGCCAGGCGGCGCGAGGCGTCGCCGCGGCGCCGCCCAACCCTATCTCGTCCCTGACAACGGACGCGCTCCGTCGTGCGGTGGGCGATCCGCTGCACGCCTGGACGACGGCCGCTCGCGGCGCGGGGTTGCCGCCGGGCAAGCAGCTGCACATCGAAGCCCTGGCCAACACCCAGACCTACAATGGCGGCAGCCGGGCCGCCCGAGTGGCGGACCACCTCTTCCCGCTGGCGGCGCAGCCGGTTGTGGAGCTTGCGCTCGGCGTGCCGACGCCGCTGCTGGCCGGCGCAAGTTACGACCGGCCGTTCGCCCGCGCCGCCTTTCGGGACCGCATTCCGCAGGCGATCTACGACCGCAACGTGAAGGGGAGCACGACGGCCTACTTCCAGCAGCTCGTCGCCCAGAGCCGCGAAGCCCTTGAGCCCTTTCTCGTCGACGGGGTTCTGGCGGACGCGGGCGTCCTCGACCGTGGCGCCGTCGCACAGGCCTTAGATCCGGGCGCCCTGATCAGCGGCGCGGCTCGGGGCGCCGATGTCATGTGGGCGGCCGCGGTGGAGGCTTGGGTTCGCCACTGGCAGACCCGGACCGCGGATGCGCCGGGGCGTGGGCGGCGCTGACCGGCCCCAGGTGCTCGTCCAGGAAATCGAACACGCGCCGGTAGATGTCCCGAACGTCACCCGGAGCGTTCGCCGTGTGGATCATCCCCCAGTACATCACGAGTTGGGCGTCCTTCGCCTGCCGGAAGAGCGCGGTGTACATGGCCGCCGACTGCGCGGAATCGATGAGGTCGAAGGCGCCATGCAGCATCAGAAGCGGCGTTTCGATCTTGTCCGCCTCCAGCAGGGCGCTGTTCCGCAGATATCGGTCGCGCTCGGCCCAGGGCGGCCCCAGCATCGAGGGCTGAGTGCGCTCCACCCCGCCTGTGATCCAGTTGCCCAGATAGCCTTGTTCGGGCGCTACGAAGCTCTCGACGCCCGGCTGGCCCCAGTGGATCAGGAAGTCGCTGACACCGGCGACGGAGACGGCGGCGCGATAGCGCCGCGTCTGGGTCAGGGTCTTCATCACCGTGTAGCCGCCGAAACTCCAACCCATCAGCGCCGCCCGGTCGAAGTCGACGCGCCCGGCGAAGCGCGCATCGTTCGCCGCCAGATCGACGATGTCGTCGAGCCTTCCGGCCAGCCCAGTCCCCGGATCGGACATGATCCCCCCAGGGTTGGGCAGGCTCGGCGCGAGCACGGCATAGCCGCGGCCGGTCAGCACGCGCAGGTTCTGCAGGAACCCGGCCTGTAGGTCGCGGTCCTCCGGCGGCGCCGGGTAGTTGTCGCCCAGGTAGGGGCGGACCACGAGCGGAGCGGGACCGGTTCCGCGTGGCGGCAGGAACAGCCAGCTGACCAGCGGCTGGCCGTCCGGTCCCAGGTGACGGATGGGTTCGGCGACCAGCGGGTCCACCTCGCCCCAATCGGCATTCACCAGCGCGAGCGGCGCGATCCCACCTGGGCGCACGAGGTCGAGCGCCGTTCGGCCCTGAGCGTCGGTGCGACGCCGCAGCGCCGCTGCGCCGCTCGGCGCGAGTTCGGGGCTCTCGCCGTCCAGTGTGAGGTGCGTCCTGGACAGCCCGTCGCCTGATAGCCGCGCCACGGCCCCGTCGCCAAGGCGCACCCAGGCCGCCGACGTGGGAGCCCGCACGAGCCGGCCGCCCTCCGCCCGCTTGAACGCTGCAAACGGAAGCGCCGAGGCGCCTGCCGCCAGGCGCTCCGCTGGGCGACCGGCGCCGACGCGCCAGAGGGAGTCGCCAGCCAGCACCATGAGGCTCGATCCGCCTGCGACCCGCAGACGCCGGTCCGGCGCCTCGGGCAGGCCTCCGGTCAGGTTCAACGACGCGCGAGGACCCACGACGTGCCAGTCGTCGCGGGGGGCGCCGCGGCGACGGCCGAGCACCACGGGCGCCTCGCCGAGCCAGTCGGTCCAGATCGACACGGGATTTGTGTCGAGCTGCGGCGTCAGGTCTGCGCCCACGGTCTCCAGCCGTCCGTTCTGCAGCAGCCGCAGCCGGCCCGCCGACCAGGGGCCATGGGCCGCGCGGGTGTAGAGCAACAGCGATCGGCCGCTCGGCGACCAGGACAACAGGTTCGGCAGGATGTCGAAGTCGGGGCAGGGCGCTGTCATCCGCCCGGATCTGAGGTCGAGGATCGACAGCCGCGTGGCCTCGGTCTCGGTTCCCGCCAGTCCGCGGACCGGACTATCGCCGCGGGGCTGCAAATCGGCGCCGCTCTCGAACAGCGCCACGCGGTCCTTGCCGGGCGACAGTTCGAGATCGATGAAACGGCCCTCGGCAAGGAGCGTCGTCGCGCCGGTTCCGGCGTCCACCCGGATCAGCCGGTTGCCGGGACCGCGCTCGCGGATGTCGAGATAGCGGCCGCTGCCGAAGGCTGTATGGGCCCCGCGGCCATCGGCGGCGGCGGCCCACAGCGCCGGCAGACGGTCGCTGAGCAGGAACCCTGCGGCCAGGCTTGACGGTGTCCGCTGATCCGGCCGCTCGAGCAATAGGAACGCGTCCTCGGACAGCCACTGCAGCACCCGGCCGCGGCGCACTTCTTCGGGCGTCACATCGAGCCAGCGGATCGCCCCGGTGGCCAAGGTGATGACGCCGAGCATCCACCGGCGGCCGCTTAGCCGGTAGACCGCCAAGCGCGTGCCGCGCGGCGAGAATCCCGCGGCCGTCAGGCCGCGCCCGGCCTCCGCCAGATCCCGAGGCGCAGGTGCGGATGCGTGCGCATCGACAATCTTCAGCCGGGTGAGGGCGAGCGCCTGGGCGTTGTAGAGGTCGTAGGAGGGCGCGGTGTCGTAGCGGTCGCGCTGCTCAAAGACGAGCCAACGGCCTGTAGGGTCGAACGCGGCTGCGCCAAGGCTTTCCTGGCGCAGCAGATCCTCGACCGCGAGGGGCCGAGCGGTCGCTGAAGTCGCCGTGACAAGGATGCACGCCGCCGTCGTCGCCAGGCCGGCGGCGCGTCGCGGGAGGATGCGCATGGCCGGTCACCAGGCGCGGGTCAGCTGCAGGGACACGAAGCGGCCGATAGGGTCGCCGCTCGCCGCATCGTAACCGAGTCCCAGCGGGTTGGCGTAGAAGGGCGGGTCTCGGTCGAGCACGTTGCGCACGGTCAGCAACGCCCTGACGCCCTTCAGTCGCCCTTCCTCCGGGCCCGTCCACCGCGCCTGCAGGTCGAAGGTCGGCTGATCCTCGATCCGAACCCCAAGACTGTCGCGGTAGGCGTTCACCCAGTTGAAGGCGAGACCCAGGGTGAGCGGTCCGCGGGTCCAATCCGCCGTGGCCCGCGCCCGCAGCCGCGGCGGGAAGTTGGCGACGTTGGCCTGGTCGAGCCTCGGACTATCCGGGGTGATCTGCTGGATGAAGTCGGCGAGGTAGCTGGCGTTCGCCCGCAGCGCCAGCCGGTCTGCGCCCAAGTCCGTGACATAGCCAGCGCCGACGTCGAAGCCCCGCACCCGCAGCTTGGCCGTGTTGACGAAGCGGTTCTCGGCGATCGCGCCATAGTCTTCCGCGCGGAAGACGCCGCTCAACGTGTTGAGGAACGGGCTGTCGAGATAGCCCTGGATCAGCGCCCGGTCAGCCGCATTGGTCGCCGGCGAGATCCTGGTGATGAACGCCGCCAGCGTAGGGTCCTGCAGGGCGTTGGCGAGATTGCGGCTGACCGGTTGATCGATGCGGTCCTGGAAGTCGATGTCGAAACCTGTGACGCTCAACGTCAGGCCCGGCAGGGCGACGGGCCGCCAGTCCAGGCCCGCCGTCCAGCTCTCCGCCCGCTCCGGCTCAAGGTCGGGATTGCCGCCGGTGAGCGTCAGAGTGAGCAGCCGGCCGGCGCCCAGGTTCAGGAGCTGCGGATTGTAGCGCTCAGGATCGCCGGTCTCACGCAGCGCCGGGGCCCGGAAGGAGCGGCCGTAGGTGGCCCGCAGCTGCAGGTCTTCGTTCGGCGCCCAGAGCACTCCGACCTTGGGATTGGCCGCGCGGCCGGTGCCCTCGTAGTGTTCCAGCCGGCCCGCGAGGGAAAGCTCCAGGCGGGCGACGCCCGGCACCGCCATTTCCGGCGACACGAGCGGCGCCTGCAGTTCCGCGAAGCCCGCCCAGACGTCGCGCTCCAGGTCCGTGCCGGCGGTGGGCGTCGGCGCGGCGGTGGCCAGGTAGTTCACGCCGCGCCGGCGAAGACCCTCCCGCCGCCCTTGTACGCCGACGGCCAGCTTCAGCGGTCCGGCCGGCAGGTCGATGACGGTCCCGTCCGCCTGCAGGCTGACCACCCCCATGCGCGTGCGGCTGCGCGAGTTGGTGAAGCCTGAGCCGATCGCCGCCAGCACCGCGGGACTGTTCGCGCCGCGCACGCCGGTGAAGGGGTTGAAGTAGCCGTCGCGTGCGACGTTGAAGGCGGTGTCGGGCCGATCCGCGATCGCGCCCAGCGCTTCGTTGAGGAGGAGGGTGTTGATCAGCCCGCCGTTGCGGGTCTCCTCGAGCGCCTGGCCGACCGAGACATAAGCTTCCGCCTGCCAGTCGCGCGGCAGCCGATAGCGAGCCGCAACGGAGGCGTTCAGCGACTCGGCCGCCCCATAGGCCAGGGGATTTGGAAGGTCGCCGGAGAAGAGATAGGCGAAGGCGTGGCTGGAGGCGCCGGTCGGCGAGACGAAGTAGGGATTGTTGCTGCGAACTGTGAAGCTGCCGAAGGCGGGTCCCTGGTGGGATTTGTAGCGGCGCGAGCTGAAGCGCACGTCGCCCTCCACCTCCAGTCCGCCGCCGAGGTCCTGCTCGGCCGCCAGATAGACGGCGTGCAGCGTCTGCCGCGGCAGCACGTCCATGCCCTCGCGGCCCTCGCCGCGATTGATCCGGCCGGCTACGAAGTCCGAGGGCCGCAGGCCGACCCCCATTTGTCCCGGCGGGACCCCGTATAGCGGGACCTGCGCGCCGGTCACCGGATCGGCGCCAAGGATGTTGCCGGGAAAGGCGAAGGTGTCCCGCAGGTCGGGTCCGCCGAAGGGCCGCAGGTCGGCCGAGGCGGTGAAGTCCCGCGTGTCGCCAGGCAGCCAATCCCGGCGCTGCCCCTCGTAAGCCGCCACCAGGCCACCACCCGACCAGGTGCGGCCGAGGATGTGCGACAGCTGGAACTGTGCGGGCTCGCCGCGGGCGCCGACGCCCGCCATCAGGCGCGTCTCGGCGCCGTCCATCCGACGCTTCAGCACCAAGTTGACGACGCCGCCCACCGCGTCCGAGCCGTAGAGCGCCGATGCGCCGTCCAGCAGCACGTCGACCCGGTCCACCGCGACTGAGGGAATGGTGGAGACGTCCACGAAGTCGCCGAAGGTGCCCGACGGCGCCACCCGGCGTCCGTTCACCAGCACCAGGGTGGCGTTGGCCCCCAGGCCCCGCAGGTTCAGAGCTGTGGCGAAGCCCGGATTGCGCGGCGGGCGCTCACCGCCGTTGTTCACTGTGCCTTCGGCCGCCCCGCCCCCGTAAACCTCGGGCAGGGCGCGCAGAGCGTCGACGACCGTCGCGTGGCCGCTGCGCGCGAGCTCCGCCGCGTCCACCCGCCGAACCGGCGACGCCGTGGCCCCGCCACGGATGTGCGTGCCGGTCACCTCGAGCGTATCGACAGTAGTCGCGGCCGCCCCGTGGGCGTCCTGCGGTCCGAAGGCGACAGGCGGCTCCGCATCACCGGCGACGAAAGGGCGGCGGCCGTTCGCCTCCGCGGGCGCAGCCTGGGCGGCCTCGGCGCCCCGCCGTTGCACCACCAGCACCTGCGGTCCGGCGCGACGGGCCTCCAACTCCGTGGCGCCGAGCAGCTGGGCGAGGGCCGCCTCCGGCGTGTAGCGGCCCTTCAGGCCCGGCGCGCGCCGGCCCGCCACCATCTCCCGCGGGAAGAACAGCTGCTGGTCCGTCTGCTTGGCCAGCGACAGCAGCGCCGCGTCCAGCGGCCCGGCCTGGATCTCGATGGCGTACAGCGTCTGCGCCTGGGCGGCCCCCGCGAGCAGGGCCGCAAGCCCGGCGCCCAGCAGCAGCCGGCGGCGCGCGGCGGCGGGCTCCATCCATCCCTTGATCATGCTTCCCCCACAGCGACGGTGAGGACCCGCCGGGCCACAGCAGCCCGGCCGAACACGGCCAATCCCGTCGTCATGGGGTGGAGTCGGAAGAAGACGCCGAACACCCTCGGAAAAATATTCAGCCGGCGGAGCCCGGGCCGGCGGGGGCCAGCCGAATCCCGTCGCCTGCGCCCTCCAGGCGGCGCAGCCCGTAGACCTGGCCGACTGCGGCGGCGAAAGCCTCCACGTCACCGGCGTCGAAGACGCCGCTCACGGGCTCGTCCGCCAGCTGGCCGACACCCTGCAGCTCCAGCTTGCGCGTCGAATAGCGGTTCACCTCCGCGACGGCGGCGCCCAGCGGCGTGTCGTGGAAGACCAGCCGGCCGGTGGTCCAGCTGACTGCGTCACTGGCGACGGGGAGCGCGTCACTGATCCCGCCCTCGCCGACGCGCAGCTGCTGTCTCGGCGCGAGTTCGGCCACGTGCCCCCGATCATCCTCGACCCGCACGCGGCCCTCGACGAGGGTCACCGCCACGTCGTCCCGCTCCCGCCGCACCTCGAACCGCGTGCCCAGCGCCCGCACCTCGGCGTCGCCGGCGTCCACCAGGAACGGCCGCGCCGGATCGTGCGCCACCTCGAAGAAGGCCTGGCCCCGGTTCAGGTAAACTCGACGGGTATCGCCCCAGAACACCACCCGCACGGCGCTGTCGGTGTTCAGCCGCACCCGTGAGCCGTCGTCCAGCACCAGCAGCCGCTGTTCGCCCACGCCGGTCCGGTAACCTGGCGCGAACTCGCGGTCCGCCCAGCCGAACAGGAACAGGCTGAACACGCCGGCCACGGTCGTCGGCAGCCAGACCCGTCCCCAATCGCGTCGGCGCCGCGCCGGACGCCGCGCCAGCACCTCTCGCGCCGCCGCCTGCACCTCGGGATGCCCGACGAGCGTGCCCGCGGCGCGCCAGCCCGCCTCCACACGCCGGAAGGCGGCGGCGTTCGCCTCGGACCGCTTCCAGGCGTGGAAGTCCCTCAGCGCGCGAGCGCCATGAGTAGGAAGGTCGCCGCGCCCGGCCAGCGGGTGCAGGTCTATTTCGAGGATGCGCGGGTCGCCCAGGCGCTCGCCGACGAGGCGGCGGCGAGCGGGGGCTCCATCAGCCGCGCGGCCGAGCGGGTGATCGCCCGAGGGCTCGCCCGGCGGCTTGCCGGCGATCCCGAGGACCGCCTGCTCGCCCTGGAGCGGGCGGTGCGCGACCACGGGCGGTCCATGGCTCGGGACATGACTTTCCTGCAGGAGCTGATGGCGCAGTTCGCGCGCGAACTGTTCACGGTGCTGCCGGAACGGCCCGCCGATCGGGACCCGCTGCTCCAGGCCGCGGTCGAGGTGCGGGTGCGCCGCTTCATCGACGACACCATCGCCCGCATAGCCCGCGCTTCGCTGCGGGACCTCAAGGCGGACGCGAAGCCCGAGACGGCCTCGAGCACGACGGTGGAGCCGGAGGCGCGCACCTTCGAGGCTGTCGACCTGTGAGCGCCGAGGACGTCGCCGCCGGCCGGAAGCTCGAGGCGCTGCGGCATGCGCTCGGAGACGCGGTGCTCTCGGCGCTGGTCCAGCCACAGATCGTCGAAGTTCTGGCCAATCCTGACGGCCGCTTGGTGGTGGACCACGTCGCCGACGGCCGACGCGACACAGGCGAGCGCCTGAGCGCAGCCGCACGTGAGCGAGCCATACGGCTCGTGGCGGAGCATGTGGGAGAGCCGGTGACGCGGGAGGATCCTCGCCTGTCCGGCGTGCTGCCCAGCGGCGAGCGCTTCCAGGGCTTCCTGCCGCCGGTGTCGTCGGCGCCGACCTTTTCAATCCGCAAGCGGCCGCCCGTGGTCTGGCGTCTCGAGGACTACGTCGCGCAGGACGTGCTCGTCCCCGCCCAGGCGCGGGCCCTGCGCTCCGCGGTCGTGGACCGCCGCAACATCCTGATCAGCGGCGGGACCGGTTCGGGCAAGACCACCTTGGCCAATGCGCTTCTGGCGGAGCCGGGCTTCACCGACGACCGGGTGTTCCTGATCGAGGACACGCCGGAGCTCCAGTGCTCCGCCTGGGACCGGGTCAGCGTCCTCACCCGCCGCCACCCCAAGCCGATCGGCGTCGTCGACCTGGTGCGCGACGCCCTGCGGATGCGCCCGGACCGCATCGTCATCGGCGAGATGCGAGACGGCGCCGCCGCGCTGGAGACCCTGAAGGCCTGGAACACCGGCCACCCGGGCGGGCTCTCCACCATCCACGCGAATTCCGCCCCCGAAGCGCTCCTGCGCCTCGAGGACCTGCTCCAGGAAGTGGTCGCACAACCACCCCGGCGGGCCATCGCCCAGGCTCTGGATGTCCTGGTCCACCTAAGGCGTACGCCGGGCGGACGCAGCGTCGACGCCATCCTTCAGGTCAGCGGGTTCGTCGACGGCGGATACCGCCTGGACCCCGTGGCCTGACCTGAAACGAACCAGCGCGATCACGGCCGGGTTGTTTGCGAGCGGCCGCACGTCGGCGTCCCAAGATGATCGTCTTCAGCATCATCATCATGATGAACGTGATCGGCTCGATGTTGCCGGCGTCTGCGCCGGCGCCTGGACGGAAGGCTCGTGCCGGTTCGGCCCCGGCCGCCCGCATCACGATGCGGAAATTTCCCGTTCGGGAAATTTCATGCCGCTTTGGCCGGTCCAAGATTCAGAATTACCCGTACGGGAAATTTTCTTGACTTGAAGCCTTAAATCTATGCAAACTACCCGTACGGGAAATTTGCATGTCCAGCCCAACCGACATCGGCAACGCCGTCCGGGAAGCAAGACGCGCCTTGGGCTTGCGCCAGCCTGAACTGGCTGCGGCCGCGGGAGTCGGCCTGCGTTTCATCGTGGATCTTGAAGGCGGGAAGAACACCGTTCAGCTTGATCGCGTTCTGGCCGTCCTCCACGTCCTGGGGCTCGACCTGGATGTCGTCAGCCGCGTCGTCCGCGCCAACCAAACGCACCAGCCATGATCAAGGACCTTGGCGTGTGGTGGGATGGGCGTCTCACCGGTCTCCTACGGATCGACGAACACGGCGATCTGGCTTTCGAGTACGATCCCGCTTGGATCTCGGACGCCACGAAGCCAGCGCTGTCCCTCTCGCTCCCGAAGCGCGAGGAGCCCTTCAATCGACGTGAGACGCGGCCATTCTTCGCCGGCTTGTTGCCAGATGAGGGACAACGGGACGCGGCCGCGCATGCGCTGGGTGTCTCGGTGCAGAACGACTTTCGCCTTCTCGAACATCTTGGCGGAGACGTGGCCGGCGCTCTCACGCTGTGGCCGGCCGGAGAAGACCCACCAGCCACCAAGGGCCTCACAGCATCGGAAGCGCTCGATGACGAAGCCCTCGTGGCGACGATCAACAAGCTCCCTGCCCGTCCTATGCTGGCCGGAGAAGGCATCCGACTCTCCCTTGCGGGTGCGCAGGCCAAGCTGCCGATCGTGATGATCAATGGGCGCGTCGCTCTGCCAGCGGTGGGACAACCCAGCACGCACATCCTCAAGCCCGCGGTCGCGCGTCTCGAGGGCTCAACCGAAAACGAAGCTTTCGCCATGCGCCTGGCGAAAGCCGTCGGCCTCCGCGTAGCGCACGTTGAACCAAGGCGCACCGCTGAGAAGACCTATCTCATCGTGGAACGCTACGATCGCGACGTCACCGCCGACGGCGCTATTCGGCGTCTGCATCAGGAAGACTTCTGCCAGGCCCTCGGCGTCGCGCCCGAGAAGAAGTACGCGGCCGAAGGCGGCCCCATCTTCCGTGATTGCTTTGATCTTGTTCGGCGCGCCTGCGTCTTGCCTGCGCCTGCCGTCCTGCGTTTGGCGGACGCAGCCATCTTCAACGTGCTGATTGGCAATGCCGACGCCCACGGCAAGAACTTCAGCCTCTTGTACGCTACGGGCGGGATCGACCTTGCCCCGCTCTACGACCTGATGTGCACGGCGGCCTATCCCGACGTCCACGCGAAGCTGGCAATGAAGATCGGCCGCCGCTCCATGTTGGAAGAGTTTACGCCCGACACTTGGGAGGATTTCGCGAAGGAGGTCGGCATCGGCGCGCCGTTTGTGCGTCAGCGGGCCCAGAAATTGACAGCAAGCGTGCTCGAAAAAGCCCCTCAGGTTGCCGAGGAGGTCGCAGCTTGCGGATTCAGCGGACCAGTGATCGGCCGATTTCTCACGACCGTTACGGAGCGCGCGAAGTCGATGCAGGCGGTGGCGGAAGGCAATCGCCTCCCGAGGCCGATCCCGCAACGTCGTCGACGGTAGGGGACTTACACACTGCGCTTGATCGCTCGCGCCGAGCGAGCTCGGGTCTGGGTGAGCTTCCGCTGCCGACGGAATTGCTGGATGACGTGTCCGAGCGACCCGGCGGCCGCCAAGCGTGCGTAAGTCGATTTAAGTCGTCGCCAAGAATTATGCCGCTGGCGAAACCCAATCTACGAAGCGCCTGCAACTCACCCGGAAGTCGGCTGAATATATTCGCGCCCCTGCTACGGACGTGATGTTGACAGGCCGCGGCGAGATTTGCTTGCTTTGATCTGCAGCGCGCGATTTCGGCGCGAGATCAAGGACTTCGGACATGCGCCGGATACGTGTGTGCGGCTTCTCCGCCGCCGTGACCTCTTGCGCCCTGCTGGTCGCTGGACCGGCGGCGGCAGGCGGCTCCGGCATGCCCTGGGAGGGGCCGCTCCAGCAGATCGTGGAAAGTGGCTATCGGCCCGCCGCCGTCTCGCCGGTGGGCGCCGCGGGTCTCACGCAACTGATGCCCGGGACGGCCGACGACCTCGGCGTGCGGGATCGCTTCGACCCGCAGGAGAATCTACTGGGCGGCGCCGACTACCTCGCGCGCCAGATTCGACGTTTCGGCGATCTGCGCCTGGCGCTCGCCGCCTACAATGCAGGCCCGGGCCGCGTGGGGCGGCTCGGACGGGTTCCGGAGATCGCGGAGACGCGCGCCTACGTCGAGGCGGTTGTCGACTGCTATCTGGCCCTGACGGCGGGCCGCGGCGTGCGCAGCGCACGCCAATGCCAGGCCGGAGGACGCGCGCCGTGACGGTCCCTGACTGCGATGCGCCGGGATCGGGTGAAGCGGACGACGACCTGCTGACCCGCGCGGAGGCGTCTGCGTACCTCGCCCGGTTCAGGATTCGCATGAAGCCGGCCACGCTGGCGAGGCTCTGGTCGGTTGGGGGCGACGGACCGCCCTGCCAGCACATCCGGCGGAAGCCCTGGTACCCGCGTGGCGCGCTGCGGGCCTGGGCGCACGCCCAGCAGACCAACCTGAGACGCTCGCGCCGCGAGCCGGAGACCTGACCATGATCCACTGGACGGACCACCTTCAACCCTATTAGCCCGACTGCGGCTATCTTTCCTGGAGGCAAGCGCAGCCGCGGGTGGGCATCAGCCGCACCGCGGCCTGGCGGCTCCAGAAGGCCAGCGACTTTCCCGAGCCCTACGCGGTCTCGGCCGGAGGGGTGGCCTGCAAGGCGCGGGAAGTCGAGGCGTGGAAGAAGTCTCGGCGCCGGCGCCGGCGGGCCAGATCACCTTCGACTTCCAGCGTCGCAAGCCGATGAGCCGGCAACTCGTTCTCGGTGACGGCCCTCACCGGAAGGGCGGGCCCACTTCGATCTCGCTGCTGGCGGTGACCTGGCGCCGCTCCACCGCTGAACGAGCGGCCTGCGCTGCAGGCGCGCCTAGCCGCGAGGCGCCGCGCGCGGCCCGAGGCGGAGAACGGCGGAGGGTTCGTCGCGCTGCAGGCGCTCGTTCATCACCTGCGCCGTGTGTCCAGCGTCGGCGGCGGATAGCCCTTGCTGCGGCGTCGCCGCGATCTCGGCCACCAACCCGGTCCAGAGATCGACCACGGAGAAGCCTCCTCGGTCGGGTCGCACGGCGTACCTATCGCTCATCCTGTATCCTCAACCGGGGCGCGCTGAGCCGCCAACCCCTCCCAACGAGTTCTCCACAGGAAGTTGAACGGGCGCGACCCGACCGGGTCAGCCCAGCACGCGATGCTCGACCGCAAGTTGCGCCGCCTCGATGATCACCGCCCAGAGCAGTACATCTAGGCCAATAACGCCGACGAGGCCCCATCGCACGTAGCCGAGCCGTTCGATCCAGGTCGATGGACCCGCCGCTGCACCCATCGTCGCATCCTCCCCGGACCGGACTCCGCCGATCTCAACCCCGGAACGCAGAGGCGTGGCAGAAGTTCAAGGTCCTTTGCCCGCGGCGAAGGTTGGCGCGACATGCGTGGCGGAAGGCGGCCCGAAATGGGTCGACGATCTTCATGGGCCGGCCGCGGCCCCCGGAGCGATGATGTCCGGCTTGCGCCTCCTCCTTGCAGAACACTTGATGCAGCGGCCGCCTCGGCAAGCCACCGTTCTTAGGCGAGAGCGGCCGTCGCCAGCCGATCATCGTAGGCGTCGGGCTTTGATGGTGGTGCGCCGCGATATCCCGAGGTCAACGTTGCGATGCGCGCGACGGAGCCGACCCCTCAGCGTTGGTCGAATTGCGACCTCGGCGGAGAGGGCATCGTGTCCGCAGACCTTCAGGACGTCGTCCTAGCGAAAGGTCCTTCGGAGGATCTTGTTGACAGGCGGCGTTGGCGTGGCGCCCCCGGCGGAGACGTCAAGCCGACCAAGTCTCGCCTTATCAGTATCAATAACGACCTGCTGTTGGACAAACCGGTGGGGGACGAGCCCACGCCGCATCAGGCCCCATCGAATTCATGCCCAAGATTTATGCGATCGGAGACTACGTCCCTGCATGACTCGCCCAGACCCCAGGCGTGGGTTAGGTTGGCTCTCAGATTCCCCGCCAACGCCGGCGACCCTGAGGTGACGGCCCCGCGCTATGGATGACAAGCTCGCTGACGAGCCCGCGCGCCTGGCGGCGCTACGGCGCTACGACCTTCTCGACACGCTGCCTGAACCCGCTTTCGACCGCATCACCAATATCGTTCAATCGGCGCTCCAGGTCCCCATCTCGGCCGTGTCGCTCGTGGACACCGACCGCCAGTGGTTCAAGGCTCAGCAGGGGCTCGACACCCATCAGACGGCGCGGGACGTGTCCTTCTGCGCCCACGCCATCGGCGCGCGTGATGTGATGATGGTGCCCGACGCGCTCCAGGATGATCGCTTCGCGGGCAACCCACTCGTGACCGGCCCGCCGCATATTCGCAGCTATCTGGGGGCGCCGCTCTCGACCCCGGACGGCTACAATATCGGCACGCTCTGCGCGATCGATACGGTTCCACGGGCGTTCGACGAGCGGCATCAGGACGTTCTGGAGAACCTTGCCGCGCTGGTCGTGGAGGAGTTCGAGCTGCGCATGATCGCCCAGCGGGATCATCTGACCCGCGTACTCACGCGCAGGGGCTTCCTCGCCGAGGCCGATCGGGTGCTCCAGGCCGGCGGCGGCGCCCTGTTGCTGCTGGACATCGATCACTTCAAGGCGATCAACGACACGTTCGGACATCCAGCCGGCGACCTGGTTTTGCGGGCCGTGGCCGAGCAATGCCGCGCGGTGCTTAGCGGTCGTGGCTTGGTCGGCCGCATCGGTGGCGAGGAATTCGGGGTGGTTCTCAACCAGGGCGACTGCGCGATGCGGGTGGCCGAAGAACTGCGCGCGGCCATTGCGGCGCTGGTCATCCCGCATGAGCCTCCCTTGAGCGTCACCGCCAGCTTCGGCGTGGCCATGGCTACCGCCGATCTCAGCAGCGGCGAGGCATGGCTCGCGAAGGCTGACATCGCGCTCTATGCGGCCAAGCGCACCGGGCGCAATCGCTGCGTGTTGAACCACAGCGTCTAACGGCCGCTTCGAACGGCTCTCGACGCAAGGCGCCGCGCAGGCTTCGCGGGGCGGAGCGGTGCTCGGGTTCGGGTCACCCGCTCGGACCGCCTGCCGCGCACCGATGCCGCGGCGCCAGCGGCAGCCGCGCCGCGGACTTGGCCGCGGCCGAGCGTCTGTGGCCTAGTCAGGCGGGGAGGACGCGCGATGCAGAGCCGATTCGCAGGTTGGTTCGCGGGGCCGAAGCCGCTGGGCGGCCGGCTGATCTTCTATGGTCCCGACGCGCAGCCGCTGGCGTTCCATGGGCGGGTCTTCAGCGCCATCCTGCCGTTGTTGTCCAGCTCGGCCGGGTGCCGCGTCGGCGTGATCGGCCGAACCCGACCTGAGACCGTCGAGGCATGGTTCGCGGTCCTCGCCGCCGGCGGCGAGCCGATGTTCCTGCAGTTTCCAACCGAGAAGCTCTCACGCAGCTACTGGGAAGCCGAGATCGCCGAAGCGGTTCGCAGCGCGGGTCTGTCGCTTCTGCTTTGCGCCGAGCCGGCCTGCCGGCACCCGGACCCCGGCGCGCCGCAGATTGACCTGTGGAGCTTGCCCCTGGGACCGGCCCGCGATCTCGCCGTTCCCCAGGCCGGCGCCGTGCTGCAGATGAGTTCGGGCACCACCGGTCACCGCAAGCCGATGCGGTTTGACCTCGAGCTGGTGCGTCGACACCTCGAGGCCTACGGCCAGGTCACGGAGCTCTCGGAGCGCGACACGGTCGTTTCCTGGTTGCCGCTCTACCACGACATGGGGTTCGTCGCGGCGTTTCTCGCCCCGCTGGCCGCCGGCGCGCAGGTCGCGCTGCTCGATCCGGTCGATTGGGTCCGGAAACCTCAGCTTCTCTGGCGGCTCCTGCGCCGGCATGGCGAGGCCGTTTGCTACATGCCGAACTTCGCCTTCGAGGTCATGGCCGATGCGCCCGGCGCAACGACGAGGGTCAAGCGCTGGATCTCCTGCTCGGAGCCCACGCGAGAGGCCACGCTCCGTCGGTTCTGCGAGCGCACGGCGACGCCCTGGGCGCGAATCCGCAACTGCTGGGGCATGGCCGAGGCGATCTTCGCCGTGAGTGAGGCCGCTGCGCCCGAGGTGCGGGAGATCGACGGGGAGCGGGTGGTGAGCTGCGGTCGACCCATCCCGGGCGTGGAGATCAAGGCGGTCGAGGGCGCCTTGCACGTCCGCAGCCCCTATGCGCTCGAGGGCTATCTCGACCGACCCTTGGACCGCGATGAGGACGGGTTCTTCGCCACCGGCGACCTGGGCGTCATCCTCGACGGCGAGGTCTACCTGCGAGGGCGCGCCCGGGACCTGGCCAATGTCGCCGGCCGCAAATTCCTGCTGAGCGATATGGATGCGCGCCTGGCCGAGCGATTGCCGCAAGCGGCCGGACGGATCGCCAGCCTCGCTGAGCCCGATCCCGCCCTCGGCACGGACCGGCCCTTGGTGCTCGTTGAAGACCCGGCGTTCTGGCGACGCGATCGCGACGGCGAGGCGCGAGCGGAGTTGGCGACTGCGAGTGGCGTCGAGACCACGCAGGTGAGGTTCGTTCCCCCCCGGTTCATCACCAAAACCTCCTCGGGCAAGATCAATCGTCCGCTCACATTGGCGCACTGGCGCGCCCGCACCGCGGGACGGTCGCATACGAGCCAGCGCCGGACGGAGGCCTTGCGCGAGCTGTTCCCGGGGCTCGACTGGTCGCAGCCGATCCGTGACCAGCTGGACTCGCTGGGTCGGGTGAACCTTGTGCTTGAGCTGCGTGGGGACGTAGGGGGAGCTCGCATTGAGCGGGCGATTGCCCGCGGGGCGTCACTCTCGGACTTGCTGACGCCGGCGACCGACGCGGCGACCGACGAAGCGACTGCACCGGATCTGCGCGTCGTCTCATTGTGCGACGCTAATCCGCTGCAGGCGCTGGCCGGCGAGGCCTTGGCGCGCCTGTCGCGCTTCCACCACCTCCAAGTGCAGCATGTTTGCGCGCCGCCGCCCGGGGTGCTGCTCTCCGACCTGGTCTTTTCGGATTATTTCCGGGCCCGAGACCCGGACGTCTCGAAATACGCCGATCTTGAAGCGGCGCTGGCCACGATCCGGAACGCCGACTTGCTGCTGATCGACGACGCGGTCACGCTCTTCTGGCCGGGCTCCGAGAACGACATGGCCTATCCGCGCCTGAGCCATCAGTTCCGCCCGCGGGCCGAGGCGGATCTCCTAGGTCTGCGGTGGGCCGGCTACAGCGCTCAGCATCATCGCCTCGCATGCGACCTCGCGCCGGGTCACGCCCTCGTCGCCACCGCTGCGCAGGATCTCGCTGACCTTTGCGATTACCTGCAGACCCCGGCTGTTCGCATCGCCTATTCCGACGCCTTCAGCCCCGTGACAGCGGGCTGGGAGGTGCAGGGTCATGGTTCGACACGCGCGATCCATGGCTGGGATTTCGACGGGATCGATCGGGACGCCTTCGCCCAGCAGCTGACCGACAGCATCCTGCGGGCGCTGCAGCCGCGACGCCGCCGTCTCGCGGGCGAGAGCCAGGTCTCCTTCGCCGACCAGCCGCACTGGTGTTCCTGGCTAGTGAACGTCCAGCTGCTCGATTATGTCCTGCGTCATTTCAACGTCATCGGCGTCCAAGGGCGACCATCCAGCGCGCCGTATCTCGCCGCCGCGGCGGCGGCGCGCGGCCGAACACTCGTGCACATCCCCGACCTAAGCGCCCCGGCGGGTTGCGACTGTATCGTACAGCTCGGCAGCTGGGGTGATGTGGAGACGGACAAGCCGGTCTTCCAGGCGATGGGCGCCGGATGGGGACCCCTCTGGTACAAGAATCTCCCGGCGGGCCTGCCGCCGCCGCCCGGCCCGCGGCCATGAGTTGGCGAAGGCCTGGTGGGGATCGACCTCCACCGGAGCGACGATGGAGGTCGATATGGCGGCGTCCGCAAGCCGCGTCCCCACGTCATCTAAGCGGTTAAAGCTGTGCCCTCACGGGCTTGCTGCAGCGCGGCGACGGATCGATCCGCCATGCCCATGACATGAGCGGCTCGCAGACCAGGCGCCAACCCCGAAGGCGCCGTGGCGGGCTTGAGAGCGGTCTGGGCGCCTGAGTGGGGCGGCAGCGCCCCTCGCCCGCCGACAGCAGGACGGTGGGGCAAGGCTTCAGTCTCCAGCGACAGGCGCGCGATCCGATGCGGCTTCGGCGAGCCCCCCGCGCGGCGGAAAATCCAACGCCGTCCCTGCAACGTGCGCCCGTCAGCCCCTGATAGACCCTGAGGGCGCGTGCTGTTTGCGGAGCGCCGCCTCGCAGCCCGGGCGGGGGCGCCTTGGCCTTGCTCGTCTTCTGAGCTGGTTGTCGGATAGCCTCGATCGCCCGTCATCACCGAGCATCTGCCCGAGGTCGATCGCGAAGCTTGCGACCGCGGCGCTTCGAGCGCCAGACGTCGACGGTGTCGTCGGCCCGGCTTGGCGGCCTGCCGCCGGAAGCTCAGCGGCACGTCGGGGAGCGTCATTGAGAGGTCGGCTCGGCGTGGCCTTGGCTTAGCCGGCTCACTTCGACCTTGGATCGCGTCCCGGCGTCTGGTCACCGCCGGGACGCTTCTTCCGATGCTGGGCCTCGTCTCGGAGCCGACGCCTGCAGCCACGAAATGCGCCGCCCGACCCAAGGTTCCACTCAGAGATGCGTCGCCGGAGTAGGCGCTCGCCAAAGTAGAGCTGCGGTGGGTCGAGCGGGGGCGGCCGCTTCCAAGGCGTATCGAGCAGGATCTCGGCGCAGTCGGAGACGGAGCTGCGGGTTCGGCCAGGGGCGTCGTCCGCCGTCGCGCGGCGCGCCGCGGACTGCATCCGTCGGTCCTTGGCCAAACCCAGGGCGCACATGAGCGAGATCCCGCAGCAGCGGCGGGTAAGCCCCCCGGCGACCTCAAGGTGCGCCCGTCGTCGGCCTCCGTTATGGGCCTGCCCAGCGGCGGCGGAGGTGGAGCCGCTCCTCGTTACTCACCTGATGTCCGATCGTCTGCGGGCGGCTTGGACACGCAAGGTTGTTGCGCCTTCAGCAGACGACAGAGGTGTCGATCCGGGGCAAGGCCGCGCTACGTGGGAACCGCTGTTGGACCTCGGAGTTCGCCGTGATGAACGCCGAGGGAATATCATGACACCCTTTCGCAGCTCCTCTCCCACCAGGCGGCCGCGCAGCGGCCTCATCCGGCTCGACGTGTTGGCCCTGGAAGGCGGCGGCCGTCTCTATGTGCCGCAGGTTTCCTCGTGGCGGCTGCACGCCAAGACGCTGGAGCGCCTGGCGGGAACCACCGCCTAGCAGGCTGCCCGCCCTGGAAGCAGCGTCGCCTGCAACGCCTTCAGCGTACAAAAGACGCACGGCGTTATGCTTCCGGGCATGCTAAGGCCTGGGTGCTGCGGCCGGCGCGCACCGGCCTCAGTCGCACAGGGCGGGGGCAGCGGTGACGGTAAAGCGACTGTGGATCGTCGATCCATCGCTCAAGGACTTCGTAGGCCATCATTTCGAGTACGACGCGGCGACGCTTGAGGGTGCGGCCGCCCGCGGCTACGTCGGCGTGTGCCTTGGCCATCGCAGCGCCAGCGACCTGATCGCCGCGCAGTTGGCCGTCCGACCTACCTTTAGCCACGATATCTGGGGGACGCCGGCGGCGGAGGACCCGACGGCTGCGGCCAACGCTGTCTTCCTGTCCGAGCTTGCCGCGGCGGCGCCGCCGGCGGCGCTCGGGCCCGACGACATCGTCTTCGGACACATGATCACGCGGCGGCAGTTCTTCGGGTTCGCAGGCTATGCCGAGCGGATGGCCGCCGGGCGCGGGCAGTTGGTGCTGCTCCTCCGCTACGAGCCGGCGCACTACGACCACCCCTTGTCTGACGAGGCCGCCAAGCGCCTGCGGGCGGCGATCGGCCGGGGCGTGCGTGTCCGGCTCGCATCGGACAGCGGCCGCCTCGCCGACCAGTTCGAAAGATTGTACGGCCTGCCGGTGGAGGTGCTGCCGATCCCTCACACAGGGCGGCTGAGAGCGGCCGCAGCCGCCGGACCGGAGGGCCGACCGCTGCATGTGGTCAGCCTCGGCAACGCGCGGGACGAGAAAGGCCTGCTCGACCTATTCAACGCCGTGCGCATCCTGAAACTGCGCGGCGATCAGGATCGATTCCGCTTCACGTTCCAGGTCAACGATCCGACGCCGCTGCTTGTCCCCGCCATCACGCAATATGCGGCAGAGGGGCATTCCGACGTATGTCTGCTTCACGCGCCGCTGGAGAGCGACGCCTATTACGCCCTCTTGCAGGACGCCGACATCGTCGCCTTGCCCTATTGGCGCGCGATCTATGAAGCGCGGACGTCCGGGGTCCTGCTCGAAGCCCTGGCCGCGGCCAAGCCCGTGATCTGCACCGCGGACACCTGGATGAGCGATCAGGTCGAGGCGACGGGCGCCGGGCGGGTGGCGCCAGATCGCGACGCGACCGCGCTCGCCAAGGCGTTGGTCGACTGCGCTGACGACTACGGGCGGCTTGCTGCGCAAGCCGCCGAGGCGGCGCCCTCCTGGGTCGCAACCCACAATCCGCAGAGCTTCGCGGCCGCCCTGATCGACGGCGCGGCGGATCGACCCCGCGCGCGCAAGCTGCACGCGGCGGTGCTCTACCCCTGGGGCGACGGGCTGCAGCGGAGCAGTGGCGCGAGCCAGCGCGTGAACAGCCTCATCGATGTCCTGGCCGAAAGCGCCGCTGAGGTCCGGGTCCTCCAGGACACCCGGCACCCGCCGATCCGTCGGGGCAACGTCCTCTGGGAAGCTGTTCCCGTCCTTGAGCGGGCGAGCGCCGATCCGGCGCGGCAGGCGCAGATGCGGCGGTCGGCGGCGCTCGGCGCGAAGAACGACGAAGACATCTATCTGCGGCTCGCCGATGCTGCGGCGCACGACCCCGCGCTCGCGGAGCGGATCGATCACCTCGTCCGCAGCTCCGACATCGTGTTCGTCGAGTATCCGTTCTGGGCGCCGCTCGTGGCGGACGCGGCCCGCCGCCACGGCCGCCCTTGGGTGGTGACGGCGCACGACATCCTCTCCGACCAGGTGAAGCATTCCCCGGCGTGGCTGCGGTGGGCGACACGACGCATGGAGCTCGACGGGCTCAAGGCGGCAGACCACGTCGCCACGCTCAGCGTCGAGGACGCCCAGCGGCTCACGGCCTGGGGGGCGCCGGCTGAAGCGATCGAGGTGGGCCTCGACACCGCCGCCTTGAGACCGCTTCCCGCGGACGTCCGGCCGCTGGTGGATGCGCTCTGCAGCCTGCCCCCGGACGATCTTCCGCTGCTGCTGTTCGTCGGCAGTCGCTACGGTCCCAACCAGCAGGCCGCCCAGGCGCTGCGGGCCATGGCCCCACAGCTGGAGGGCGCAGCCCGCATCATCGTCGTCGGCGCTTGCGCCGAGCCCGAGACCAGCGGCGCCTTCACGGCGCTTGGGCGGGTGGACGAGCTCACCTTGCGCCTGCTGTACCAGACGGCGGCCCTCGTCCTGGCTCCGATGGCCGCAGGCACCGGCGCGTCCGTGAAGGCGGTGGACGCCTTGGCGTCTGGCGCACCGTTGATGAGCACTGCCCTTGGCGTGCGCGGCGTGCCGCAGGCCGCCCAGGCTGCCTGCCTGATCGAGAACGACCTCGAGCGCTGGCCGGCCTTGATTCTCTCGTATCTGGACGATCCCACCGCGCAGGCGCAGCTGCGCGCCGCCGCGCAGGCGGGGGCGCCGAGTTTCGATGTCCGCAGCAAGCTCGACCGTTACCTGGATTGGCTGCCCGGAACGCGGCCGCCGCGCGCCGCCCCGCCGCCGTACGTCGAACGCTGGGTCCAACTCGGCCTCGAGGCGGTGCGCGCGGCGGCGACCCACCGGCTGACAGCCACGGCCGACGCGCTGCTGACGGCGCTGCTGGCGGTCGCGCCGACACACCCGGACCTGCTGCTGCAACGCGCGCGCTCAGTCATGAGACCTGGCTCGACGCGACCGCGCGACGCCGCGCGCGAGCTGCGCAAGGCGCTGAGCGCAGGCGCAGACCCGGTGGAGGTGTTGCTGACCCAGGCCGAGCTGGCCAGCGAGGAGGGCGCGGCCGCACGCCTGCGCGCGCAGGCGGCGCAACTTGCCGCCAGCCACATCGTCTTGACCGGCGAGGAGTTCCGCATCCGAGATCGTCTCTGGCGCGCCTTCCACGCCGGCGAGCGGCAATGGGCGCTGGCGCTCGCCCGCGAGGTCATCACGACCTGGCCGGAGAAGGCGGCCGGAGACTATTACTACCTGGCGAGCCTGATCGAGTTCGAGGCCGGCGCGGAGGATTTGGACGCGGCGGCGGATTGGGCGAGCCGGGCGGTCGACCTCGGCTTCGACCCCTTCTGGTCCTGGCGCCTGGTGGGCGTCCTTCAGGGGCGCCGCGGCCAGATCCAGGACGCGCGGCGCGCCTTCGGCATGGCGCAGGCGCTGGCTGACGGCGAGCAGCGCGCGGTGGTCGCCGACGGGCTGCAGCAGCTGGCCTGGGCCGCATTTCAGGCTCAGGATTTGTCGACCGCGGCCGAAATCGCTCGAGACGCGCTCGAGGCGGCGCCGGCCGCGGCGGCTGCCCATTATATCCTGGCGGAGTGCGCCCGGCTCAGCGGACAGGATCCGGAGATCGCCCTTTCGCACTACGAACGGGCCGCCGAGCTCGGCTACGAGGCGCAGTGGTGCCTCGTGCAGCAGGGCCGGCTTCTGCTGTTGCGCGGCGACGGCGCGGAGGGCCTCAAGAAACTGAACGCCATCCTCCAGGACCCTGCGGCGCCAGACGGGACCCGGCGCGCGGCGCTGGATGGTCTGCGGCAACGCCTCTGGGCGATCTACAACGCCGGTGGCATCAGCGGGGCGGGTGATGAGTTGCGCCGGACGCTGACGCTCGAGCCGGCGCTCGGCGACATGCGGTACCTGCTCGGGGAGCACCTGAGCGGACGCGGCGCCCACCTCGAGGCCGAAGCAGCCTACCGGCAGGCCGAGGCGGACGGCTATGACCCCTACTGGTGTCAGCGTCGGGCGGCCGACGCCCTGGCGGCGCAGAGAGACGGTGCGCCCATGTCCAACCGCGAGCTGGAGCTGCGCTTGGGTGCGGCTCGCCTGGCCCGGCGTTCCGCTGACCGCGAGCACGTCCTCAGTCCCGTGCTCGACGAACGGGATCAGCTGGAGGCGGCGGGGCAGGGCGCCGCCACGGCCGACCTGGAGCAGCGGCTCGCCGACGCCGGCCTTGACCTTGAGAATCTGGACATCGAACAGATCGGGCGCCTCGCCGAACAGGGTCGAGGACTCGCCCTGTTTCGGGCGCTCGCCGCACGCGTTGAGCGCGGTGAACCTCTCGGCCGCCTTCTTGCGTTCACGCCCGCTCTTCTGCGGATTGGCGAGCGCGGCGCGCCGGCGAGGCCCCACCATGTGCTGGCGCTGGCGTCAGCCTGGGAGCGATCCGCCGGCGAGGATCGCGAGGCCGCAGCGTTGCTGATGGACGTCGCGCTGCGCAGCGCCGCGACGGCGGGGGTCGGCCTGCGCTTGCCGGCCCGCCGGTCCGCCGCCGGCATCCTCGCCTACGCGCGCGCCGAGTATGGCCGGCTCACCGGCGACGCGCCCGCGGGAGTGCGGAAGGCGCTGCACGCCGCCGAGCGGTCGCCCTGCGACCGGCGCCGCCTTGCGCGAACCCGGCTCCTGGTCCTAGAGGACGAGGCGCTCGCCGAGCATCTCGTCCGCGCGCCCGACACCCTGTTCCTCGCCCTCGCGGTGTCCACGTCCGAGGAGATGAGGACGATCCTGGACGCCGTCCAGCGTCTCGCCTGGTCCGCCTTCCATGCAGGAGCCATAGAACAGGCCCTGCAGCTGGCGGATCTGGCGCTGGCGGCCGACGAAACCTCGGCGGCCATGCTCTACCTTGCCGCCGAAGCGCTGCAGATCCTGCATCGCGACCTGGACCGCGCCGAGCAGATGTACGGCGAGGCTCTGGCGAACGGCTTCGATCCCTTCTGGAGCCGCTTCAATCGGGCGCAGGCGCGAGCGAAGCTGGGGCGGCCTGGCGCTGCGCGGGAGGATCTTGCCGCCGCCCTGGAGATCGCGCCCGATCCCGACGCTCGCGCCCGCGCTCGCGCCTCCCTCGACGGCCTGTTAACGGACGCGCCCGTCTGACGCCCAGCGGCGGCGGCGGCGCTCGAGCCAAGCCATGGCCCTCGCCGCGCGAGGCGTCGTCGCACGCGACGACGCCGGATCGGTCGTGCCGTAAGGCGTTGCCCCGACCTCGGCGTCTCAGGACGGCGTCACCGACGCGTTGCGGGGTCTGGCGGGACGACGCTGTCCTGCGCGGCCCGCCGTCCTTGACTGCGACCGACCGCCACCGGCAAGGCTGCGAATGCGACGCCGACCATGTCGGAGACCAGATCCTTCAGCTGGGCGTCGCCGGCGAAGTAGCCGAACGCCTGCAGACCCTCGAGGCCGAAGCCGGCGGCGAGAACAACCAGCGCCACCTGCCACGCCTTCGCACGTCGAAACGACGCAAGCAGCAGGAAGGTGAGAGCGAAGGACAGCAGGCCGTGGTTCACCTGGTCGGGCTTCAGCTGCAGGGCCGCCCATCGCTCGTTGGCGTCGGTGGCGCCGACGAAGGCGACCAGGAGCACCGCGCCGAGCGCCAGGCGCCAGCTCCACACCATCCACCTGGGCATCACGTCATTCCCTTCCGCCCCCGCCTTGCTCCGCCGCCGGCCAAGCAAGGCGGCCGTGCGGTCTTGGCGGCGTCGTAGGAGCGCTTCATCGTTCAGGGAGGCCGTGGCCGCCGACGCCCGGATCCTGGTGGAGCAACTCCGACGCGGGCAGCTCCAGCGCGGTGGCGAGGCGAGCCAGCAGGTCGGGCGAAGGGCGCGCGGTCCCGTGTTCGAGGCGACTGATCATGGCCGGCGAGGTCGAGGCGGCCTGCGCGAGCTCCTGCTGCGTCAGCAACCGCAACTCACGCCAAGCGCGAAGATGAATCTGCATCTGACCGACGCGCGATGTCCGCCGCCCGGTCATCCGCCGCGCCCCTCGGCCGCGAGGCGCGGAGCCTCGCCCCTGACCGGGCTTGTCGCAGGTCGGCTGGTGGCGCGGCGGCCGGAGCCGTACGCGGGCTGTGCTTCCCAGCGCATGGCATCGGCGACGATGCGGTCGAGGTCCGAACACTTGGGCTCCCAGCCCAGCAGGTCCCGGGCCCGCGAGGCGTTGGCCACGAGGCTCGGCGGGTCGCCGGCGCGCCTTGCGCCGACGCTGTGCGGCACGGGCCGGCCGGCGGCGCGGCCAACGGCCTCCACCACCTCGCGCACGGAGGCGCCCTGGCCCGTTCCGACGTTGACCGCCTCGTAGGCGCCGGCGGGCAGTTCGACCTCCAGCGCCGCGACGTGCGCCGCGGCCAGGTCGTTCACATGGATGTAGTCGCGCAGGCAGGTGCCGTCGGGCGTGTCGAAGTCGTCGCCGAACACCGTCAGCGGCTTGCCGTCGCCCAGGGCCGCGGCGATGGCCAGCGGGATCAGGTGGGTCTCCGGCTCGTGCGCCTCGCCGATCAGCCCCGAGGCGTCCGCGCCCGCGGCGTTGAAGTAGCGGAGCGCCACGGCGCTCAGCCCATAGGCCTTGCACTGCGCCTGGATCATCCACTCGCAGGCCAGCTTGGTGTCGCCGTACGGGCTGGAGGGCGCCTTCACCGCATCCTCGGGGATCGTCTCCAGCGCCCCGCGGCCGCCCTGGCCGTAGACGGCCGCGCTGGACGAGAAGACCATCCGCTCCACGCCGCGCTCGCGCATGGCGGTCAGCAGGCTGGTCGTGCCCGCGACGTTGATTTCCCAGAACAGGTCGGGCTGCACCACCGAACGCCCGACCTCGATCAGGCCGGCGAAGTGGATCACGGACTTGGCGCCGTACTCGTCCAGCGCCTCGGCCACGGCGCGGGCGTCGCGGATGTCGCCATGGACGAACGCGCCCCAGCGCACGGCCTCGCGGAAGCCGGAACTCAGACTGTCGAAGACCACGGGGAAGAAGCCCCGCTCGCTCAGAGCCTTCGCCGTATGTGCGCCGATATAGCCGGCCCCGCCCGTCACGAGGACGGCGGGCTTCGATCCCCGATCCATCTGCCCTCCTTGCTGCAGCCTCCGATCGCTGCGTCGACGAGCGGCTGCAGCAGGCCGAACGCGTAGATGATGATCGTGGCTTATGGCGAAGCGGGCGCGGGCGCCAACCCCGATCCGGCCGCGGCGACGGCGAACGTCGCCGACCGCCCTGAAGACGAAAAGAACCCCCGGCGGGGGCGCCGGGGGTCAAGCAGGGTCAGGAACCGAGGGTTCGATGGGTCCGGGTTCCTCAGCGGCGCGTATATCACCGAGGTATGACGTTTCCGTTAGCGTCGAATCGCCGCGATGAGGCGCACGCCAACCACCAGGCCGACGACCAGCGCGAGCGACCCCCAGAATAGCAAATCGTGCCTCCGCTCTCCCGTGGGCGCCGATCGTGCACCGGCCCGGTGATCGCGCGGCTGGCGCCCGGGGCCGCCCGGGATCAAGCTCGGGCCGGCCCGCCTGGCCGCGCGCCCAGCTCGCTTCGATTATAGTCCCGCTTCACATGCGGCAAGGCTGGCGCCTTCATTGCCGACCTGCACCACGGGCGCCTGCACAGGTTTGCGTCGACGATGGCCCATCTCCTCGGCGCCTCGCAAGCCTGAGGGTGGGGACCGGAGTTCCTTTCGCAAGCCTGGCGTCTTCTGCGCAGGAGCCAGCCCATTGCGGCCTCCAAGGGACCGTTGCTTGCCTTGCTCGCCGCCGCAAGTTCAGCTTAGCTGCGAGCGTCGAGCAGCGCCCGCCCCCAAAACGTGAGCTGCTCGTCGGACCGGCGCGGGACACGGAAGCTCCGCGCCGGTCGTCTTCCTGCGGCGGGACGTCTCTCAGGCCTCGTCATCGGCGGTCCCGGCTAGGGGATGCCGCCGTGAGCTTGGCGCACTGCCACATCGGCATGCAGGCGGCGGTTGAAGGCGGCATAGGCGTCCCGGACCACCCCTGCGCCATACTGCGTGTTGGCGTAATCGATCCCCGCCGCGCGGATGGCGTAGAGACGTTGCGGCGCATCCATCAGCGCGCCGATGGCGCGCGCCACAGCGGCGCCATCGGCCGACGGCAGCAGATGCAGCGCACCAGCCGCCGCATGTCGCGGCAGCTCTCCGACAGGGGCGGCGATCACGGGCCACCCACGATGCATGGCTTCGAGGGCGACGATGCAAAGTCCTTCGTGGCGGCTGGACAGGACAAAGGCGTCGGCGTCGGCCTGCAACCAATCGCCGGCATGCCCCGCCAGAACGACGCAGGTCTTGAGGCCCGCCTGCGCGATCTGCCGACCCAGCGCTTCCCGTCGGGGGCCTTCGCCGAAGATGGTCAGGCGAACATCCCGTCCCGCGGCCTGCAGACGCGCCACCGCCTCGATCAGGGCGTCCTGGCGCTTGACGCCCGTCAGCCGCCCGGCCGTCACCAGCCTGAGCGGGCGTCCCGGCCGCCAGGGCAGGGCCGGTTGCGGGTGGCGTTGATCAAACCGGACCAGCGGCAGGATCGAGGCGGACGGCGCCGGGCGACCGTAGAGCTTCGCGGCGGCCTCGGCCGTGCCGAGGCTGTCCGCCAGCAAGCCATCGACCACGCTGGCGGTGGCCCGAAACATCGGCCCGTACAACGGATTGGAGAAGTGGGTGTTGTGATGGAAGCTGTAGAGGACCGGGCGCCGTTTGAGCCGCAGCGCGGCGAGGCGTCCTGCGAGATTGGCCTGGGGCAGGGACAGGACGACGGCGTCATAGCCCGGGAGGCGGTCCCGTAACACCCGGTGCGCCGGAAGCACGTGCCAAGGGCGCAGCCGCCGGTCGCCGAGCAGCGCTTCCACCCGTCCCGTGATCCGTCGCAGGTCTTCCATATGGAAGCCGCCGCCCCGGACGAGGCCCACCACGTCGACGTCGAAGCCTTCGAACGCGCCGCCGTCGAGCAGCAGGCCGGGAGCCCGCTCGGCGCCGCCGGCGTCGAAGCTGTTGAGCAGGTAGAGAAGACGGCGGCGCTGGGTCACGCCTGTCTGCTCCCACAGCTCGTCGAAGGTGTAAACGCGCGTGTGGCTCGCCGCCTGCAGGCGCCGTTTCGCGCCTTGCCCGGCGTGTCGCGACCCCGTTATGAGCGCCGGATGGTCGATCACTATATCTTCCTGCGTCATGGCGAGAGCGATTGGAACGTCGCGCGCCGCTGCATCGGCGCGCTCGATCGCCCGCTGACGGCGCGCGGCCGGGCGCAGGCCCAGGCGGCTGGCGAGGCGTGTCGAAGCCTGCCCTTCGGCATCATCTTCCACAGCCCGCTACAGCGAGCCGCCGAGACGGCGCGCGCAATCGCCGCCCGGACCGGACGCCCGATGCTGAGCCGGCCCGAGCTCGTGGAGGCCAATCTCGGGGTCAAGCAAGGTGCGCGGGAAGACGATCCCGACGACCGCTTCTTCGAGGCCTGGCTGGCGGGGGCGGCGATCCGAGAGGCCGAAACGTTTCTCGAATTGCAGCAACGCGCCCGGGCCGCCGTGCAGACGTGCCTTGCCGCGGCGTCTGGCGCGCCGCCGTTGCTGGTGGGGCATTCCGCCTTCTTCCGCGCGCTCTGCGTCGTCGAGGGCTTGCCGGCCTTTGCGCCCGACCACGCGGCGCCCTATGGCATGCCCAGCGGCGCGCGGCTCAAGCCGAGGCTTGATCCGCCAGCACCGCCCTGATCCCCTCCTCCAAGGTCCAGCGCGGTCGCCAGCCGGTGGCCTGCAGGAACCGGCTGGAGTCCAGGACTTTCCGACCCGCGCTGACGAAGGTGCCCGCGGGGTAGGCGATCGGCGCCTCCCATTCGAGCGCCCTCCGGATCGCCTCGGCCGCCTCCCCGATGGTGATGGGCGAGTTGGCCGCGCAGTTCACAATCCGGTTCTCGAACACTCTCGCGGCGGCCATCATCGCTTCGATCTGGTCTTCGACATACAGCAACTCGCGCACCACATCTGGCCGCCCCCAGACGGTGAAGGCCTGAGCCCCGGCCGCCTTCTCCCGGGCCGCGCGTGCGATCATCGCGCCCATGAAATGGCTGCGCTCCGGCGCGAGATGGTCCCGCGGGCCGTAGAGGGTGGCCAACACGCAGTGCAGGTACTTCAGACCGTACTGCTCGGCATAGACCCGGCTGCCGGCGGCCAGCAGCATCTTGGCCTGGGCATAGCCGATCACCGAGGGATGCACGCCGGGCGCGCCGAAGGCGTCTTCCGGCAGGGGCTCGTCCTGCTCGGGATAGGTGCAGGAGCTGCCGGCGCTCAGCAGCAGGGCCTGGGGTTGGTGACGGCGCCAGGCTTCCAGCACGTTGAGATGGATGCGGCTGTTGATCGCGAGCAGCTCGCCCTGGAGGTCGTACTGGACCGGGCCCGTCCGCTGTCGCGTGACCAGATGGAAGATCAGGTCGCACGCCGGCGCGGCGCGGAAAGCGGCCTCCGCCGTCTGCGGCTCGGACAGGTCGCCCGCGGCGCGGCCGATCGCGTGGTGCGCGACGCCGCGGGCCTGCAGCCAAGCCACCAGATTCGCCCCGACAAAGCCGTCCGCGCCAAGCACAAGGACGCGACTAGCGGGCGAGAGCACGGCGATACCACTCCACGGTCAGGGCGAGCCCCTCGTCCAAGGAGCGCCACACGACCGGAACGTCGGCGCGAATTCTGTCGGCGGTGATGCGCCGGGCGGCGGGACCGCTCGCGGGGGCTTCATCGGCGACGATGCGCTTGTCCGACCCGGCCGCGGCGAGCACGGCGCGGGCGAGCTCCGCCAGTGTCGTGTTTTCGCCGCGCCCGAGGTTGTAGACCTCCTGCCGCCGCCGCCAGTCCAGGGTGGCGAGGATGGCGGCGGCCACATCTCCGGCGTAGATGAAGTCGCGCTCAATGTGCCCGCCGCGCAGCGGGAACTCCGGTCCCGGCTCCAGCGCCCGCAGGACGAAGGCCGTGGCGACGTGCGCGGCGCCGGCGTCGAGGGTGTCGTGGGGGCCGAATGGATTGGTGATGCGGAAGCTGACGGTGGAGGCCCCGTGCCGCTGCCGGTGCAGTCCGGCGAGAATCTCGCCCCAACGCTTCGACCACCCGTAGAAGGCTTCGCCGGGATGGGGCGCGGCGTTCAGGTCGAGCGGCTGCTCGTCGGAGAGCAGCTGGCGGTCGGCCGGGTAGACCGCCACGGAGCTGGCCTGGCGGATCTCGCGGATGCCGCGCCGCGCGCAGATCTCATAGACCCGTTGAACCAGGGCGAGGTTCTGGGACAGGATCAGGTCCTGCTCCGCCGAAAAGGTCCGGGCGTCGTAGCGTCGGGCGGCGACATTCACCAGCACCGGCTGCTCGGAGAGCCCTTGGTAGCTCTCAAGCTCGTCGAGGGTGAGGCCGGTGCGAGCGCCCGGCGGCTGGGCGCCTGACGCGCTCACCGCCACCACGTCGCGGCCGTCCGCGACCAGGGCGTCGAGGACATTGCGGCCGAGGAAGCCGGTGGCGCCCACCAGCACAATCTGGCTCACGCGGCGAGCGCCTCGGCGCCGACCACGCGCACGTGGGGAACCGGCACGATGAACTCGCCCCCGGCGCGCAGGAAGTCCCGTTCCTTGACGATGAACTCGTCGAGGAAGTTCCAGGCGAGCATCAGGTAGGCGTCGGGGCGTTCGGTCTTGGCCTCGTCGCGGATCGGGATGCGGGCGCCGGGGATCAGATGGTCGAACTTCAGCGGGGCTCGCTCGACGGCGCATTGCACCAGGTCAGGGCCGATGCCAAAGGCGTTCAGCAGGGTCGCGCCCTTGGCCGGCGCGCTGTAGGCGAACACCCGCCGGCCGCGCGCCGCCTGGTCGTGAAGGGCGGCGAGCAGATCGTCCCGCAGACGCCAGACCCGGTCGGCGAACGCCTGGTAGGTGGCGAGCTCGCCCAAGCCGGCGCGCGCCTCTTCCGCCAGCATCTCAGCCACCCGCGGCGACACCGGTCGCTTGCCCGGATGGCCGATGTGAGCTTCCAGCGAGCCGCCGTGGATCGGCTTCACCGATACCTCGAACACCTCAAGCCCATGCTGCGCCAGAAGCGCCTGCAGCGAGCGCAGGGTATAGTAGCAGAGGTGCTCATGATAGATCTGGTCGAAGGCGGTCTTTTCCACCATGCCGCCCAGATAGATCGCCTGGACGCTGAAGACGCCGTCCTCGGCCAGCAGCTGCTGGATGCCGCGGCAGACGCTGTGCAACTCCTCCAGGTGAAAGAAGACGCCGGCCGCCGTGACCAGCTTGGCCGGCCCATAGTCGCGGCGGATCACCGCCGCGGTCTCTTCGTTGAAGAACCGGTTCAGCGTCTCGACGCCCGCCTCGAGTGCGAGGGTCGCGACGTTCGCCGCCGGTTCGACCCCCAGGGTGCGAAGGCCAAGCGCCTGATAAGCCTTAAGGGCGGTGCCGTCGTTGCTGCCGATGTCGACGACCAGGTCCTGAGGGCCGAGGCCGAAGGTCGCCGACAGGCGCGCCGCGGTCTCCTTGAAGTGTTCCGTCAGGGTCCGGGTGGTGCCGGAAACATAGGGATAGTCGGAGAACATCGATTCCTTCGGAATCGTGTGGTCGATCTGCACCAGGGTGCAATCGTGGCAGAAGCCGGCGCGGAGGGGGAACTTCGGCTCTGGAATGGCCGCCAGACGCTCCGGGATGAGCCGGTTGCAGTGCGGCTGATCGCCGAGATCCAGGAACGGCTCCACGCGCCGGGCGCCGCAGCCCCGGCACGCCATGTCGAAAAAGGTCATCCCAGGTCCTCGCGTCTCGAAGTTTCTACGCCTGTGTCCGCCCGCCGCCAGACGTCGAAGCCCCGCCAGGCGGCCTCGTCCGTCCCGTTGCAGCGCAGCCGCAGCCGCAGCGGGGCAGGAGCGGCCAACTCGAGGAAGAGCCTCGCCTGCGCGGCGTCAGAGGTCTCAGACGCGGCCTTGAGTTGTCCGCGAACGTAGGCCTCGATGCGCCAGCCGGGCGCGGGCCGAAGGCCGCCGATGTCCGCCGCCAGGATGAAGCGGCCGGCCGGCAGCGGCAGACCTCGGGCGGCCCGCCAGTACCCATCAGGGTCTCGCGTAAAGCCGTCCCGGGGCAGGCGCGCATGATAGTCCGGCGGAGCGACGAAGGCTTGAAGCCGCGGCGCCATCCGGGCGGGAGCCATGAGGGTCAGGTCGCGACCGCCGGGCTCGTCGAGGGCGACGAGCTCGGCGGTAATGGGGTCGAGGCTCTGGTAGCCCAGGCTTCGGGCGGCCGCCAGGGCGGGCGCTTCGCCGGCGTCGCCCAGCTCATCTAGCCGGCCCACGAACACCGGCGCGCTTTCGGGTTGCGCATCCGCAAGCCAGGCCGCCAGCCGTCCTTGGGGTCTCGTCTCGAACACGACCATCGCGGGCGAGATGCCGGCGAGCCGTTGCAGGCGTTGCACGAGCGCGCCTGGCGCCCCCGCCCAGCGCGGCCCGCCGACGAGTTGCGCCCACCCGCATCCCGCGGCGTTCAACGCCGCCTGAGCCTCGCCCAGACGATCACGATCGTCGTCGTGGCCGATCAGCCATCCTCTGGGGCCCACGGCGCGGGCCGCGCGGACCAGCCGGCTCGGCGAACCCAGGCCGAACATCACCACGCCTTGGGCCGGCTGAGCCCAGGCCTCGATCACTAAGGCCAAGGGATCAGGGTCGGCCTCGAACGCCAACCAGTCCGGTCCGCGCTTCGTGACAGCCGCCGGCGGCTCGACCATGGCGACCTCGGGCGGCGAGGGGGGCGGCGACGACGGTTGCTCGGGGGAGGACTGCGGCTCGGTCGGGCGCTCATCAGCGGAGGGGTGGGGGAGGGCCGATGCAGCGTGGGTGAGACGCCGACGCATCTTCCCAGCAAGGGCACGCACCCGACCCATCGACCTTTGGTTCCCCTGACGGATCTTTCGCCGTTCCCGCACTCTGCCGTCGCTCACGGGGATGGCGGCGTCAAGTCCGCCAGACCCAGAAATGCTGCTCGTAGCGATTGTCATTGAAGGCGTCGAAGGCGGGCGCGACCTCGCATCCGAGCTCCCGGCGGAGCCGCTCCGCCAGATCGCGGATCTGCTGGACCGTCACGGCGAGCTCGTATTGCGCGCCGATGCCTTGGTAGCGCGTGCCCCAGGTGTCGAGGCGACGGAATCGCCCGCGCAGCTGCGCGGTGAGATCCTGCACGCGCCGCCAGCGCGCGTCGGGTCGCCGGTGCGCCAGGTAGCCGGCCAGCGCCGCGGCGAGGTCCACGTCGGTGCTCAGCTCGCGCTTGTAGGCCTTGCGGTACGACAGTGTGTCGCAGAGCAGGGCCACGGCCGCCTCCGCCGGCTTGTTGTCGAAGGCATAGGCCATGCCGGCGGGCGTGCGATGGATATACCAGGCGCGGATATCCTCGATCTCGGCGCGCGGATGATTGGTCATTCGAGCATCGGGGAAGTCGTTGAAGACCCCAAGCCGCTCCGGCAGATGCCGAACCTCGATGAACGGCAGCACCCGGTTCTTAAACTCGGTGTCGCCGGCCGCCCGGAAGCTTTCGTCGTAGTAGCCGAAGCGATCGTGGATCGTTCGGCGGTACATGCCGCCGACGTAGCTCAGATAGGTGGACTCCAGATAGTGCGACGCACCGCGAAGTCCCGTCCGGACGTAGGCCATGACGTCCTGGTCCACCACGCCGCGACGATCGATCTGGTTGATGAAGCTGTCGGCCATCACCCAGTCGACATCGGGCTCATGATCGAGCCGTTCGGCAAGGCGCGCCAGCCCATCCGGGCGGACCCCTTCATCGACGCCGAGGAAGACGAGATAGGGCGCGCGGGCGAGGCGGATGGCGCGGTTCCACGCCGCCTGGATCGTCTCGCGCTCGGCGCTGCGGGCGTAGACCATCGGGAACGGCTGTTCGCGCCAGACGGGTTCCAGCGCGGCCCATTCGTCGGCGGGCGAGCCGCTGTCCACGAAGACCACCTCGACCCGCCCCGCCTGCAGCAGGGTCTGTTGGCGCAGGAAACGGACGAAGCCCGGCAGCTTGGCGGCGGCGTTGTAGAGCGAGACGATCACCGACACCTTCGGCTCGGCCTCAGCGCGGCGATCGGCGAGCCGCGCCCAGGGCTTGTCGGCAAGGCTCAGGTGCTGCGAGAGCTGCGCGTCGAGGATCTTGCGGCCCTCGGGGCGGCTCATCGGCCCGTCGTCGAGCAGCCCCGTCAAGCTGGCCGCCTCGGCTGGAAAACCTTCTTCGATCAGCGTCGCCTGGACGTCCGCCAATCTGGAGAAGCGGTCGACGCCCAGCCAGCGCAGGATGCGGGCCTGGTAGACGGCGGCGGTCAGTCGGTTGCCGGCGGCCTGCTCGAGGCGCGCCAGCTCGGCGTACCAGTGCACCCGCTCCAGGCGTCGCTCGGAGGCGACCAGCTGGCCATAGGCGATCTTCTCGGCCCGCTGCCGCGCATCGCTCTCCCCCTGATATAGCAGCCGATCCCGCACGCCGTCGGCCGAGCCCGACAAGGTGAATTCCGGCCACGCCGCGCCCTTGATCCCGTAGAGCCGGGCGATACGGCGGCGGAACCGCGCCACGACCGCTTCTTCGGTCAGCTCATCTCGCGTACGGCGGAGCGCCCCTGCGGCGCGGGACCAACCCTGCCCGGCAAGCCGGCCGCCCTTCTGGGTGGCGAAGAGTGCGGCTGCGCCCGCCCGCAAGATGGGATCGCGCGGCAGGGGGGGGCGCTCGCTGACGGCGCGCACATTGGCCGCCAAGGTCGCGCGCTGGGCGAAGGTGCGGAGCCGCGTCTGCACGGCCGGCGCCGACGCGGGCCGGCTCGCCGCATACATCGTCTCGAAGCGGCTGAGGTCGGGCTCAAGCTGCGCGGCGCGGACCGCACGCACGACCTCGGCGCGGACGCCGTCATAGTCTTGGCAGATTCGGGTCGCGAGTTCGGCGGCCTGTCGCTCGCAGGTGAAGTCGACGATCAACCAGGCAAGCTCGGGCAGATGGGTCTCGACCCACTCGGCGACGCCCGCGCCGCGCGAGATCAGCGTCGGACAGCCGTCCAGCAGAGCCTCCAGCGCCACCAGATTGAACTGGTCGTACCGGGAGGGGACGACCAGCACCGTCCGGCTGCGGCAGAGCGCGCGAAGCTCCGCTTGGGACCGGGCCGGCTCGATGCTCACCTGAACGTCCCGCAGTCTCGCGGCCTCGGCGAGGATCTCGTCGCCGCCGCGTCCCTGATGGTTGACGCCGTCGCCGCCGATCAGGCGGGCCGCGCCATAGAGTTCGCGCGGGGTCGACCAGACGAGGTCGACGAACAGGTCGGGGCCTTTGCGCTTCTCCCGCCGTCCCACGAACACGAGATCGGGCGGGCCCCCGGCCGGCGCCATCACCGGCTCGGTCGGCCGGATCAGCGCGAGGGGATCGATAAGGTTGATCGTGCGGCCGCTGCCGCGCGCCACCTCAGCCGCATAGGCGCCGCTGATCGCATATAGGCTGTCGACGGTCTGCCTCTGCAGCCGCTCGCGCAGCTCGAGGGCGGCGAACATCTTTCGCGCGTCACCCTGCCAAGGCCAACCGCCCCGCAACGCGGAAGATATCGTCCCGTGCAGCGCCAGGGCGACGGAGCCCACCGCCAGCCCTTCTTCCGCCAGCGCTTCGCGGATGAACAGGGCGTGCTCGCGATAGTCGGGCGCGTCGACCACGTCGAAGGCCCCTGCCGGATCAGCCAGCCGCGCCGAGCGGGCGAAGCGCCGCGCCGCGGACAGGGCGGGCTGGAAGTGGCCGTCACGCCCGTAGTCGAACTCCGCCGGGTTCCAGTCCGTCAGCGGGATGGCGGTCGCGTTGGGCGGCAACGCGCCGACGGCGGCGGCGCCGGTCGAGAAGAAGCTGAACTGGACGTCGGAGCGGCGCCGCACCAAGTTCTGGTAGACCGTCTGACCGCCTCCGACGGCGCTGAAGAGATCCGTCTCAAGGAGGAGGACGCGCATGGGGTGGGGACGGGTCTCGCTGCCATCGAGTTGCGCAGATCGTCGGCCCAGCGACTCATCTGCCCGCTATCTTCTAGTCAACCGCAACGTGACATTACAAACTTAAGTTGACGGGCCGGCCTCTGGAGGCTGTTGGAGGCGGATGACGAAGACAAGCTGCGCCTCCGCCGACGCCGAGCTCTTGAGCTATCGGGTCGTCTACGACGGCTGGGCGCGCATGCTGCTGGCCACCATTCGCGACCCGGGCGGGGCGGTGTTCGAACGCCACGCCGAGGATCACGGCGAGTCGATCTGCATCCTGCCTTACGATCCGGCGCGGCGTGTCGCGCTGCTGGTCACGCTGGCCCGGGCGCCGGTGCTCATCAAGGGCCATCCCCCGGTCCTGGAAGCGATCGCCGGGCGCCTTGACGGCGACGAGCCGGCAGACTGCGCCCGGCGCGAAGCGATGGAAGAGGGCGGAGTGCGGCTCCAGCATCTCGAGTTCGTGGTCAAGCTGTTCACCCTGCCCGGGGTCTCCACGGAGCGGGCGTACCTCTTCCTGGCGCCTTATGGCGTCGCCGACCGCGTCGGCGGCGGCGGCGGCCTCGTCAGCGAGAACGAGTTCATCCAGGTGCATGAGGCGCCGCTGCAGCAGCTCGCCCGGATGGCGGCCTGCGGCGAGATCCTCGACGCCAAGGTGCTGATCCTCACACAGACGCTGCAATTGCGGCGGCCGGACCTGTTCCGGAGCTGAGGCCCTAGGCGGGCCAGGTGCATCCGATGTTGCGCGGTCGTTCCTTCTCCGCCTGAGCGACGACCTCGGCGACTGGCGTCGCCTGGGGCGACGGCTCCGCCGGGGAAGGTTCGAGCGCTTGGCGCAACGCCGCTCGGGCCGCGCTGGCGTCCCGGATCACCGCGTCCAGCGCCGTCACCAGTCGGCGCAGTTCAGGCTTGTCGCTCTCCACCACCTACCCCTTCGCGAGGACCACGCGTCGGCGCCGGACCCGCTTTGCGGGCGACGAGACACGAGCCCTTACAATGGCTAAGCTAGTGAAGGAACCCGAAAAGAAGGTCGATCGCCTTGTGCGAGACCCGACGCACCGCGTCTGCTGTATTTGAGGCGTTGTGCGACCCGAAGATGCACTGATCGAAATCGCGCAGCGGGGAGTCGGGCGCCAGCGGCTCCACCTCCACCACGTCGAGGGCCGCCGAATGGATGCGGCCATCTCTCAAGCCCTCGATCAGGGCGTCTGTGACCACAACGGGACCGCGCCCAACATTGACCAGTCTGACGCCGGGCTTCACCAGATTCAGCGTGTCGGCATTGAACATGCCGCGTGTCGCCTCGTTCAGCGGACAGGTGAAGACGATGAAGTCGGCTTCCTCCAGCCGCTCAGGCCAGGCGAGGCGGGTCACCTCCAAATCGGGCGTCTCCGGAGCGCCGGGATCGTAGGCATGGACGATCATGTCCGACGCCAGCAGCCGTCGCGCTGTCGCCCGCCCGATGTCCCCGAAGCCGACGAGCGCGACAACCTTGCCCTCGAGCGAAATGCCGCTGGGCTTCGGCCAGGTCTTCTTCTCCCGGATCTCGCGATCGATCCGGAAGGTCTCCCGCGCCAGGCCGATGACATAGCCCATGGCGATGTCGGCCACCTCGCGACCGAAGACGCCTGGGGTGTGCGCCACCTGAAGGCCGAGCTTACGACAGGCCTCGAAGTCGACGTTGTCGACGCCCACGCCCCATTTGACGAGGCCCCGCAGGCGACCGGCCACGCCTGCGGTCAGCACGCGCTCGGTCGCCGGGTCATCTCCCGAGATCCAGCCGTCGAACGTCGGCAGCAGCTCGATCAGCTGCTCTTCGGTCAGGGTCTGGACGACGTCGGGCGCGACGAGCTCCGCGCCGCGATCGGCGAAGATCGGTCGGAATTCATCGATCATCCGCAGCATCGGCGGGCAGGTGACCAGGACGCGCATCATTCGACCTCGCTCTCAGGACGCTCGCCCTGATAGCGGGCGATGGCTTCGGCGATCATCCAGTCCTCGGGGCCATCGATGTCGGCGGCCTCAAGCTTGCCCATCTCATGCATCAGGGGCCGCTTGCCGATCCGGGCGTTTGTCGCCGCGAAGCTCTCACGGGAGAAGAGGTAGAGGTTCGAATTCTCCTCGAACCAAGGCTCCAGGTCCTGCGTCCGTATCAGGTTGTTTGGATCGTGGTTCACCGCGCTGCCGTCGGTCCGGTAGAAGCGTGTCTGGAATTTGTTCACGGTGAACAACGAGTCCGCGACGCCAGCCGCCACGCCTTCGCGGTAGCGCTGAATCGCCGCCGCCACCGTCTCGCGCGACAGGAGCGGGTTGGTTGTGTGGGTCATGAGGTAAGCGTCAGCCTTCACCGCGGCGATGTCGTCGGCAAGAACGAGGTTCATGCTCACAAAGTCGCCGCAGAGCTCCGGTTTCCGATCACGGATCAGCACGCGGCCCTCATCTCCAGTCAGCCCATGCTCGCGCAGGATCTCGCGGGCGTCGGTGTTGATCACCACGAGCTCGATCTCTGGCGTCGCCAACAAGGTGTCGAGAATCCACCGAAATAGGGGCTTGCCAGCAAAAGTGCGGAAATTCTTCGAGATGACGCGGGCGCTGTGCGCTTTCATGGGCAGGAGCGCCACCAGCCCGTACGACGGTTCAGAGGTCATGGGATCCAGCAGGGGTTAACGAGGATAGAAGTAGGCTTCTTTCCGCTGCGCCGACAGGCGCCGGTGATGATGATTGCCGCGATAGGTGCCCCAGTACTGCATCAGCCGGAAGAGCACGATCTCGCCCGCGTGTTTGAGGAAGACCTTGTCCTGAATGGCCTGGCCCGAATCCAGCATCACGCCGGCCGCGAAATAGCGCAGAAAATCCCAGAACGAGACGTGCACGTCGGGCAACACCGTCCGAAGGGCGATCGCCTCGCGCTCGTACCGGTTCTTCACCCGCGACCACGTCTCCTCGTGAATGTGCAGCACAGAGGCGTCTGCGACGTAGCCGATCCGGCGACCCGTGGCGACGAGCCGCTTCGCGAGCTCCATGTCCTCGAGCCCGGTGAGGGTCTCGTCGAACGCCTGTTCGCGCCACACACGCTTAAGCAAGGCCGAGTTGGCATTGTTGCAGAAGATGTCCTGCTGCGGGATGACGCTGCGGTCGGGATAGTACTTCTTGAACAGCTGATGCTCGGAGTACTTCGTCAGAGGATGACCCTCCTGCCGCCCATAGACGTAATGTGCGCGCCCTTCGCGCAAGGGTTGGATCAGGTTGGCAAGCCACTCCTCGCCCACCGGAATGCAGTGGCCGCTGATGAACACCAGGGATTCGCCGCGGGCGGCCTCGCAGCCGACGTTCAAAGAGCGCCCGAAGGTGAAATCTTCCTTCGCGATGTGCACGACGCGACACTGATGCGCTTCTGCGATCGCCAAGGTCTCGTCTGTCGACCCGGAATCGACGATCACGGTCTCGGCCGAAAGGCCCTCGAGCCGCTGAGCTTTGACCGCCGCGAGCAGCTCCGGAAGCCACTTGGCCTCGTTGTACGTGCGAATAACGATGCTGGCGTCCATAGCCCCCTCGGCGCGAACGCTTAGTGCACAGCGTTGACGCATTTGCAAGCCGCGGCCGCGGTTGAGCTTGAGGCGAAAACGATGTTGGCGCATAGGACGGCCGCGCGTCCCGATCTGCCAGACGGGTAAGCAGCTTTGTGAGTCTTTTGGGGGCGTGAAGTGACGTCGATCGCGATAGTCATTGCGACGTACAACGGAGCCGCCACTCTGGAGTCATGCCTCGATAGTATTAGATGTCAGACCGTCCCTGTTGATGAACTGATAGTCATGGACGGCGCTTCGCACGACGGCACCAAGGAACTTCTCGAACAGCGAAGTCACGAACTGACATTCTGGCAGAGCGAGCCCGATGATGGAATCTATGACGCCTGGAACAAGGCTTTACCCAAGGTTCGGTCCAAGTGGGTTTGGTTCATCGGATGCGATGACAGGATCGCTGATGCGAAGGTCGTTGAGCGGCTGCATGCGGCGCTAGCCAAACTGCCAGCCAACGTTGGCGTGGCCTATGGCAAAGTGGCGATGGTGTCCGCTGCGGGCCGAGTCACTGACGTGCTTGGGGGGCCATGGGCGAAGCTCCGGCGCCGGATGAAGTACTGCATGGCGATTCCGCATACTGGGATGCTAGCTCGCTCCGAGTTGTTCGAGCGCATCGGCGGCTTCCGACCCGCCTTCAGAATAGCTGGCGATTACGAATGGACCCGCCGCGCTTTGCGCCGCTGCGAGGCAGCGTTCCTAGATGATCTCCTTGTACTTGCAGGGGATCAGGGGCTTTCAGGAGCTTCTCTGAGCCAAGCAACGACTTTACGTGAAATCGCTGCAGTGTGCGCAGCCGAAGGGGAGCCGCCGTCTTTGCCTTTCAGATGGCTGCTCTTCCGTGCAGAGGTCAAATCCTGGCTGCGCATCCGGTTTGGACCAGCGATTCAAGGCCGTTTTGTGGATGCATTCCGCATCGCCACTCTCCGGCGCCCGCGAGGAGGCTCGCGATGAGGGTTCTTGTCACCGGCGGATCGGGCTTTATCGGATCTCACGTCATGGACGTGCTCGGTGCTGAAGGACATATTGGCTGCAATTTCGATGTGAAAAGGCCGACGTTTCGGCGCCACGACAATAGCTGGTTCGAGGGAGACTTGCTCGACCTCGAAAGTTTGGAGCGGAGTCTTACCGAGTTCCGGCCTGATATAATCATGCACTTGGCCGCGCGAGCAGAAATTCAGAGTTCAGCGTGGGAGGATTTCGCGTCCATTCACCAAGGAACCAGAAACCTGCTCGCTGCCATCGAGGGCTATGGACAGCTTACGCGATTGTTGAATGTGTCAACACAACTTACGATCGGGCCCGGCCATGATCCACGAGGGCCGCTCGACTTCAAACCATACACGGTTTACGGCGAGGCCAAGGCGTTTGCTGAGGGGCTCCTATTTCAGTGGCAGTCTGAAGTTCCTTGGTTGACAGTACGTCCCGCTACGATTTGGGGCCCGTACCACCCGTCGCTTGCCTCTGCGATCTGGAAGTACATAGGATCCGGGCACTATATCCAAGCCGTAGCGGATGCTCCTATTCTGAGATCATATGGCTTTGTGCGTAATACTGCTAAGCAGATGGTTGATCTTATCTTGAAGCCACCGGCAATCACCAGCCGGCAAGTCTACTATCTAGCTGACGAGGTGATGGACTCCGCTATCTGGGCCGATGCCTTCAGCGTGCGCCTTCGCGGCAAACCGGCGACTCGCGTACCGGCGGCGTTGCTCCACCTCCTCGGATATGCTGGAGACGCAGCCGCCAAGCTCGGCAGACCGGTGCCGATCGATAGCGGCCGAGTGCAGCGGCTAACGCAGAGTTACCCCGTGCCACTAGAGCCAACATTCTCACTCATCGGGCTGCCTGTCATACCATTCGAGGCGGGAGTCGATGAGTCGGTGGAGTGGCTGCTTGCCGGTGCCCCGCGAGAGGCGCGTTGACGATGCGACTTCTCCACATCGTGCAGGAGTTTCGACAGGGCTGGGGGGGGGCTCCCGAATCCATTCGCCTGCTAGCGCACCAACTTGGCAAACTCGGCGCGACCTCCGACGTGTTCGATTTGGGGCGGCTTAGGTCGGGCGTCGAAAGGCTCAAGGTTCTACCGGCGGCAGAGGAGCCCTGCCCACACTTCCCTATGAGCGAACTTCAGAAGTACGACAGCATCATCGTGGCTGGTCCTTGGCAACGAGGGCCGGCCATTCGCACGTTATACAAGAACCTATCCCCATCACAGAATATCTACTACTTGCCGCGCGGCGGTTTAGCTGCTGCGGAGTTTTCTCGCCCACGTGATTTGAAGAAATTGCCGTACTTGGCGTTAGTGGAGAACGAGCGAATTCGCAGGACTAGCTCCATAGTATTCTCATCCAAAGTAGAGCGAGATTCGCTTGTTTCCTGGGTTTCTAAGCGCGCACCGCGTCGGGTAATACCTGATTTTGTCGATAGCCTGAGTGGCCAAGAAAGTACAGATTGCTCAGGTGATCGCCGCTTTACCTTCGGGTTTCTCGCGGAAATCAGCCCAAGAAAGGGCCTCTTGCCGTTGGTACAGGCGTTTGGAGACTTTCTATCCTCATCGCATGCTGCTTGTACGCTCAAGGTGGGTGGAGCTCCCCGTCCCGGTTCGGAGCGCTATGCGCGGCATGCTCGACGGGCGGCTGCCAGCCTGGGTGACAGGACAGTACAGTTTTCCGGCGCCGTCAAACATGAGCATCGGGCAAGCTTCTTTAGCGGTGTCGATGTATTGGTCGTTGCTAGCGCCTTTGAGTCCTACGGCTTAACAGTTCTTGAAGCGCTCAGCGAAGGCGTCGGTGTGATTATTACCCCAGACGTTGGAGTGGGCGAATACCTAGGCGAGATAGATGGATTGTATCGAGCATCGGGCTGCGATCGAAGCGGTCTCCGGATTGCACTCCAAGCGGCATATCATGATCATGAAGGATCTTCGTCCCGGGCGCGGCGCGCGGCGAGAGCCGCTGCCGCAAAGAGCGCGATCGAGGCTGTGAATCTTAGAGCCGGCGCTGAGTGGGCCTCAATGCTTGGCATGTAAGTGGACCATGTGCCGGGAACGGGTCGCCCGGTATGGCTTGGCAAATGTCTCGTGCGTCGCAGCAACTGCAAACATCAGTTGATAAGAAGCGAGCCGTTGGAATCGCCATTGAGCTTGGAGCACGCTCTCGGGTGCGCCTTGGGTACTAGGAGGGATGGATGACCAATGGCGCAGTGAGAATGCCGTACCGAGCCGACGTCGATGGGCTCCGCGCATTGGCAGTTCTGCCAGTTGTTCTCTTCCATGCCAACGTTAGCGGCTTTAGCGGCGGGTATGTCGGGGTCGACGTATTCTTCGTAATTTCTGGCTATCTTATAACCGCTATTATCCGGCAAGAGCAGAGCGCCGGCGGCTATTCAGTGCGATCGTTTTACACGCGTCGGATCAAGCGAATAATACCTGCGTTGTTCGTAATGATGGCGCTTGTTCTAGTCGTCGGGGCCGTCGTGCTGATGCCGAAGGACTACGCGGCAGCATCGCAGAGCGCGGCGGCTGCGAGCTTATTCAGCTCGAATATCTTCTTCTGGCGCACCGGGGGATACTTTGACGGGCCGGCCGAGCAAAAGGTCTTTCTACATACGTGGTCGCTTGCCGTCGAAGAGCAGTTCTATATCTTCTTCCCGCTCCTTCTCGCGGCAACGCACCGATTCATCCGACGCTTCGAACATCAAGTCCTTGTGCTGGCCACGCTCTGCTCCCTAATTCTTGCTGTTGTCGGAATACAGATTAACAAGTCTTTGCCTACCTTTTTCCTGCTTCCGACTCGAGCGTGGGAGCTTCTTCTCGGATCACTGCTCGCGATCGGTTTCTACCCGCGAATGAAATCTGAGGCCTGCCGAGGCGCCGTGGCTTTGGCTGGCCTCGTACTGGTGTTAGTACCTGTCGCACTGTATTCTGATCGGACGCCGTTTCCGGGACTTGCTGCGGTTCCGCCTTGCCTTGGGGCGGCTCTGATCATCGCGGCTGGCGCGGAAGGTCGTCACCACCTCACTTGGCTTCTGGCAAGCAAGCCGATGGTGGGCGTCGGGCTAATTTCTTACTCCCTCTACCTCTGGCACTGGCCTATAATCGTGTTGACCCGGTACTACCTTGTCCGTGAGCTGACTAGCTTCGAGACGGCGGGAGTGATCGCGGCCGGCGTGTTCGTTGCCTATCTTTCGTGGCGCTTCATTGAGGTGCCCTTCAGGCGCCGTGCCCTTGGCTTCGGCTCGCTCTTCACAGTCTTCGCTGCGGGTGCCGCCACATTCGTCGCGGCTTCCGTCGCGCTGACCGCAAATATGGGTTGGCCGAGCCGGTATTCTCCGGATGTAGCTCGGATTAACGCGGTCGGCGGCACGATGTTCAAATGCTCGGTGACTGATTACATCCCCTTCAAAGGGTATTACGCGTGTCCTCTTGGGGTTGAACGAAGAGACTTCGCCAACATTGACGTAATTATCTGGGGAGACTCCCATGCCCAGATGTATACGCCGGCTATCGACGCGGTTCTCGCTGAGAGGGGGAAAAGCGGACTACTGATACCTGTCAATGACTGCCCGCCTCTGGTGGATCGAAGCACGAGCGCCAGTTGCCTGAGGCTGAACAGATCGAATGCACGCCGCATCACTGAAACATCCGTCAGAACAGTGATCCTAGCTATGCACTGGGAGAACTATGATGGCCGAGCATATTACCTTCAGGCCGGCATGAAAGAGGACCATAAGTTCGAAGTCATGCTCGATGGGCTAGTCGCGACTGTGGCGGAGCTGCGAGCCGCGAATAAGGACGTCATAATCGTCGGACCAATCGCTACACCAGGCTACGACCTTTCCAGCAACCTCTCGAGGTCGATGGCCTATCACCGTGTTTCAAGACAACCATTGTACGCCCCGAGGGCGGACCTTGAGTCTCGCCTTGAGCCAGTCTATTCGCGGCTCGCGATGCTACGGGCCGCTGGTGTCGACGTCATCTATCCTGATGAAGCCATCTGTTCGTCCACAGCTTGTCCGTACATGTCCGAGGGAGTTCCTATTTTTGCAGACAGTAATCACCTAACGGCGCAGTTTGCGCGGTCGCTCGCTCCGTTATTTCGGGCGTACTTCTGAGCGTTCGCGAATAAGTGCGAACATCGCAAGTGCCGGAAACCAACTTTGTGTGCTGGCGGTGCCGGCGCGTGAGCCCAGGCGGTGGAACAGGCCGTAATGGTGTCCAGAAAGCTTCTCGAGCGTGGCCGATGCCGCAGCGAGACGCGGGCGCGCTCGTTGACAGACTTTGGCGCACACTAAGAAGCTACTGACGAACTATAAGTCTGCTGCTGTTAAGCTAGGGAGGCGGTGCGGGCGCTGTGCCAGCGTGGTAGCGCAAGCATGATCGCTGACCGTGTTTCGAATCGGCGGGCACCGTTTCGCGCTCCTTCGCGAAGTGCCCGTTGCGGCGATACCGTAGTGCCCGAACCTCAGTGGCTAGGCGTTGGGGCGGCAACCTGCAGACGGCGGTGACAATGTGACAACGCTTCGAGGGCCCATTCCGCGTGAATTGGCGATCGAACGCCCGCATCTTTCTCAACGTGCAGAGTGGGTCGTCGAGAGTACGCGTACAGATCTTCGCGCCAGCTCATTGTCGATCGCCCATGTGAAGAAACAGCGCGCCGGTTAGCATGCATAGAAGGGCTATCAGAGGAAACGCCGAGGTGCGCAGTTCAAATCTGGCGCGCGAAGTGCCAAGGCTGTTAATGGATAGCTGTGAAGCGCGCCACGCAAAGAAGGCACTGTAGCTGATTAGCATTGCTAAAGGGAAGGAGAGCTGCCCCACCATGGGCGCGAGTGCGACAGAAGAACAAATCATTAGCACACCGGTCACACCATTCATGACATGCCAGATGATGTGGTGGGTAAGTGAGTAGAGCTGAATATGCATTGCGCAATAGCGCTCAACGAAGAATGCTAATATCAGAGTTGCGGTTACATCGTAGGCGGGAAGGTGCACTGAGCTCCCGATCATCTGCAGTAGTGGTGGTGCCAGGACCAACAGTGCTCCGGCGCCGATCGAGTATGTCCAGAAGGCAAACGACATCCCTGCCGACGCGAGAGCGGCAACCTCGTGGATCTCCCGCGCAGCCCGCAGTCGCGACATCTCTGGTAGCTTTGAGTAGAATGGTGCCTGAGATACCTGGCTCACAGCCGTGATGGCACGAAGTAGCAGCATGAACGCTGCGGCATCCGCGGGTTTCCCTAGCTGAGCATAGAGAACGCCACTCATTTGTATGATGCCGTTGCTCATAAGGACGCCAACACCGGAGCGCCAAGCTGCCGCCCACACAGCCTGGAGGAGTAGCGGGTTGAGACGCGCGGCTGAGCGCGGCACGTTTAAACGACGCACCTTGCGATGATAGGCCAAGTAGAGGGGCAGCGAGAATGCCGAGTAGCTCGCTACAATTCCTAGCAGCCCGCCACCAGCTGCGGCGACGAGTACTGCTGTCAGGATCTGCAGCGCGCCGACCCCGGCGTCTATGCGGCGTGCGGTCGCGATGCAGCCAAACCCAGTAAGCGTAGCGCTGTTTGCACCGCCGAAGACGGAGATTTGCAGAGACACTGCAGCCAGACACCACGCCACCCATGCTTCGCTGGCGTCACTTAGATTCGAGATGGGCCGCAACAGCGCAGAAGTTCCAGCTGTCAGCGTGAGGAAGGTGCTGACCACAACAATCCAGCGATAGACCCAGCGAAGCGTTGCCGTAACTTCCCCAATATCGAGCGGGGCATCTCCGTGTTCCAGTGACTGGTCCTGGCCGCGTCTACCTCGCGAAAGTTGAGCCAGTGTGCCACCACCACGGGCAGTTGCAATGATTCTGGCGAACGTCGGATTGAACCCGAAGTCGATGAGGGTAAAAAGTACGGTTAAGCTGGAGATCGTTTGCCAAACAAGCACCTCGTCCGTGCTTAACGTCGCAAGTGCCACGGGTAGGAGCAGGGCTAAGCCGCCGAGCCGGACAAAAAGGCTCGCCCATGTCATCAACGTGGGTGAGTTCCAGGCGCTGTGAGCCAACGACCGCAGGCTACTCATCCAACCTCCAATATGCTTGATTCCGAGCGCTCACGCCAACGCGAGGCCGTGCTTCCTCTCCGGTGCGACGGCGCATAGCTGTGCCTGCTGACCGGTGAGGCATCAATGAGGCTGCAAATGCAAGTTGGAGGCTCGAACCAGGCGGCCTACTTTTGCACCAAGAGCATACGTGCGTAGAAGAATAGAAGGCGCAACCTCCAGGAGGGGCCGTAGTAACGTCGAATGTATATTGATGTTTCGCTGAAGCGGCGGCCTTTTGGGTGGGTGAACACGTACCGCCACGTGTCAAAGCTGAGGCGACTGCGCTTCTGTTCAAAGGCGTCGTTGTATGTGCCGATGGCGACAGGCTCGACCGCTTGACGGATGTCGTAGCCCGCGGCTTTGGCGCGATACCCGTAATCCGTGTCTCCTTCCGAATGCCAAAACACCGGGTCAAGCAAGCCAACATCGTCCACGACGCTAGACGGCATCAGTACGCAGTTCCCTTGGAAGGTGTCGGAAGAACCTTCATCTGGTGGCGCAAGCTCCGTCCTGATCCGGCGCCAGATGCGGACACCGCCGAGTTTAATGTCCGATTCTACCCTGCGGAGCGCGCCGTATATGGGCTTACCTTCGCTGTCGACGATCCTGCCGACTACGATGGTCTTGGGTGGAGCCGTCTGTTGGAGGGCGATGAGGGCGTCAAGTGCCCCCGGCCTCAATTCCGTGTCGTCATTCAGCCAAAGATAATAGTCCGTGTTGCAGGTGAGTGCGTGCCGCCACGCTGCAAGCATTCCGCGGTTCCAGTAGAGTGCGCCATTGCCGGCAACGATCTCGACGGAGGGAAACGACGCCCTAACAGCATCGGCTGTGCCGTCTGTGGAGCCATCATCCGTCAAAACAACGCGAATGTGGTGAGTGCCGCTGTTGCCGCCGAACAGGGCATCGAAGCATGATAATGTCTGCTGCCGCCGATTGTGAGCGCTGACTATCACGGTAACGGTCGCCATGGTTGATTCACGCTAAGCCGCTTGGCTGCTATGGATGAGTCTAGTTGTTCCACCTATCAAAGTACCCTCTACGACGCGAGGGTTTGCTGCGACGCAACACAGACTAGCCTGCGGCAGTGCGCGCAATGGTAGCTGCGAGGCAGGAGTCCAACGGTGCAGATCGATGATGCTCGATCCTATGCGCGTTTACCTGCCCGGCTCGCCGGGCTATAAGCGCTCGCCTGCTAACCTTGGAGAGCTGGGTTGTTGAGGCTTCGTTCTGTTAAGCTGCGCTTCTCGCCCTCGAGTGTAGTAAACTGGCTACGCCGGACCCTGCTAGCTCGTCGTGTTTTTCTTTACGCCCCAGGCATCAGTGCCGACGACCAGTGGGAGCTTGAACGCAGAGCCCGCTTTTATTTCGGGCCTCGCAGCAAGATGTTGCTGTTGCGAGATGGAAGCTTCTTGCCGTGGTTACTGTTCTACGGCCCGGTACTGACGTTCGTTTCACCTGGCCACAAGGTGCCGGCCTGGCTCCGCCCAAGCCTTGGCGTTTATGATGTGAATTTCAGAACTAATTCTAACGAAGCATGGAGTTGGGCCGAAGCTGAGGCCTTTTTCAACGGTTATCCTGATCGCAGTCGCTCTAAGCAGAACTTCATAGCTTGGCGCGGGCAAATACTGAAGGAACAGCTCAAGAAGGTCTACCTTTTCGGAACCGGTCCTTCGCTTGCGCAGGCAATCAACTGCAGTTGGCAAGACGGGTACCGCATAGTGTGCAACACCATCGTCCGTGATGCAGAGCTATGGCACCACATCTCCCCACACGCCGTGGTCGCCGCCGACGCGCTATATCATTTTGGACCGACCAAATTTGCGGAGACTTTTCGCGCTGACTTACTTCGACGGCTGCAAGAGTCCCCCGACGTTGTGTTTATCTACCCCGATATTTTCCATTGTGTCGTTGCTCGCGAAATCCCGATCGAGGCGCACCGCCTGATCCCTATTCACAAGCAGCCTTCTAATCAGCTCGTCCATAAGTGCGTAACCGAACTTTTCGCATTGCCAGGTCTTGGTAACGTACTCAACCTGATGTTGCTACCTGTAGGGTGCAGCTTGTCTAAGCACGTGAAGCTATGGGGTTTCGATGGTCGAGCCCCTCAAGACGCGCTCTTCTGGGCAAATTCGAGCAAACACTCGTATCCTGAGTTGATGGAGACGTTGCAGGAGGCTCATCCTGCCTTCTTTGATCATTTTGTTCCTGCGCGCGATCCAGAAGCCTATGTTCGCGCAGTACACGGGGATGTGTTGGAACATTGCTTGGCACAGGCGGAGGCCGACGGATGGACGTTCGAAATGCTTCACCGGTCATGGACGCCGACGCTTGAACGGAGGCGCCGAGTTGCTGCGGATCTTGCGGTACCTTCTTGAAGGTTCTCGTTCTATATGGCGAGCCTCCAGTCCCGCCCATTCATGGCGGGCGAGTGGATGTATTTCAACGCTTGTTGGCGCTGAAGAGAATGGGCGTCGATGTATTGCTCGTGTGCTGGTGCGCGCCGTGGCAAGATGAACGAGAGGCAATTAAAGCTGCAGCTGCAGAGGTGGCTACAGAGATCGAGGTTTTCCCGTTTAGAAATCTACGACAGAGCGTTCCGCTGCTTGGCCGCTATCCAGGGTGGGTTGCGGCGCGGCATTTATCTGGAGAGCAATTGCTTCGAGTCACTCGCGCTGTGAGGCGGTTCAACGCACGCGCCATTCTCGTTGACGGGATAGCCTCCGCGGCTGCTGGGTGGCAACTCTCAAAGTCTCTCGAAATGGACTACCTCTACCGTTCCCATAATCGCGAGTACATCTACACCCGAGAGCAGGCCAAACTTGTGCAAGGGCTAAGGCCCCGTCTTTCGTCGATGATGAACCTTAGCGGCCTCCAACGTTTCGAACGCGAAGTTATCGGGCGATCTAGAGAGTTTTTCGACATTTCTCACGCTGATTTGGCCGCGTGGAAGGCTGAAGGTTTCGAGCACGGTCACTGGCTGCCCCCTGTCATCGACCAAGACTATGGGGAGGCCCTTGCCCGCCAAGTGGCGTGGTGCCCAGAATGGGACGTTGGTTACCTCGGGAATCTCGTTAACGCCAATAACACCCACGGTGTCCTCTGGTTTCTCCGTGAGGTAGTGCCACAACTCCGCCAAGCATCTCCGCGGATTAAGATACGGATTGCAGGCTCCCATCCCACCAAGAGCGTGATCGAGGCATGCAGGGTGGCTCGCGTTACGCTACTGCCGAATCCGGCAGATGCGCGCGCAATCCTTCGTGGAAGCAAGGTGCTGATTAATCCAGTCTTCCAAGGTAGTGGCGTGAACTTGAAGTCAATCGAGATGTTGCACACGCCAGCAGCACTCGTCTCGACCGCCGTCGGCGTCGGTGGCTTGCCTCCTTCAGTGGCCGAACAGTTCATTGTCGCGAACGCGGCAGACCCGTTCGCGAGAGGCATCATGAAGGCTCTTGCGCGCGCGCCTGATCAAACAAGCATGCTGAGGCGCAGGGCTGCGCGCGAGGCCTTCTCTCAGGCGTCCATGCGCCCGTTAATGGAGGCGCTAGAGCGGAGCACGGCAACGTGAAGCGGCTCCGGTGTGCGGATAAGTCACTGCCGAGGTGTGCCTAAAGTCGCGTTTGGCGGCGCGAACGTCGCGATGTACGTACGATAATACCGCGGTATCGTCTGCCGGCGGTGGGTTCCTCCGACCGCCCAGAAGTGTTATCGGATGCTGCTATGCAGAGACCGCTAAGGCAGCGAGCGCGCAAGGTCAGATCGGCAGCGAATGACTCAAGGCCCCCGCGGATGGCGCATCAGTCAATCGATGTGTTCGCTGTAGGCTTGCTATTCTGGCCTATCGCCTACATCGCTCCGAGGCTAGTTCCTGCCATACCCGATAAAATGGCACTAGCAGCGTATTGCGCAGTCTTGGGGGCGATTGCGACGACACACCACGCATTGGGTGCTGCGCCGCTACGGCCAGTACGCTTTCGAGTTCTGCTTCCTTACGCGTCTACGTTGCTACTAGTCTGCTTCGCCATATTGCGCAGTCCGGACGCCATCCTAACGCCCATAACCCGCGTTCTGTATGCCGGCGCCGTCTCAGCATTCGCAGCGGCTTCCTTCCTACTATTTTACAACTGCAGTCCCGCCGCTTGGCGGCTTCGCCTGTGTTGTTTGCTCGCAAGTCTACCAGTATATTTTGCTGTAAACTTCAGCCTAACTGAGGTCATCGGCGTGGGCGAGCTGGGTGAAAGGCAAAACCTGCAGTCGTCGGTTAGTCAGATATTATCTCTCGTTGGCCTGTCTCAGCGTCGGTTGACCGTGACGCTAGCAGTAACGGGAGCCAATACGATCGGCATTGTGTCGGCTGCATCTAGCTTCTTAGCTCTGCATGTCGCGATCGCCTATCCCAAATTGCGGTGGGTATTCGTGCCCGTGTCGGGCATCAGCTTGTTTGCGCTCATTCTGACCGACGCCCGGGGGCCGCTGCTGGTGCTGCTGCTCGCCATGGGCTGCTACGCGCTAATGAGCCGCCGAGCGCTTGCCCTTGTTGCAGCTTCCGCTGTGGCTTTCGCGCCTTTCTCGGCCCTGGCCCTGAACGCACTATTGGCTGGACCGGGGAGCCTGGCCGCTGAAAGTATCACCCGCTCCACCACCCGGGCTGGAGAGCTCGGGGCTGGCACTGGCCGACCTATAATCTGGGAGGCAGGTTTCCGCTGGGTTGAAACGCTACGGCCCGAGCAGATGTTCGGCTCGGGCCTCTTCGGGCACGTTAGCAACGGCGTCTTTCGAGACTTTCTGTGGATTTTCGATGGGCGTACGCTTAGCACGAGTATGCACAACTACGCGCTGCAAATGATCATGGACGTAGGCTATTTCGGTCTTCTCGCGTCGCTTGTTATGCTTCTTGCAACCTTTGGCGTCCTCGCCCGGTCTTCCGCCGTCGAGCCGCAGAACGCGAAAGGCATCATGGCGTTCTTACTCTTGATCCAACTATGCGGATATACTGAGGTCGTCGGCGGGCCATATCACTTCGAAGTCTATATAATGTTACTTGGTGTTGTCTCCGCGGTTGCGGCGTTACCTAGCCCGGCACAGCGAGCGCATAAGGGGCCGGGGACTTCCCGAGGCCGCAGAGGATCCTTAGTTGCGATCGGAGCGTCATCTCGGCAAGAAGGTGCCACCCCGTCCTAGTGTGTCAAACGGCGTTGAAAATTGACCCCCTATCGGCGTCCAAAATTGACCCCTCTGTTGGTTGTCCTGGGCTGGCGGCGAGGCGCGTAGCCATCAGCTAGCGCAGCGCGTCGCCGCCGGGTGAGCTGC
>NZ_JBMSDS010000005.1:0-547217 GCF_049445735.1 Phenylobacterium sp. VNQ135 | reverse complement strand
CACATCAACCTGACGCAGCTTGGCGACAATCTCTTCCGGCTTGTGGCGCTTCCTTGCCATCGTTCCATCCATCCAAATGGTCCTCGGACCAACATAAGGGATGGATCACTTCAAGGGGGTCAGACCAACCAGCCCCGACGACCCCTACACGCCGATGGTCGACACCCGCGACCGCTTCCTGCGCAAGACGACCGCGCTGTCGGCGGAGCTCACCTGGGATCTGGCGGGAGGGGTGCTCACCAGCCGCACGAGCGGCAAGTGGGTCAAGCAGAAGCTCTACTTCGACCGTGACGCGCTGTTCGGACAGCCCTTCAACACCTCAGCCGCCGCCGGGCGTGAGTTCTGGGTCGGCTTCCGGGACACGACCATCGACGCCTACCAGCAGAGCCTGGACTACACCCACGCGGTGACCCTGTTCGGCCTGAGCGGCGACTTCGCGGGCGGCGTGGAGTTCCTGGCCGACGAGACCGAGCGGTTCAGCTACGAGGGAACGATCTGCGCGCTCGTCCCGACGCCTGCGGTCTGCCCGCGGGCCAATCCGGCCAACGCGAACAACATCGCCGCCTACCATGTGAAATCGAAGTCGTACTCCGGCTTCGCGTCGCTGAACCTGTCGCTCACCGAGCGTCTTGAGATGACGATCGAAGGGCGGCTGATCCACGATACGGCGGACTTCGACGGCGCTCAGGAGTTCGGCAGCAACGCGGTCCGGGTCTATGACCGCTTCATCAACCCCGCACGGCGTTCGGACAGCCTGAAGAGCACCGACTTCTCGCCGGCGGTCAGCGCGAAGTTCGCGGTGACCGACAACTCCAATATCTTCGGGCGCATCGCCACCGGCTACCGCGCGGGCGGCTTCAACGACCGTACCGGCAACACCCTATCGCCGACGCGCACCGACCTCCTGCCCGGCACGTTCGACCCGGAGACCAACATCTCCTACGAGCTGGGCTTCAAGGGCGAATACAGCAGCGTGCCGGTGCTGGACTCGGTCTTCCTCGACATCGCCGGCTACTACATCGAGAGCGATGACGTGATCATCGACTCGACGGCCACGGTGATCAATCCGAGCGACAGCATCATCAACAACAAGAACGGCGGCACCTCGGAGCAGTATGGCGTCGAAGTGCAGGTGCGGACCCGCACGCGGCTGGGCGAGAACACCCTGGTCACCACCTACATCGGCATGAACTACGCAGAGGGCTTCTACACGGACCCCGACGCGCGGGCGAACCCGACGATCAATGCGGCGACCGGCATGGTCACCGTCGCCGGCGCTCCGATCTTCGGCAACCGGATCCCGCTCCTGCCGAAGTGGCAGGCCAGCGCTTCGCTGGGCGTGGAGCACACGATCGGCGAGCATGCCCTGTTCGCGACGCTCGGCTACACCGGCGAGTGGCAGCAGGCGCACGATCAGGCGCAGACCCAGCCCTTCACCCGCCGGGTGGCGGACCGGGCGCTGTTCGATCTCTCGGCCGGCTACCGCAACGAGGACTACACGGTGCGCGGTGTCGTGAAGAACCTGTTCGACAACCAGTTTTGGCTGGCGCCGGCCGTGGCCGCCCAAGGGCGGACCGCGCGCACCAACCTCCCGACCGAATGGCGGTTCGAGGTCACTCGCCGCTTCTAGATGCTTCCTCCCCGAAGCGACCTGGCGCCGGGCGAACCCGTCCGGCGCCAATTCTTTTGGAGATGGCATGAGACGCTACATCGAGCGCACGCGCGCGGACCTGGATCCACAGCAGCGGAGGGTCTACGACGCCATCGTCTCCGGCCCGCGCGGCGCCGTTTTGGCCCCCCATCACATCCTGCTCGAAGCGCCCCACCTCGCCGGACCGGCGCAGGAGGTCGGCGCGGCCCTCCGGTTCGGCGCCAGCCTGCCGGCCACCCTCACCGAGTTGGCCATCCTGGTCACGGCGCGCCATTGGGACCAAGGCTTCGAATGGCGCGTGCACGCCCCGCTGGCGCGGGCCGCGGGGGTGTCCGAAGAGAGCTTGAATGCTTTGGCCGCCGATGAGGAGGCCACGTTCGCGAGCGTCGATGAGGCGCTCGTCTATGCGCTCTGCCGGGAGGTCCTGCGCACCGGTACCCTGTCCGACGCCACCTTCGGCGCGGCGGTGACCCGCTTTGGCCGGCCCGGCCTGGTCGAACTGCTCAGCATCGCCGGCTTCTACAGCTGGCTGGCGTTGCTTCTGAACGCCCATGGGGTCGGCGGGGACGATCCGGCCCCTAGTGCGGGCCTCGAACGAGAGTCCTGAGAGCGTTCGAGGGACGGCGATGGCGGACTAGTCGCGGCGGCTGCAATCGGCGCGGCGCGCGCCTCAGACCATGCAGCGGCTTGAGGGCATCCTCGCCTCCGCCATGGATGCGATCATCACGATCCACCAAGTGTAGAGCATCGTGGAGTTCAACCCCGCCGCCGAGCGGATGTTCGGCCTCAGCGCCATCGCCATGGCCCTCGCGAAGGACCTGTCATCGCTCGGGTGGGATGTGCTGGGCCCCGCCGCGACGCTCCAGGAGGCGCGCGCGCTTATCGCTGGCGGCCTTCCGGACGCCGCGGTCCTGGGTGTCAATCTCGGGGGCGAGCTCGTCTATCCCTTGGCCGAGCGTTGCGGCGGCAAGGCGTCCCGTTCGTCTTCTGCTCGGGTTTCGAGTTGTTGGACAGCGAGCTGCTGCGAGCCAGCAAGGTCGCCTGAGCCCCGGCGGCCGCGCCGCCGGGCGCTGGCTGCAGACTAGTCGATCGCCACGAGTTCGCGCCGTGGAGTCCCCGCGCGGAAGCGGGCGACGAAGTCCTCCACATCGATCTCGATGCCGGAGGGATTGCGCCGGTAGCTCTCGGACTGGAAGTAGGCGAGGTACTCCGCCTCGGTGTCGAAGTTGGACGCCGAGAGCTCGACGCGGTTTCCGTCCGGGTCCTTGTAATAGAAGCTCGTGCCCGGGCCGTGGTTGGCGGTGCGGAACGGGTGCTGGCCCAAGGCCTTCAGCAGTTCGAAGCGGCGGACCAGCTCCGCCAGGCTGGCGTTGCGCAGCTGCATATGATCCAGACCCGGCTCGATCTTGGGTTCGCCCGTCACCTCCGGCACTTCGAACAGTCCCAGAACCTGAGCGTAGGGATGGTCCAGGTGGAGGCGGATGAACGCGATCCTGCGGTCGCTTGCCCGCCCGAGACCCGAGAGATCCTGGCCGGGCGGCGGCGTCCGCTCGAAGAAGGGGGCCACGCCGACGACGCGTGTGTACCACCCCTTCATCTCCTCGAAGCGTTGCGTCTTTAGCACGACCTCGCTGATCCGCAGCGGGACCAGCGTCATCAGGTCGGTCTCAGGGGACGATACGGTCACGGGCAGTCTCCTCTTGGGGCGTGGCCGCGTCACCTGCGCCACGGATCTGGTCGAAGAGCGCGTAGCGGTCGCGCGGTGCCTCATCGCCCCGCCAGGCCACGTACCCATCGGGTCGCACGAGCACGAGCCGCCGCTCGTAAGCGGTCAGCACGGCGGGCGAGTCGACTCGTTGCAGGCGGAGCGGCACCCCGCGTGCGCGCGCGGCGCTTAGGAGGGGCAGAGGGTCGGCCTCGCCGCCGAGCTGAAGCAGTGTGAAACCGCGGCCATAGAGATCCAGGGTCGAGCGCCCATCCGCGAGCCAGACGTGCGGCGCACGCGACCCCGGGCGCGCGGTCTGCACATAGGTGGTGGGAGTGTAGACGGGACCGGGCTCGGCCTCGAGGCGGCAGATCGGCGAGGCGTCGTATCGGCAGTCCAGGTGGACGCCCACGGAACGCCACTCCTCTTGCATCAACTCGGCCACGGCGCTGCCGACCTGCGTCCGCGCCGCTTCGCCGTCCGGACCCGGATCGAGCAGCCGCGGATGGGTCGCCGCCTGCTTCATCCGTCCGAGATTCGCCGAGGCCTGGGCGGCGTTGCGCGCGGCGATCGGCCGGCGCTCGTCGTCGTAGCTGTCCAGCAGCCGCTCGCCGCCCCAGCCCTCCAGGGTCGCGGCGAGCTTCCAGGAGAGATCGACCGCCTCCTGCAGGCCCGTGTTCATGCCGTAGCCGCCCGTGGGCGACATCTGGTGGGCGGAGTCGCCCGCGAGGAAGCAGGGTCCGCTGCGGAAGCGCTCGGCGACCATCTGGCGGCGCACCCACGGCATCACGGAGAGCACCTCGAACGCGAGGTCGGCACCGAGCGCCCGGCGCACGGCGGCGTCGACCTGCGCCGGTGTCCATTCGCGCGGTTCGCCGCCCCCCACGATCTGCAGCCGGAAGACGTCACGCCCGTTGATCGCCACCAGGGTGGCCCAGATGCCTTCGGTCCCGATGAGGACATGCCGATAAGCGCGCCGGGTCCCCGCCCGGGCCAGGAGGTCCTCGCACCGGATCAGGACGTTCAGGCTGTAGGTGAGCGCCTCCGGTCCGATGAGCTTGATCCCCAGCCGCCGGCGGACAGGGCTCCCCGCCCCATCGCATCCCACGAGATAGCAGTATGCGACCCGGGCCTCCTGGCCCTCTGGGCCCATGAGGCGGGCCACGGCGCCGTGGGGGCTTGTCTCCAGATCGACGAAGCGCCAGCCGAACCGGAGTGTCACGTCCGGCAGCTGCTCAGCGGCCCGCCGCAGGACGGGGTCGAAAAAGTTCTGCGGACAGCGCTCCCGTCGCTGCGGGCTAAAGGCCGGAATCGGCTCCTGCGACATGCTGGGCTTGGCGTCGCGGCCCATCTCGTGGCCGAACACCGCGGTCGAATAGACGATGTCCTGCGGGAGATCGCGAGGGAACCCCGCCTGTTCCACAGCGCCTACGATCCCCCAGCGGCGGCAGAACTCCATGCTGCGGACGCCGACCATGTCCATCCGCGGCTGCTCGACGTGACCATCGGTCTGTTCCACCACCAGGCATGAGACCCCGCGCCAGCCCAGGTCCAGCGCCAAGGCGAGACCCACGGGCCCGGCGCCGACGATGAGAACAGAGGTTTCCGTGGGGAGCGGAAGAGATTGCATGCAATAAACATGCGAGAATGCCATCAAGGCGTCAAGTGGGCGGCGGGCTTGCATTCGCCTAATGATTGTATGCATCATGGGGGCGGACTGCAGGAGCTATATGGTGTCGACACAGACGGAGGCGGCGATCGCGCAGCTGCGCGAACTACTCATGAAAGGCGAGTTCGCGGCGGGCCAGAAGTTGGGCGAGAAGCTGCTGGCGGATCGATTGAACGTCTCGCGCACACCCATCCGGCTGGCGCTCAGCGAACTGGCGAAGGAGGGCCTGCTCGAATACCACGCCAATCGCGGCTTCGTGGTTCGGCGGTTCTCGATCGACACCATTGTCGACGCGGTCGCGGTGCGCGAGCAGTTGGAGGGCATGGCCGCCGGCCTCGCGGCCAAGCGGGGCTTGGGCGAGAGCCATCAGCGAACGCTCGAAGGCTGCCTGCTGCAGATCGACGGCCTGTTGCTGAAGACCCGGATCGACCATCGCGACGTGCAGACTTGGAGCGAGATCAACGGCGCCTTCCATAACGCCATCGTGGAGGCGGCGGACAACCAGGTCCTCGCCGACTTCGTCCGTCGGCTGGAGATGATCCCCCTGGCTTCAGCGCGGACCTTCGCCGGCATCTCCGACCATTTGGGCGCGCAGCTGGCGGTCATCCGCACCGCCCAGGCGCAGCATCGATGGGTCTATGAAGCGATCTTGGCCGGCGACGCGCACCGCGCCGAGACCGTGATGCGGCAGCACATCTACGACGGCCGCAACAATCTTCGCCGGCTCTTGGAACGGCTCAAGACCGAGTCGGACGACAATCTCTCTATCCTGCGCCTGGTGAGCTGAGCGGCGCTGGCGGCGGCCAGCTCCGTACGGATGGGCATGATCCACGCGCCGCACGGCCGCGTGGGGTGCCAGAGCGCCAACCCGCGAATCAGCGTCGCCGAGAACCCTAACGGTCGCGCCTTGTGGATTGCATGCATGCATAATGCCTCCCAGCATACCGACGGCCGCCGGAGGATACCATGGTCACGGACGCGGAAGTCGCGACGTTCGAGTGCGATGGCGTGGTTTGTCTGCGCGGTCTCGTGGAGCCGGAGTGGATCGAGCGGCTGCGCGACGCCGTCGAACAGGTGATGGCGAGCCCGGGATCGGAAGCCCGTGACATCACCGAAGACGGCGGCCGCTTCTTCACCGACATCTACATGCACCGCACGAACCCGACGATCCGGGCGTTCCTCACGCAATCCGGGATTGGGGCGGCGGCGGGGCGGCTCCTGAGCTCGCACCGTGCCCGGCTCTACAACGACCACCTGCTGGTCAAGGAGCCCGGCACGGATGCGCCGACGCCCTGGCACCAGGATTTACCCTATTTCCGTTGCGACGGCCGACAACTGGCCTCGTTCTGGATCGGCCTGGACCCGGTGACCCGCGACAGCGGCGCCATGAGCTTCGTCAGGGGCTCGCATCGCTGGGGGAAGATGTTCCAGCCGGTGAGCTTCGCCTCCGGCGACGCCCTCGACGCCGATGAGTTCGACGGCCCGCTGCCGCAGATCGAGGGGCGCGAGGACCTGGACTTCGTCTGTTACGAGATGGAGCCGGGCGACGCCACGTTCCACCATGTGCTCACCCTGCACGGGGCCCAGGGCAACGCCACCCTGGACCGCAGGCGCCGCGGCCTGTCCGTGCGGCTGGCGGGCGACGACGCAGTCTGGCTCCGGCGCCGCTTCTCGCCGAGCGGCATCGAAGCCGGCCTGCCCGACGGCGCGCCCCTGACCGGCGACCTCTTCCCGCTACTTTGGAGCGACGCCGCCGCAACGGCCTAATCCTTCGCCTTCCCTCCATACCCGCCATCCAGGCCGTCCCGGACGGCCGAAGGAGCCGCATGCCCAGATCCCTGATCCACCGCGCCATCCTGTTCGCCGGCGCCGCAACGCCGCTCCTGGCCGCCCCCGCCTGGGCCCAGGAGGCGCAGATCGAGGAGGTCGTGGTCACCGCCACCAAGCGCGACGTGGCGCTGTCGGACGTTCCGATCTCGGTGAGTGTGGTGACCGGCAAGGTCTTGGAGGAAACGGGCGTCTCGACCCTGTCCGAGATCGACGACTACATCCCCAACCTGGTCATTTCGGAGACGCCCTCGATCCCCATCGTGGTGATGCGCGGGATCGGCTCAAGCACCGGCAGTCTGGCCTTCGAACAGAACGTCTCGATGTTCATCGATGGCGTCTACGCCGGCCGCCCCAAGCAATTTGCGGCGCCTTACTTCGACGTGGATCACATCGAGGTGCTGCGCGGGCCGCAGGGCGCGCTCGTCGGCAAGAACACCAGCGCCGGGGCCATCGTGGCGGTGACGGCACGACCCACCGCGGCGCCCATGGCCCGCTTCGGGCTGTCCCGGGAGTTCGTCCTGCAGCGGACCCAGGTCAGCGGCGTGGTCTCGGGGCCGCTGACGGACCGCGTCGGCGCGCGCCTGTCGCTGATGGCCGAGGACCAGGCCGAGGGCCAGTTGACCAACCGCGTCACCGGCGCCGAGGACCCACGACCCCAGGCCTTCGTCGGCCGCCTCGTCTTTGACTACCGAGGCGAGGGCCTGGACGCGGTCAGCAAGTTCGAAGCCCAGCGGCGCCGCATCGGAGGCCAGCCCTTCCAGACTGTGTCGGCGAGCCGCGGCATCCGCTTCGACAAGACCCGTGAGGCCGGCAGCGCGCTTGGCCCGGAGTTCGACGAGATCCGCGCCGAGAACGGCATGGTACGCCTGGACAAGGACCTGGCCGGCCACACGCTCACGGCCGTCTCGGGCTACTCGGCCTACCGCGCCGCCACCGGCCTCGATTCCGACTACTACACCCCCGACCTCAGCTACTCGCGGTTCAACGAGGACTACGAGCAGTGGTCGCAGGAGATCCGGCTCGTCTCGCCGGAAGGCCAGCGCTTCGACTACATCGTGGGCCTCTACGGCCAGCGCAGCGACCTCTTCATCACCCGCGGCACGCACCAGACGTTCGCAATCAACGGGAGCAACCGCCGCTATTTCGACCAAGAGACCAAGATCTGGTCCGCCTTTGCGGAGGGCGTCCTCAAGCTCACGCCGACGCTCCGCGCCAAGGTCGGACTGCGCTACACCTGGGAGGACAAGACCGCCAGCTACCGCCAGATCACCGGCGCCGGCGCCCTGGGCGGAACGGCCCCCACCACCATCGCCTTCCAGGACGCACGGTCCGAGGAGCTGTTCGATCCTTCCGCGGTACTGCAGTGGGACGCGACGCCGGATGCCATGCTGTTCTTGAGCCTGGCCAAGGGGTCGAAGGGCGGCGGGTTCCAGGGCGATATCGCCGGCGCCCGCCTGGCGAGCTTCCAGATCAAGCCCGAGCGCTCGCGGTCCCTGGAGGCCGGGGGCAAGTTCCAGCTGCTGGATCGACGCGCCTATCTCAACGCCACCGCCTTCCTGACGCAGTACGAGAACCTGCAGCTCACCACGATCGATCCGAACGGCACGGGGCTGAACTTCACGACACGCAACGCCGGGGAGGCGGAGAGCTACGGCGTGGAGGTGGAGACCGCGTGGCGCATCACGCCCACCCTGTCGGCGCTGGCGTCGCTGGCGTATCTGCACGCGGAGTTCACCGACTTCGCCGCCGGCCAGTGCGCGCTGGGCCAGCCCGCGAACGGCGCCTTGCCGGGCACCTGCAGCTTCAACGGGGTGAGCCTGCCCTATGCCCCACGCTGGAACGGCTCGGCGTCGCTGAACTGGCGCCGCCCCCTGCGCGACTTCGAGCTGCGGACGAGCCTCGGGATCCGCTTCTCCGACGCGGCGCGCTACACCTCGACAAACGATCCGCAGGCCGTCCAGGCCGCGTTCGCCAAGGCCGACGTGCGGGTGGCGATCGCCGCGCCCGGCGACCGCTGGGAGATGGCGTTGTCGGTTCGCAACCTCACCGACGAGCGGACCTTCAGCTTCGTGACGCCCAATCCCGTCGGCAACGCCTTCGGCGGGACCGGCCCCGACGGACGCGTCAAGGTGATGGACGCGCCCCGCACGGTGGAGGCGCAACTGAACCTCCGCTTTTGACGCGCCCGCGCTGTGCGGCGGGGTCTATGACGCCGTGACGGTGACGCCGTTGAGGCGCGGGGCCACGGCGGCGCTGGCGGGACTTGCTGACCTGCATCCGCGAGGGCCGGACCGTGCACATGCCGGGCTTCGTGCTCGAGGCCTACGCCGAGCGGCATCTGAAGCCGCCGGGCGAGATGGCGCGGTTGTTCGCCCGGTTCCGCGGGATGGCGGAACGCAGCGCCGAGATCGCCGGCCGGATCGGCCTCGACCTCTCCGAGCTGAGGTGCGAATACACGGACGAGCCGGTGCCGTTGGGCAAGACCGCCATCCAGCACCTGCGGCACCTCGCCTGAGAAGGCGCGGCCTGGCGGTTCCGGGACAGGCTGACGGAGAAGGTGCGCGCGACGATCGAGAAGGAACTCGACCTGATCGAGCGCCTGAAGCTCCTCCTACGCTGATGAACCGGGAGTTGGCGGGCCTCCAAGGAGTTGGTGCATGACATCGGCCAAAGTCTTCCGCGGAGCTGGGTCCGCTCCCTGTGACCGCCAAGCTACGTGCCCGTCGGGGCGGAGAAGCAGCGCACCCGACGGACGGTGCCCGCACAACTCGCGCCAGGAGCCCTGCGGATCCTGAAGCGGTGACGCACCGCCAATCTGCTCAGAGGAAATGCTCATGCCGGAGTCGCGGAGGGCTAACGCGGCTGCGAGCCAGGCCTGGCCTTGCCCCCCGGCGAGCAGTGTGAAGCGATCGTAGGAAAGTAGGTCGTGCACGGAGAGAGTCGCGCCCTCTCTCGTGATCGATGCATGAGGCAACCGAGAGCCTGGGCGGGTGTTCGGAAGATAGGTCGTCGTGTCCTTCCAGATCCGCTCGGTTCCGTCAGGGATCACCGCGCCGCCTTCATAAGAGTAGCCGAGGTCAAGGCCGAGGGAGGTGTAGTGCGGGCGTTGATCCTCCGCAGCCGCTTGGGCAAGACGTCGAAGCTCCTGCGCGGTCGCCGATGGTTGTCGCAGTTGCGCTAGGACCTTCCAGTCGTGCTCTCGATCGCCTGTCAGTCCGATCGCTTCGTGAACACCGCGGTTGCGCAACTGGTTGTGCAGGCTCTGAGCCGAGTTGGCGCGGGCAACCGGCTGGGTCTCGACCTGATAGGTGTCCAGGAGCGCCTCCCTGGCCGCCCCACTTAGGACCAGGGCCAGCTTCCACACCAGATTGTAGGCGTCCTGGATCCCGGTGTTTGCGCCCAATCCTCCAGTGGGCGGAAACCGGTGCGCCGCGTCTCCCACCAGGAAGAGCCGCCCGTGGCGATATCGTTCCGCTATCTGAGCCGTCTTGGTCCAGCTTCCAATCCCGCGAATCTCGAACGGATGGTTCCGGTCTCCGACCACATCCTTCACGATCTCCGCGCAACGCGCCTCGTCATACTCCGCCAGGGTCTCCAACTCCGGCTCGTAGGGCTGCATGAACACGGCTCGGCGATCGATTCCATGGACGATCAGGCTGCCAGAGTGTTCCGGCTGCACGCACCAATTCACGTTCGCAGGGTGGTCGCTGAGGAAGGGCCGCAGGTCAGAGCCGAAATAGATTGCGATGTAGTGCGCGATCGCGCTGGGCCCCTGCATCTGGATGCCAGCCTGCTTGCGCAGACGGCTCCCCGCGCCATCCGCTGCGATCACGTATTCCGCGGTGACCTCTTCTACCTGACCCGACAAAAGTTGACGCAGGTAAACCCGCGCCCCGCTGGCGCTCTCTTCGACGCTTTCGCACTCAACATCGAAAGAGATCTCGATGCCGCGCTTGACGACCGCCTGAAGGAGCAGATCCTCGAGCTCGTCCTGCGGGAGGTTTGCTGCGCGGGTGGGACTTATGGTGGCGAGCCAGTCTCCCATCCGCACTGACGCCAGGTCGAGAGAAGCAATCTTGGGCTCCGCTAACGAAACGAACCAATTGATGTACCGGAGCTGCTCGCGGGGTGTGGCTCGAGAATGCACTGCCTCATCAAGGCCGAGGGTGCGGAAGATCTCCAGCGTGCGCGTCTTCAGCACATGGGCTTGAGGTGCCGTGTGCAAGCCGCTCCGCTTCTCCACAACGCGTGCTTGGACGCCCAAGCTTTGCAGGAGCAGCGCGGCCGTGAGGCCAACAGGCCCGGCGCCTACTATGAGAACAGGAAGCTTCCCCACGCACCACCCCAGTTGCACGCAATATGCCTGAGTTAGCGCGGCCGCTCCCCATTGACCAGTATGAAAACGGGCCATGTGCATGCAATATGTCATCCCATCCGTAGCTGCGTGTCCTTGCGCGGAGCTGAATGCGCTTTGAGCCCCCCCGCTGCGCGCTCGCGGTCAGGGACGCTCGACGTCATTCCTCTGGCCTCTGCGCGTACGTTCGCCGGCACGTATGATCGCCTCGCCGAGCAATTCGCGGTCATCAAGGCTGCGCAGGACCAGCACCGCTGGATGTTCGAAGCCATTCTGGCGCGCGATCCCCAGCGAGCCGAGAACGTCATGCGTCAACACATCTATGGAGGCCGCAACAACCTGCGGAACCTGCTGGAGCCGATGAAGCAGGGATGCTGGCCACGTACCGATGCTGTAGCTCGTCAGCTAGGCTTGTCGTAAACGACATTGCATGCAATCACCTCTTGAGAGGTGGCCATGTTTCCTATCGACTGCATGTACCGCGGCGCGCTCGTCGCTCCAGACGCCATTGCCGTGGAGACCGAAGCCGGCGATCGAGCGCTAACACACCGCGAGCTAGCGGGCGCCGTCGACGCCCTTGCCGCATACATCCAGGATCGGATCCCCGCTGCTCAAAGTCGGATCGCGGTCTGCGGGCACAACACTGTCGAGCATCTCATCGCGATCCTTGCGATCTATGCCTCGGGGAACACTTGGGTTGCGCTCAATCCGCGCAATGCTCGACCTGAGCTCGATCGTCTCGTCCTCGCCTCTCGCGCCGGTCTCATAATCGCGGACGAGGATTGCCTAGACCGGTTCGACACGAGCCTTGCGCCCGTGCTCGTCGGCGCCTCCGAAGGCCGGGCGCAAGGAAACCTCGCGGCTGTCATTCACGCCAACCTGGGGCGTCGGCCCAGCGCGCGGCCGATCACGCTGCAGGACGTTCAGGCCATCAAGTTTACGGGTGGCTCTACCGGCATTCCCAAGGGAGTGATGCAAAGCTACCGCGCTGGCGCCACCGCCATCGCCAACCTGCAGTTCGCCTATGGATACGATCGCTCCGAGGTGAACCTCGTTGCCGCTCCCGTCAGTCATGCGGCGGGCGTCTACGTCCTCCCGATCCTCGCGGTTGGAGGGCGTCACATTCTGCTCAGGACCCCTGCGGCCGGAGCCATCCTCGACGCGTTCGAGCGGCGTGGCGTGACGCGCTGCTTCTTGCCTCCGACGGTCATCTACAATCTCCTGGAGGACAGCTCCGCTGCAGCGCGGTCCTACCCCTCTCTGCGTGCCATCAGCTACGGTGCGGCGCCCATGCCAATGCCGCGGATCCGGCACGCCCAGGCTGTGTTTGGCCCGCGGATCGACGCGGCGTACGGGCAGGTAGAAGCTCCGCAGACGATTGCGCTGGCTACCGCTGACGAGCTCGCGAGAGATGATCTCGCGGGTTCCGTTGGCAGGCCAGGACGGATGAACCGTGTGTCTATCCGGACTGCCGATGGCCTTCCGGCGGGGCCTGGAGAGATCGGCGAGATCTGTGTTGCCGGCGATTTGCTTATGAACGGGTATTTGGACGCGCCGGACCTGACGGAACAGGTCCTTCGCGATGGATGGCTGTCCACTGGCGACCTTGGCTTCCTTGACCAGGGCGGACGTCTCTTCATCCGTGGGCGATCGAAAGAGATGCTCATCAGCGGCGGCTTCAACGTCTACCCGGTCGACGTCGAGAATGCGCTGGCGAGCCACCCTGCTGTCGCCGAGTGTGTGGTTTTCGGCGTCTCTGACGAGAAGTGGGGCGAGCGGGTCGAAGCCGCCGTGGTGCTCAAGCCAAATCTCTCTGCGAGTTCTGAGGAGCTGATCGCTGCAGCCAAGGCGCGCGTTGGGTCCGTTCAGGCGCCGAAGTTCGTGCACCTGGTGCCATCCCTCCCAAGGAATGCCGTTGGCAAGCTAGTCCGGCGCGAGATCGCCGCTGCGCTTACAGGCGCCCCAGGCTCGTGATCCTTCGGCTGTACCACTTCAACGACGCGGTCTGCGGGGCCAAGGTGCGCCTCGTGCTGGCCGAAGGAGATCGCCTTCGACGAGGAGGTTATCGTGGGCGAGGGGCTGTACGCCCCTGAGTACCGGCGCCTCAACCCGGCGGGCGTCGTCCCCACCCTCGTCCACGGTGGCGTGGTGCTCGTCGAGTCCACCGTCATCATGAACTATTTGGAAGACGCCTTCGGCGGCCGTGTCCTGCGCCCGGCAGCGGCAGCGGCAGCGGCAGCGGCAGCGGCAGCGGCAGCGGCAGCGGCAGCGGCAGCGGCAGCGGCATTGGACCGGGCCACCATGAACCTCTGGCTCAAGCTTGCAGACGAGGTCTACCATCCCCCGTTGGGCGCGTTGACGTATGCGCTGGTGGCGCGCCAGCCCTATCTGAACCTTACGCCCGAGGCTCGCGAAGCCGCCTACAGGCGCATCCCCGATCCTGCGCGCCAATCCCCGCGGCGGAGCGTTGTTGAGTTCGGGATGGAAGCGTCTGAGATCAGGCCTCCGCTCAAGGCGTTACGCAGCCTGCTGCTGAAGATGAATGATCTATCGACCCCCTTCCAGGCGAGAGAGCAATACAGCCTCGCCGACGCGGCACTTACGTTCCTCGATCGTCTGGACGCATTCGGCGCGCTGAACCGGAACACCGCTGCGGCCGGGTGGCTTGAGGTGATGAGCGAGAGGGCCTCCTAGGCGGCCGCTATCAAGGAACGGTTGGCGCTCGATTATTTCCTCAGGCTTGCCGCAACTGCCGATCTGCAGGAGGAGATCTTGACACTGAGCTGCGGCCCTAAACCGCGCCACCAAGTGGAGGCATGCGCGGCATCCCAACTCGCAGATTGCATGCAAAAATGGTTGCCGCTGACGACCTAGGCGAATAGCGATGCCGAAATGGCCCTTGACCGTCCAGTTCGCTCGCTGAGCGCCCGTCAGCTCGATTGCCTACGTCTTGTTGCTGATGGCCTTTCGTCTCCCGAAATCGCTCGGAGGTTGAGCCTCTCGCCCCGCACGGTTGATGAATATCTGGGCGCTGCCTGCGGCCGGCTAGGTGTGCGTACTAGAGTTCAGGCCGTCGCGACGGCCATACGGCTTGGGTTGATTTAGCCCCGTAAATATGCGGGCGAGAACGTGCGGGAATTGACCCCAACTTATCCACAGGGAATCAATCTGAGGTAGTGGTGCTGTAGTATCCAAGCTCTGCGCCACAACGTTAGGGCGACCTGCCGACCGTTCGTCGGGAGAGGCGCCGGTCCGGTTGGGGGGCTACCCAATACGGAGAGTTCGCGTGTCCGAAGTTGTTTTGAAGCCCGAGTCCAAAACCTTCCTCGCTGCTGGCGGCCGACTATCGGCCCCTGAGATGGTACCTCATCGGAGCATCACTGAGCGCCAGTTGCAGTGCCTCGCGTGGGCTCAGGAAGGAAAGAGCGCGACGGATATCGGCGTAATCCTCGGCCTTTCTGGCCGTACGGTCGAAAAACACCTGACGAAGCTCTGCGGGCACCTCGGCGTCAAGACGCGCGTCCAGGCGGTGGTGCGCGCGCGAGCTCGGTCTAATCGGCTAGGTACGGGCGTAAGTCTACGCCTCGAGGCTGGGTAGACTTACGCCTCGCGAAGAGACCTTCGGGTCGGCAGCATCGTCGCACGAGGCGGCGAAGAGCCGCCGCCAAACCGCGCTGTCTACAGGTTCTTCATGTCGCTCTCGATCGCCGCCACCCTGGCGCTGGCCGCACAGTGCGCGCCGGACATTGCGCCCGAAACACTGCTCTCCGTCGTCCATGTCGAGAGCCGGTTCAATCCGCTCGCGATCGGCGTCAACGGCGGCTCCGCAATTCGCATCTCACCCTCGACGCGCGCCGAAGCAATTGCCCAGGCGTCGTCCCTGATCGCAGCCGGTCGCAATGTCGATCTTGGGCTCGCGCAGATCAACAGCCGCAACCTGGCTTGGCTCGGACTGACGGTCGAGGAAGCCTTCGATCCCTGCGCGAATCTGGCGGCTGCCGCCCGCGTGCTGCAAGACGGCTATCGTCGCGCTGCTCCCGCCCAGTCCGGGCCGCAAGCGGCACTCCGAACGGCCTTCTCCTACTACAACACCGGCCGCGCCACCCGTGGCTTCACCAATGGGTACGTCGGCAAGGTCATGCGCGCCGCCGGTCATGTGGTGCCGGCCATCCGCGCTGCGGCTGATGAGGGGTTCGGCCAGGTGGCGGCAGACGCGGTGACCCCCTCTGCGCCGACCCCGCCAGCTTGGGATGTGTTCGCAAGCCGCCAGGTCAGCGGCTTCGTCATCCGACCCACATCATCCACCACTGGAGCTCTGCAATGACGCTGCGCTTCCGGCCGCACCGACCTTGGGCGGCGCATCTTCTACTCGCCGGGGCCATGGCGCTCTTCAGCGCGGAACCCGCCTTCGCACAGTCCAGCGGCGTCGGCGGCAACATCGGGACCTTCATCCAAAACATCGTCGACCTGCTGAACAGCAACGTCATTCGAGGCCTGGCGGTGATCGCCATCATCGTGACCGGGATCGCCTGGATGTTCGGTCATCTCGACATGCGCCGGGCGGGCACAGTCGTGGTCGGCATCATCGTCATCTTCAGCGCCGCCGGCATCGTCGACCTGATCGTCGGCGGAGGGGCCTGAGATGGCTGACGCCGCCGAGCGCTTGGCAGAGGATCCGCTCTTCCTGGCCTGCACACGGCCGGCGATGGTGGCGGGCGTGCCGATGGAGGCCATGGGCCTCAACATCATCGTCACGGCGACGATCTTCCTGGCCGCGCATGGCCTGGCCTGGCTGCTGATCGGCCCAGTGCTCCACGTCGTGTTCCGGGCGATCTGCAAGCACGACCATAACGCTTTCCGGGTGTTGTGGCTGTTCGTCGACACCAAGGGCCGCGCGCGGAACGGCTCGGTCTGGGGCGGCAGTTCGACCACGCCGCTTCCGGTGCGCCGCCGCTTTCGCCTCAATGAGGTGCGCCGTGGCTGACGATGGCACGCTCCGTGTCCGACCCCAGCCGTCCGCCGCCCGCCGCGAATTGGAGCCGCAGCGCGCGCTCCCTTACGCGCGGCACGTGACCGACCGCATCATCGCGCTCGATACCCAGGCGCTGATGATCTCGTTCCAGCTCGATGGCGCAAGCTTCGAGACCGCGGACATACGCGATCTCAACGACTGGCACGCCAAGCTGAACGGCGCATGGCGCAACATCGCCAGCGACCAGCTGGCCGTCTGGCATCACCTGGTCCGGCGCGAGCACCATGGGTATCCGGAAGGGGCGTTCCGCTCCGACTTCGCCGGTGCGCTCGACGGCCGTTACCGGGACCGGCTGGGCGGCGGACGCATGTTCGTCAACGAACTCTACCTGACCCTGGTCCTGCATCCCGGCCGCGAGGCGGCTGAGCGCCTCGGCGCCTGGCTATCGCGTGGGAAGGCGGCCTCCGTCGATGAGGAAGAACGTGTTCGCGTGATCGAGGACGCGGCCCGCGACCTTGCCCAGTACCTCGCCCGCTATGGCGTGCGGCCTCTCGAACTCGAGGAGCGCAATGGCGTCTGGTTCTCCCAACCGTTGGAGATGCTGCGGCTCATTCTGACCGGCCGTCACGAGCCGGTGCCGCTCGTCCGCGGCCACTTGGGCTCGGCGGTCTATTCGGCGCGGGTGATCTTCGGGCGCGAGGCCCTGGAGGTGCGCGACGCCGCCAGCGCGCGCTTCGGAGGCATCTTCGGGGTGAAGGAATACCCGGCCAGCACCCGGCCTGGCCTCTGGAATGGTCTCCTCTCCGCCCGTTTCCCCTTCGTCGCCAGTCACTCCTTCAGCTTCCTGTCCAAGCCTGCCGCCCGCGCGGTGATGGAGCGCAAACAGAACCAGATGCTCTCGGCTCGCGACCGGGCCTCGTCCCAAGTCGTGGGGCTCAATGATGCCCTCGACGACCTGATCTCGGGCCGCTTCGCCATGGGCGAGCACCAGGCCTCGGTCCTGGTTTGGGGTGATGGGACGCGCGAGCTTGCCGACAACCTCGCCAAGGCTCGCGCCCTGCTGGCCGAGTCCGGTCTCGTGGTCGCCCGGGAAGACCTCGCATTGGAGGCGGCCTTCTGGGCGCAATTCCCAGGGAACTTCGGCCGCCGGGTCAGGCCGGCCGCCATTACGACGCGGAATTTCGCGGGCCTGGCGCCGTTTCATACCCACCCCGCCGGGCGAGCGTCCGGCAATCATTGGGGCTCGGCGGTCGCGCTCCTGCGCACCTCGGCGGGCTCGCCCTTCCACTTCAATTTCCATGTGGGCGACCTTGGCCACACCTTCATCTGCGGCCCGTCCGGAGCGGGCAAGACGGTGGTCCAGAACTTCCTGCTCGCTCAGCTTGAGAAGCTGAACGCCCAGCAAATCTTCATCGACAAGGACCGCGGCGCCGAGATCTTCGTGCGCGCTTGCGGCGGCGCCTATCTAACCCTTCGAAATGGTGAGGCCTCGGGTTTCGCGCCCCTAAAGGCGCTCAGCTTCGACCCAGGCAGCCGCGCGTTCCTTCGCAGTCTTGTCCGTCAGCTCGTTGGCGCAGACCGCCAGCCCCCGACCGTTCAGGAGGAGCGCGCGATCGACGAGGCGATCGCCGCGCTCGCGCCGCTGCCTCCCGCCCAGCGATCGCTTTCCGCGTTACGTGCTCTGCTCGGCCAGAGAGACGCTGGCGGTGTCGGCGCCCGGCTAGAGAAATGGTGCCGTGGCGGCCCCCTCGGTTGGGCGCTCGACAATGACGAGGACGCGCTGTCGCTCGACGCGCGCTTCCTCGGCTTTGACATGACCCACCTGCTGGACAACCCCGAGGTCCGCACGCCGGTGATGATGTACCTCTTCCACCGGCTGCAAGGCCTGGTGGACGGACGTCGCCTCGTCATCGACGTCGACGAGTTCTGGAAGGCCATCGGCGACGAGGCCTTCCGTGACTTGGCTCAGGATGGACTGAAGACCTATCGGAAGCAGAACGCTTTCATGGTGTTCGGCACCCAGTCGCCGGCCGACGTTTTGGCGAGCCCCATCGCCCACACCATTCTCGAGCAGTGCGCCACCAAGATCTTCCTGCCAAATCCGCACGCGGCTGAGCGGGACTATGTCGAGGGGTTCGGCCTCACGCGCCGCGAGTTCGCGCTGGTCCGCGAGGAGCTGGCGCCCGAACGCCGGCAGTTCCTCATCAAGCAGGGCCTCAACTCTGTGGTCGCCGAGTTGCGGCTCGATGGTCTGGACGACGACCTGGCGATCCTCTCCGGCCGTACCGAGACCGTCGATCTACTCGACCGGCTGCGCGCCCAACACGGCGACGATCCGCAAGCCTGGATGTCGCCCTTCCTCAAAGCCTGGAGAACCCTGCGATGACCAAGCGTCTCGCCGCCGCGGCCTGCGCCGCCGCCCTGCTTGTGACTGGGCCGGCCGCCCACGCAGCCATGATCGTCCACGACCCTACCAGTTACGCCAAGCTGATCGCCCAGGCCCAGACCGCGCTCAATCAGCTGACGGAGCTGAAGACCCAAGTGCAGCAGGGCGCCGACCTTTTCGCGAGCCTCAACACGAACTCCCTCGTCAGGGCCATCGCCCCCCAACTCGGCCTGCCAAACCTGCGGGAAATCGTGCCCGACGTCTCCGCCCTGAGCGCCGCCGCCAAGGGTGACCTGAGGGCTCTGGGCGCTATCGGCCAGCGGGCTGGCGAAATCCGCGCGGCGGCCCGGCTCTACACCGCACCGGAGGGCGACGACTTGGGCGCCGATCTCGAAGCCACGGGCGATCGCATCGCGCGTGACCTGGCGGTGGGCGAGGCGGTCTCCACCGCCGGCGCCGCGCGCCTGAAGGGCCTCAAGGACCTGCAGCAGGCGATCGACGCCGCCCCCAACGCCCGCGCCGTCCTTGATCTGCAGGCCAAGGTTCAGACGGAACAGGCGATGATCGCCAACGATCAGATGCGATTGCAGGGCCTGGCCATGGCGCAGGCCGCCGAAGATCGGCTGCAGGCCCAGCGGGACCGTGAGCGGATGCTCGCCGCCCGCGACAGTCGGATGGCCCTCTATCGGAGTGGCTTCCAATGATCCGGCCTTACGGTCCGCTTCTCGCCGCCGTCGCTGCGGCCAGCTGCACACCCCAGGTCCGCGACGTCACCTACTTCGAGGCCAATCCCGAGGTGACGGCCAAGGTGGTCGCCGACTGCGCGGCCGGCGCCCATCGCGGCGAGGAGTGCGCCAATGCACGGGCCGCCGCGTCCTCGCTCCGCCGCGATCAGCGGATGGACGCCTACAAGAAGAACTTCTGAGGCGCGCCATGGCCGAGGCCTTCGAAATCTTCCAGCCGGCCTATCGCTTCGTCGACAGCAAGCTCGACATCTTCCTCAGCGATCGGGCCAGCGCGGTCATGGCCGAGGTCGCCGGACCCCTGAGGGCCGCGCTCGTCCTCTACGTGCTGCTCTACGGTTTCGCGATCATCCGGGGTTCGATCAGCGAACCAATCACCGACTTCGCCATCCGCAGCATCAAGCTCGCGCTGGTCTACATGCTGGCGACCACTGTGGCCTATTCCACCTACGTCACGGACCCGCTGTTCCGTGTCCTGCCCGACAGCCTGGCGCGCGCGATCAGCGGCGCCGGCGTCCCGGACGTGGGCGCCTCCTTCGACCAGTTCTTCTCGCGCGCGGCCTACCTCGCGGAGAAGATCACCAAAGAGGCCTCGCCGATCGACTTCGGACCCTGGATCCTCGGCGCCGTGGTCTACATCGTCGGCGCGCTCGCGGCCGCTATTGGCTTCGGCGTCGTCTTGATTGCCAAGGTCGCCCTGGCGCTTCTGGTGGCGCTCGGGCCCATCTTCGTAGCCTGCGCCCTCTTTGAGGCGACGCGGCGCTTCTTCTTCGGCTGGCTGGCCCAGGCCGTGAACTACCTCGTCCTCTTTGCCCTGATCATCACCGTCTTCCAGATGATCCTCTCGTTGGTCGCCCAGCAGTGGGGCTCTATCGACGGCTCCGATCCCATGGCCGGCGGTCTCCTGTTCGTGGCGCTGTGCCTGCTGGGCGCGATCTTCTTCCTTCAGACGCCCGCGATCGCCGCCGGCATCGCGGGCGGCGCCAGCGCCGGCCTCGCCGACTTCGCCAATGCGGCCTCGCTTAGCGGCGTGCCGCGTCCCGGCGCCCCTCAGGGGCCGCAGGAGGCCGGCCGTAGCGCCCCGAGCCGCGGGGGCTCTATCCGACCCGCAGGAGCACAGTCCTGATGCGACCGATGATTCCGCTTCTCTGCTGCCTTCTCATGTCGGGCTGCGCCTCCAACACAGACGGTAAGCTGCCGGTCTGCCAAGGAAAGCATCGGCGCCCGGCCAATCCCCATGGCTCCGTCCTCTTGCCGACGGACCGCACGCCGACGGCGGCGCCGAAAGCGGCAGACAAGCTCTCCGCCATAGCGGCTGCCCGGGGGACCTGCGCATGAGCGTCGCCGGTCCCGATCTGAAGGCCTATTTCGCCGAGTCCCGAAGCTGGGAGGCCGACCGCGTGCGGAGCGCGGAGCGGTCCCGTAAGCTGGCCTGGATGGTCGCGGCCGGCGCGGGCGGACTTGCCGCGGTCGCCGTAGGCGCCGTTGCGGCGCTCGCGCCCCTGAAGACCGTCGAGCCCTTCGTGGTCCGCGTGGATCGCGCCACCGGCGCTGTCGACGTGGTGTCGGCGCTGACGAGCGAGAAGCCCGTCACTTACGAGGAGGCTGTCACCAAGCACTTCCTCGCCCAATACGTTCGGGCCCGCGAAACTTGGCTCGCACCCGCCGCCGAGGCCAATTTCCGCCAAGTCTCGATCATGTCGACCCCGGCCGAGCAGCAGCGCTGGGGTGATGCGTTCCGGCCGAGCAATCCCGAAAGCCCGCAGGTGGCGTTCGGCCCCAACGGCGAGGCGCAGATCGCCATTCGGTCGGTGACCTTCGTCGCCGACGGTGTCGCCAACGTCCGCTTCCACCGCGTCGTCCGCCAGTCACAGCAGGTCACCGAGAGCGACTGGATCGCAACGGTCGCCTTCACCTACACCAAGGCGCCGATGGCGGAAGGGGACCGCCTGCGCAATCCGCTGGGCTTCCAGGTGACCAGCTATCGGGCCGATCCTGAGGTGGTGCGATGAGACGCCTCCTGCTTCCCGCCGCGCTCGCGCTCGGGATCGCCCAGCCCGCTGCAGCTCTCGACACCCCTAAGGCTGGCCCGCGCGACCCGCGCATCCGGGTGGTCGATTACGACCCTTGGGGCGTCGTGAAGGTGACCGGCCTCTTCCGTACCGCGACCCAGATCCTGCTAGGCGACGACGAGACCATCCTCCACGTCGCGGTCGGCGACACGACCGGTTGGGATGTGGCGGCTGAGAAGAACATTCTCTTCGTGAAGCCGAAGGCCGCGCACGGTCCCACCAACCTGATCGTCACGACGACCTATCCCGGTGGCGAGCGGCATTACACCTTCGAGCTCTCGACGCGCGCAGCGTCAGCCAAGTCGTTGACGGACGCCGTATTCGGTTTGCGCTTTCGCTACCCGGCTCAGGTTGCTGACGCCGCGACGGCGCGGCTGCAAGCCCGCGTCCTCGAGCTGAAACTCGATCGGGCGGTGGTCGAGGGCCAGCGCAACCTCGACTACACGGTCGAAGGCTCCGGTGCGCTACAGCCGTCAGAAGTCTCCGACAACGGACGCTTCACAGTGCTGCGCTTCCCCGGAAACCAGCAGGTGCCGGCCATCTACCAGGTGGAATCGACCGGCACGGAAAGCCTCGTGCCCTTCGACGTTCGCGGCGAATTCGTCGTGGTGCATGCCGTGGTCCGCCAGCTTCGCCTGCGACGCGGGCGCGAGGTGCTCTGCATCTGGAACCAGCGCTTCGAGCCCCACGGATTCGCTACGGGGACGGGCACGGCAGCTTCCGACGTGGAGCGCACGGATAAGGGAGCCAATCGTTGAGCGAGACCCCTGAACTCGAACCTGCACCCCCGCGCATCGAGAACGTCGAGCGGTCCATCTCGCCGATCGCCGGGCGCCTGGGCCCCGGCATGCGCGGTAAGGCGGTGGTGACGTTGGCCCTGGTGGCGGGCTGTGGCGTCTTCGTGGCCGCGACTTGGGGCGACGCCAAGCCTAAGGCCGAAAAGCCAGCGAGCGAGCCCGCCCGGCAGGTCGTGTCTTTCGAGCCCGCGCGCCGTGACGGGCCGACCTTGACCGACCCTGGAGCCGATGCGCCACGGCTGCTTCCCGTCGGCGACGATAGTCAGACGGTCCCGGCCATCGAACCTCACGCCAGCGGCCTGGGCGGTGCCGATCCCGCCGCCCAGCGTCGCGCCGAACTCGCGACGATCCGCGGTGCTCCGATCCTGGCCTTCAGCAGGTCCAATGGAACGTCCGGTCCCGTCGCACTGGCAGGGGACGATGTGCGCGAACCTACGGATCTCGACCAACTGCGGCGCGCCAGCGCGATCGGCCGCGCACGCGCCGCTCGGGTGGGCGACCGCAACTATCTGATCCTCGCCGGGGCCAATATCCCGTGCCTGCTGCAAACCGCCATGGACACAGCGGCCCCGGGCTATGTCAGCTGCGTGATCCCGCGCGACGTCTATTCCGACAACGGCGCGGTCGTCCTGATGGAGAAGGGCACCAAGGTCCTGGGCGAGTACCGCTCCAGCCTGAAACAAGGCCAGCGCCGTCTCTTCGTCCTTTGGTCTCGCGCGGTGACGCCTTCAGGCGTGGCGATTAGCCTGGCGTCGCCCGCGAGCGATGCCTTGGGCCGCGCCGGTTTCGACGGCGCGATCGACACGCACTTCTGGGACCGCTTTGGCGCGGCCCTTCTGCTGAGCATCGTCGACGACGGCGTCTATGCCGTGGCCGGCAACGAGCGCGACTCCTCCACGGCTCGCGTCCCCTCCGACGCGGCCGCCGTCGCCCTGCAGAGCTCGGTCAACATCCCCCCATCGCTGCGCAAGGCGCAGGGCGCGGAGGTCGCCATCTTCGTCGCCCAGGATTTCGACTTCTCGGGCGTCTATGGCCTCCGAGCGAGGTGAGGGAATGCTGCAGGACACCTCCGTGCTCCGTCATTACCTGGCGCCCCTCCAGGCCCACCTGGCGGGCGATGACGTGACCGAACTGGTGGTCAACCGGCCGCGCGAACTCGGTGTCGAGGGGGCCGGCGGCTGGCGCTGGCACGATGCGCCGGAACTGGACGAGACCTGGCTCGCCACCCTCGCGCGTGCCGCGGCCGCCTTCACGGCCCAGGATGTGACGCCTGAGACCCCCATCTGTTCAACCGTTCTTCCCGGGGGTGAACGCTGTCAGGTGGTACTGCCGCCCGCGGCAGAGCGACTGTCGATCACGCTGCGAAAGCCCGCCTCATCGGCGCTGGACCTCGACGCTTTCGCGCGGACCGGCCTCTTCGAAACTGTGCGCCTCGCCACGGACGAACTTTCAGAGGACGAACAGGCGCTGGTCGCGCTCCGGGACGCCGGCGACTGGCCGGCATTCTTCCGGCGCGCGGTGCGCGGCAGGCGCAACATCCTGATCTCGGGCGCAACCGGTTCAGGCAAGACGACCTTCGCCAAGGGACTCGTCCAACTGATCCCGGCCGAAGAGCGTCTCCTGACCATCGAGGACGCGCGCGAACTGTCGGTGCCGCACCGCAACGCCGTGCATCTGCTTTACGCGAAGGACGGTCAGGGGCTCGCTCAGGTGGGCGCCAAGGCGCTGCTGGAGAGCGCCTTGCGGATGCGGCCCGACCGCGTCCTTCTGCAGGAACTTCGGGACGGCACGGCCTTCTTCTACCTGCGCAACGTCAACACCGGTCACCCCGGCTCGATCACCACCATCCACGCCGACAGCGCCACCCTGGCCTTCGAGCAACTGACCCTGTTGGTGAAGGAATCCGAGGGCGGCCGTGACCTCGCTCGCGACGACATCCGTGCGCTCCTGCACATGCTGGTGGATATCGTGGTCCAGCTGAGGCGGGTCGAGGGGCGCTTCCGCATGACCGAGGTCTGGTATGACCCGCTTCGCAAGCGCGCCCTGGCCGCTTAAGGCGGCCTATGTCGCTCTGCTCGCCTGCGTGGCAGGCGGACTCGCCGCCACCGGGGCGGCCTTGGTCGCCCTAGCCGGCCTCGGTCAGCTCAGGCCTGGTGTCGATCTGGGCCAGGCGCCGGCCTGGTTCTGGTACTTCCGCGCCGATTCGAGCGTGCAGCGGTGGGTGGGCATCGGCGCCTTGACCGCAATAGGCGGCGCCGGCGTGATCGCGCTTGGCATAGCTCGCGGTTTGAAGCCGCCACTTCATGGCGCTGCGCGCTGGGCCAGCGAGGCGGAGATCGCGCGGTCCGGGCTACGGGCCCAGCAAGGTATCGTGCTCGGACGCAAGGGCGGGCGCCTTCTCGTGTTCGGCGGATCCGAGCACGTCATGCTCCACGCGCCCACGCGCAGCGGCAAGGGTGTGGGCGTGGTCATCCCCAACCTGCTGACCTGGCCAGACTCCGTCGTGGTCCTCGACGTGAAGCGTGAGAACTGGGAGGCGAGCGCCGGCTACCGCGCCGCGCATGGTCAAACCGTCCTCCTCTTCGATCCGCTGGACTCTGAGGGGCGCACCGCGCGGTTCAATCCATTGGGCCACATCAACCGGGCCGATCCTGCCGCCGTGCTCGACGAGCTTCAGAAGCTCTCGGTCATGCTCTTCCCGGCGCCGCCGAACGCTGACCCGTTCTGGGCGGAGGCGGCCCGCACCGGGTTCATCGGCGTGGGCGCTCTTGTGGCCGAGATGCCCGAGCTGCCGTTTAGCCTGGGAGCCATCTACCGGGCGCTCACCCACGGTGAGCCGCGCACGCGCCTGCTGGATGAGGTGAGGGCGCGCGCCCACGCTGAGACGCCGCTCCCCCACGGCTGCGTCAGCGCCATCTCCGACTTCTGCTCCGCCTCGGAGAACACCTTCGCTTCGATAAAACAGACGATCACCAGCCGCATGGGCCTGTGGCTGAACCCCCGCGTCGTGGCTGCCACCGACGCCAGCGACTTCGACCTGCGCGACCTGCGGGAGCGGCGCATGTCTCTCTATCTCGGCGTCTCGCCGGACAACCTGGCGCGCGTCGCGCCCTTGTACGGGCTCCTGCTGCAGCAGCTGATCGACCTGAACACGCGCGAGCGGCCCAGCGGCGGGCGGAATGACGCCGAGGTGCTGCTGGTGCTCGATGAGTTCGCGCGCCTCGGCCACGCGCCGGTGATTGCGCACGCCTTCTCCTACGTGGCCGGCTATGGCCTCCGGCTCTTGCCGGTGCTGCAGAGCCCGGCCCAGCTCCGCGCGGAGTACGGCCCCGACATCGCCGAGGAGATCATCGCCAACTGCGGCGTCGAGGTCGCCTTTGCGCCCAAGGAGCTGAAGGTGGCGCAGGACCTGTCCGAGCGCCTGGGCTTCTGGACCTATCAGAGCCGGTCGCACAGTCGCCCGACGCTGCTCTCCGACGGCAAGCGCAGCACGACCGAGTCGGATCAGCGCCGCGCGCTCATGATGCCGCAAGAGCTGATGCAGATGGACGCCGGCCAGCTCATGTTGCTGCGCGCTGGCCTGCCGCCGATCCGGGGCCGCAAGATCGTCTACTGGCGGGAGAAGGCGTTCCGCGACCGCCTGCTGCCCCCGCCGGTGGTCCCGTCCCGCGCCGTCGCTGCAGCGCCCGCCGGCCGGTCATCTGCTCCACGTCATCAAGGCGCCGATCCGGATGCCGACCTGACGCTCGACGTGGTCCTGCCGGCGCTCGAGGCGGCGGACCTCGAGCCTCCGCCACCGCCGGGCGCCACCGAGGCCGAGGTCGCCAGCTGGGTGGACCGGTTCATTGACGCCACGAGCACATCGCCCGCGCCGGAGCTGGACCATGCCCGATGATCCCGAAAACACCATCACTGCCGAGGGCGGCGCCCCGTCACGCGCCCCTGGCGATGTGCCCGAGGCGTTGCGGCGGCGCTACTTCCTCGATGAGCGCGGCGGGCCCGGGCTAGGCTTCTACGCCGACGCCCGGATCGCCACGCCTGCCTTCCGGGACCAGGGTGCGCGGCTGATCGCAACGCGGCCTGATCCCAACGCGATCCGCGACATGATCGCCATCGCCCAGCACCGCGGCTGGGCGGTCGTCGTCCTGCGTGGCGATGCGGATTTCCGCCGCGAGGCCTGGCTTGCGGCCATGGCAATGGGCATTGAGGCACGTGGCTACCGGCCCACGGACCGGGACCACCAGGAGCTGGAGCGTCGGCAGGCCGCCACCCCGCGGCGCGAGCGGGCGGCCCATGGGCCGCAGCGCGGCATCGAACCCGAAGCTCAGAGCGCCAGAGCGGCGCGCGCCAACATGCGAATTGTCGAGTCGGTGGTGCGCTCGCGGGTCGCCGCGGGACCTGCCCAGGACCGGATCCTCGCCGCTGCTCGGGAGCGGCTCGCCAGCTGGCTGGAGCGAAGCGGGCACGTCAGGGCCGTTCCCATTCCTGCGTCCGCGGAGCGCGACGGCTATCGCTCACGCGAACGACATCGCGATCGATAGCATCGTAGACACGCCGCCGTTTCCCTGAGCCGTGTCATAGGGCTAATATGTAGTCCAAAGACCGTGGTTTCATCGGCTACAGAAGTGTCCCCGTTCCTAAATGAAGGGGCGCGCGCTTCTGGCCTGGAACCTCAGGGCTCTGCGCACCGCCAGGTCGCTCTCTCAGGAGCGCTTGGCGGCGGACGCGGGCGTGGACCGGGCATGGGTGAGCGAGCTTGAGCGGGAACAGGGAAACACCTCCGTCGACCTGCTCGACCGCCTGGCCGAGGCACTCGGCGTGCCGATCGCGGCCCTATTCGCCGAACCGGACGCCGACGCAGAGAAGCCGCTGCCGCTGCGCAGCGGCCGTCGCCCAAGAGGCTGACGCCCGTTGCGAGAGGTAGCTGTGGACCACGCGCTCGTTGCTGCGCACGGTAAGATGGTGGCGCTCGTCGCGAGCGTCCTCCACGCCGCCGGTATCACCACTACGGACGAGTTCGCGCGGCTGTTGAAGGTGTTCGCCGACACGGTCGGCGAGGCGGACGCGCAGGAGGCCGAAATCCTCACCCTGTGGTCGGAGACGGTCGCGGCGCTGCTGCCCGAAAACCGCACGCACTAGGCCGACGACACCGTCTGTGCGGGCCGAGTGATCAGTGCATCATCCGCGCCTTGATACGCGCGGCTGTCTCGCGCAGGAACGCGAGGAGTGACTCGATCGCGAAGGTGTAGAAGATCTCGGCCGAGGGCGTGGCCCGCATGATGTTGACCAGCGTCGCGCGCTCGATCGCCGAATGACCGCACTGGTCGAGGTTGAAGAGGACGTTCCGGTAGCGACCGTCGGCGACAAGGTCGCGGATCGCCGGGTAGGCCGCCTCGAAATCCTCGGACATGTAGCCGACCTGCAGGTGCAGCTTAGGACAGGTCTCCTTCGCCGCGGCGAGCACAGGCGCACAATGCTCCTTGAGCAGTTCGGTAACGTCGCGCTTCGCGTCGTTGAAGATCAAGAGGCACTCGATCTCGACGGGGCCGAGCCCTTGTGCGGCCCGCTGCAGGTTCACGGCTTCGAGAGCGCGCTGCAGCTCCTCGATGAAGATGATCGGCGATCCAGGGCTGCCGCACCGATACCGCCCCGCGCCCGAAAAGCCATCGACAACGGCGAGCCGGAATTTGGTCTGCTGCGGAATCTGGCAGCGCACCGTGATATAGCGGAAGAAGTATTCCCGCAGAATCTTGTGCTTCCGGTCCGTATGATCGTCGAGCGCCGCGCCGTCCGCCCATGCATATGCCTTGGTGACCACCTATCGCTCCCGGCGCTGCCGCGCCGCGTCTACGCGCTCGCGGATTCCGCGGTGACGGGCATCTCGTTCCAGGTCCGCCCCCGGTACTCGCGGCCATTGGCCTTCTTCGAGCGCCGCTTGTTGTCCTTCCCCCAAGTCCCCCACTGCTTGAAGAAGAAGGCTGTACCATAGTCGCCGCACTGTTCGTAGATTTCGTCAATCCACGTTTCGCGGATCGCCCGCGCGGCACGACCGCTTTCACCGCCGACGATCGCCCAGTGGATCCCGGTCAGGTTGACCTCGCCCACCGCGCCGATGAGCGGCTCGAACGAGATGAAGCGGATCGCGGCCGGCGCCCGCCGAAGGTGATCGATGCGTCCGCGCGCCGTGGCGTCCTCGACACTTGTGCCGAGCCAGACGTTGGGCAAGACCTCGGGGACCCGGCGCGCAACGACGTCCGCCATTCGCTCGGGCCGCTTCGTGAGGATCTGGTAGTTGTGGTGTGGCGTCTCGCGCATGACGCGCCAGACGGACAGGATGAACTCGTCGCTGACCGCCTCGTGGAAGAGGTCGCTCATAGAGTTGACAAAAATCTTGCGCGGCTTCTTCCACGCGTAAGGGATATCGAGCGCGGCTGCATCTTCCCGCACCACGCCGTTCCAGATTGTGCGGCCGCCGCTGCGGCGCGTCAGGCCCTGGTACTTCGGCGCGCCCATGGCCTCCAGCCGGCGCGCCATTTCCATGGCATAGCAGTTGGTGCAGCCGGCCGTGATGATGGAGCAGCCCGCCACCGGGTTCCAGGTGGCGTCGGTCCATTCGATCTGCGTTTCCGCCATGCTCTGTCCCTACTCGGCGTCAAGCCGCCTGCAGCGGAGCCCGCGTGCTCGCGCCGGCCGACTATGGCTAACGAAACTTTATCAAGCGTTGCGCCGAGCCGAGCGCGCTTAGGCCTCGTCTAGGTCGGGCAGCACGCTCGCAAGCTCCCCTTCCACCTCGAGATCGTAATGCGCCGCCAGCCGCGCAACCTCGAGACCGACGGTTGCACGGAAGGCACCCAGGGCCAGGAACGCGCCGGCCGTCAGGGCGCCGCGATGCCCGTTGAAGCCGGCGTGGCGGAATTCAATGGTCGTATCGTCGAGGTATCGTCGGCAGGCGGCGCGGATACTGCGTATCGGAACGGTCGCAAAGTCGCTCGACGCGAACGCCTTCAGCGCTGTGGTGCAGATGTTCCGAATCTCGGCCACCGACGCATCGACCTGGCTGCGCACCTCCAGCCAATCCGGGTTGTAGAGCACGCGCCGGTCCTCCAGCTCGATGAGGAACCTGCGGACATGCTCACGCTCGGAGGGGCCTGGATCCGCCCATTGCACGCCGCCCCACGGACCGGAAATGCCGGTGATCCGGCGCGCTGTCTCGGCGGTGACTCGGGCCGCGGGCTTGAAGGGGTTCTTCATCGATCTTCCCGATCGGTTGTTCCGAGCCTGCCGCTCCAGCAAGTCGCAGACGTCGCGGCCAAGGCTTCATGCCAGCAGTTTGGGTGAGCGGCAGCATCACGGCAAAGCTTCCATGCCGGCCGTAGGGCCAGGCTTCAATCGTTCCACGGGCCGCCGGCCGGCCAGCGCGCCGCGAACGGCTCGCCTTTGGCCGCGCTGAGCGTCGGCGGCATCACGAGCGCAACGATCTGCGCTTGGATCTCGGGGAAGGGTTCGGGGGCCAGCGAGATCTCCGTCCGCTTCAAGAAGGCGGACCACTGCGCCTGCTTGGCCTCGGCGAAAGCCGCCGTGAGCGCCAGCGGCGGCTCGGTGGGCAGCGGCGTTTCCCGGCGCGCGAAGGTGGCGGCGACGGCTTCGGCGAGGACCGCGCCCTCGAACGCGAAGGTGTTGGCGATCGCCCAGAGGTCGAAGAAGTCCTTCATCCGCGAGTTGACCATGCCAAGCGCGGTCACGGCCTGGAACTTCTCGGCCACCACCGTCTCCGGCGGGTAGGCGCGGAGCTTCGGCGCCGGCAGATCGAGCAGGGACGGATATTCGATGTCCTGGGCGCCGGGGGTGATCGCGTCGCCGAAGCCGATGTCCACGTGGATGGGCAGCCGCGCCCCGGCGAGCTCGGCCTGAAAGTCCAGGCGAACCCCGGCGTACTCGTCCTCGGCGCGCGCGGCGGCCGCGACGACGGTGTCGGGCTTGAAGACGATCCCGTCGTCGGCCGCGATCACCATCACTTCCCGGAAGAGGCCGGCCACCTGGTCGGGGTCGTTGTTGCCGAAGCCCAGCAGGTCCAGATCGCCCGTGGCTCGATAGGGCGTGGCCGCCCAGAGGCTGAAGAGCATGGCGCCCTTCAGCACGAAGAGCTGCCGATAGGCCGAGACGCTCAGGCGCCACAAGAGCCGCTCGATGACATAGCGGGTCATCAAAAGCTGGGCGTTCTCCTTGCGCTCCCGAGCCCGGTTGGTGAGGCGCGCACGGGCGGAGACGGCCATGTCCTTGGGCTTGTCGTTCACGTCAGCGCCTCGAGATAGGGACGCATCACGCTTTGGACGCGATCGACCTCGGCGAAGCGCCACAGCTCGTCGACGGGCGGGCGGCGGTCCGATTTGCGCATAAGGTCGCGCAGCGCCTCTACGGCTACGTCGAGGCCGATCTTGTTGCGGTATTTGAAGCAGTCAACAACGGTCTTCGCGGGCGAGGTGATCGGCACCGGGACTTGATCGATCTCGTGGTGCTCGACGCCTTCGCTGAGCGCGCGGCCGCTGGCGCGGATTACGCGGATCTGGACCGGCGCGCTGGTGGGCGCCCAGTCCTTGGGGCCGAGCAGCATCCACACGGCGTGGGGGGTCTGGGTGGTGAGGTCGTGGAACTGCAGGGCCGAGAGCAGGCCGATCACACCGCGGGGCTGGAGACGCGCCGCCTCCGCCAGGCTCGTCGCGACATCAGACGATGAACCGGCGAGGCGATAGAGCCCGCGCCCGACCTGTAGGAACACGCCTTCCTGCGTCAGTCGCTTCAGGGTCATGCGCGGCACTCCAGCCGCGTCGAAGTCCGACCCGCGGGCGATGCCGCGCGTTCGGGCGACCTCGAGGGCGCGTTGGCGATGGCCTTTCGGTCCCATGGATCGCGTTATAAATCCTAGGTGATTACCTGCAAAGACCTAGGTTTTGTAACAAGCTGCGACTCTGGCTGGACTGCGGCTCGCGGCGACTCCGATCTCTTTCGAAGTCGGCCCCGACCCGTTGCGGCGGCGAATCACGAACCTGTCCGCCAGCGCTCGTAGCGGCCGATGGGGTCGTGGAATCCGGATAGGCTCGGCTTTGTCTTCAGGGCCCATATCTTCTTGGCCAAGGCCGCGAGGTCCGCCGCGTCGTCCGGCCGCCAACCACGGCGGATCGCCCAGGATTTCAGGTTTGCCGATTGATCGGCGTGCCCTTTGGCGCGGAGGATGCGCAGGATCTCGTTCGCCATCGCCTTATCGCGCGGGTGACCCAGGCCGGTCGATAGGTTAACCACGCCGGACAGCGTCTCCATCGCCCCCGCGAACACAGGGTCATCGATCAGCGTCGCCGGGGGTTGCTGCGCCTGGCCGTGAACAACGGCGCCCCACCTGTCCACCCAGGCGTCGGCCTCGCCGGGGAGATCGGGCACGGCCACCACGCCCACGACGTTGTTCAGGCCATCGACATAGTCGAGGATCTTCGGTTCGGCATAGTAGACGACGACTACCGACTTGCGGGGCGGATACCGCAACGTCTTCATGGTTCCGGCGTGCAGCCGCGCGCCGCCCGGCAGCGGGACCGGCCCCTTGCCGAGGGCCTTGACGTTGGCCGCGCCGAGGAACCGCGACAGACCCGTGTGGTCCAGCTGGTTCTTCGTGTGCACGAGCAGGATGACGTCCTGCACGTCCGGCCCCACCGTCTCACGGATCTTCGTTGCATAGCCCAGCGCGACGCGGAGGGCTTCGGCGTCCTGACTGTCGAGGGGCACAAGCACGCGTATGGGCTTGGTCATAGCATCATCTCTGGCGGGTGATCGGATGTTCATAGGGCGCGCAGAGGGCTCAGGCCAGGATCACCGCCGCCGATCCGGCTGTTGCATGTCGGCTCGGCGCCAGCGCCTGCGATCCGGCTCGTCGAGATTATTCAGCTGCCGCTTTAGAGGCTCAGGAGGGGAAAGCCTTCCCCTGCGCCGGAGCCGCAAGGTCTCCGTCGACCCCTTCGAGCGGGGCTGTGCCCCGCAACGCCCCGGTTTCGGAGAGCGGCCGGCGGGCGTGCTCGGTCCCGCCGCTGACGCGGCTCCTACGGGTCCGCCCCTTCGGGCGCTTCGCGCCGGCGGCCGCTCGACGGCGCGTCCCGCCGTGCAGCGCGTGGCCGCGCGCAGGCTCCTTGCAGCCTCACATGGGGATTGCTTCGTCAAGATTTCCCACAAGTGCCCTGCCGCCTAGGCGGACCGGATTGAACCGGACCTGATCTGACGGATTTCGCTTAAGCCGAGGAGCGGGAATCCATGGAACAGCAGCAGCACTCAATGAGCATGGGCTGGGGCCGGTTCGCGGCCATGATCGTCGTCTCAACGATCATCATGTTCTTTCTCATGTACCAGCTTGTTTATAGCTGGGACCATGCTCTGTTCAGTCTCACCAGGTTGGTCTCATCCTTAGTCATGGGTTGCGTCATGACTGCGGTGATGCTCGCTTTCATGTGGAAAATGTACCACCCGAACGCGGCCAAGATCGCCGTGCTCGTTGGCGCCATCGTCGCCGGAATCATCCTACTCGCCGTCAACCGCAGTCAGGCGCTGGTCGGTGACGTGAACTTTATGAAGGCGATGATCCCCCACCACTCGATCGCCATAAACAACGCCCGCAAGGCCGACATTCGCGACCCGCGCGTACGGTATCTCGCTGATCGGATCACCCGCGACCAGGTCAAAGAGATCACCGAGATGAAGATGCTCATCGACGATATCGACAAACATGGTAGGCGGGCCGACGCCCCGCTCCCAGCAGGCCCGGTTGCGCTCACCCCGAAGGGGGCGCAGGAAGCGAAAGACCTCCTTTCCGGCCAGCTCCTGAAAGACGAGCCGCTCTGAGGCCGGCGTCCTCGGCCGGCGCCGGTAAGCGCGTCGTCCCGCCTCAGCCCGGTCGTCGGCTTCGGCATCAAGGGCAGATCACCCTTCAAGATCGATACGCTCAGCCACCATCAAGTGGTTGCATTTCGCAGTGCAACAAAGCACAAGGGCGCACCACAAGGACCCGGCTCGCCGGGTGGCTATCCTGGGCGCCGATCCCCCGGGGAAATCCACAAGCTGTCGCCCGCCGCCTCCAGAGCTGAGGCGGGACAGCGAAGAAGTGTCCAATTCCCATGTCTGTCTTTGCATCTGCGCGCCAGCAATGGCTCGCCAATCCTCGCCGCGACCTGCTGGCGGGCACCGTTGTGGCGCTGGCCCTGATTCCAGAAGCCATCGCCTTCTCCATCATCGCCGGGGTCGACCCCGCCGTCGGCCTCTACGCCTCCTTTGTCATCGCCGTGACCATCGCCTTCGTCGGCGGACGTCCGGCGATGATCTCCGCCGCGACGGGCGCGATGGCGCTCCTGATGGTGACCCTCGTGAAACAGCACGGGGTGGAATACCTGTTCGCCGCGTCGATCCTGACCGGCGTGTTTCAGGTGATCGTCGGCCTGTTGAGCCTCGGACGCTACATCAAGTTCGTGTCGCGCAGCGTCATGACCGGCTTCGTCAACTCGCTGGCCATCCTGATCTTCCTGGCCCAGATGCCCGAACTCATCGGCGCCAACTGGCAGACCTTCGCCCTCGTGGCGGGCGGCCTGGCGATCATCTACGGCTTCCCCAGGATCACGAAGGCCGTGCCGTCGCCGCTGGTGGCCATCGTCGTGCTCAGCGCGCTGGTTATCTACACGGGCCTGGACGTGCGGACGGTCGGCGACATGGGCCAGATGCCCTCGAGCCTGCCCATGTTCCACCTGCCCGTGATCCCGCTGACCTGGGAGACCTTCGCCATCGTCGCGCCCGTATCGGCGACGCTGGCCTTCGTCGGTCTGCTGGAGTCGCTGCTGACCGCTAACCTGCTGGACGACATCACCGACACCCCGTCCGACAAGGATCGCGAAACCCGTGGCCAGGGCATCGCCAACATCGCCTCGGGCCTGTTCGGCGGCATGGCGGGCTGCGCCATGATCGGCCAGTCGATCATCAACGTGACCTCCGGGGCCCGAGGGCGGCTCTCCACCCTCTGGGCGGGCCTCTTCCTGTTGTTCCTGATCCTGGTGCTGCAGGACTGGGTTGCGCGCATCCCGATGGCCGCCCTGGTGGCGGTGATGATCATGGTCTCGATCGGCACCTTCGACTGGGGGTCGGTGCTGCGCCTGCGCGCCACGCCCGTGCAGTCCTCGATCGTGATGGTGGCCACGACGGTGACGGTGGTCGCCACCCATGACCTGTCCAAGGGGGTGGTGCTGGGGGTACTGCTCTCGGCCGTCTTCTTCATGCGCAAGGTGGGCAAGACCATCGCGGTCGAAGAGATCGAGACTCCGGAGGAGGGCGTGCTGCGTTACCGCGTAAGCGGCCAGCTGTTCTTCGCTTCCGCCGACCTCTTCGCGGCGAGCTTCGAGCACCACGGCCATCCCAGGCGCGTGGAGATTGACATGAAAGAGGCGCACCTCTGGGACCTCACCGGCGTCGCCGCGGTCGATAAGGTGGTGTTCCGCTATCGTCGCCAAGGCGCCGAGGTCGAGCTGATCGGCATGAACCAGGCCGGGCAGACCCTGGTCGATCAGGTCGGCAAACACGATAAGAGCCACCTGCCGGCCGGAGCCGGGGCGCACTAGTGGCGTTGGCCGGGCGCGGGCCACAGAAGGCCTTGCGCTCGGTCATTCAGGGCCACGCCCACCGGCATCCTAGGTCTGAGCCCACAATCGATTTGGCCATCAAGGCCAGATCAACCTCACATTCGGTGGCCGCTCTAGCGGCTGAACCAATTTCCCGCATTCGATGGGCATTGGGCTCAGGAGGACGGGACCATTCTTCATCTGCGGCTGTTTGAGGGCCACGGCTGCAATCGGTCCGCCCGCCTGGATCCGTCAGGGCTGATCAGGCCCTCGGGATAGTGAGAGTGGCGGTCACGCGGTCTGCAAGACTGCGCCTTCGATTACCACACCGCTGCTGACGTACTTCCAGAACGCCACCAGCAGCTTGCGGGCCAGGGCCACGATCGTGGACGTGCGCATCCTTCCGCCGTTGCGCTGCACCCGCTCTTGGAACCAGAGGCTGAGCGCCGACGAGGGCTGGTGGCGCGTCCAAAGCCACGCCACCTGGATCATCGTGGTCCTGAGGCGTGGGTTGCCAGCCTTCGACACGCCCTGCTCGTGGTCGATCGAGCCACTCTTCCACGGGGTAGGGGCCAAGCCGGCGTAGGCGGCAACCTGTCGTCGATTGTCGAAGTGCCGGTAGAGCGCCTCGGACCACAGGATGGTGGCGATCTGAGAGCCGATCCCCTTGAGCTGAGCCAGCATCACGGCCGGCGTCGGAGCCGTCTCGCCGGCAGGCTCAAGCAGGGCGTCGCGCTCGGCCTCAACGATCTTGAGCTGAGCGATCAACAACTCGATCCGGTCGAGTTCGCGACTGATCTGGGCTTTGAGACGGGTCGGCAGGGGTCGCCCATCTCCAGTCTGGAGATCGTCGAGGCGCGCCCGCCTGTTTCGGAGCAAGGGGTCGTAGTCGAAAACACCCTGCGCGCAGAGGAGTCCCTTGATCCTGTTTGTATGCTGGATGCGCTCAGCAAGCAGCGTCTTGCGCTCCCGGCAGACGCGGCGCCGGTCTTCTTCATCCGCGGTCGGTGGCCGGACCATCGAGCAAACCCGCGGCTCTCCGCGCTTGTAGGCCAGAAGCGTGCGGACCAAAGTTTCGCCGTCGATCCGATCTGTCTTGGCCTGCCGGCGGCGACGGGAGGTCAAGATCGACGCCGCGTCGACGACATGACTCTCGACTGCCTCGCTCTCTAGGATGCGATGAATCCAGAAGCCGTCCAGGCCGGCCTCCTGGATGGCGATGATGGGAAAGAGCTTGTCCAGGCGGGCGGAGGCCTTCTGCTGAAGCTGTGCGAACCGCGCGAGCAAGGCGGCGATGTCTCCGGCCTGGATCGAATGCTTGGACAGCTTTTCGCCAGCGCCAGGGGACAGCGAGGTGATCAGCCAAGTCGAGCGGCTTAGTTCCAGTGACACAAAGATCGCACCTAGATCGGTGCGGATGGCGGTTTGGTCGTGCGATTGGCGCTCGGGCATCAGGCGGTCTCCTGCGAGGGGGTGATACTGCGACCTCACTCTGCTGCTGGCCGAGCGGAGCGCTACCTCGCCCCATGGGATCTTTTCTTGAGCCGCGCCGACACGCGGCCGTGGCTTGGGGCTCCGCCCCCGGCGCGCTTCGGAGCGGCTTCCGCCCAGCTTCGGGCTGGGCAGGACCGGCAGGATCGCAGGGCCTGAAGCCCTGCAGCCGGTTCCCCGCGAAGCCGCCCCTCCGCTTGCACCCCCGGTCTCGCCGACGGGCAGGGCTGCAGGCGCGCTTTGCGCCTGCAACCCAAGCCCTAAGGAGCAGGACCATGACCCAACAGGTCGAGACCACCCATCAGGACGGCGATGTCGTCGACGTGCCGCTCAACAAGTTGAAGAAGTCGCCGCGCAACGCGCGGCGGACCCCGCATGCTGAGGCCGACATCCAGGCCCTGGCCGCTAGCATCGCGGTGAAGGGCGTCCTTCAGGCCCCCGTGGTGGAGCCCGAGGTGGACGCGGAGGGGGCGGCCACAGGCTCCTATTTTGTGACCATCGGCGAGGGGCGCCGCCTCGCCCTGCGGCTACTGGCCCAGCGCAAGCGGATCAAGAAGACCCATGCCGTCCGCTGTGTCGTGGACCTCAGCAAGGACCCGCACGAGATCAGCCTAGACGAGAACGTCACCCGCACCGGCATGCATCCGGCCGACCAGTTCGAGGCGTTCCGTAGGCTCGCGGAGGAACGCGGCTTGTCGGCCGAGGAGATCGGCGCCCGGTTCGGCGTCTCGGCCCAGGTGGTGCGCCAGCGGCTTCGCCTCGGCGCCGTAAATCCGGCGTTGATGAATCTGTACCGCGCGGGCGAATTGACCCTGGACCAGATGATGGCCTTCGCGGTCAGCGAGGACCATGCCCGGCAGGCGCAGGTGTTGCAGCAGTTGGGCGCGCACCGTCCGCCCTATCTGATCCGCCGCGCCATGACCGAGGCGAAGGTGTCCGCCACCGACCGGCGCGCCATCTTCGTCGGCGCCGAGGCCTATGGCGAGGCGGGCGGCGCCATCCTGCGCGACCTCTTCACCGAGGACGGCGGCGGCTGGTTCGAGGACCCGGCGCTCTTGGACCGGCTGGTCGCCGAGAAGCTGGCCGTGATCGCCGAGGAGGTGCGCGCGAAGGAGGGGTGGAAATGGGCCGAGCCCCACATCGACTTCCCGCGCACGCTTGGGCTCGCCCGCGTCTATCCGCATCCGGTGGAGCGGTCGGGCGAGGAGAAGGCGCAGATCGACGCCCTCTCCGCGGAATACGACGCCCTGGTCAGCGAGTGGGACGCCGTCGAGGAGCTTCCGCCCGAGATCGAGGCGCGGTTCAAGGAGATCGACGCCGCGCTGGACGCCTTCGGGGACGGCACGGCTTACGACCCGGAGGAGATCGCGCGCGGTGGGGTGTTCGTCATCCTCGGCCAGGACGGCGTGGCCCGCATCGAGCGCGGCCTGATCCGTCCCGAGGACATGCCTGCGCCCGAGCCGGAGCCGGACGTCGGAGCGCCTGAGGGCGCGGCGGACGCCGATCCGGAGGGCGGGCGCCCCGAAGCGGACGAGGCCGACGAGGCCGACGAGGACTGGGGCGCGCCGCTCTCGGAACGGCTGGTCCTGGACCTAACGGCCCACCGCACCCTGGCGCTGCGGGACGCCCTGGCGGGCAACGCGACGGTGGCGCTGTCGGCGGTGGTTCATGCCTTGGCGCTATTCGCCTTCTACCCGGCCTACGAGCGGCCCACCTGCCTGGAGATCAAGGGTGTATCCGCCTACCTCGACGGCCACGCGCCGGGCATCGACGACACCCGCGCCGGGCGCAGCCTCGCTGAGCGGCATGCCGCCTGGGCGGGCCGGGTCCCGAAGGAAGCCGACGCGCTCTGGGCTTTCGTGCAGGACCTGTCGGTCACCGACCTGCTGGACCTCCTGGCGCACTGCGCGAGCCTGACGGTGAATGCGGTGCGGGCGCCCTTCGACCGCAAGCCGGGCGCGTGGGCGCACGCGGACCGGCTGGCGGAAGCGGTAGACCTGGACATGACCGGTTACTGGACGCCCACCGTGACGAGCTACCTGGGCCGCGTCACCAAGGGCCAGATCGCCGAGGCGGTGCGGGAGGCGGTCTCGGACGAGGCCGCCGAGCGGATTAGCGGCTTGAAGAAGCCCGACATGGCGAGCGAGGCCGAGGCGCTGCTGGCGGGCAAAGGCTGGCTGCCCAGCCTGCTGCGCAAGCCGGTCCCGGTTCCGGCTGAGGTGGAGGTTCAGGCCGAGGCGCCGAAGCTGACCGAAGAAGCCGCCTGAACGCGGGGCCGCGCCGGCGGCCTTGCCGATCTGACTTGAGGGCCGTGCGCCGATGAGGCGTGCGGCCCTTCCTGTTGCACCGTGGGCGCGGCGGCGCAGTTTCGCTGCAGGAGCGTCGCCAGCCTCCGACTCGAAGGGCTCCGCGCCCGGCCCATGCCGCCTCTCTGGCCTGATCTGGCCGCGGGGTTCGGACCGCCAAGGCGGCCCCGACGTCCGCCGCAACGCCGGCGCATCAACTTCTTTCCCCTTCGGCTCCGCCGAATTCCTCGCGGATCAAACAAGTCGACGCCAGCGTCCTCCGCTGCGCTCCGGGCCTGAAGGCTGCGGCGGCCGTCGCCCCTCGTCCTCGGGATCGCCATTGAGGCCGCGATGGGCGCGGTCCGAGAGACCTCAGGAGACTTCACATGGCGACCATCGGCACCTTCCACATGCAGGACGACGGCTCCTACACGGGCGCGATCAAGACCCTGACCCTCAACGTCAAGCAGGCGACCCTCCGCAAGGTGGAGAAGGACAACGATAAGGCCCCCGACTTCCGCATCTTCTCCGGCCAGACCGAGTTCGGCGCCGCCTGGAAGAAGACCTCTCGCGAGAACCGGGATTACCTCTCGGTCAAGCTGGACGACCCGAGCTTCCCGGCTCCGATCTACGCCAGCCTGGTCGACGCCGACGAGGGCTACAACCTGATCTGGTCGCGCCCGAACGGCTCGAACTGATCTCCCGCAGAGCGCCCCGCCGACACCGGCGGGGCGCCGCTCCCAGACAAACCTCAAACTCACAGGAGGCCGCGATGACGCGCCTCAACGAGACCTCGCGCCCGGACCTCTACAGCCGGGTCACCAACGCCATCGTCGCCGAGCTGGAAAACGGCGTCCGCCCCTGGATCAAGCCTTGGTCCGCTGAACATCTGGCGGGCCGGATCAGTCGGCCGCTCCGCTCAACCGGGGAGCCCTACAGCGGCATCAACGTCCTGCTGCTCTGGGCCGAGGCCACGGCCCGCGGCTACACGGCGCCGATCTGGATCACCTTCCGCCAAGCGTTGGCGTTTGGCGGCCATGTCCGCAAGGGCGAGCACGGCGCGACCGTGGTCTACGCCAACCGGATCAGCCGGACGGAAGCCGGCGACGACGGGCAGGACATCGAGCGGCAGATCCCGTTCCTCAAGGCCTACACGGTGTTCAACGTCGAACAGGTCGAGGCCCTTCCGGCGCACTTCTACGCGGTGGCGGAGCCGAAGCTCGACGCGACCCAGCGGATCGCCCATGCCGAACGCTTCTTCGCCGCGATCGAGGCCGACGTCCGGCACGGCGGCAACCAGGCCTACTACGCTCTGCAGCCCGACTACGTACAGATGCCCCCGTTCGAGTGCTTCGCCGACCCCGAGGCCTACTACGCGACGCTAGCGCACGAATGCACCCACTGGACGCGCCACCCCAGCCGCCTCGACCGCGATTTCGGCCGCAAGCGCTGGGGCGACGAAGGCTACGCTCGCGAAGAACTGGTCGCCTTATCTGGACAGTCTGCACCGCTGCATTGAGCGTCTTTGCGGGCCACGGCGCAGGCGGGCTCCAGGCCGGCCGCAGCGCTCCCAAGAAGCTGGCGGAGGCCGGCCTGGAGCCCGCCGGCCGGTTAGCCGCTGACGCTGATGCAAGGTTCGGGTGGGGGTCTGGGGGAGGGTTGCATAGGCTGTGGATAAGCTTGCGGCAGCGTGCGCCATCACGGTCCAGGAGCGCCGGCTGGCCGACGGGCTGGACGCGTATGTGCCGATGATCCGGCGCGGCGACGCGCTCTACGATCCAGATCTCGACCGGTTCTTCCTCGATCTGCCTCTCGCGGGCGTGCGCTCGCGGCATTCGCTGCGCGCTTACCCTATGATGTCGTGGTCTGGCTCCGCTTTCTTCAGGATGCCTGCGGTAGGGACGTCTGGGCCGCCACGCGGGACGACGTCGCGGCCTTCCATCGCGCGCGCCGGCGCGACGACGCCGGGTTCCGCATTTCGGCCAGTTCCTGGAATCGCGCCGTGGCCGCCCTGGACAAGCTCTACCGCTGGGGCGAGGTACAGGGCCTCGTGGCTGAGGCGCCGTTCACGCATCGCGCGGTCTGGAGACGCGGCCACGCTGGCCGCCGCGGCCAGATCGCGACGCGCAACGACGCCTACGAGCGGGCGGCCAAGCGCTCCGACGTGCGCTTCCTTACGTTGGAGGACTACCGCGTCTTCCGTGACGTGGGCCTGCGCGGGCTCACGCTGGACGGGGCCGAGCGGCCCGGCGCGCGAGATCGCAACGGCGCCCGTAACGCGCTCTTCGCCGAGCTGCTGGTCACCACGGGCCTGCGGCTGGAGGAGGCCTCCTCCCTCTTCGCCGCGGAGGTCCCCGCTGGCGCGGCGGCGGCCGGTCGGCAGATCTGGCTTGAGCTGCCGGCCTGCCTCACCAAGGGCGAGCGCGGTCGCCGCGTGCTCCTGCCTCGCAGGCTCGCCCAGCAGATTTCCGCCTATCTCGCCGTCGAGCGCGCCGCCGCCGTCACCAAGTTCCAGGCGCGGGGCGGCTGGGGCTCCATCGATCAGCCGATCTTCGCCGACGGGATCCAGCCGGGCGCGGTGCTTCGGCTCCGCGACGGGCGGACCGTGTCACTCGACGCGCTCACGCCGGATGAGCGCGCTCGCGTCGTCCTCTGCGGCGACGGCGCGCCGTGCGAGCCGGCCGCGCTCTGGCTGACCGAGGTCGGCCAGCCGGTTCGGCCTAATTCCTGGGAAGCGATCTTCGCCCGCGCCTCCCGACGCTGCGCCGAGGCGGGCGCGCCGGTGCGGATCAGCCCGCACCAGCTCCGCCATACCTTCGCCGTCCACATGCTGGCGATGCTGATCCAGCGCCGCCTCCAGGAGGCCGCGGCGCCGGCAGGCCCGATGGACAGCTACCGCGAGCTGCTCGGCGATCCGCTGCAGCAGGTGCAGCGGCTGCTGGGCCACGCCAGCCTCGCCACCACCTACGTCTACCTCGACCATGTCGCGTCGCGCGCCGATACGATCGATGCCGCGGTTGAGGAGCTGCTCGCCCTCGTGCCGACCGGGCGGCCTGCGTGAGCGCCCGCCCACGCAAGGGCCGCCGGGTCGGGTTCTGTCCCGGCGAGGGGGCCGTGCCCGCGGCGCCGCGCGATACTGTCGCGGGCTTGCGGTTCACGATTGTCGCGCAGCACGGCGGCTCGTTGCTGGTGGATTTCACCAAGCTTCGGCCGCGCAGCCTGGCGCTGGCCTTCGCCCAGGCGCTTCGGGGCCTGGCCGGCTTCGGCGGCCCGCTCGGGGTCCGGTCCACCGTCAAGGCCTACGCCACCAGCCTGCCGCGGTTCTTCCAGTATCTCGCCGCCGCCGGCGAGCGGGTCTCCGGCCCCCAGGACCTTCGTGCTCGGCACGTCGACGGCTTCGAGGCCTGGCTCGAGGCCCAAGGCCTTTCGCGGCCGCATTTATTCACCGTGCTGGTCAAGGTCGTCGCCTGGCTGCGCCAAGTTGCTGCGGACGATCCGCAATTGATCGCGCCGGATCTGCGCGAGCGGCTGCGCTACGTGAGCGCCAAGCCGTTCCAGCCGTCGCGGCCCCGCGATGCGCTCAGCCCCTTCGTGGCGCGGCAGCTTCGCGACGCCGCACGGGCGGACGTCCTCGCCATCGCCGCCCGGCTGCTGGCGGGACCGCCTGCGGAGGAGGATCCCGAGCTCGCCAGGGCCAGCGCGGCGGCCCACGCCGTCATCGCCGAGCATGGCGTGCTCGCCGCGCACGATCCGGAGATGATGCAGCTCTACCGCGCGCGCTGGCGCCGTGGCCTGAAGAGCCCCCAGCTCGTCGAGCGCCTGCACGAGGCCCATTATCTCACGGCGGGCGATATCGTGCCGTTCCTGGTGCTGCTCGCGCTTGAGACCGGGCTCGAGATCGAGTGCTGCAAGACGCTTTCGGTCGATTGCCTGCGCAACGCTTCGGCCGGCACGGTTGAGATCGCCTATCTGAAGCGCCGCGCCCGCGGCGCCGAGCGCAAGGCGATCCGCGTGCGGGACGGCGGCTCGGCCACGCCGGGCGGCCTGATCCGGCGACTGATCGAGCTCACTGCCGCCGCTCGGCGTCATCATCCGAGCGACAGTCTCTGGGTCTATTACCGCTGGGGCGCGCTCAGCGCCGGCATTCGCCAGCCACGCCCCACGATCGACGCCTGGACCGCCCGCCACGGCGTCACTGACGACGAGGGTCGACCGCTCCGGCTCGTGCTGTCGTCGCTGCGCAAGACGCACAAGGCGCTCTGGTACCTCAAGGCCGAGGGCCGCATGGCCCGCTTCGCGGTCGGCCACACCGTGGAGGTGGCGGCCCGGCACTACGCGGATGTTCCGGCGCTCAGGCCGCTGCACGAGGCCACGGTCGCGGCCGCTCTGGAGGATGCGCTCGCCGGGCCGCGGATCATCGCAGAGTCCGATGCGCCGGGGCCGGAGACGGCGGACGGTGACGGCGGTCCGCCGATCTCGCCCGACGCCGTATCGCCCCAGGAGCTCTGGCTCGCGAGCTGCCGGGGCTTCTTCGCGAGCCCCTTCGGCGACGCCGGCGCGCCCTGTCCCACGCCGTTCTGGGGCTGTCTGGCCTGCGCCAACGCCGTGATCGCCGCCCGCAAGCTGCCGGCGATCTTGGGCTTCCTCGCTTTCGTCGAGAACGAGCGCGCCGGGCTCTCCGCCGCAGACTGGGCCGCCAAGTTCGGCGAGGTCCACGCCCGCATCACGCGTCAGATCCTGCCGGCGTTCTCCGCGACGGTGCTGGATCAGGCCCGTGCGTCTCTCGCTGATCTGCCGCCGGCGATTTATCTGCCGCCGGAGGCGCGCGCGTGAGCGCACGTCCCGCCGCTCAGCTCGCCCCGACCGTCGATGGGCGGCCGGTCCTGGTCTCCGCGCCCCTGCGCCCAGGTTTCGATCGCGCCGCGCTGTCGCGGTACGGCGACCAGATCTGGGATCTTTCGCCGGCCGTGTTCCGCGAGAACGCCCGGCGCTGTCACGTGACGGTCCGCTTCGACAGCGTCGCCGATCCGATGATCGCGACCGCGCTGCGCGAGTACCTCTACGCGCGGCTCAACGTCGAGCGGCCCGGCTATCGACCCGTCCTGCCGCCCGCGAGCGTCCGCGGCGCCTTCAACCGCGCCCGGCGCTTCTTCGAGTTCGTCACCGCCACGCTCGGCCGTTGCGAGCTCGGCCGCGTGGATCAGGCGCTCACGGACCGCTACGTCAAGACGCTGAGAAGCGCCGGTGTGCGCCCGGTCGTCGTCTCGCACCTCCTCGAGGTCGTCTTCGATCTCCATGCGTTGCGCGACCAACTTCCCACGGCGCGGCTTTCGTTCGAGCCCTGGCCCGGGCGCTCGCCGTCGCATGTCGCCGGCGTCGCCTATCAGGCCGCAGAGAACCGCACGCCGCGCATCCCCGAGCCGATCATCGCCCCGCTGCTCGCCTGGTCGCTGTGCTACATCGAGGTGTTCGCCCCGGATATCCTGGCCGCACGCGCCGAGCTCACAGCCCTGGAAGCCAAGCGCGACGCGCTGCGCCAGGTGGATGTGGGACTCAGCTGGTCGCAGGTCCGGCGGCAGCGCCGGGAGCGTCTGGCCGCCTATTTCGAGCAGCGCCGCGTCGAGCGTCGTGGCGTGCCCATCTGGACGACGGCCCACAACGGCGTCTGGCGACGCGATGTGGCCACGGGCGCGCTCACCCCGCCCATAAACGCCTACCTCCTGCACCTCCATATGGGCGTCGACGCGCAGAGCGAGCCCGCCGATCACCTGCGGCTGAAAGGCGGAGCGGCCGACCTGATCGCGGCCGCCGTCGCCGAGCTTGGACTCGAGGTCGGCGGCATGGATACGGCCATTTCCGAGCTTCCCGGCGCCGGCCGGCCCTGGCGGCCGCGGTTCGACGCCAAGACACTCGCGCAGGAGGAGCGCATGCTGCAGGCGGCTTGTTATGTGGCCTGCGCCTACCTGACCGGTATGCGCGATTGCGAGGTCCAGGCGATGCGCTTCGGGTGCGTGTCTGTCGCCCGAAGCGAAGACGGTATGATCCTTCGACATCGTCTCCAAGCCACGGCTTACAAGGGCAAGCGCGCCCGGGGCGAGCCTGCCGAGTGGGTGACGATCGCGCCCGTGGCCCAAGCGGTCCAGGTCCTGGAGCAGCTCTCGGCGCGTTCGGCGGGCGCGCGCGGCGTCGACACGCTGTGGCCTGTCCTCTCGCTGAAGACTGGCACGAAGACCCATGTCTCAGCGGAGATCGTCCGTCAGCTCAACGCCTTTCGCGATCACCTCAATGGCCTGTTTGGCGCGGCCGGCGAGCCTGTCATACCGCCCGCCGCCGATGGCTCGCCCTGGCGGTTCACCACGCGTCAGTTCCGCCGCACGATCGCCTGGCATATCGCCAACCGGCCGTTCGGGACGGTGGCCGGCATGATCCAGTACAAGCACGCCTCCGTCGCCGCCTTCGAGGGCTACGCCGGGTCCAGCCGCTCCGGCTTCCGGGCCGAGGTGGAGGCGGAGCGCAGGCTTGGCCAGCTCGACGACATTCTGGATTATTTCGAGGGGCATCAGGTCGGCGCACGGCTTTCCGGTCCCGCCGCCGTCAAGGTCGGCCGTGCGCTTGACGCCGCCGCGGAAGGGCTCGGGCCATCGCCGACGATGATCGCCGACCGGGGACGTCTTCGCGTCCTGCTCGCCAGCACTGCGCGCTCGCTTCATCCCGGCCTGCTGGCCGACTGCTTCTTCGATCCCTCTACGGCGCTCTGCCTGGCCGGGCGTGCGCCTGCCGCGTCACCGGTCATGCCGCTCTGCCAGCCGACGCGCTGCCCTAACGCCTGCATCACCGCTCGCCACAGACCCGCATGGGCAAGATCCGCCGACGACGTTCGGGAGCTGCTGCGGGAGAAGCGCCTGTCATCGGCGCAGCGGACCGTTTTGGCGGGAGAGCTCGCCCGGTTCCAGACGGTGCTCGATGACCTCGATCAGGTGAGTCCGATGGACGGCGCCTCAGCAGCGCAGAGCTGATCGGGCTCGCCCACGCAGACCCATCCCCGGCTTATCCGGCGGAGCACGCCCCGGCCGTCTCGGCCCGGCAACGGCTGCGCCGTCCTCCGCTACGCTTCGGCTCTGGCGAGTGCGGGCCCGCGCCGGCCGGCGCTGACCAGGCTCCGCCGCCGGGGACGGTCCTCGGCGGGACAGGAGTCCCGACCATGTCCGCAACAGCTCGTATCGACGTCTACCGTCGCGTCACCGACGAGATCATCGCCGCCATCGAAGCCGGCCCGGGCCGCTTCCGCATGCCCTGGCACCACGACGGCGCGGCCGTCAGCCGCCCCGTCAACCTCGCCTCCGGCAAGGCCTACCGCGGGATCAACACCGTCACGCTCTGGGCCGCCGCCCAGGCCAACGGCTACGCCAGCGGCGTCTGGGCCACGTATCGCCAGTGGCTCGCCAAGGGCGCTCAGGTGCGCAAGGGCGAGCACGCCAGCCTCGCGGTCCTTTGGAAGGACGTTCGCCGCGACGACGATGCGACCGGCGACGAGGTCCAGGAGCAGAAGGGGCGGCCGCGCGTCTTCGCCCGCGGTTTCGCAGTCTTCAACGCCGACCAGGTCGATGGCTATGTCCCCGCACAGCAGGCGATCCTGCCGGAGGCGGAGCGCCTAGCCCAGGCGGACACCTTCATCGCCAACCTAGGCGTCAAGACTGTCTTCGGCGGCTCCCAAGCCTACTATATGCCTTCGAGCGACACGGTCTTCATGCCGCCGTTCTCCAACTTCCGAGACGCCGCCTCGTTCGCCGCTGTGTGGCTGCACGAGATGGGTCATGCCTCAGGGGCCAAGCATCGCCTGGACCGCGATCTGACCGGTCGCTTCGGCTCGGCCGCCTATGCCGCCGAAGAGTGCGCCGTCGAGATTCTCAGCGGATTTGTACTCGCCGATCTCGGCATCGCCCATTATCCCCGCCCCGACCACGCCGCCTACATCGCGTCCTGGCTGGAGGTGCTGAAGAACGATCCGCGCGCCATCTTCACCGCCGCCAGCAAGGCCCAGCAGGCCGCCGATTGGATGCACGCCCGACAACCGGATCAGTCCGCCACCGCGGCCGCTTGAACAGTTCGCCGACCGGAGCCGTTGGCCGGTCCACCGCCGACGGCTCCGCGCCCGCTTTGGGCCGCCAGCCTGCGGCCTTTCTGGCTTGACTGTCAGGATAAATAGCGGAGCTGGGCGCGGCATTCCTCTGCGCCGACCTGAGCCTTGAGCTCGAGCCCCGCCCGGACCACGTCAGCTACATCGCCAGCTGGCTGAAGGTGCTGAAGGAGGATCGGCGGTTCATCTTCACGGCGGCGGCTCACGCGCAACGGGCGGCCGACTTCCTCCACCAGCGCCAAGCCGACACGCAGGCCGCGTGACCGGCAGGCGCGGCGCCCCGCGGCGCCGCGCCTCAGCCGGGGAAGAGATCCCGAACGCGCACGAACGCCATACCCGTCTCCGCGGCGCGCCGGACCTTCCGGTCGAGGACATGGTCGAGGGGCAACCCCCGCTGCAGCATCTCGAATAGGTCGAGCCCATCCATGCAGATGACGCGCTTGCCGCGGCCGAAGGCAGCCAGGCCGTCTTCCGAGAATCCGGCATGGCTGATGAACAGCCCTCGCGCCCAGGCGGCCTTTTGGTCGAGCTTTCCGTGAAAGGCATGCAGATCGGCGACGCCGGTCGGCGCGGCGTGCCATTTCGCCTCCAGCAGATAGGTCTCGTTGGCGAGCACGAAGCTGCCGTCGATCTGCTCTCCGCGGTTTCGGAAGGCTTCGCGCGCCTGAAGCCCATAAACATCGAACAGCGACTTCAGGAACGCCTCGAACGCGTACCCCCGCGCATGCGGCGCCAATGTCGACACCTTCACCACCTCCTCCTTGAGAGCGGCGATGCGCAGCTGGTCGAAGGCGGGTTTGGGCGCTTCCTGCGGGCCCTGCGCAGCATCCGGGCTGCCGCCCAGCCGATTGATCACGGTCAGGTAGCGCGCCTCGGCGTTCTTCACCGGATCGTCGTGGCCGGTCCGAAGCAGATATCCCGACCGCACCTCCCAAAGCGCCTTCAGCGCACGCAGGGCCGTGCGGTCATCCACCTTCTGCAGGAAGCACTTCAGGCGCTTGCCCTTGGAGCCGCCGTTCACGGCATAGGCGGGATCGTCGATATCCACATCCAGCTCCGTGGCGAAGAACTGGGAGAAGGTGTGGTCCGAGAAATCGAGGACGTAGCCGCGGCCCCGAATGAAGTCGACCAGGGCGTCCACCACCATGAGGTCGATCGTGCGGAGATTGCTCATTAGCGGGGCCTTGTCGTTCCAGTCGCTCCACGCCCGAGCATCGCCGAATCGACCCCGAGCCCTCTAGCCTGGACTGTTCCAACGCGGCTTTGAAGTCCGCCGACTGGCCCGGCTGGGGCGGCCCGAAGGGCCGGCGGGCGAGTGCGCGCGGGGCGTAGGCTTACGCCTCGCGCGCACCGAGGGGAGGGGCCAGTCTGAGGCGGTCGCGGTCTAGGGCAGGATAGCCTTCGCGGCGGCGGATCACTACGTGGAGCGGCCCGATGGCCAACCTCAGCGTGCGGGTGCCCGACGAGCTGCTAGCGCGCTTCGACGTGTGGGCCGGCGGCCATGGCGGCCGCGCGCCCAGCTTGCGCCGACTCATGGACCAGGTGGCCGGCGAGGTCTCCCTGAGCGTCGGCCCCCTGCCGGCTCGCCCACTGAAGCTGACGGTTCGGCTCTGCCGCGACGACGGCGCCGGCCTGGAACGGGAAGCGGCGTCCATGGGGCTGACGTCCAACGCGTGGGCCGCCGCGCTCATTCGCCACCGTCTACACGGCAAGCCGCGGTTTCCGCGCACGCAAGAGGTTGCGGTGATTGCGATACAGGGCGAGCTGCGGCGGATCGGCGTCAACGTGAATCAAATCGCCCGCGCGCTGAACACGGCCGTAATGGAAGGTAAGGTGCTCGATCTGGAGTTGGCCGCCCTGGAGGCTCTTCGGTGCGAGCTTCGCGCTCACATAGTGGCCCTACGGGAAGCCTTCGCGGGTAACCTGGCCTACTGGGACACCGCGGCATGACCGAGTTCCAGACGGTCATGGGGTTCGAGGACGTGTGGCGGCCGCCCGTCCGTCCGAGGTTGGTCCGTCCGGGATCGCTCCTGCATCCGCGGCAGCCAACCTCCGAGGCCATACGCACGCGCCTCACCCGGGTCGTCGCGCGCACTCCAGAGGTGATGGTGAAGGTCACCGGCCGAACACGGGACGGGGCGCACCTGCGTGCTCATCTCGACTACATCTCAAGGAATGGCCAGTTGGAGCTGGAGGATGCCGACGGCGCCATGCTCGTCGGTCGCCGCGATGTCGCCGACCTTGCTCAGGAGTGGGCCAGCGCGGCCCAGAACGATAGTCGCCGACGCATAGATGCGCCGGTCAGCGTCTCGGTCGTGCTGTCGATGCCCGCCGGCACGAACGAGATCGCACTTCGCGACGCTGCGCGGGCGTTCGCTGCGGACCTGTTCGCAGGTCGGCATGATTACGTGTTCACTTTGCACACCGACACGCCACGCCCACACGTCCACCTGTCCATCTGTGCACGTGGCTTCGCCGGAGAGCGGCTCAGCCCAAAGAAGGCCGATCTGGAGGTCTGGCGGCAGACCTTCGCCCAGGCCCTTCGCGACCGCGGCGTTGAAGCCGAAGCGACGCCGCGGCGGGCACGTGGTCTGACGCGCAAGACCGAGCGGACGTCGGTACGGAAGATCCGCGATAGGCACGAGGATGGCCAGGGCGAAATGGCCAGCACACGCCGTGCCGCATACCAAGACGCGGCCCGCGCCGCCTTCGGCGGGGATGTCGGGCTGCGCCCTTGGGAACGTCGCTTGTTGGATCGGCAGGCGGAAATTCGACGCGCCTATCTCGCCCAAGCTGACCTGCTGGCGCAGTCGGCCCATACCGAAGACCGGGCTTTGGCGGCGCGCGTCGTGGCCTTCGTGCGGTCCATGCCGCAACCCGACAGTCAACGGCTCGCCCTGGCGCGAGAATTACGGGCGGGCGGCAGAGGCGCTGAACCTCGGCGCAGCTCCAGAGAAAAAGATCGGACGAGGTGAAGCCGGTGCGGACGTGCACGATGGAGCTTCTGACTTCAGCCGCAAGCTGCTGCACAAAGCTCCTCCGGTTAGATCGATACGGCGGGGTCCTCTTCAGGCGTCTCCGGAGTCCAATTGGATTCAGTCCAGAGTTCGCGAACCATCGACTGTGCGCCCAGGTAGTCGATCGAGATCAGGCTCTTTCGCAGGCGCATGTCGCGGTCGGCGAACCAGCTCAACAGGATCCGGGCCTTGACCGGCAAGTCACGCTCAATGATCCGACGCTCCTCGACGTCCCAGCTCGCCTCGGGCGGCAGTCCAGCGCGGACGTCGGAGAGCACCCCGGCGGCGAGGTCCGCGACGCTACACAGGTCCTCGAAGTGCCGGTGCTCGGAGTCCTGAGCGGTAGTGTTGAGGGCGAAGACGCCCATCGGCTGGTCAAGGTACATCGAAGACAATCGGCCTGCGGCCAGCAGGGCGTCGTCATGGCGCCTGTCGTTGGCGACGAACTCGTCCTGGTCCGTGAGCCAGGTTATGTGCGCCCCAACGGGCGCCCACACGGACAGCAGCAGCGCAAGGAAGTGCGCTTTGCGCATAAGGGCCTCAAGCGCCCGCGGATTCCAGGGGCATTGCAGCTGGTACGCCCGACGCAACTCGTCGGCGACGCCGGGCTGCGTCGATAGCCATTTCTGGCGCTTGTCGACCGCGATGGCCACGAGATGCCCATCGAGGTCGGCGGCCGCGCTCAAGAACTCCGGCAAGGCGGCCTGGCGCACGCCGTCGCCAAGCTTCTTGTAGGCCATCGTCCGATCGCCGAGCGTCTCGCGGCGCAAGGCGGCCATGCGGTGCGTCCAGTCTTCGAGACCCGTTGCGACGACGAGGTAGACATAGAGGAGGTGGGTCGCCGCCTTATGCTCGCCGCCGAAGTCGGAAGCGACGACGAGCTGGTGCACGGGCGCGGGACCTCGTTCCTTGGGCGCCAAGATGCGTTGAATGGAATGTCCCCAGCGCCAAACGCGTTTGAGCCCAACATTCCTCGGCGTGATCAGCCGCCAGCGGTCATGCCGTGAAAGGTCCTGCAACACGCGCTTTTGCCCTGACCATTCACCCCGTGGGCGCTTCGGCGTCCTGAAGGCGCGCCAGCTGCGCCTTGGAGTAGCCGTGCAGGCGAGCTCCACGCCAGTCGGCTGGCGGCGGGCGCTCCAGCTCAATGTCAAGGTGCGGTCGCCGCACGCCGGGCTGAGGCGCGCAACAGGTCTCGTAGAGGCGGCCGCCGCCACACGGGCAGGGGTCGCTCGGCGGGATATGGGCGAAGAGTTCGTGGGGATGGTGCGCGAACGTCCAATGGGCGCGCCATCGCGCAAAAGGCTCGCCGACCATCTCCACGACGCTGGCGACGAGCGTGTAGCGATCGGGATTGTCCACGTCGGCGAACAGCACCGAATACTTCTGCACCGGCTTGAGGACGATGGAGACCTCCCGCAGCTCCACCTCTTCCAATCGGCGCGCGCAGAAGCGGCCTGCATAGACGCGGCCCGGCCGATGGCCACAATGGGTGTCCAGGGTGTTCGCCGCGCCGCAAAGCGAGCAGGTGGCCCGACGGACCCGCATTCCTGGACTGATGAACACCCCATAGGGGAAGAGCGACTGCCATTCCGCGATGCGGTCCAGGAAGCCCTGGATGTCGAACCGGCTCGGCTCGTAGAAGGGGTTGGTCAGCAACGCGCCCAGCCCAATCTCGACCTGCTCCAGTTGGCACCACGCGGGATAGTAGCGCTGCGCGCGCATTTCCTCGAATGCGGCGACGTAGGCCGTCACCATCTCCACGTACTGGCGGAGGAACCACAGGCGGTTCTTGGCTTGGTCGGTCGGTTCGTCGTCGATCTCCCGGGCGAGGACCTCCGCGGCCATTGCCTGCCAGTCGGGCCCATGCGGCACGGGCCGCGGGGGCGGACAGTCCCTCGGCCAGGTCGTCGACGCTCGTCACTTGCGTGCCGCGCCTTTCGCGTCCGTGAGGTAGCGGCCGCACCGCTCGATCTGCTTGAGCACCACCTCGGGAATGGCGTCCGGCGGTCCCTTGTAGGTGACCGCGAGGCAGCGGTGGTTCTCACCTTCGACAACCAGATCCATCTCGATGGTGTCGCCCGCCTCGAAGCCGGGCAGGAGTTCGGCCACCTTGTCCGAGAGCAGGTTCACCAGCAGCGGCACCAGAACAAATCCGATCAACAGCTTCGGTAGCCGCCATTCACGCGAATGCAGCACCAGCTCGGCGTAGTCTTCGGGGCGCGTCGGGATCGCGATCGCCAGATCGGGACCGAGCGCTTCGCGCAGCATGTGCACGAACTCCGGCGCGGCCGTCGGATAGTGGACCTTCTCGCCCTCGGCGTCTTCCCAGGGGAGCACAACGATCGGCGCCGCCGCAACGGCAGCGCGGCGGTCCGGGTCAACCCAGCTTCGGGAGATCCAATAGGCGCGATTGCGGTCGGTCTCGGCGACCCGGGCCTCTAGAAAGGTCTCGACTAGCTTTTCTTCCATCCGCCGACTCTAATATGAGTCCTGCCCGCCCGAGGGCTCGTCTGGGACGACCGTGCCTCTCTGCTTGGGCGGGTCAGCGGCGCCGGTCGCGCCGTTGCGTTAGGGCCGACGCCGCCGCGCGCCTTTGCGCCGCCGAGGCGCTCGGATCACTGAGCACCTTGCCAGCAGCGCTTGCAGCGGCCCGGCTGGTCTCCTCGAGCTGCGTAGCCCGCTGAGTGAGAGTTGACGCGGCTGCGCTCTTCGCCGCCGGCGATGCATTCGGATCACGCAAGACCTTGCCTGCGGCGCTCGCCGCGGCCGTGCCGGACTCTTCCCGATTTCCCATGAGGGGCTTCCCTGGTCCAAAACAGGAACGTGGGGTGCCTACGGCGCCGGTTCAAGGGCCCGCCAAGACGCAAGCGAGGCCCTTATGCGATAGGAGGCAACGGCGCGTGTTCGCGGGTGATCGGATGCACGAGCTGAAGGCTTCCGTCCGCCGGATTCATCGCCAGAAGAACAGTACGACCGAACGCCTGCGTCTCGGCGAGATGAATGTAGACTATAGGCTGCAGGTCACCTTGGTAGTATCGGCGGACAAATTCGAGGCAAACGTCCAGCGCCGCGTCCGTCGTCGGTGAAGCCAGGTCGGCCGGCAGCAGGAATTTGAACGTCCGCTCAGCTGGGCCTTCGACCCAGATCGAGAAGGCATGAGAATAGCGCTGAACATCGGCGACCTTCCCGGGCGATCCGACGAGTGTGAAGCGAAGGGATTTCAGCCGGTCATTGAGGCGGTGCACGGCCTGCTTCACCGCGACATAGTGGTCCTTCCCCAGCTCGGCGAGAAAGCCCTCGAAGTAGGCCTTGCCGAGGAAGAGCATAACCGCCGTGGGAAGTAGCCATTCCACCCCGGCGAACGGCGTTGCAGGGCGGGCATCGACGCGTAGGCGCAGGCCATCTGTTCGAAGCTCGCGCTGGAAGTCCTCGAAGAACTCCGGCGGCAGCGAGTCCAAGTAGGATAGGCCGATATGAGGGCGCTCCATGAGCTTCAAGCGGTCCTCAGGAGGTGGCGGCAATACTTCCGCCCCTGGATTGCTGGTCTGCCGGACGCATGTCTCGGCGTACTCCGGCTGGGTAGACTTACGCCTTTCCCGCCAAAGCCGCGCCTGCCTACGCTGAGTCGATCATGGAGCGCGCCCGCCTCCGGGCGAACTCCCCGCGTGGAGGTATCGCCGTCATGGACGCATCCCGAGTGCCCAATCGCTACATGCGGACCCCCGAAGCGGGCCGCTACCTCAGCCTGTCCGGGCGCACCCTGGAGAAGCATCGCACCTATGGCACCGGGCCCCGTTACCGGAAGATCGGCGGCCGGGTCGTCTATGCCGTGAGTGACCTGGAGGCGTGGGCGGATCAGGGCGCTCAGACGTCGACCACGGACCCCGACGGGGGTCGCGTCCGCGCCGCGCGACGCCACGAAGCGGAGTCCCAGGCTCAGTCCGCCTGACCACCTGTTCGCACGTCGACGCGTGGACACGTCAACGCTCGCCGAAGGGGTGCTTGCCGTACTTGCGCATCAGGTCGTCGATGGCCTCCCCCAACAGACCTTGGAGCGTCGTGCTCTGCTCAAGCGCCAGGATGTTCAACGCCTGGCTCAGCTGGGGACTGAAGTAGCCCCCGACAGCCTTCTTGCCGATCCTCGCGGGAGTCCGACCTGACGGCGCTGGGACATCGGCAGGCTCAGGCGCAGGCTCGGCCTTCGATCGCTCGGTCCGGATGGCGCTGAACCGGCTCACGCCGGCAGCTCCTGGGCGCGCGCAGCCGCGCCCAGCCGTTCGCAGGTCCAGCTCCAAAGCGCCCGAATTTCATCCGCGGCCTTTCCGGTGGCATCATGCTCAGGCGCGGTGCGACCTGCGGCGGCGCTGTGATGGAAGGCGGCGCGCTCAGGCAGGACCACGGGCGCGATCTCAAGACCGAACTCGCCACCGATCAACTCGGCGGCTTCGCGATAGATGTGCGGCGCGCGCGGCGGTCCAGCATTGAACACCACGAACGCCGGCTTGTGGCTGGATCGCACGAGTTCCGCGGTGGCCTCGATCGCGGCCAAATCGAAGGCTCTGGGCCGGCACGGAATGAGGAGCAGGTCGGCCAAGCGCGCCGCCTGGCGCGCCATCGCGTCGGCATGGGGCGGCGTGTCGATCACGGCGATGTCGGCGCCGAGCTCGGCGGACTTGGCCAGCTTTCCTCCAAGCAGGCTCGGCGCCCCGCAGTCGACGACCTCAGGGTCGCGGCCGTCGCGCCATTGACCCCAGCGGCTGGCGGTCGCCTGCGGGTCGGTGTCGATGATCAGTGCGACGAGAGACCGGGCCGCCTCAGCCGCTAGATTGACGGCCAAGGTGGTCTTTCCGGCCCCGCCCTTCTGGCTGATGATCGCGATGGTCCGCATGTCCACCTCCGCACATGAGGACATGTGAACAGGCCCGACACTTGAAGCCAGGGCGCGCGCCAATGCGTCGTGGAAGATCGTAGATCCGGATAGAAATCGGCGGACTGCCCACGTGTGGACACGTGGGCGCGCGGACGTGTCACGCCGCTTCGGCTTCCGGCTCGACAGCGCTCTTCTTCCGGCGCGGTCCGATCGGCACGCCAAGGCGCGGGTCGGGCGGCGTGGGGTCGAGCGCGTCGTCTGCAATGCGGCGAGACGGAAGCCTGGGCCAAACCCGCTCGCGCTGCGCGCCGTCCTTCGGCGCCGGCGTCCCGACCGCGATGATGTAGTCGGACAAGGTCTGCTGCGATGCCCGCAGGTGGTCGTTCAAGAGCTTCGATCGGGTGATGTAGCCCTCGTTGACGTTTGCCCCGCGGACGCTGTGGTTCATCAGCAGGTGCATGTCGACAGTCGACAGCCCGGCGGCCTGGCCGAGGGTGCGGTAGGTGTGTCGAAGGTCGTTGCCCCACTTAGACAAGGTCCCGCGGTCCTCCTTCTGCTCTACGATGTGCCCCTCTTCGCTATCGGCCGCGAAGATCCAGGTCTCTGCGGCCTCGGGATAGAGCATCCGGCCCGCCCGCATCGCCCGGACGAGGCAGCGGATCATCGGTCGAGAGAGCGGGATGTCGAACGCCTTCTTGGATCCGCCCTTCGGCGAAGGAATGTGCAGGACCCGATCAGCGAAGTTCAGATGCTGGACCTTGGCCAGCTTCAGAGCGGTCGGCCGACTGCCGCTCAGCAGGGTGAACAGGTGGAACTCGCGGCGCACGGGGTTCCGTAGGCGCCCTGCTTCGCTCATCCATGCCGGCATATCGATCGCGCCCATGGCAACGTCGCGCCGCTTCTCCTCATTCCAGTCCACCGCCATCACCGGGTTCTCCGGTGGCAGCCCCCGCACGCCCCGGCGAGCGTGATTGTAGATGGCTCGCAAAGTCCGCATGCAGCCGTTGGCCGCGTAGGGCCCGGCGCTCTTCGTCAGCCCGTCATGCCGCTGGGACACGAGGCCCGGATTCTCCCCAAGCTCCTTCAGCGGCTTGTCGAGCCAGTCGGCCAACATCCGTTCGACGTGGTCTTGGTAGCCCGCGATCGTCCCTGCGCTGCGGCCCTTCCGTTCCAGGTGCGCTACCTTGTAGCGCGCCCAAGCCTGGCGCAGCGTGATGTCTGCCGAAGGCGGCGCGTCGGGGGACTTCGCCGCAGCTTCCGCATATTCGCCCTTGGCGATCTTCCCGAGAACGTCCTTGGCCTTTGCCCGGGCGTCACGGGTGGTCAGCTCGTCTGTGGTGCCGAGCGTGACCTTCTTGGCGTGGCGCTTGCCGTCCTTCCAGTGCTCGCCGAGGACCGCGAAGGCCTTCGTCCGCGTTCCGACCCGCACGAAGAAGCCCCGGAGCTCGGTGTCCCGAACCTCGTACTGCCCCTTGTCGCTCAGCGGCAGGCGGCCGATCACCTTGTCGCTGAGGGTGGCCTTCAGATCGCTCATCAACGGAATTAGGTTGGGGTTTAGGTTGGGGTTTGGTCCCTACCAAGTCTCCAGGTGGGACCACGCAGAAACCCTACCATCTTCGAAAAAGATGAGCAAGAACAATGTATTTAGTGTGAATTGGCGTACGGTCGGCGGCGTGCTTCGGAATGGCCAATAATGACTACGAATCTGAGGGTCGGACGTTCGAATCGTTCCGGGCGCGCCATTTTCTCCCCTATCGACATGGTCGGGCTTCTTCGGGCGCACACCTCGTGTTTGGAAGGCCTGGGCCGACGTTGAGCCTCTGCCGTCCTCCAGGGATGGTGAGTCGCGCCAAGAGCGCCGGCGATGCGAAAGACCGGTGCGACGAGGAGCCACCGTCGACCTGTGGCATCGGGTTAGAGCGTGGTCTTCGGCCGGTTGCGGTTCAGATAGCTGTCCACGACTGAGAAGCTAGTCGAGGGGTTTGGGCCGCGCACGATGAACGCCGCGTTCGGCGTGACCTTCACGCTCTCCACGAAGCCGCTCCCGCCCGTCACCGAGAGGCAGGCGTGGATTAGCAGGTTGGATAGTGCAGGTCGGTGGAAATCCCGGTTGCGTGAATCTTGCCATGGACCATTCCAGTGGGCCCAGCCCCAGTCCTCCAAGACGTAAATGCCGCCCGGTTTTATCAGCGGGAACAACCCGTCGAACGAGCGGAGGCTGAGCTCATAGTCGTGCGAGGCGTCGTCGATGACGAGGTCGAATTCCCCCCGCGTCCCGCTGACCTCTTGCCAAAGATCGAGGATCCGCGGGATGTCGCTCTGGCTGGTGGCGTAGTCGGCGCGGAACCTCCGTCCCGTGGCGGCGACGTGCGCCGTAAGCTCCGCAAGTCCGTCGCCAGCGAAGCCATGAATGTCGATGGCAAGGTGGTTCTGTGGTTGAAGAAGCGCCTCGAGGAAGGCGCATGAGCCGCCCTTCATGATGCCAAGTTCGAGGAGGTTGCCCACTGACACGGGCAGCTCTTGTTCGTAGCTCGCCACGAGCGGGGCGGTCTTCATGAGCACAAAGGATGGGTAATCTTCGCGAATCTCTCCGATCTCCGGACCGATACACGGGACGAAGCGGAAGCCGCCATAGTCGAAACCCTCGGCGCTCCAAGCCGCAGGCGGAGGTTTCCTGTGGTGGAGGGCGGCTGGCTTCATATCCGCGGCCGCCGCGTGCGCCTCAGCCCCGCCAGACATGCCACAGCTCCGCCTCGAACCCGTCCTTCAGGTTTTTGAAGTGCTGTGTCTTGACGGCTTTTGAGATGAAAATTGCGTCACACTGCCATAGCATGCCGTCGTAGTACGCGGGCTCGACGAGATCGAACAACTCGAAGCCCGCATCCTGAAGCGGCTTGATCCTCTCGGTAATCAGGTTGGCCGGCGCTTCGATCATCACAATCGCGGTGTCTTGGAGAGTTTGCTGAGCGCCGTTGAGGACGCGCAGCTCATGGCCGTCGATATCGATCTTCAGGAAGTAGGGACCCTGAGGATTGTTCTGCCTGACCCAGTCATCGACCGTAAGCATCGGGACCACTCGCTCGCCGGCGGCCGGCGGCTCATCAACCATTGAGCTGTGGGAGATGTCCCAGCCTTCGATGACAGTGCTGACCGCCAGGGTCGTCTCGCCAGATCGGTCGGAGACAGCCGCGCTGACGAGTTCGTGGGGGATCGCCGCGTACGATTCGTGGATCTGCGCGGCGAACTCCACCACGGGTTCGAACAGGACGTGCTTGACGGTCGGGAACACCTCCATGAGTTCCGGAGTGCCGGTCAGGACGCCGACATCGAGGATCGTACCGATGCTCACGCCGCGCTGGAGCAACGTCTGGAGAGCCTCGATCTTGCTGGGGGATCTGTTCATTCGCGCCTCGAATTCGGTGTTGCGGTCGGATGTCGTCGTCTGTCAGCCTGCGCCGTAGTCCAATGGCGGGTGCAGCATAGTACTGCTCTCAATAGGATGTCGCCGCGCGTCGGCGTCTACCGGCATTGAGGCAGGGCGTCCCCAGCTTGGCGCCGCCGACAGGCGAAATTTGATCTTCGGCGCGCCTAGGGTTCAGCGGGAGAAGAAAAAGATACCCCCGCCGGTCGCATGCACTCCCTTCCGCGCCAATGACGGGAAAGCGGCCTGAAGGCTCTCGGTATGGAAACGGCCCATGTAATGGACTGGGAATAGCGTGTGACCGCCGTCGAAGCCGCCAAAGATGTAAGCGGCCAGCAGATATTGCTCATTGTAAAACCGTTCGATCCAGGCCTCAGGATAATCGTACGGCAGAAAGATGTCGTGGATACCGACGATAACTCCACGTTTCAGCAGGGGCAGGATTTCCATGAAGAAGATCGTGACGTCCGAGCTCATGAATGAGCGGTGGCTGTTGTCTATGAAGACAATGTCGCCGCGTTCCAGCGCGCGGAATTCGTCCTGAGGAATGTCCTCGAGGCGCTCCTTGATCACGTGGTGAGCCAGCAGATGCATGTCGTCGCGAGGGTAGGGCTCCACCGAGGTGATCTTTGTTCGAAGGTTCAGCGTATTGATCGACCACCGGGCAAACTTCGTCGAGTTTCCCGAGCCAACTTCTAGGTACCGGCTTGGTTTGAACACCGTCAGCATCCCGCACAGGGTGATCGCGTCGAGCGGTGGCAGCCAGATATTGTTCCAGAAGGGGGTTGTACCCGCTGGGTCTCCGTCTTGCGGGATCTTGGCGAGCAGGGGATCGAGTTCCGCAAACCTTGACAGGAGGTTGAGGAAGGACGCGGAGTCCTGGTCGAACTTGTTCTTGAGCGCCGTCATGGCCGGGTGAGCCGGCCAGTCTCTCGGCTTGGGTGAGTAGGGGTAGTCGAACACCGGAGAGTTGGTCGTGTACGTCACTTATAATGTCTCCCTGCGCCCGGTCTCCTGACAGGGTGCGCCAAACTCCCGGCGCGGCGTTTCCGCGCTAAAGCTTCCAGCCATGCCGGGACCCCGTTGTCTCCGAAAGCTTGGGGAAACAGCGGAGTTCCCACGCCGCACTCTGACCGCGTTTTCGCGCGACAGGGCGTGTCGCTAGTGCCAAGGCCAGCGGCGGTCAACAGTCGGCTGCGGCTGGGCGCTTGGGGATGTGTCCTGTCAGCGCCCGGGTCTTTTTGATTCCGCTCTCTTCTGTGCGTCTGCGCATGAGGTTGGATGGCGCCGTCGCGGTCTGCCGCGACCTGCTTACGCACAGGCATGACATTGATCGTTGCGCAGCCAAAATCTAAGACGAGCAATAGCTTGGGCGCCGGAGGGGCGGCCAACTGCCGGCCGAAGCACGACAGTCTCGTTAGGCTAAGGCCGGGCGAGTCGTCGAGACGCCTGGATCAGGATCGGGCGAGTTCCGGCGAATCGAAGGGGCGAGTGGGGGAACGATGCGTATTGCGATCCAAGACTGTTGGCCCAATCTGCCGGAGAACGCCGAGAAGGAGTTCATCGCGCGATTTCGCATCGCGTGCGCCAAGCTCGGCTTGGACAGCCGCGCTGTTGTCACAAGCGACGACATCCACGCGTATGATCCCGACGTGGTGCTTATTTCCCATGAGTTTGGGAGGAAGCTGACCAAGTATCCGACAGTTGGCCTGATCTGGAGCCCGCTCGAGTTCTTCCGCAGGGACCCGTACCGAGTCAAATCCATCCTCTCCTACGATGGATATCTTGCAGGCAGTGAGGGAATCCGGGAGTTCCTCAGTGATTTGCAGGCGGGCCTACCGGTCGAAAAGCCAATCTCTGAATCGATTTTTCTGCCCACCACCTACACCACCGATCTGCAGGCTTTCGAGCAAGCTCGCGAACCATCGCTCACTTACATCGGCGTGCATTGGGACGGGCATCGTCACCGGAAGTTGTTTGAGCGACTGGTCGAGCAAGAGCTGATCACATGCTACGGCCCAAAAGCGAGCTGGGAATATATCGCCGGCGCATACGGCGGATACGTCCCGTTTGATGGGCGCTCGTTGATTCAGACAATCGCCAAACACGGCCTGGCGCTCTGCATCCACAAGATGGAACATCGAAAGGCGAATACGCCCTCGATGCGAATTTTTGAGACCTGCGCCGTCGGCGGGTTGCCAATCTGTGATGAAATCCCCTTTGCTCGGGCTCATTTGAAGGATTTCGCGTTCTTCATAGATACTGACGAGCGGTATCCGAACATTGTCGCCCAATTGAAGGACATCGTGGAGTGGGCGCGCGCCCATCCCAAAGAAGTCGCCGAACGTGGGCGAGCGGCGAAAGAATGGTTTGATCGCAATTGGTCTCTGGAAGCCAAAATCGAGTCAGCGTTGCTGCCGCTTCTCGCTGAGGTGAAGACGTCGGGGAAGTTCACGTGCGGCAAGCCGAGCGCGGGCGCTCCCCGAGACCTGGCGTGCGATGTGGTCATTCGCACCGGCGGTCGCGACATCAGCTTCCCGCGTCGAGCGATCGAGTCTGTCCGGGCGGCCAACTCCGAAGAATTCCCGCTGCGCATCCTGCTCGTGGACTATAAGGGGCGCGCAGACGTCGAGCAGCTCGCGCGCGAGGCGGCGGGAGACGGCTTGGAGATCGAGTATGTGCGATCGCCCGGCACGGGGTTTCGGTCTACCGCCCTGTGGGACGGACTGGGCAGGGCCACGGCGCCCTTCGTCGCCCACCTCGACGACGATGACACGATATATCCTAACCACTATCGACAGCTCTTCGAGGCGTTCAACAAGCGGCCAGACGCGAAACTATGTTACTCTGGCGTCGTGCGCATCGAAGACGAGGAAGGCTTCTATTTCGATCCTCCGAACTTCGCGGGCGCCGGCGGGCGGCTAATCCCGGAACGGCGCGATCTGCACTTCCTTGAGTCCTATAGCCTCCTGCGACTGATGAAGTTCGACAACTTCATCCAGTCGAATACCTGGATGGCCCGAACATCCTACCTTCAAAGCAAGCTGGGCCCGGATCCGAAGCTCCTCGTGGCGGAGGATGTCTATCTCTATCTACTTTGCGCTGCGGACGGGCCGCTGACCTTCACTGGAAGCCCTACTGCGGCATGGCATTGGCGGTCGCGTACCACTGATAATTCCATGACCAACGTTCCTCAGGCGGTGTGGCAGCACCATGCGCGGCGGGTTCAAGATCGGCTGAGATCAATCCCGTTCCCAATGTCGCGAACGTTCGGCGAGCTGCTGGACTCCGATCTCAGTGGCTTTGCCATTTCCGACACGATTGTTGAGCCGAGGAAGGACGGGCTTGATCTTGAACGCCGCGCTGAAGGCGGGTTTGAGATCGCCTGCTACGCGGAACTCGAAGGGTTCCATGAGCCCGAGAAGGAAGGCCTGTGGACGCGCAGCAAGATCGCGACGATGGCCTTGCGCATCTCCGACCGCGCGGCGGCTAATGGAGGCGTGCTTCGCTTGTGCGTTGGAGGAACATTCGACGAAGAACAGGTGCAACGCTTTACAGTCAGTATCTTAGGAGGATCGTCGGCGTCGTTTCACGCCGTGAACTGGAAGACGCGAGAGATCGAGCTTCCTTTCCCGAGCGCCGCTGCCCCGTTCGTCGTGCTTGAGTTCACCTGTGAGAGCCTTCGTTCCTTCAGCCAGCCCGCCCGTGACCTAGGCGTGTTCGTCAAGACGATCGAAGTGCAGCCCGCGACGGGTTCAAGTTTGGTCGACGACGAGCCAGAGCCCCAGCGCTTGCGCTCGCAAAACGGGTTGGCGGCCGGGCCCCTGGCGCTTCGAACGAAAGGGTCGATGGGCGTTACGGCGAATGGCCAAGGAGTGTTGCTAATCGGCAGCGCCAACGAACTCAACGTCTATCATCTGCCGGAAAACCGGGGCTTCAGCGGCTCAGTATCCTACCGGTGCAACTGGCTCATGTTCCTGCAGCAGCGACCGTGGACCGACGTCGAGCTGGAGGTCGCAGCCCGAGGCGAAAAGTACGCCGAGCCGGCAATCAAGCTGAACGTGGAGGAACGGGTCGAACTCGGGCCCTTCTTCACTACCGAGGACACTGACTACCAGCATATTGACATGACAGTCGTGCCAAGCGCCCGTCATTCACCGTCCCGCACACCGTTATTCATGCGCCTGCAGCGGCATGGCGCTCACCTGTACCTAGAGGTCAGAGAGAGTTACGGGGCGTCTTGGAAGCCACTCCACATGATCGGCCGGCGGCAGCAGGATAGCCACGGGTCGTACGTCCGGGCGAACATCAACGACTTCCGAGCGGCTGTCTTCAATCCGGACGCCGCCGCCGACGCGCCGGCCGCTGTGCAGCTTGCTGCGGATATCCTTCGCGCATTCCTTTGCCGCGCCGCCCTGGCTATCTACACCGAAGCGCCGGGGCGCAAGCGCGAGTTCCTGACGCGTTGCGTGCATGCCCTGGCCGAGCCGCTTCACGCTGGCGCGACCCCGCAGCCCGCTGCTGTTAGCCGCATGATCGAAAGCTGACAATGCGAGTGATCTTAGTGGCGACACCGCCCAGGTCAGGCAGCACCTGGCTGTTCAACGCGGCGAGGCTGTTCCTGTCCGAGGACGCGGGGCGGCTTTGGTCCGGCTGGGTCGACGACTTCCCAGACGGGGGGCTCGATGGTCGATTCGACACGCTCTTGGTGAAGCTCCACGCCCCGGATCAGGCCTGGCTGGAACGCGGTCAGATCGTCCTCACATGCCATCGCGACTTGCGCGATGTCGCGGCCTCCTACTCGGCCATGAGCTGGGCCGAGTCCGAATATGACATACGCGTTTCAGCAAGTTTCGCACGCAACTGCCATGAGTTCTGGTCGCCGCACGCTGCTCTTGACCTCCGATACGAGCGGATCGTGGTCGATCCAGAGGAGGCCCTTGGCGCGGTGCGACAGGCAGTGGGCCTCCCGACCGCCGTCGAGGAGACGCGACGGGTGGCCGCTGAGCTCGCGTCGATGGCGGAAAGATCGCGTCGTGGTGAGAGCGTCCCTAAGGGCTCGCTTCTCCACCCTGGCCATGTAACGGACGGGCGAAGCGGAGGCTGGACCGAAAGGCTGCCGGCCGGGCTCGCCGAAGATATCACCCGTGACAACCTTGAGTGGCTCCGCGCCCACCAATACGAGGGCTAGATCGGCGCGCAATGCTTATCGTTGGGTGATCAGGCTCTCGAAGCTGGCGATCGGCACCCACTTTTCCCAGCCGAACGTCACGTTCTCCCACGGCCGCAGGGTAGGCCACGCGGCGACTTGGGGCGACACGCAGATGAGGTCAGCCTGGGAGAACATCCCAGCGTAGTAGCAGGGATCGACGATGTCGAAGAGCTGGAAGCCGCGGCTCGCCAAGGCGTTCAGACGCTCGACGAAGGTGTCCTTGGTGGCCTCCACGATGACGCATGCCACGTTCGCGGCGAAGGCGCCGAGGCTCTCGATGATCGGGATCTCATAGCCATCGACGTCGATCTTGAGCAGGAACGGACCCGCATAGTTCTTCTGGCTCAGGAACGTGTCCAGGCGCTGGGTTGGGACCGACTCCACGCCTTCGGTGGAGGGGTCGACGAGCGTGCTGTGGCTGACGCCGCCGCCGTCGATGTCGAACTTCTTGAGCGAGCCGACGCCGTCGGTGTGGGAGATGGCGAGCGGCACAAGTTCATAGTCCATGCCGGCGTAGTTCGCGTGGATCTTCGCGTGGAAGTCCTCGGCAGGCTCGAAGAGGACATGCTTGGCTCTGGCAAATGCAAGCCTCAGCTCCACCGTTTGCTCGTGCGCGCCCACGTCCAGCACGGTCGCAACACCCAGCCCTGCGGCCTTCAGGCGGCGCAGCGCATTGGACTTGGAGGGGAACGGCGTCGACATGAGGTCCTCCTCGGGAGGTGACTAGCTGCGCGGCCGCGGCAGCCGCGAAACGCTTTCCACAAACGCTCGCTCGGTGTCTATGGTCGGCGCTCGCGCGAAGTCGAGAAGGCCCTGGAGCAGGGCCGTCCGCGTGACCTCCAGCCAAGCCCGGCCGTAGGTATCGTCCGGCTCGAGATAGGCGCCCTCCGCCCACTCGTTCCAGGCGTTCACGAAGATCAGCGGAGCCTTCTCGGTGCGCCTGGCCAGGGCGTCCCGCACGAGGTGGCGGAGCCAGTACCCGTAGGCCTTGGCGGACTCGTTGATCAGCACGTGGGCGGCGCGTTTTCGCCTGGGCGTGTTGTCCCACCTGGGGAACAGCCCGCGATACCAGGTGTAGTCGGGTTGCGGAGCCGCGATGCTGTCCGCCGCCACGGCGATATAGTCCTCGAGATAGCCGGTGAACTGGGGATCAACCTGTATCCCGTGCTCGGGAGCCACCTCCAGCAGGTGTCTGGGGTGTACGAGCCGGCGCCCCACGTGCGGCGGCGAGAACTCGACGGCGGCGTCCATCCCGTAGGGACGCGGATCTCCGATGCCGAAGGACTGGCTCGCCACGATGTGCAGGCGGTCGATGCCATGTTCCTTGGCGATCCGGCGCCAGGTCGCGACGGCCTCGTGAGGATCGGGAAGATCCGAGGCCTTGTAGATCATCAGGAGAGGAGCCCCGTTCACCCGGATGTATCGCGGGTCCTTCAGGATGGGCATCACGTCCAGGATGAATTTCTCGGCGAAGCCCTCTCCGTAGCTCTGAGGCATCAAGACTTCGGCGTCGGAACCGTCCCAGCGGCGGCTCCACGGCTCATTCGCCCAGCAGATGCAGAAGGGGAAATCGGGCCCGGACGCGAGCCACAGGTCGAGCGGCGTCTCCAGAAGGCGGTCGCCATCGAACCAGTAGTAATAGAAGCAGAAGCCTCCGACCCCATATTCCTGAGCTAGCTTGGCCTGCCGGTGCAGGGTCTCGGCCACCCGCAAGTCATAGAACCCGAGCTCGGTCGGAAGCCGCGGCTGATCGTGCAGCTGGAAGTTTCGAGGTGCCCGGACTACGTTGGTCCACTCGGTGAAGCCCTTGCCCCACCACTCGTCGTTCTCCGGGATAGGGTGGAACTGGGGCAGATAAAACGCTACGAGCTGGACCGGGAGTTCGGTCGGAGCAGGTTGGGCCGCGGTGCCCTGCTTGGTGCCGTCCCGTCCGCCGCTGTGCTTCAGCGCGGCGGCATAGAGCTGTTCGACCGTTTGGGCGGCCTGCGACCAGGTCAGGTTCGCCAGCGCGAATTCGCGGCCGGCGGCTCCGATCCTGCGCGCGAGGGCGGGATCGGCCAGAATGAGCTCGATCTTAGCCGCGATGTCGTAGGCGTCGCTGCTCCCCAGCTTGATCACCTCCTTGCCGTCCGCAAGGACCTTGCCGATGTTGCTGTCGGGCAGCACCACGGGGACGCCGGTCGCGAGGTATTCCGGCAGTTTCGACGGGAAGCGGTAGTCGTTGAACAGGTCGGGGCGACCCGGCTGAACCAGGAGATCCGCCGCTCCGACGACGCCAGGCAATTCGGCGCGCGGCAGGAATCCGAGCCGGATGATGCCGAGCTCCGTCTGCGCCTCGTCGGACAGCCCGAGGTCGGCGTAATCCCAGCCGGTGCGGGCGAGGCGCACCTTGTGGCCTCGGCGCCGAACCAGCGCGATCGCAGCGTACAGGCTCCGGATGTCGGCGACGATCGAAGCATGGACATTGCCCGAATAGACGAGGAGGAACTCGTCGGCCCCGATGCCCAGAGACGCCCGAACCTCTGAGCGGCGCTCGCGGCTGGCGAGGAACTCTTCTTCGAACCCTGGCCAGAAGACCGTGTTCGGCGCCTCCGCCGGGGCAAATTCCAGGAGGCAGTCGATGAGGCAGGTATAGCCCGCCGCGTTCTCGACGAACTCCCGATATCCTACCGGGTTGGATCGGTGGTCGATGCCGATGATCGCCGCGCTGGCGTAGGCGGGCATGTTGCGCAGCTCGGCATAATCGAAGCCCGCCACCTCGTCAGCGACGATCTGCTCTTCGTTGTCCTCCATGTGGACGACGTAGGGGATGTCGTACCGAGCGCTGAGGGTCCTCGCGACGCGCGCCACATGGTCCCGCGGCGTGAAGGCGTGGATGATGTCCGGCCGCTCGATGGTCACGGCCTCCGGGCCGGTCGCCAGCGCATCGGCAAAGGTGTAGACGGTGAGGTCGCCAAAGCCGGCCTCTTCCGCCGTCTCCGCCCGATCCGGCACCAGGACGGTGGTCGTGTGGCCGAGCTTCTTCAGCTGACGGCAAAGTGCGCCGACGTGATAGGCGCTGTTGCCCGTGAAATTGCAGTGCGAAACGAACAGAATGTTCATACGGAAAGCTTGGTGGCCCGCTCGGTGTCGTACATGGGAAGCGCGTAGGGATCCGGGAGGCTGAAGACGGCCGCGTGCTTCTGAGCAAGAAGGATCTGATCCACGGCGGGTAAGGCGGAACTGTTCGCGGCAACGACCGCCACGCATCCGGCGATATTCACGTTGCGGAGGCCAAGGCCCTGGGCGCGGATCGAGATGTCGACGAGCGCGCTCACCGGCGATCCCAGATCGCGGTCAAGGGGGCCGATCTCACGCAGGCGGTCCAGGCGAACCCCGAGTATTGGCCCGAGGACGGCGCGGACCTCCCGGTCGCACGCCAGCGACCCGGCGTGACCGTCGGCCCGGATATGGAAGCCCTTCATCGCGGCATGGAGGCCGGACTCGGAGGTCATGCCGCCGGCCTGCACCACCAAGCCCTCGCGAGTCGAAGAATGGAGCGCGGCGCAGGCGACGTCCTCGCGGGACAGGTGCATCTCCAGATAGCGAACGAACTGCGGGGAACTGGGCCGGGCCGACGCGTCCCAATAGACGAGCGTCTGTTCGGTGGTGCGCGCCACTATCTCTTCGAGTTCGGAGATGGCCGCCTGTCCGCTGCCGTGCAGAACTTTCAGACGGGCGGCCGTCCCTGACCGTTTGAGCAGCGTCCGGCTCCTGGCGAGTGTGGCCTCGTCCGGCTGGCCGCCCATGACGATCAGAACAGGCGGCGCGGCGTTGGTGTCGACCTTCGGGACGATGCGCAGGCGGTGGGGCAGGCGCTCGTGCGGGTGCGCTTCGCCGGGGAACCCGGTCCGGGCGAAGTGCCCGTTGACCGCCGCAGCCTGCAGCGGCTCGATCACCCCCTTCGCGGACGCGTCATGTGCAATGCTGCCGGGCGTCCGCCGCCAGTAGTAGATTATCTCGGGCAGGTGAGCGATGCGGCTGGTGTGCTCGGACACGCGGAGCATGAACTCGAAGTCCTGCACGCGGTCGAATTTGCTGTCGAACCCGCCCACCCGCAGGGCCAGTTCGCGCCGCACGATCAGGAGGTGGCCGACGTACATCACGCCGTAGAGGAAGGTGGGGGACCAGTCGGGCTTGTGGAACTCGCCGTCCCAGCCGCCGGCGTCGGTGATGTAGGCCTGGTCGGAGTAGGCGGCGTCGGCCTCTTCATCGAGGAGCTTGCCGACGAGGAGCTCGAGCGCCTCGGGTTTCAGAACATCGTCGTGGTCGAGCATCGCCACGAACTCACCCGTCGCGGCGTTGAGCGCGGTGTTCGTCGCAGCGGAAATCCCGCCGTTCTTCTTGTTGCGGATGACCTTCAGCCGCGGGTCTCGGCGGGCTTCGCCTTCGCAGAACCGGAAGGTGTCCATCTTGGGAGAGCCGTCATCGACGATGACCAGCTCCCACGCAGGATAGGTCTGAGCTCGAACGCTCTCGATCGCGCGGGCAAGGTGCGGCTGGGGACTTGAGTAGACGGGAAGCAATACCGAAACGAGCGGCTGGTGACCCGGCCGGGGCCGCGACTTGCTCGGATCTTGCGCGGACGACCTCCGGGTTTTGACGCGGCCCTTCCACGCGGCCGCCGAGATGGTCTTCGACCGGGGCGCCATCCGCGACTGCACATAGTCCACGAGAGGATCCACCCCAGCCATGGCGCGGGTGCTCTGCGCGCGCAGGGCCTCGCCGTCGAAGAGCGGGTGCGGATGCCGCCGTTCGCTTGGTTGGGCCCGGAGGTAGTGGAGCAAGCCGCCTCTGACCGCCTCCGCCGGGTTCGGACTGTGCCAGGCGTAGTGTTCGGGGTCGAACATCGGATGCGGCCGGCGCATCTCCCGGTGCCCTGCGGCGGCGTAGTGCCGGTGCGGTGGTACGCCGGAAGCCGCGACGTCGGGATACCAGGCGAGGTACAGCGTCGGGTTGAACAGCGGATGCGCCGAGTGGCGCATGGCGTCGCCCACGGCAAGGAAGTGCAGGTAAGGGTGAACCGCGCCCGTAGTCTTCGCGGCGGCCACATACCAGTGAAGATCGAACAGAGGGTGGGGGCTCTTGTGGTCCCGCCAGCCTTTCGAAAGGTAATGTTCGAGGTGGCTCTCGTTGCCTGGCGCGCCGCCGATCTGGTGCTCGTACCAGCTCACATCGAAGAGCGGGTTTGGGCTCGCTCCGAGACGCCAGCCGATGTTGATGTAGTGGAGGGCCGCGTCGAGGCTGGCCGCAGCTGGCTGCTGGCGAAGGTACCAGTGCCGGTCAAAAGCCGGGCTGATGGGAGTTCCCGACCGCCATCCGTCCTGGACGTAGTGCGCCGCGACGCCGAATTCGTAGGTGGCGGCGGCAGGCGCCTGGAGGACGTAGGCGTCGGGCGAAAAAAGGGGATGGGTCGGAAGCCCATCCCGCCAGCCGACCGTGATGAAATGGCGGGCGAAATCCGCCCCATCGCTCGAGGCCAGATGCGGCCGCGCCGCGCGATAGGGCCCCGGGACGAAGAGCGGAGAGAAGGCGACCTTTTCCAGGCCGGTGTCCATCAGGAACTGAATCGGCTCGGCGTCCTGCAGTGTCGGGTGCTGCTGGCGCAGCCATGGCACCGAGAGCATCGGGTGAGGGCTCAGGCCCGCCCGCCAGCCTTCCGTCAGGTAGTGCGTGAAGGGACAGTCGCCGACAGGCCCCAGCTCCGCGGCCTGCCAGACATAGAACTCGGGGTGGAACAGCGGGTGAGGCGAATACTTGCGCTTTGCACCGGCGAGCCGGAAGTGCGCGAGCGCGTCCACTGACGTATCAAGCTTGGCCTGGCTGCGGTACCATGCTGGATCGAACAGCCTGCTTACGATGTCAGTGTCCACACGGATATTCCAGTCGCATGGATCACCCTGATCCAACAGACCCGGAAGGTCACGGCGATGAGCGCGCAGCGCTCGTCTGAATCCGTCACCCTCCAGAGTCCCCCCCCCCGTTCTGCCTAGCATTCACCGACGCGTCTAGACCGGAGTTCCGGCCACGCCACGCGCCATATTGTCGTTGCTCTTCAGAGCGGCTTCATGGGGGCGGACGGCGCGGCGTCGGCCGTGGCCAGGAAGCTCTGGTAGGCGTCGGCGATACCCTCGCGCAGACCGATGCGCGGGCGCCAACCCATCGCCGCGAGCCGCGCGCCGTCCATCAGCTTGCGCGGCGTCCCGTCGGGCTTCGAGGTGTCGCACACGATCTCGCCCCGGAACCCCACCACCTCGCAGACGAGATGCGCCAGGTCGATGATCGGGATGTCCTCGCCCGAGCCCACGTTGACGTGTTCGAAGTCGGAGTAGGTCTTCAGCAGGAAGACCAGAGCGTCGGCGCAATCGTCGGCGTGCAGGAATTCGCGGCGGGGCGAACCGGTGCCCCAGATGGTGAGCGTGGCGTCGCCCCGCACCTTGGCTTCATGCGCCTTGCGGATCAGCGCCGGCAGCACATGGCTGGAGTTCAGGTCAAAGTTGTCGCCGGGCCCGTAGAGGTTCGTCGGCATGGCGCTGATGAAGTCGCGCCCGTGCTGTTTGCGGTAGGCCTGGGCGAGCTTGATGCCGGCGATCTTGGCCACGGCGTACCACTCGTTTGTCGGCTCCAGCGGTCCGGTCAGCAGCGCGTCCTCGGGGATCGGCTGCGGCGCGAGCTTCGGATAGATGCACGACGATCCAAGGAAGAGCAGCTTCTCGACGCCGACCTGGAAGGCGGCATGGATGATGTTCGCCTCGATCATGAGGTTTTCGTACAGGAAGTCGGCCGGGTAGGTGTCGTTGGCCAGGATGCCGCCCACCTTCGCAGCCGCCAGCACCACGGCATCCGGCCGGTTCGCCTCCATCCACGCCTCGACATCGGCTTGCCGGATGAGGTCGAGTTCCGCGCGCCCAGCGGTCAGCACCTCGCAACCTTCGGCGGCCAGCCGTCGCACGACCGCCGAGCCGACCATGCCGCGGTGGCCTGCGACCCAGACGCGCTTTCCCGCCAGCTCGTACGCCGTCGTCATGGGTGCTTCGCGATGGGTTCGCTGAGCATGGTTTTCAGGTCCTCGCGGACCATCTCGCGGGCGAGCTCACGGGCGCTGGTCTCATGCGTCCAGCCGAGCTTCTCCTTCGCCTTGGTGGCGTCGCCGATCAGCAGGTCGACTTCGGTCGGCCGGAAATAGCGCGGGTCGATCTCCACCAGGCACGCGCCGGTCCTCGCATCGTACCCCTTCTCGTCGACGCCCTCGCCTTCCCAGCGCAGCGGAACGCCGGCGTCCTCGAAGGCCCATTCCACGAACTGGCGCACGGTCGTGGTGACGCCGGTGGCCAGCACATAGTCGTCGCCCTGCTCCTGCTGCAGCATCAGCCACATGCCACGGACGTACTCGCGGGCATGGCCCCAGTCGCGCCGGGCGTCGAGGTTGCCGAGGAAGAGCTTGTCCTGCCGCTTGTGGGCGATGGCCGCCGCCGCCCGGGTGATCTTGCGGGTGACGAAGGTTTCGCCGCGGATCGGGCTCTCGTGGTTGAACAGGATGCCGTTGCTGGCATGCATGCCGTAGGCCTCGCGGTAGTTCACCACAATCCAGTAGCCATAGAGCTTGGCGACGCCGTAGGGGCTGCGCGGGTAGAAGGGCGTCGTCTCCTTCTGCGGAACCTCCTGGACCAGGCCGTACAGCTCGGATGTCGAGGCCTGGTAGAAGCGGGTTTTCTTCTCCAGCCCCAGGATGCGGATCGCCTCCAGCAGCCTGAGCGTGCCGATGGCGTCGGCGTTGGCCGTATACTCGGGGGTCTCGAAGCTCACCTGCACGTGGCTCTGGGCGGCCAGGTTGTAGATTTCGTCCGGCTGGGTCTCCTGGACGATGCGGATCAGGTTCGTCGCATCCGTCAGGTCGCCATAGTGCAGGACCAGCCGCGGATCGGCCTCGTGCGGGTCCTGGTACAGGTGCTCGATGCGGCCGGTGTTGAACGACGACGACCGCCGCTTCACCCCATGGACCACGTAGCCCTTCTCCAGCAGCAGCTGGGCGAGATACGCCCCGTCCTGCCCCGTCACGCCCGTGATCAGCGCGACCTTGCGGCCCGACGTATCGACCAATGTTCACTCCCAGAACGCAGTTGCACCCGGCGGACACGGCGCCCGCGTCGGCTTGATACACTGGCGAATGCATCGACGCGACAGGGCTGTCGTAACGATGCTCTACAGCTGACGTTCGGCGGTGGCGGGGCCCGGCGGCAGAGCGATCGGCATCACTGCCACCTCCGGCCCATAGAAGCGAAGCTCCGGCGAATCGCCGTCGGTCAGCGGCTGGTAGAACCGCAGCTCGAACCCGTAGGCACCGTCGCCGACGCGGCTTTCGACCAGTTCGGGCCGGACCTGGTTCGCCACGGCGTGGCCGATGACCCGGCCTCTCGACTCGGCTTCCACCCGAACCCGCTGTTCCGGCGCGTCGGGTATCCACGCCCAGCCGGCCACCGAGGTGGCGGAGATCTGGTCGACCCAGCATTGTGCGCGCGAACCGGCCTCGTGGGCTTCGGAACCGGCTTGACCCTCGCCCGCCATCTCTGCCGTGGGGTCTGAACGCCGTCCCTCGATCCAGGTGCGGGCAATGTCCAGGTGCGCGCGGAACTCCTCGGTGAGCGTGTCGGTGCGGCCGGCGGCCAACTGTTCATGCAGCTGAGGGAGACCTCTGCGCAGGAGGTCGATCTCTCCATATCCTTCGCCGAACCGCTGATAGAGCGCGTCCAGGCGAGGAACGCCCTGAGCCGCTGCCGTCGGATCCACCACCCCGCGCGCAACGGCGCCTCTCAAGCATATCTCCCATTCGAACAACCCAGCCGAAAATGTCGGCGAGCCTTGCAGCGAGGACATCTGTCCATGGTGCTGCCGGAAGGCGGCGAGGGTGGCTGGCAGCGCCACCGTGATTGAGCGCTCGGAGGCGTTCATCTGGAGCGCGACGTCGATGAGGTGCCGGATCGGGAACCCGGCATAGTTGTCGAGGCAGGAGGCGTCGGGGAAGGCCGAACGACGCAGCATCATGGCCGTGGGCTCTCCAAGGACGTTCTGGAGATTGGTCACTAGGTGCCGGGCGATAACTCCCCGCCCGAACTCGGCCACATCGCCCCCGATAAACCCGGGGGGGCTACGCAGGCGGCGCCCCCAGGTGTCGATGATGTCGCGACGACAGACGGCGAGGGCGCATGCCGGCCTGGCCTGCAAAGCTGCCGCTAGCTCGCTGACGGCGGTGGGGTAGAGCAGGTCGTCGTCGTAGAGATACTTGAGGAGGTCGTGAGAGGCCTGCTCCCACACATGGACGCTGTTCGCTACCAAGCCGAGGCGAGGGCCTCGGATGAGGCGGATACGCGGATCTCGAAACCGCCCTACCAGCTCGGAGACGGAGTGGTCTGGACTGTCATCCGAAACAAGCAGTTCGAAATTCGTGTGCGTCTGGGTAAGAGCGCTGCAGATCGCCTGGGGCAGGAAGGCGGTTCGATACGCAGGGATGGCGATCGTTACAGCGACCATCTGTGAGGCCTTTTCCTAATAACGCGGAAGACACTAGGAGATCAGATACGTCGCGCGGCGCGGCGGAGCGCCGCTTCGATCTACATCTGTGGATCGCTTCTTTCCAAGTCGGATCGCGCCTCTTCTGAACCCGGTTGCCTCTCACAGACGACATGACCGCGATCACGCCGCTAGCCCTGCGCGACGTCCTGCTTATCACGCCCAAGCGCTTCGGCGATGCCCGCGGATGGTTCTCGGAAACCTGGAGCCGCAAGGCGATGTCCGCGGCCGGCGTCGACACCGAGTTCGTGCAGGACAACCAGGCGCTCAACACGAAGAAGGGCACCCTGCGCGGCCTGCACTTCCAGAAGGCGCCCACGCCCAGGGCAAGCTGGTGCGGGTGCTTCAGGGCGCGATCTTCGACGTGGCGGTCGATATCCGCCCAGGCTCGCCCACCTACGGCCAGTGGGCCGGCGCGACCCTGACGGCGGAGAAGGGCGAGCAGCTCTGGGTGCCGCGCGGCTTCGCCCACGGCTACGTCACGCTCGTGGACGACACCATGCTCTTCTACAAGGTGGACGGCCTCTATGCGCCGGAGACCGAGGGCGGCCTCATCTGGAACGATCCGGACCTCGGCATCGCCTGGCCGCTCGATGGCGAGCCCGTGCTTTCCGAGAAGGACCAGATCCTGCCGCGCCTGAAGGACCTCGGAGACATCCGCTTCTAGCCTATTTCGACCGAAGACCGCGCGCACCCTGCAGGGTTGAGCGGCCGGCGTTTCGCTGTAAGTACGGCCGACGAGGGGTGAACTCGGTTCTACTCGCGGCGGGGGCGCCGCAAAGCGAACGACCAGAAAGGCCGCATGAAGATCCTGATCACCGGCGGAGCCGGCTTCATCGGGTCGGCGGTGATCCGCCGGGCTATCCACGACGGCCACGAGGTGGTGAACCTCGATGCGCTGACCTATTCCGCCAACCTGGAGAACGTCGCCTCGGTCGAGGGCCACCCGGGTTACGCGTTCGAGCAGGCCGACATCTGCGACCGCGCCCGCCTCGAGGCGATCTTCGCCGGGCACAGGCCCGACGCGGTGATGCACCTGGCCGCTGAAAGCCATGTGGACCGCTCGGTCGAAGGGCCGATCGACTTCGTGCAGACGAACGTCATGGGCACCGCAGTGCTGCTGGAGGTCGCCCGCGCCTATTGGGCCAAGCTGGAGGAGCCCGCGAAGTCGGCGTTCCGCTTCCACCACGTCTCGACCGACGAGGTGTTCGGGGCGCTGGGCGAGGACGGCGAGTTCACCGAAGAGACGCCCTACGATCCCACCTCCCCCTATTCGGCGTCCAAGGCCGCCGCCGACCATCTGGTGCGCGCCTGGGGCCGGACCTACGGCCTGCCCGTGGTGATCACCAACTGCTCGAACAACTACGGCCCCTACCAATTCCCGGAGAAGCTGATCCCGACGGTGATCACGCGGGCGCTGGAGGGCAAGTCGATCCCGGTCTACGGCGACGGCCGGCAGGTGCGGGACTGGCTGCACGTGGACGACCACGCCGACGCCCTGCTGACGGTGCTGAAGACAGGCCGGCTGCACGAGACCTATGCGATCGGCGGCGACGCCGACCACCGCAACATCGAGGTCGTGCGGATGATCTGCGCGGAGCTGGACAAGGTCGCCCCCGGCAACACCGCCCACGCCGAGAAGATCGAGTTCGTCACCGATCGGCCGGCGCACGACTTCCGCTACGCCATCGACGCCTCGAAGGTCGAGCGCGAGCTCGGCTGGAGGCCGAAGGTGACCCTGGACCAGGGCCTGGCCGAGACGGTGCGCTGGTACGTCGAGAACTACGACTGGGTCGAGCGCATCCGTGAGCGCGGCTTCCATTCCGAGCGGCTGGGGCTGGTCAAGGCGTGAGGCGCGGCATCATCCTGGCGGGGGGCGCTGGCACGCGCCTGCATCCGCTGACCTTGGCGGTCTCCAAGCAGCTGCTGCCGGTCTACGACAAGCCGATGATCTACTATCCGCTGTCGGTCCTGATGCTGGCCGGCGTGCGCGAGATCCTGATCATCACCACGCCCGAGGACCAGCCGGCCTTCAAGCGGCTGCTGGGCGACGGGAGCCAGTTCGGCGTGCGGTTCGAATACGTGGTGCAGCCGACGCCGGGCGGTCTGGCCGAGGCCTATCTGCTGGGCGAGGACTTCGTCGGCGGCGAGCCCAGCGTGATGATCCTGGGCGACAACATCTTCTTCGGCCAGCACTTCGGCCAGATGCTGAAGCGCGCCGGCGAGCGCAGCGAAGGCGCGACGGTCTTCGGCTATCCGGTGCACGACCCGGAGCGATACGGCGTCGTCGAGCTCACCTCGGACGGCCGGGCCCTCTCCATCGAGGAGAAGCCGGCGAAGCCCAAGTCCAACTACGCCGTGACCGGCCTCTACTTCTACGACGGCCGCGCCAGCGAGATCGCCAAGACCCTGACCCGTTCGGCCCGCGGCGAGCTGGAGATCACCGCCCTCAACCAGGTCTACCTCGAAGAGGGCAAGCTGCACGTCGAACTGCTGGGCCGTGGCTTCGCCTGGGAGGACGCAGGCACCCACGACAGCCTGATCCAGGCCGGCGAGCTGATCCGCACCTTCGAGCAGCGCCAGGGCCTGCGCATCGGCTGTCTCGAGGAGATCGCCTATCAGCAGGGCTGGATCGGCCGCGACGAGCTGATCAAGGTCGCCGACCTCCAGGCCAAGAGCGAATACGGCCGGTACCTGCGCGAGCTCGCCGAGAAGCCTCCCGGCGAACCCGCCGAGTAGGCGTCAGGCCAATCCGACGCCGGAGCCGTGCGCTGTGCCGCTTGGCTAAGCAGTCTCACTTGAGGCGATCTGCCGCTCAGCGGTAGTCCTTGGCGAGCCACGTACGGAGCAGCCTTGTCCGAACCGCCGAGCCATAACCGCATTGGCCTCTTATCGGCCGACTGTGGTCTGTTGCGCGCGGCGCCTCTGACTGCTCGCTCTGTGCGCTACATTGGGGAGCGCTATGAGGCTTTCGCGCCGCATTACGGCCTGCGCAACCCGCGCGCGCGCGTGGAGAGGGGCGTCCCAGCGGCGGACGGAGAGTTCGTCGACCTGATCGTCTCGGACTCCAATGCTGACCTTGACGAAATATTGGAGGCAAGCTTCCGCTTGGCGGCGGACGGAGTCCTCGTGGCGCGTGTCGAAGGTGACTTCGAGCGGAGCCGAGCCGCGCTTGAGGACGCGGGGCTCGCCTTGGCGAAGGCTCGGCCGGACGATTCCGGCGAGGTGCTCGTGCTCGCGCGGCGGGGGGGGCTGCGATCGCCCCGTCTGCATGTCGAACTCTGGGCGTTCGCTCCGGCGCTCATGGACATCCGGACCCGCCTTCCGACCGAGCAACTCGACACCGAGCCGTGCGTGACCGCGCGCTGGCATCTGCGGCCCTTCGAACTGCCGGACCTGCCGCCCGATACGCCCAAGATCGTGGTGTCCCAGCGGCCGGGCCGCTACCCCGAGCCGTACCTGCGGCAATGGCTGGCCGAGACCTTGGCCAAGGGTTGGCTGCCGGTGCTGGAGACGGACGACCATCCTGGTGTGATGGCCCGCGTGCAGGCGCGCGAGCCCGACGCGCTCGACTGGCTGCAAGTCCGCGCCATGGCGGCGGTCCAGACGTCGACGCCGCGGCTCGCCGAGGCCCTGGCGGAGCACAATCCGGAGGTGCGGGTCTTCCCCAACGCCGTTTTCGAGCTTCCGCCGTTTCCCACGCGGGAGCGACCGCGGCGGGTGTTCTATGGCGCCGTCTCGCGCGGGCCGCTGGCGGTGGAGGTCGCCCGGTCGCTGGGACCGGTGGTCCGTCAGTTCCCGGACGTTGAGTTCCTCGTCGTCGGCGACCGCGCCGTCTTCGACGCGCTGCCGACGAGACGGAAGCGATACGAGGACATCGTACCGTACGACCGCTACTTGGCGGTGATGCGCGCCTGCAGCGTGACCCTGTCGCCGTTGGCGGGGAACGCCTACGAGGACACCAAAAGCGACGCCAAGTTCCTGGACGCCGCGCAGAGCGGCACGCTGATGATCGCCTCGCCGACGGTCTATTCTGACGTCATTCGCCACGGCGAGAACGGTCTGATCGCGCAACGGACCCAGGACTGGCCCAGACTGCTCGCCGATGCGCTCGGAAACGACGCGAAGCGCCGCGAGATGACGCTATGTGCGTGGTCTGAGGTGCGCGAACGGCGGATGTTCGCGGATCAGATCGCCGCGCGCCGCGACTGGTATCTCGACCTGTGGGATCGGCGCGAGGCGCTGGAACGGGCGCTGTGCGAGCGTCTCCCGGGGCTCGCGGACGCCATCGCCCATCACAGGCGCTGAGCGCCGTTACTTCGGCGTCTCGATCTGGGCCTGAAGGCTGCAGTTGCGGAATTCCGCGACGCACCGGCAGATGTCGCCATGAGCGAGCTCTCCGCGCCGCCTGACCAGGCCCAGATGGTCCGCGAACTCCTGGCCGCCCTGATCAATCAGGGGCGCATCGCCGATGCGTCGGAGCTGTTCGAGTCCCTGAAAGGCGCCCTGCCTGACGACCCGCAGCTCAAGGTCTACGAAAGCTACGTGCATCTGAGGCTCGGCCGGAACGAGGAGGCGATCCAGTGCGTGTCGCAGGCGCTGGCGCTGGGCTCGGGCGACCCGCTGACGCTGCTGGTGCTGGGCTCCGCCTCGCTGAACCTCGGCGCCCACGCCGACGCGGCTCAGGCGCTGCTGGCGGCGCATCGGGCCTCGCCCCAGCATCTGGAGGCCGCCTGCCTGTTGCTGGAGGCGGCGGTGGCCGCCTACGGCTTCGAAGAGGCCCAGGCGATCTACGAAGAGGCGGCGGCCCGGCTGCCGGGGTCCGCGGCCGCGACGACCTGGGCGAGGCTGCTGTTCGACGCCGGCCGCTTCGGCGAGATGCCGGATGGCTTCGTCGCCAAGCCGGTGGGCACGGTCTCCGCGTGGCTGAAGGGTCGGGGCGCGGCGCCGGCCTGGGTCGGCGAGCGGGAGATCATCCCCTCGCGGACGCCGCCGGTATTCGGCGAGCCCAAGCCGACGGACGAGGTCGTGCAGGTTCCCGGCTACGTGCCCTATGCGGCCACCGTCCCCGACGCGACCATCTTCTCGAAGTCCACCGTGATCGTGACGCCGGACGTGAACCTGCTGAGCGACACCATGGCGGACGAGCGCTTCGGTCGCTTCCTGGCGTTCAACCACGACCGGCGGGTGGTCCGGAACGCCGAGCGCGCGCTCTACGACACGCGCGCCGCAGGTCTCATGGAGCTCGACGCGGCGGTCATGCTTTCGGGCTGGACCACGGACTATTACGGCCATTGGGTTCCCGAGTATCTGTGCCGGCTGAGCTACCTCGAACACCATCCGAGGTTCGCCGACCTGCCGATCGTGGTCGACGCGGGCATGCCGGTGCAGCATCTGGAATACCTGCGCCTGCTGGTCCCGAACCCGGTGGTGGAGCTGCCGCGCGATCACGCCTTGCGCTGTCGCGAACTGCTGGTCGGGGGGCCGTCGACGTTCTTCCCGACCCATGTGGTCCCGGATCACCAGGTGCCGAACGACTATATGGGCGGCCTGCCGGTGGGCGGCTTCCGCTATCTGCAGGAGCGCGTCGCGGCGAAGCTGCCGCCCACGGGAAGGAGCGGCCGCAAGCTCTACCTGGGCCGCAAGTCCCGCAACTGGCGGCGGGTGGTCAACGAAGACGAGATCGCCGCCGCGCTGGCCGCCGAGGGCTTCGAGATCCTCTATCCGGAGACGATGAGCTTCGAGGACCAGGTGCGGATGTACCAGGAGGCCTCCGTCGTGGTCGCACCGGGCGGGTCCGCCGTGCTCAACGCTGTCTTCGCGCGGACGGACTTCCGGTTCGTGATCCTGTCGCAGCGCAACCTGTTCAACTGGGCCACCTACTACGGCCTGATGCGCGAGCTGGGATACGAGATGACCATGCTCTGCGGCGAGCAGGGGAACGACGAGAAGCATTCCGACTTCGAGATCCCGATCTCGCAGGTGCTGCAGGCCGTCAGGGGCTGACGCAGGGCTCTGCGACATGCTGCCCGGCCCGGGGCGGTTGCATTGACAAGGTTCGCGACGCAGCCGCTAGTCCGTGCGATGGAGGCCAGGCGTTCGCGCGCGCTCATCGCTTTGCCGCCGTACCTCGACGAGGTCACGGCGCCGGCCAGCCCTCACCTCCATACGCCCAAAGCCATCCCTGTCGCCCGCCCGCGCCTGCCGCCGCTGTCGGCGCTCGCGCCGTACATCCAGCGCATCGACGAGGCGCGCTGGTATTCGAACTGGGGCCCGCTCTGCCAGGAGCTGGAAACCCGCCTGGCGGCCCGCTTCGGGCTGGAGCCTGAGGGCGTCACCACCATTTCCAACGCCACCGTCGGCCTCAGCCTGGCGCTGCAGGCGGCCGGCGCCGAGCCCGGCCGTTTCTGCCTCGTGCCGAGCTGGACATTCTCGGCCTCGGTCCACGCCGCGGTGGACGCAGGCCTCGTCCCCCTGTTCGCCGACGTCGACGACACGGGGACCCTGACGCCGGAGATCGCCCGCGAGGCCCTGGCGTCGCATCCGGAGGCCTTCGGCGCCGTCATGCCGGTTTCGGTCTGCGGCCAGCCGATCGATCCCGAGCCGTGGGACCGCTTCTATCGCGAGACCGGCGTGCCCGTGGTCCTGGACGCCGCGCCCGGCTTCGACACGGTTCGGCCGGTCGCGGGCCTCGCCGCCGTCAGCCTGCACGCGACGAAGGTGCTGGGGGTCGGCGAGGGCGGCTTTGTCATGTCGCGGGATCCCGACTTGATCGCGGCCGTGAAGCTGAAGGCCAACTTCGGCTTCCTGGGCAGCCGCGAGGCGCGGATCACCGCCACCAACGGCAAGCTCAGCGAGTACGCCGCCGCCATCGGCCTTGCCGGCCTCGACGAGTGGGAGGAGCGCCGCGCCGCCTTCATGCTTGTCGCCCGCCGGTATCGAGAGGCCCTGGCGAAGGTGCCCGGCATCTCCCTGCCCCAAGGCTGGGGCGAGCGTTGGATTTCGACCACCTGCGTCGCGCGGCTGGAGGATGCGGCGTCGACCATGCCGGTGCTGGACGCCGTGCATGCGGCCGGCGCCGAGACCCGGGCTTGGTGGGGCCATGGCATGCACACCCACCGCGCCTTCGCCGACTATCCGCGCCTGCCGCTGCCGAACACAGAGCGCCTGGCCGGCACGGTTCTGGGTCTGCCGTTCTCTATCGACCTTTCGGCGGCCGAGGTCGAGACCGTGTGCGGGGCCATCGCCGGGGTGCTCGGCCGATGAGGCCCGCGCCCATCCGCACCTGAGGCGGCCCGTGCCAGCCTCGCGGCGCGCGACGTCCGGCGCGGACGACACCGACCCCATCGGCGGCTTCTTCGGCCTCGAGACGCCAGGGCGTGCAGGCTCGCGGGCCGACTTCGGTCCCGGCCACCGGCTGGATTTCTGGAACGCCCGGGCCGCGCTGGCCCACCTCTTCGCCGTGGAGGGCGTGAGGCGGGTCTGGCTGCCGGCGTACATTTGCCGGGCGGCGGCCGAGGCGGCGGACCGCGACGGGCGCGAGGTGCGATTCTATGCCGTCGGCGATGCGCTGACCCCCGAAGGCGCCGATGTGGCGGCCCAGCTTCGCAGGGGCGATGCGGTGCTGGGCGTCGACTATTTCGGGGCCCCGCGAGGCGCCCTGCCGGAACTGGCCGCGCGCTTCCCGGACGTGGTCTGGGTGCAGGATCGCGCCCAGGCGCTGTGGCCCGAACCCGCGCCCTGGGGGCGTCACGTGCTCTACAGCCCACGGAAGATGGTCGGTGTGGCGGACGGCGGCGTGCTGGTTTCCGGCGAGCGCCTGGCGCCTCCGCTGTGGGCGCCAGACGAGGATCTCAGCCGCCTGGAGCCCGCGCGGATGCGGGCGGCCGATCCGACGGGCGCGCGCAGGGACGTCTGGTTCCCCGCCTACCGCGCGACCGAGGCGGCGATGGATGTCGCCCCCCGGCCGATGAGCGAGGTGTCGCACCGCATCCTGGATGCGCTCGACCGGCCCGCCATCGCCGAGGCGCGCCGGCGGAACGCCGAATGCCTGCTGGAGCAGGTGGGCGAACACGCGCTCTTCGACGCGACGCGTCTCCTGGCGGGCGCGCCGTTGGGCGTGCCGGTGCTGACGGACGACGCCGGCGCCGTGGCCGCGCGCATGGCTGAGCGGCGGGTCTTCTGCGCCCGGCACTGGGCCGACCTTCCGTCGCCCGCGGCCGAGTTCACCGCCGAGCATGCTCTGTCGCGGCGGCTGCTGACGCTGCCTTGCGACCATCGCTATGACGCCGCGGACATGGCCCGCGTCGCCGACACCTTCCTGGCCTGCCGATGAGCCATCCGTACGCCAGCGCCGCCTACGCCCGCGTCTTCGAGGACGTGGCGGAGCCGTTGTGGGTCGAGGCCTGGGGCGCTCACGTGCTGGCGCGGGACATCCCCGGCGGCGGCCGTGATGCGCTGGGCATCTATCCGTTGGCGCCCTTCCGGCCGGATGCAGACCTGAAGGGCGGCCTGGACTGGCTGAGGGGCCAGGGCCTGGTGTCGATCGGCCTGGTGCCCGATCCGTCCGCGTCGCCGCCGCTGGCGCAGATGCAGGCGGCGTTCGGCCTGTGCATGCCGTTCAAGACCCACATGCTGGTCGACCATCGGCGGCCGGTGGAGTTCACCAAGCACCATCGCGGCAAGATCAGGCGCGCGCACGAGAAGGTGCGGACCGAGGTCGTGCCGCTGGCCGAGCACATCGACGACTGGTGCGGTCTCTATGGCAATCTCATCGACCGGCACGACATCCACGGCCTGAGCGCGTTCTCGCGCGCCGCCTTCGAGCGCCTGGCGCAGGTGGAGGGCCTGACGGCGGTCGCCGCCTTCGCCGAAGGCGAGATCGTGTCGATGCACCTGTGGGTGTCGGACCCGGAGACCAAGGTCGGCTACAGCCTGCTGGCTGCGACCAGCGCCGACGGCTACCGGCGCTCGGCCGCCTATGCGGTGAACGACGCATCGCTGCGGCTGCTGTCCGACCTGGACCTCGTGAACCTGGGCGGCGGCGCCGGCCTTCAGGCCGACGAGGACGGCCTGACCTATTTCAAGCGTGGCTTCTCCAACGACGAGACCACCGCCTATTTCTGCGCCGCCATCCTGGATTCGGCGCGCTACGCCGAACTGAGCGGCGGACGGACGACCTGCACGACGCCGTTCCCGGCCTACCGTTTCCCGCCGGCGGACGAGTGATGGCGGAGCCCCCGCTCCAGGTGCGTCTGCGCCCGCTGCGCGCCGAGGACCTGCCGCGGCTGCACGCCTGGTACCAGACGCCCGAACTGTGGGATCACCTGGTCCGCGACTTCACGCCCCGCACCGAGGCCGAGGCGCTGCCCTACATGACCCGCTGGCTCGCGCCGTCCGAGGACGAGCTCCGCCTCGGCATCGAGGTGGAGGACGCGCAGCCCGCGCGGCTGGTGGGCGTCGCCTTCTTCTCGCCTCTGCGGCGGACGGAGGGCTGGGCCGAGCTGCACACCATGATCGGCGATGCGGCCGAGCGTGGCCGCGGCGTCGGGCGCCTGGCCGTGGCGTTACTTGTGGCGCGGGGCTTCGCGCTTGGACTGGACCGCATCGAACTGCGTGTCCTGGAGACCAATGCGGCCGCGCGGCGGGTCTACGAGAGATGCGGCTTCAGGGAGATCGGACGAGATGCTCAGGCGACGAAGCAGGGCCGCGCCGTCGAGGTGCTGGTGATGGAGGCGGTTCAGCCGGCCTCGGCCACGACGTAGATGCTGGCGCAGAACGTCGGGTGCTCGAAGCCCAGCTGGTAGCAGCCTTCCATGAAGGCCTCGCTGACGAGCGGACCGCCCATCAGCTCGTTGAGCTGGAAGTTGGCCAGCGGCTTGAAGAAGATGCCGCCCGTCTGGGCGATCTTCATGCCGGCTTCGAGCGTGTCGCGGCACAGCGTGTCGAGGCGATACACCCGGCGATGGCCGGCGGCGACATCGTCGGGGCTGAGGGCTTCGAGGTGGCTGAGCGCCCCCATCTTCACGGCGATCCGTCGAGACGCTGCTTCGGCGTTCGGGACCACCAGGAACAGCCGGCCCGTGGGCGTCAGCAGCGAGCGCAGCTTGCGGATGGCGACGACGGGATCCTCCACATGCTCCAGCACGTGGGCGAACAGGATGGTCTCGTAGCGCTCGTCCGTTTCGTAGTCCTCGATGAGGCATTCCACGAAGCGGGCGCGATCGCCCACCCGGGCGCGGGTGCTGGCGATGAACTCGGGCGCGCCCTCGACGACGGTCACCTCGCCGAAGCGATCCAGAAGCAGGCTGGTCTGGTCGCCGTGCGCGCAGCCGACCTGCAAGCAACGGCCGTCGCGGAAGTGCGGCTCGAAAGCCCGCATCATGTAGTCGCGCATCTTGGCGTCGAAGGGGGCGTACGCCTCGCCGTAGGACGCCACCACGGCGCTCAGCCGCTCCTGTTCGCTGACGCTCACTTCTGGTCCGCCTTGAAGGTCCAGCGCTCGGGCGGCTGGTAGTATTCGTCGAGGCTGCCGGCGACGCGGGCGTGATAGCCGAAGAGCTGCTGAGCCATCGGGGACAGCTCGGCCTGCGGCGTCGGGATGTAGCGCTGGTAGTCGATCTGGGGCTTCAGCCACGGCCGGCCGAGGCAGAGGGTCAACGCGCGGCGGCGGGCGTTGCCGCGGTTCTCGCCGGCCGCGTGGACGGTCTGGCTGTCGAACAGGACGATGTCGCCTGCCTTGCCCGTGACGCGCTCGGCCAGCCGCAGGAACATGTCGGTGGGCGGGATCTGCTCGACCAGCTGCGAGCCGCTGAGCATCAGGGTGCCGCCGGTCTCGGGAGAGAAGTCGTCCAGCATGATCAGCATGTTCAGCGACATGCGGACGTCGCGCGTGAACTGGCGCACGTCGCGGTGCGGGCGGGCGACATAGGCGCTCGAGCCCGGCGGGTTCAGCGACGCGCCGAAATTGAGCAGGATGAACTTGCCGCCGAAGAACCGCTCGACCCAGTCGTAGAGCGGGAAGTCGTCGATCAGCCGGTCGAGGCTCGTGTCGTAGCCGACCAGATGGTGGGCGGTGCCCTCCATGTTGGCCGCGACGCCGTTGCGGGCCTGCACGTCGCGGCAGCGGTCGTAGAGGACATCCAGATCGGCGCGCAGCGCCTCGAGATCGCGATCGGCGAGCGCTCTGGGGAACAACGCCCAGCCGCGGGTCGCCATGAGGAAGTCGAATTCTTCGGGCGTCAGGCTCGGATCCTGGGCGATGTCGGTGCGCATCGCCTCCAAGGCATAGGGTAATTCGCGCCTGGCGCCATCGGCTTTCCGCGGCGGAGGGGCGCGGCTCGGCGTCGCTGTCCGGCCCCGTAATGACCGTAAGCCGACAGAGATCACGCCCGCGTGAGGAACCAAAAGATAAGTCTCGTCGTTACGGTTCAGCTTCCAACCTTAAGAAGGGGCTGCCCCATGAAACTCCGCACTGTCGCCTTCGCGGCCATCGCCGCTCTGTCGCTCGCCGCCTGCAGCAGCAAGCAAGACCAAGCCGCCGAACAGAAGGCCGATGCTCTCGAGCAACAAGCCGCCTCCACGCCGAACGAGTCGCAGGAAAAGGCCCTCAACGCTCAGGCGGACGCGGTCGAGCAGCAAGCCGGCAACGCCGATGGCGGCGCGACCACGGCGAACACGCCCGACACCAGCCCGTCCAAGTAAGACGGCCGAAATTGCTGACGCGGGTGCGCCCGCGTGACGAGGAAGCCTTCGGCCCGAGCCGGAGGCTTCTTTGCGTTCAGGCCTGCGAGGGCGTGAAGCGCGCGACCAGGTCGTAGGCCTCGCCGGGGAAGGTCATCCGCACCTCGGTGATCCGGTCGGCGCCCCGCCAGGTGCGCCGTTGCAGCACGAGGCAGGCTGCGCCGGCCGGAATGGCCAGCGCCCGGGCGGTGGATCGCGTGGCGGCGGCGGCGCCGATCCGGTGCTCGGCTTCGGTCCAGGGCACGTGGCCCAGCAGCCAGCTGCCCGGCGGCGTGGCGGCGAAGTCGACCGTGCGGGCGTCGGGGGCGGCGGCCAGGTTCACCAGGCGCTCCTCCAGGGCGAATGGGCGTCCGCCGGCGCGATGCAGGCAGCTCAACGCCAAGACGGGAGCGCCGGGCGGCAGATCCAGCGCATCCGCCTCGGCCGTGTCCGCGGGCCGCTCTTCGCGCGCCAGGAGCTCATAGGCATAGGCCTCGCCGCGGCCCGCCACCTCCGCGGCGATGTCAGGGATGTCCAGCACCGCGGAGTGGATCTTCGGCCTCGCGACGAAGCTGCCGGCGCGTCGGCGCCGCTCGATCAGCCCGGCCTCCGTCAGCGGCCCCAGCGCCTTGTTCACCGTCATCCGGGAGCAGCCGTACGCCGCCATCAGCTCGTGCTCGGCGGGGATGCGGTGGCCCGGCGGCCATTCGCCGGACAGGATGCGCCCCTGGACCTCGGCGCGGATCCGGCGATGCAGGGAGGCTTCGCCGCTCATGCGGTGATCCGGGCGAGCGCTTCGCGGTAGCGCGTGACGATCGCATCCCGGTCGATGTGCCGGCCCTGGGCGACCACCTGGCGGCCGCGCCGCCAGACGGCGCTCACGGGATTGTCGCGACAGGCGAAGATCCAAGCGTCCAGCAGGGCGTCGCCCGCGCGTCCGGCCAGCGACGGATGGGCAAGATCGAGGGCGACCACGTCGGCCGCCGCGCCGATACGCAGTCCCGCCTCGCCCCCGAGCGCCTGGGCGCCGCCGGCCAGCGCCGCCTGGAACAGTGCGGCGCCGGTCGAGCGGCCCGGCCCCCGCGCCGTCACGTTGCGCGCGCGATCCACCAGCCGCTGGGCGTACTCCAGCCCGCGCAGCTCGGCGGCCGCCTCGATCAGCACGTTGGAGTCCGTGCCCACGCCCAACGCGCCGCCCGCGGCCAGATAGGACCGTGTCGGGAAGACGCCGTCTCCCAGGTTGGCCTCGGTCACCGGACAGAGGCCCGCCACCGCCCCGCTCCTCGCCAGTCCGGCCGTCTCGTCGGGCGTCATGTGGGTGGCGTGCACCAGGCACCAGCGGCGGTCGACGGCGGCGTTCGCCAGCAGCCACTCCACGGGCCGTGCGCCCGACCAGGCGAGGCAGTCCTCCACCTCCTTCACCTGCTCGGCGGCGTGGATGTGGATCGGACCGTCCGTCATGGCGGCGACGTCGCCGAGCTCCTCGGGCGTGACGGCGCGCAGGCTGTGCGGCGCGGCGCCCACTGTGGCGTCGGGCAGGCCTCGAACTGCGGCGCGGCTGGCCTCCAGAAGACGGCCGAAGCCGTCCACGTCCTGGATGAAGCGGCGCTGGCCCGGTTTGGGCGGCAGCCCTCCGAAGTTGGAATGGGCGTAGAAGACCGGCAGCAGGGTGAGCGCGATGCCGGTGGTCTCGGCGGCGCCCACGATTCCCTGCGCCATCTCGGCCGGATCGGCATAGGCGCGGCCGTCCAGATCGTTGTGCAGATAGTGGAACTCGCCGACGCGAGTGAAGCCCGCCTCCAGCATCTCGGCGAAGGCGAGCTCGGCGATGGCGCGGTTGTGGTCGGGCGTCAGCCTGTCGACGAACAGGTACATGGCTTCGCGCCAGGTCCAGAAATTGTCGCCCTCCGGGCCGGCGACCTCGGCCATGCCCGCCATGCCGCGCTGGAAGGCGTGGCTGTGCAGGTTGCAGAGGCCGGGCAGGGCGGCGTCGTAGGCTGGTTCGCCCGGACGCCGCGCCGTGTCCCGCTGCAGGTCTGCGATCCGCCCCCCCGCGAGCGTCAGCCGCACGCCCCGCGCCCAGCCGTCGGCGAGCAACGCGTGATCGAACCAGAGCGAGCTTGCGGTCACTGGACACCCCTTCGGTCTCGGCCATAATGTCTATACATATCGACGGCGGCAAGCGCGGAGGGAGGACGGATGAAGGTCTGGCGGAACGCCCGTCTCGCGACCCTGTCGCCCCGCCTTCCAGGCCTTGGGGTGATCGAGGACGGCGCCGTCGCCGCCGACGGCGAGCGGATCGTCTATGCCGGGCCCGTGGCCGACGCCCCGGCGGGCGAAGTCATCGACTGCGAAGGCCGCTGGATCACGCCGGGGCTGATCGACTGCCACACCCACCTGGTCTACGCCGGCGACCGTGCGCACGAGTTCGAGCTGCGGCTGCAGGGCGCCACCTACGAGGAGATCGCGCGCGCCGGCGGCGGTATCGCCTCGACAGTGACGGCGACCCGCGCGGCGTCCGAGGCCGAGCTGACGGCCTTGGCCCGTCCCCGCCTCGAAGCCCTGATCGCCGAGGGCGCCACCACCGTGGAGGTGAAGTCCGGCTATGGCCTCACCACCGGGGACGAACTGAAGCAGCTCCGCGCCGCTCGTGCCCTGGGCGACCGGGCCTCCATCGCGACGACGTTCCTGGGCGCCCACGCCCTACCGCCGGAGTATGCCGGCAATCCCGACGGCTACATCGACCTGGTCTGCGAGGCGATGATTCCTGCGGTGGCGGAGGCGGGGCTCGCCGACGCGGTCGACGCGTTCTGCGAGGGCATAGGCTTCACGCCCGCACAGACGGAGCGGGTCTTCCAGGCCGCGCGGCGGCATGGCCTCGCGGTAAAGCTGCACGCCGAGCAACTCTCGAACCTGGAGGGCGCGGCGCTGGCGGCGCGATACGGCGCGCTTTCGGCCGACCATCTCGAGCATCTGGACGAGGCGGGCGCGGCCGCGATGGCCCAGGCGGGCACGACGGCCGTGCTGCTCCCCGGCGCCTACTACTTCCTGCGTGACGAGACGGCGCCGCCGATCGGCGCCTTGCGCGCCGCCGGCGTCCCGATGGCGGTGGCGACGGACAGCAATCCGGGGACCTCGCCGCTCACCTCGCTGCTGCTGGCCATGAACATGGCCGCAACCCTTTTCCGCCTCACCGTCGACGAGTGTCTGGCGGGCGTCACCCGCAACGCAGCACGCGCCCTGGGGCGTCAGGACCAGGTCGGAACGCTGGAGGCCGGCAAGGTCTGCGACCTCGCGATCTGGGACGTCGAGCGCCCGGCTGAGCTCGTCTACCGCATGGGGTTCAACCCGCTGCACGCCCGCGTCTGGAGGGGCAATTGACCGACATCGTGATCCGCCCCGGCGACACCCCGTTGGCCGACTGGCGTGCGATCTGGACCGGCGCCGCCTTGCGCCTCGACCCGGCCGCCACGGCCGTGGTCGCCGAAAGCGCGGCGGCGGTGGCGCGCATCCTGGCCAAGGGCGAGCCGGTCTATGGGATCAACACCGGCTTCGGGAAGCTGGCCACGGTGCGCATCGCCGACGGCGACCTCGCCACCCTGCAGCGGAACCTCGTGCTGAGCCACGCAGCCGGCGTGGGCGAGCCGTCGCCCCGCGCCGTGACCCGGCTGATGATGGCCTTGAAGCTGGCCAGCCTCGCCCAGGGCGCATCGGGCGTGCGGCCGGCGACCGTCGAGCTCCTGGAGCGGATGATCGCCCTGGACCTGATCCCCGTCGTCCCGGGGCAGGGCTCGGTCGGCGCCTCGGGCGACCTGGCGCCGCTCGCCCATATGGCGGCGGCGATGATCGGCGTCGGAGGGATCGAGACGGGCGGCCGGCGCGTCGACGCCGCCGCAGCGCTTTCCGAGGCGGGGCTGGCGCCGCTGGACCTGGGGCCGAAGGAGGGGCTCGCCCTGCTGAACGGCACCCAGTTCTCCACGGCCAACGCCCTGGCGGGCCTGTTCGAGGCCGAGCGGCTGTTCCGTTCCGCCCTGGTGACCGGGGCGCTGTCCACGGAGGCTGCCAAGGGATCGGACACGCCGTTCGACCACCGGATCCACGCGCTCCGCCGCCAGCGCGGCCAGATCGAGACGGCGGACGCGTTGAGGGCCTTGATGACCGGCTCGGCGATCCGCGCGTCGCACCTGAAGGACGATGAGCGCGTGCAGGATCCCTACTGCCTGCGCTGTCAGCCGCAGGTGATGGGCGCCGCCCTCGACGTACTGCGGCAGGCCGCCGCCACGCTGGAGACAGAGGCCAACGGCGTCTCGGACAACCCGCTCATCTTCCCGGACGCGGACGAGGCGCTGTCGGGCGGTAACTTCCACGCCGAGCCGGTGGCCTTCGCAGCCGACATGATCGCCCTGGCGGTCTGTGAGATCGGCTCCATCGCCGAGCGGCGCGTGGCGATGCTCGTCGATCCTGCCCTGTCGGGCTTGCCGGCGTTCCTCACGCCGCAGCCGGGCCTGAACTCGGGCTTCATGATCCCGCAGGTGACGGCCGCGGCCCTGGTTTCCGAGAACAAGCAGCTCGCCCACCCCGCTAGTGTCGACTCCATCCCGACCAGCGCGAACCAGGAGGACCACGTCTCCATGGCCGCGCACGGGGCCCGCCGACTCCTGGCGATGACGCGGAACCTTGAGGGGGTGCTCGCCGTCGAGCTGCTCGCGGCGGCGCAAGGCTGCGATTTCCACGCGCCGCTCAGATCCAGCGATGTGCTGGAGGGTGTGCGGGGCCGCCTGCGCCGCGACGTGCCGCCGCTGGACCACGACCGCCATTTCGCCCCCGACATCGCCGCGGCCGCCGCCATCCTGCGGAACGGCGAAATGGCGCTCGGCGACCTTCCGGGCGTGGCCTGATGGACTGGCTGGAGGTCACCCGCGGCGACGCGCCGCTGGTCGTCAGCTTTCCGCACACCGGCACGGACATTCCGGCCGACGTCGAGGCGCGGCTCGTCTCGCCGTGGCTCGCCCGCAAGGACGCCGACTGGTGGATCCACCAGCTCTATGACTTCGCCGCGGACCTGGGCGCGACACTGGTCCGCACCCGCGTCTCGCGGACGGTCATAGACGTGAACCGCGATCCGTCGGGCGCCTCGCTTTACCCCGGGCAGGCCACCACTGAACTCTGTCCGACCACCACCTTCGACGGCGAGCCGCTGTACCGGGTGGGCCAGGCGCCCGACCCGGCGGAGGTCGCCCAGCGCCGCGGCCGGTGGTTCGATCCCTATCACGCCGCGCTCGCGGCCGAGCTGGAGCGGCTGCGCAGCGCACACGGCAAGATCGTGCTCTACGAAGCCCATTCGATCCGCTCGCGGATCCCGCGCCTGTTCGAGGGCGAGCTGCCGAACTTCAACATCGGCGCCAACTCGGGCGCGGCCTGCGATCCCGGACTGGTGGCGGCGATCGAGAGCGCCTGTGACGTCTCGGGCTTCAGCCGCGTCACCGACGGCCGCTTCAAGGGCGGGTGGACGACCCGCCGTTACGGCCGCCCTGGGACCGGCGTGCACGCCATCCAGATGGAGCTCGCCTGCCGCGGCTACATGGACGAGCCCGAGGGCGAGCCTTCGCCCGAGACCTGGCCCACGCCGTACGACGCAGACCGGGCGCGCTTCATGCGCCAGACCCTGACCCACGTCCTCAACGCCTGCCTGGATTTCGCCCGCCGATGACCCGTCACGACCCGAACCGCGTGATCCGCCCGCCGATAGGCCCCGAGCTGACCTGCAGGAGCTGGCTGACCGAGGCGCCGCTCCGCATGCTGATGAACAACCTGCATCCGGACGTCGCCGAGAACCCCGCCGACCTCGTGGTTTACGGCGGCGTCGGCCGCGCGGCCCGCGACTGGGAGAGCTACGACCGGATCGTCGAGACCCTGAAGCGGCTCTCCGACGACGAGACCCTGCTGGTTCAGTCGGGCAAGCCCGTGGGCGTGTTCCGCACCCACCCCGATGTGCCCCGCGTGCTGATCGCCAACTCCAACCTGGTGCCCAGATGGGCCAGCTGGGAGCACTTCAACGAGCTCGATCGGAAGGGCCTGGCCATGTACGGCCAGATGACCGCGGGCTCCTGGATCTACATCGGCACCCAGGGCATCGTTCAGGGCACCTACGAGACCTTTGTGGAGATGGGCCGCCAGCACTATGGCGGCGACCTCTCGGGCAAATGGCTGCTGACGGCGGGCCTCGGCGGCATGGGCGGCGCCCAGCCCCTGGCGGCGGTGATGGCGGGCGCCTCGTGCCTGGCGATCGAGTGCCAGCCCAGCCGCATCGAGATGCGTCTGCGCACCGGCTATCTCGATCATTCGGCGGAGACGCTGGACGAGGCGCTGGCGATCATCGACCGCGCCAGGGCCGAGAAGCGCGCGGTCTCGGTGGGCCTGCTCGGCAACGCCTGCGAGGTGCTGCCCGAGATGCTGAAGCGCGGCGTGCTGCCCGACCTGCTCACCGACCAGACCTCGGCCCACGACCCGGTGAACGGGTACCTGCCCAAGGGCTGGAGCCTGGAGCGGTGGTTCGCCATGCGCGAGCAGGCGCCCGATCAGGTGGAGGAGGCGGCCCGCGCCTCGATGGCCGAGCACGTGCAGGCGATGCTTGAGTTCAGGAAGCGCGGCGTGCCGACGGTCGACTACGGGAACAACATCCGCCAGGTGGCCAAGGATGCCGGCGTCACCGACGCCTTCGACTTCCCGGGCTTCGTGCCGGCCTACATCCGCCCGCTGTTCTGCCGCGGGATCGGCCCTTTCCGCTGGGCGGCGCTGTCCGGCGATCCGGAGGACATCTTCAAGACCGACGCCAAGGTGAAGGAACTGATCCCTGACAACCCGCACCTGCACAACTGGCTCGACATGGCCGGCAAGAAGATCCGGTTCCAGGGCCTGCCGGCGCGGATCTGCTGGGTGGGCCTCGGCGACCGGCACCGGCTGGGCCTGGCGTTCAACGAGATGGTGGCCAAGGGCGAGCTGAAGGCGCCGGTGGTGATCGGCCGCGACCACCTCGACTCCGGCTCGGTCGCCTCCCCCAACCGCGAGACCGAGGCCATGCGCGACGGCTCGGACGCGGTCTCGGACTGGCCGCTGCTGAACGCGCTGCTCAACACCGCTTCAGGCGCCACCTGGGTGTCGCTGCACCACGGCGGCGGCGTGGGCATGGGCTACTCCCAGCACTCGGGCATGGTCATCGTCTGCGACGGCACCGAAGCCGCCGCGAGGCGGATCGAGCGCGTGCTCTGGAACGATCCGGCCACCGGCGTGATGCGCCACGCCGACGCCGGCTACGACATCGCGCTCGCCGTCGCCCGCGAAAAGGGCCTGGACCTGCCGGGGATCCTCTAGACGACCCGCACTAGGTTCATCTTCACCAGCCGGGCGACGACCTCCACGGCAAGCCCGGTCCCCAGCTTCGCCGCGGCCTGAAGCTCGGCGACGCTGGCCGGCCCCGCAGCGAGGCGGGCGAACATGGCCTCGATGATGGGCGCACTCACCCTCAGGCGGTTGAAGAGGATCTGCCCCTCCAGCGCGGCGTAGGCCTCGGGCGACGCGCCGGCGGCGGCGGCGACCAATGTCTCGGGGCCCAGCGCCGCCGTGGAGAAGCCGGCGAAGGCTTCGAAGGGCTCGCGGTGGCCAGGCGTGGCGCGGGGCGCCCGGTCCCAGTAGTCGCGGCGCTCGGCATAGTCGCGCTCGCGCACGGCGGTGAGTTCGTCCCAGAGCGCCTGGTAGCGGCGGTAGACCACCGCCCAGTCGTAGTCCTCGCGCGCCCGCCGCCGCCCGGTCTCACCCATCCGTCGGCGAAGGTCGGGATCGCGCACCAGCGCGGTCAGACGGTCGAGCAGGACGCCATAGTCCATCGAGACCGCCGCGCACGTCCGATAGAGCAATTGATCGTAGTTCATCGCGCCGGCCTCGTAGGCCAGGGCGACGTGCTTGAGGTGCCCCGGCGCGGGCGCCAGCGTGGGTATCCGAAATCCGTCTTCGCCGTCCCGAACCGTGTCGCGATAGCCGTCCCAGTCGCTGACCACCACGGGCAAGCCCGAGGCCATGGCTTCCAGCGGCGTGATGCCGAACGTCTCCTGGATGTTGTCGGACAGCGAGGTGAAGATGTCGGCCCCGGCCCACGCTGCCCGGTACAGGTCGAAATCCTTGCCGTCGACGTAGACGGCCCGGACGCTGGGGCAGAAGGCGGCGAGGCCGGCGTCGTAAGCGCCCTTGATCGCCTCGGTGGGCGCCTGGCCGGCGAGCACGAGCGCGAGCTTGACGCCGGTGGTCTGGGCCGCCGCCTCCAGCGCCTGGAACATCTGGAAGGGGTGGGCCTTGCCGTGGAAGCTGATGCGGCCGGCGAACAGCACCGCGACCTCGTCGGGGGCCAGGCCGAGGGCCGTCCGGGCGGCCGCCCGCTCGTCGGCGGTGAAGTCGAAGTCCCGGGTGTGGACGCCCAGCGGGATGATCGGCAGCTGCGGCCTCGGGGGCCGCACGGTGGCGCCGGCGCGCCAGCTCAGCAGGTCCTCGCTCGCCTCCAGAACGCCTTCGAGCACGCCGCGCGCCGCGCGAGAGGTGCAGATCAGGGCGTCCCACGGCGCGAGCGGCAGCGCCGGATAGCCGGCGAAGGTGGCGAGCGGCGGGCCGGAGAGGGTGTGGGTGACGCCGCAGATGCTGAAGCGGGCCGGGCCCGCCCGCAGCCGCAGGTTCGCCAGACCTCCGAGATCGCCGTCCGGACGGAATGCCACCCCGCGGGCCGAAAGGCCCCTGAGGTCGCCGCGGTCGATCCAGCGGGTTTGCCCGTTCGGATCGATCTCGGTCACGGTCTGCTGGAACGCGGCGCCGGCGTCGCTGAACGGCGAGAATCCCCAGAGCGGCCGTCCGGCATGCGCGGCCACGGCCGCGCGCAGGAAGCCGTTGCCCGCGGACTGCCGGCCCATCAGCTTTGGCCCGTCCATGCGGTAGCCGTCGTTCTCGAAGAGGATCGCCGCGTCCATGCGGGGGCACTAGCATGACCGACCGCACCGCCCAACGGGCCTCGTCTTGCCGCCGCCCCGGCGATGTCCTAGGCCGGCGACAGGTCGCGAGCGGGGAGACGCATGGCGAGATTCTTCGGCCCGGTCCTGCTGGCCCTGGCGATCGGACTGGCGAGCTGTTCCGCGAAGCCGAAGGCGGACCTCGTGGTGCTGGCGGGCCAGTCCAATGCGCTGGGCTATCTCACGCGCGCCGATGTTCCGGTCGAGATCCGCTGGCCCGATCCGGAGGTGCGCATCTGGCGTGACGGCCGGTTCGAGATGCTGGAGCCCGGACGCAACACCGGCTCCCCGAACCGCCCCGAGGCCTGGGGGCCGGAGGCGTCGTTCGCCCGCGTCTGGCGCGAAACCCGACGCGATCGGCCGCTCTACATCGTCAAGCTCGCCCGGGGCTCGACCTCCCTGGCTCCGGCGGAGGGCCGTGACTGGTCGCCGGCGTCGGGCGAGCTGTTCGCCGAAGCGACGCGGGAGGTGGAGGCGGCCAAGGCGGCGCTGTCCGCCCAGGGGCGGGCGCCGCGGATCGCGGCGATCCTGTGGGTCCAGGGAGAAGCCGACGCGATCGACCCGGCCATGGCGAGGGCGTACCGTGCAAACCTCACCAGCCTGATCAAGACGATGCGCCTGGGCTGGTCCGCGCCGCAGGCCGTGGTGGCCGTGGTCCGCATCCCCGACATCGGCGCACAGGCGGGTCAGGTCCGCGCCGCCCAGGCCGCCGTCGACGACGCGGACCCGCTGACGGTTTCCGTGGATGCGAAGGGGCTTCCCATGCAGGCGGACGGCCTGCATATCGCCGCCTCGGGCCAGGTGCGGCTGGGTCAGGCTCTCGCCCGCGCTGTCCTGCCGCTGGCCCCCAGAGGACTTTGATGAACGAGCCGGCCGCCCAGATGTACGAGACGCGCGACGGCAGGATGCTGGGGCTGCGCGGCGACGCCTATGTGAGCCGGTCGCTCGAGCTCTACGGCGAGCTCAGCCCGCCCGAGCGGCAGCTCCTGGAACAGCTTGTCCGGCCGGGCCAGACGGTCGTCGAGGTCGGCGCCAACATCGGGGCCTTCACCCTGGCGCTCGCGCGGCGCTGCGCGCCGGGGCCGCTCTATGCCTTCGAACCGCAGCAGCGGATCTTCCAGCTCCTCTGCGCCAACCTCGCGCTGAACGATATCGGCAACGTCGTCGCGCTGCCGGAGGCATGCGGCGACGCGGAAGGGCAGGCGCTGATCCCGCCGATCGACTACGCCGGCCAGAACAATTTCGGCGGCGTCTCGCTGCAGCCCGCGGCCGGGGCGGCGCGCGGCCAGCGGGTGAGGGTGCGCACCCTCGACAGCCTGGACCTGCCGGCTTGCCACCTGCTGAAGGTCGACGTGGAAGGCTTCGAGCCGCAGGTGCTGCGCGGCGCGCGAGAGACCATCCTGCGGACGCGGCCCATCCTCTACGTCGAGAACGACCGTGCAGCGCAGCAGGGCGAGGTGATCGGGCTCATGGCCGACATGGGCTACAGGCTGTACTGGCACACGCCAGCTCTGTACGCGCCCGGCAACTTCAAGGGCGAGACGCAGAACGTGTTCGGACGGATCGTCTCGGTGAATGTGCTGGGCCTGCCGCGGGAAACCGGCCGGCGGGTGGGCGACGCGGAGGAGATCGACCCCGCCAACTGGGCGTCGCCCGTCAGGGTGGGCTAGGCGCCCAGTCCTTCGGTCCGACCACCTTCTGATCGCGGGCCACCACCTCGTCGTGGTGCAGATAGGTCCACCATACGGCGTCCACCACCTCGGTCCGCAGCGGCGTCGCGCCATCGCCGAACAGCAGGTTGTCGATGTCCAGCGCCAGCGCCTGGCGAGAGAGTTCGACGCGCAGCGCGTCGTCGTCGATCACCTTGAGGGCGGCGGCGATGTACGCCTCTTCGGTCTTGGCGACCAGCCACTCGGGCATCCGCAGACGGCGCAACAGCATGGAATCGGTGCGGCCATGCGGCTCGGGGCACTCCAGCGCCACCACCGGGAGCCCCTGGCGCAGTGAATCGACGACACTGTGTAGCCCGCCGAACGGGAACGGGCTCAGGTTCAGGTCGCAGGCTGAGAGGAGCCGCAGGTACTCGTCGTAGCGCAGGCGGCCATGCACGATGGCCCCCGGCAGGGCCTGATCGACCACCCGGCGGATCGCGAGGTGCTCCGAGCCGCCGGCGTTGGGGAAGAGGTGGAACTCCAGCGGGCGGGCGGCTTGCTCGCGGATCTGGCGCAGCACGGCGAAGAAGTGCGGGTTCAGCTTCAGCAGGTTGCTGGGCAAGGCCACGCGAAGCGGGTCGGCCTTATCGCGGATCGCCGGCGGAACGGGCTGGTAGGCCGGTGAGCGCTCGAACACGAGGGCCTCGTCGGGCATCAGCAGCAGGCGCTCGCCGAACAGCGCCGGGTCCGACACGTACCCCTCCTCGGTGAGGTAGTAGTCGATAGGCGGGCAGAAGGTGGACGCCGAGTGGCCGAGCGCGGTCATCTGGATCGGCGCGAAGCGCAGGTTGGCGAGCATCGGCCCCCAGTGGCGCATGCCGACGCTGGGCCAGAAGACGATGTCGGGCCGGGTCTCGGTGAGCACCCGAGCCACCTCCAGCAGATGCTCGCCGCGCGCGCCGCGCTGGAAGGTGTGCACCTCGTCGTAGAGGGCGCGGACCGCATCGTCGACCTCGCTGTCCTCGGTGACCAGCACCAGTTCGAAGCGCTGCCGCAGCTGGCGGAGGTACTGACCGAAGTAGCGGTACTGCACGTGATTGGAGTGCATGATCTCGGCCGCCACGGCCATGCGTGGCCGGTCCTTGATCTCGCGACGCTCGGGCAACTCCGGCTCTCGCATGCGGATCTGGCGCGCCAGATCGGCGAGGGTGCGGTTCAGGGGAACCTTGATCTGGTGTTTGCGAGGATGGCTCGCATAGCTGCAGAGCATCCAGGCGACGCTGAGGGACGTGATCTGATTGACGGTCGCCGGGAGCGGGGCCGGGCGGAGTTCGTTCGCCTTGCCCACGAATGCTTCGCGGCGGGCGGCTCCAAGCGCCGAGACCACCGGCTTGGTGGCGACCAGGGAGATGTAGGCCACCTGCGCGATCTCGGCGGGCAGCGACAGGATGTCGTCCGGGCCGAACTCCACGTCGGAATCGAGGGACAGCAGCAGCGTCGCCTTCGCCAGTCGCATTGGGTTCAGGAGCTGGGCGGCGGGCGTTCCGCCGCGGGCCTGGAATCCGATGGCGCGGAGCACGTGGTCGAAGCTGCCGATCGGACTGGCGCGGACCAGGTTCTCCAGCTCCTGGCGGTAGACGAGCGCCTCCATGATCTGGTTCGGGGCGACCTCGAAGCCCGGGTCGGCGATTATCGTGCCGATCGCCGCCATCAGCCGGCCGGAGAGGGCCGCATCGTCGTTGCGCCGGGTGGCGGCCGCGTCGACGAGACCACGCAGGGCCGCCAGCAGATGGGGCCAGCGGTCCGGTGTCCGGTTCAGGGCCGCGTGTTCCAGGCCGGCGATGTCGATGTTCATGCTGTTCCTTGGCGTCCGCCGAGCCGTTTAGCGGGCGGCGGCGGCGAGTCCAAGCGGGCCGGGCCGGGGCGTGGCGTTCGGCGCGTGGTGGTGTAGGGAGGCTGCATGGGGTCGCGCCTTTCCATCTACCACCCGTCGGGCCAGGTGAGCCTCGGCGCCAATCCGTTCGGCAAGGACGTCGCCAACCTGCAGCTCATCCAGGCGCTAGCGCGCCACGGCGGCTTCGAGCAGGTCGACATCCTCTCGGCCAGGCAACCTTCCCAGGCGGACCTCCAGGCGGGCCTGTTGGGCGGCGACGGCGGGGGGACGAAGCTCGCGTGGGCGCCGCTGCTGGGCTCCGCCGCGCCCGCGGCTTCGGGCGCCCTGCTGCGGGGCCAGCCCTACATCAGCGAACTGGGCTGGCTGCGGCGTCGCGCCGGAGGCGACCGGGCCTACAGCCTGCTGGGCCTGGCGCACACGCTCGCACCGCCGGCCGTGCGGGAGATGATCGCCGCCAGCCTGACCGCGCCGACCCATCCGTGGGACGCGATCATCTGCACCTCGCCCAGCGTCCAGGACGGCCTGGCCCGCATGTTCGCTGACCTGGGGGAGCACCTGGCCGAGCGGACCGGCGGCCGCCCACCGCCGCAGCCGGCGCTGCCGATCGTCCCGCTCGGCGTGGACGGCGCGGCGTTCGCGGCCATGGCCGACCGTCCCGCCGCCCGGGCGACGCTGCGCCAGGAGCTGGGGCTCGGCGCGGACGACGTCCTGGTGCTCTGGGTGGGGCGCCTGTCGTTCTTCGAAAAGGCCTTCCCGCAGCCGATGTTCAAGGCCGTCCGCCAGGCGGCGGAGACCGCCGCCGCGCCCGAAGGCCGGAAGGTCGTGTTCGCGCTTGCCGGATGGTTCCCCGACGCCGCCGACCGGGACCGGTACGCGGCGGCCGCCAAGGCCCATGCCGGCGACGTGGACGTCCGCTTCGAGAACGGCAACGACCGCGACCGACTGGCCGATCTCTGGGCGGCGGCGGACGTCTTCCTCTCGCTGGTCGACAACATCCAGGAAACCTTCGGAATCACGCCCCTCGAAGCCATGGCGGCGGGCCTTCCGGTCGTGGCCAGCGACTGGGACGGGTACCGCTTCACGGTCCGGCACGGCGAAGAGGGCTTCCTGATCCCAACCCTGGGCGGCCCCTCGGCGGGCGGGCTCGGCGCCGCGATGGTCACGCGCCACGTGATGGAGCTGGAGTCCTACCAGACCTACGTCGGCGCCGTTGCGCAGCACACCGCCGTGCACATCGGCCGCTGCGCCGAGGCCTTGGCCGAGCTGATCCGCTCTCCGGACCTGCGGCGCAGGATGGGCGCGGCCGGACGGGAGCGGGTTCGCACGGCCTTCGACTGGCCCGTGGTGGCGCGGCAGTACCATGCGCTGGTGGAGGAGCTCGGGCGCGTGCGCGCCGCCGCCGCCGATCCGCCGTCGGGCCGCAGCGCCAATCCGGTGAAGGGCGATCCCTTCGTCGATTTCGCCCACTTCGCCACCGAGACGCTCACCGTGGACAGCCGGCTTTCCGCCGCGCCCGGCGTGACGTCGCAGGACGTGCTGAATACCGAGGCCGTCGTCCTCGACCGCGCCTACGCGCCCCTGCGGGCGTCCCCCGCGAGCTGCGCCCGGGTCGTGGAGCTGCTGAACGACCGCGGTCCGCTCACCGTGCGCGAGATCCTGCTGGCGTTCCCGAAGGGCGAACGGCGGGCGCTGGAGCTGGCGCTCGCCTGGATGGCCAAGCACGGCTTTGTCGACTGGCTGACGTAGGCCGCGCATCCGATCCGGCCGCCGGACGTTTTCCATCGCTGAGCCTCGCGCAGACGAGGCGACACGCAGAGGAGAATGTTCATGCGGATCGGCATGATGGCGGGCGCCGTGCTCGCCGTGGCCGCCCTGCCTGCTGTCAGTCAGGCGGCCTGTCAGAAACGGACCACCGGCACGGTGGTCGGCGCCGTCGCCGGCGGCCTGCTGGGCAACGCGGTGGCGGGTCGTGGAGACCGGACGGAAGGCACGCTGCTGGGCGCAGCCGTCGGCGGCTTCGCGGGCAACCAGCTGACCAAGTGCAACAAGCGCTACAGCTCGCGCAGCTATTCCGCGAGCCGCAGCTACCGCCAGGCCTCCTACGCGCCGCGCTACCGCGAGCCGTCGTGCCGCTATGAGACGCGGACCTACTACGACCAGTACGGCCAGCCGGTCTCGGCGCCGGCCCGGATCTGCCGGTGATGCGTATGCGAAACGGAGCGACCCTTGTCGTCGCGGTCTCCGCGGCTCTCGCCCTGGCCGCCTGTGAAGGCGGCCAGCGCAACCGCACCGCCGCGGCGGGCGGCGACGGACTCTGCAAGCCGTTCGTGGGTACGGCCCAGGCGGCCTCCCCGGGGCTTGGCGTCGACGGCGGCCTGGCGGTGGACGACTGCCTGCACCGCTGGGGCTATACCCTGGCCAAGGCGGACGACGACGCGGGCGCGGTCGCCCAGGCGGTGGTGGCCGCGTGCAGCGCGCCGCTCGCCCGCTGGAACCAGCAGACGCTCAGCAACGCCGCGGCCATGGGCGGCGGACAGTCGATGGAAGCGCCCAGCCTGCTGACCGGCGAATCCACCAATCCCATCGCCGAGCACAACAACTTCGCCGATGGGCGGGCGCTGTTCTACGTCGTCCAGGCCCGCGCCGGGAAATGCGATGCGCCGAGGGCCCGGGACGACGACGATGACCGGGCGGCGGCTCCGGCTCAGCCGGCCGTCGTGCCCAACAGCCCGGACCGCTGAGCCGTCACCGCAGCCTGCACGGCGTCGGGCAGGCTGCGGAGCCAGGCTTCGGGCGAGAGCTGCCGCGCCACCCGCTCCCGTCCGGCGGCGGCGAGGCGCGCGCCGAGGCCGGGCTCATCGCGCAGCCTGCGCAGCGCCTCGGCGGCGGCCTCTATGTCGGGCTCGAACCAGCTTTGGCCGCGATAGATGGCCTGCGGGTCGTCGACGGGCGCGCTCCGGGTCGGCACGAGCACGCCGGAGGCGTCGTCCATAAAGTCGAGATTGCCGCTGGCGCCGGTGGCTACGACGGGCGTTCCCAGGGCCATCGCCTCAGCCATAACCAGTCCGAAGCCTTCGGCGCGATGGAGGGAGACCAGGGCGTCCGCCCCGGCGATCAATCGCTTCACCTCGGCATAGGGCCAGGTTTCGTCGATGATCCGCACGGCGCCGGAAGCCTTCGCGCGAAGCGCTGCGAGGGCTTGTGGGTGGGCCCTCCCGTTCTGTGTCTTGATCACCAGCTCGCAGGCCGGATCGTCGCCGAACGCCTGGCGGAAGGCGGCGATCACGCCCTCCGGGTTCTTTCGCGCGGCGGACGAATTGAAGTCGAACAGCGCAACCGCCTGGAATTCGGTCGCCCGCGGCGCCGGCGTCACCTCGGCGTAGTCCTCGAGGAAGAGCGGGTGCGGAACGACGCGAACCGGCGCCCGGGCGCCGGCGAACGCCTGGGCGACATAGCGGCTCGGCGTCCAGACCTCGTCGACGAGGGCGGCGTCGTCCAGCCAGTCACGCGGTCCCTTCGGCAGCTCCCAGGCCCAGTAGCCGAAGCGCGGACCCGTCACCCGCCGCGGGCCCATCGCGGCCAGCGCGCCGACGAGCTCCGGCGGATTGAGATGGAATATCCAGATGGCGGGGGTGTCGGTCCGGAGGCTGGCCTTCCAGTCCAGGCCCTGATCGATCGCGACGGTCTCCACCGGCGCGCCCAGCGCTTCGAAGGCGCGAGCGGCGAGGCGCGCCGAAGCGGCGATGCCATGGCTGCCGTTGAAGAGGCCCACCAGCCGGATCGGCAGCAGCCCGCTGACCTGCGCCGGGGGCCGTCCCGCGGCGTGGGCATAGGCCCGCAGGCCCTGGCGGACGGCGGGCGCGACCGCGCGCCGCACCGGCGTCGGCAGCGCCTTGCGCCAGATCCCCTGCAGCGCCCGCAGACTCATCGACGACCCTTGAGGCTCGCGCGGGCGACCCGCATCGTGAGTCCTCCGCGCAGCTTCTCGGGCAGGCTCTCCGGCGGCGCCCCGTACTCGGCGAGGCCGCCCGCCAGGAGCCAGCGGAGATAGCGGAACCGGCTGACGGCGGTGTCGAGCGGATAGAGCTTCTGCAGGTCCGGCCGCACGTCCCAGATCTCGCGGAACAGGGTGAGGCCGGCGCGCGGGTCCGGCGCGAGATGCGGCGCCTGAAGCGCGGCGCGAAGGCGGGCGGGCCAGCCTGCGCGGTGCGGCAGCCCGAACGCGGCGAACAGCAGGCGGCGGAGCTCGGAGGGACGCCGCTCGGTCTCGGCCAGCTCGGCGGCCCGGGCGAGCACCGCAGGACTGGCCAGCAGCCGGTCGGTCTCGTGGTCGGGCAGTGCGTCCATCGCGAACTCGCCGGCCACGGCCATCGGACCGATCCACCAGGCGGTGAGCTCGTCGCCCCGGAAGCGTTCGGCCGGATCGGCCGGTCCCCTCAATCCCGATGCGGCCTCGGCGGAAATCCGGTCCGCCCCCAGCGCCTGGGCGTTGGGCGCGAACCACCAGGGATAGGCGGCGGCGGGCTGGTCGGCGGCGAGGGCGGCCATCACCCGGGTCATCTCGGGATGCGCCGGGTCGGCCCCGTCCAGCCAGGCTTCCGTCGCCGGGCCGAGGCCGTCGGGGAAGGTCTGTCCGGCGCGGGCCGCCTGCAGGGCGGCCAGCCGATGGGCCGGCCGGATCCGTCGCCCGGAAGCGAAACGGTCGAAGCCGTAGCCCAAGGCCTTGGCCTCGGCGTGGCCGTTCGCGCGGAGGGCGGCGGCGTAGTCGGCGAGCAGGCCCGCCATGGGCGATCCCGCCAGGACCCGGAAGCGGTTCTGATGCTTGGAGAGGTTGAGCGGCCGCGCGGGATCGAAGCCCGAGAAGTGGAAAAAGATCAGCGGCCGCCCGTCGACGCGCCAGCCTTCCGCGGTCCGCGAGAGTTCGCGGCCTTCGAGGTTCCAGTAGGCCAGGTTCAGGCCGGGGTGATCGAGGATCGCGGCGTTCGGCACGAAGTCGGGCGCCTGATCCATCCACCTCTGGTCGGTGAAGATCCCCTCGTCCGGCGCGACGCGGCTGTCGAAGCGGCAGCGCTCGGCCCACCAGTCGATGAGCTTGCCCACCTGCGGATCGGGGCGGCAGGCCAGGAAGCCCAGGTTGAACCGGCCCGACGCCGCAAGGTCCGCGTTCGTCGGATTGCCCGGCGTGGTCAGGGGCCGCAGCGTGTGCGGCGTCAGCGCCAGGGGCGCGGCGCGCAGGCCGTCCCACACCGGCTCCAGCGGCCGGAAGACGTAGATGTCGGGATCGAGGTAGGTGACGCTCGTCACGCCCGTCTGGGCCAGCAGCGCCCGGAAGGCGAACGGCTTCACCGCCGTGTTCAGCTCCAGCGCCTCGTAATAGACGCTCATGTCGCGGACGGGGGCGCCGAGTTCGGCCGCCTCGATCACCTCGGCGAGGGGGGCGAGCTCCGGGATCGGCCCGTCGGCCGCCACCACGATCCGGCGGGCGGCGGGCTCGGCGTGGCTGAGGCTCTGCATGAGCGTCGCCGCCTGGGCCGCGTAGTTCCGCGACACGATGGTGAAGATGACGTCCACGCCCTGATCCTTGGCGCCGGCGTACCAGTCCGGCGCCTAGGCCGCCAGCAGCTCGTCCACCCGGCGGATGTCGACGACCTCCGAGGCGACGCCGGCCTCGAGGCGCATCACCTTGTTGCAGTAGAGGCGCAGCAGGTCGACGTCGTGGGTGGCGAGAACCAGGATGCCGGCCCGCTCGACGAGGCCCAGGAGGCGCTTGTGGGCGAGCTTCTGGAAGTCGCTGTCGCCGACCGCGATCCACTCGTCCATCAGGAGCACGTCGCATTCCACCGCCGTGGCGGCCGCGAACGCCAGGCGCGCCTGCATGCCGGCCGAATAGGTCTTCACCGGCATAGCCAGGAACGGTCCAAGGCCCGTGAATTCGGCGATCTCGTCCATCCGCGCCTCGACCTCCTTGGCCGAGAGGCCCGCGATGCGGCCGCGCAGGCGGATGTTGTCATAACCCGTGGCCGTGAGGTCGATGCCCAACTGCAGGTCGAGCAGGGCGGCGATGCGGCCCTGGACTTCGATCATCCCCTCGTCCGGCTCGTAGGCGCCGGAGAGCGCGCGCAGCAGGGTGGTCTTGCCCGAGCCGTTGTGGCCGATCAGGCCCAGCCGGTCGCCGGCCTTCAGCTCCAGGTTCAGGTCCTGCAGGGCCGTGACGTCGGTCGCGCCGAAGTGGCGGCCGAGCTTGCCGCCGACCGCGACGCTGACCAGCGACTTCTTCAGCGACTTGGCGTCCACCCCATAGACCGGGAAGCGGATCGTGAGGTCGGAGCAGGTGATGGAGACGGGCGGGCTCATAGGTAGTGCACGATCCGGCGCCGGGTGCGGGCGAAGATGGCGAAGGTGAGCGCCCAGCCGATCAGCGCCATGGCCACCAGCACCCCGTAGCTGACCGGCGCCACGGCCTTCCCCAGCAGCGGGCTGCGGACCGCGTCCAGCATGTGGAAGAAGGGGTTCAGGTGCAGGATCGCCATGTGCTCGCCCGAGAAGCGCTGCGGGGTCCAGAACACCGGCGTCATGAAGATGGCGAACTGCATGACCGACACGACGATCTGCGGGATGTCGCGGAATCGCGCCGAGGCGATGGCGGCGAGCGTGCTGATCCAGCCGGCGTTCAGCACCATCAGCACGAGGCCGGCCAGCGCCAGCAGCGGATGCGCCTTGCCCCAGTAGCCGTAGAAGGTCAGCACGGCGATCACGATAACCAGGTGGTGGGCGAGGCTGATGAGATTCCGCAGGATCGTGCGCCAGACGAAGGTGAACATCGGCAGGCTGGTCTGCGAGAGCATGCCCTTGGCCTGGACGAAGGTCTCGCAGCCTTCGTTGATGATGCCCGTCATCACGCCGAAGAAGACGATGCCGAGCGCCACGAACGGCAGGAACTCGTTCAGCGGGATGCTGAAGAGGTTGGCGTAGAGGAAGCCGATGCCCAGGACCATCAGGCCCATGGACAGCGTGATCCAGAACGGGCCCAGGATGGAGCCGCGGTAGCGCGAGACGATGTCGTGCCAGGCGAGCGACCACGCGAGCCCGAGCCGCTGGCCCGAGCCCTTCAGGTCACGAAACGCCATCTGAAGCTGGAACAGCCCGCCGCGCTGGCCGGTCCGCAGCATGTGGGTGGCCGAGTCCATCAGCTCTCCCGAAAGAAGGCGCCGGAGGTATCAGGCGCGCCTGCCCGGTGCAAGGCGAGCCGGAACCGCCGCTTTGCCGCGTGCGGGCTTCCATGTTAGCCGGGCGGCGGGGGACCGATACGCCTGCCATGACCTCGATCGACAAGATCGCCCGCGACCCGAACCCGCTGTCCCTCGAAGGCTTGGCCGTGGGGCCGATCAGCCTGGAGGACGCCGGCGTGTGGCTGGTCGTGCCCTGCTACAAGGTCACGGCCCACATCCTGAACGTCATCGCCAAGGCGCCGGACTGGATCGAAGGGATCGTCTGTGTCGACGACGCCTGCCCCGACCGCTCCGGCGACTTCATCGAGGCCAACAACAGCGATCCCCGCGTCGTCGTGGTCCGGCTGGGGGAGAACCAGGGCGTCGGCGGAGCCACGATGGCGGGGTACCGCGAGGCGGTGGCGCGCGGCGGGCGCGTCCTGGTCAAGGTCGACGGCGACGATCAGATGGACCTGGACCAGTGCGCCCATCTGGTGGCCCCGATCCTCCTGGGCGAGGCCGACTACGCCAAGGGCAACCGCTTCACCTCGATCAGTCACCTGCAGGCGATGCCGTCGGTTCGGGTGTTCGGCAATGCGGCCCTGAGCTTCCTCGCCAAGATGTCCACCGGCTACTGGAACATCTTCGATCCGACCAACGGCTACACGGCGCTGGAGTCGAACGTCGCGAAGCTGGTGATGGAGAAGCGGGTCTCGCGTCGCTTCTTCTTCGAGACCGACCTGCTCTACCACCTTGGGACCCTGCGGGCGGTGGTCCGCGACGTCCCGATGCCGGCGCGCTACGCCGACGAGGTCTCCAACATCCGCATCGGCCGCATCATCGGACCGTTCGCCCTGAAGCATCTGCGGAACTTCCTTCAGCGCGTGCTGGGCCAGTACTTCGTCCGCGACTTCAACGTCGCCAGCCTGGAGCTGGTGTTCGGCGCCTTCTCGGCCCTGTTCGGCGTCGGCTACGCGCTGAGCTACCTGGCCAACCGCGAGCCGGGACAGACCGCCTCGGCGGGCGTGGTCATGATGGCCGCCCTGCCGATCATCCTGGGCGCCCAGCTCCTGCTGCAGGCGATGAACTTCGACGTGCTGAACGTGCCCAGCCGGCCGATCCATCCTTATCTGCGGACGGTCGAGCGGCTGCGAGGGCGGGAGCGCCGCGCGTGAGCCCCAGGGACATGATGCTGTGCGCCGGCTTCTCGCTGGCGCTGCCGGTCGGCCAGACCATGTTCAAGTGGGCGGCCGTCTATCAGAGCCGCCAGACCGGGCCGCTGATCCATAAGCTGATCACAAACTGGCCGCTGATCGCCGCGCTGGCCTGGTACGGACTGACCGCGATCTTCTGGTTCTACATCCTCACTCGCGTACCGCTGTCCAAGGCCTATCCGTTCGCCCTGGCCGGCACGGGCCTGATCCCGATCGTCGCGTGGCTCGTCTTCAAGGAGCCGCTGGGCTGGCGCATGGCCGGCGGCTACGTCCTGATGCTGGCGGGCCTGGCGGTGATCCAGAGCCAGAGCGCCTGAAGCGAAGTGTCCGGGGGGACGAAGATGACCTCGCAGCGGCTGATACGCCTCGCGCCCGCGTTCCTGTGGTTCGCGGTTCTCGCCATCGGCTACGTGCTGATCCTCACGCTGAACGCTCCCGGCCACATGTCGGTCGATTCGGTGATCTCGCTGGCCGAGGGCCGCCGCGGCGTCCGTATCGTCTTCGGACCGCCGATGTATTCCTCCATCCTGGGCTTCTTCGACAGGATCACGCCCAGCTCGCCGTTCGCCTACATAGCCGGCGCATCGCTGCTGCTCGTCGCCGCCTGGGCCGCCATGCCCGGGCTGCGGCCGCGCCTGGCCTGGATCGCGCCCGCGGTGCTGGCCGGCGCGATGCTGGCCCCGCAGGTGCTCCTCTACCAGGCGATCATGTGGAAGGACGTGCTGTTCGCGAACTTCGCGATCGCCGGCTTCGTGACCTTGGCCCATGCGGTGAAGCGCTGGGAGCGCCCGACGCCCCGGCTCCTGCTGCTCTTCCTGTCCTTCTTGCTGCTCGGCATGGCCTGCCTGCTGCGCCAGAACGGGGCGCTGGTCGCGGTGTTCTCGGCCGCGACGCTCGGCTGGGCCGCCTGGAAGAGCGGCTGGCGCAGGGCCGCGATGTGGGCGGCGGCGGGCTTCGCCGGGCCGCTCGTGTTCATGGCCGTGCTCGACGCCGCCACGCCGGTGAAGGATCCGCCCGGCGAAAACCGCGACGTGGGCTTGCGCCTGCTGCAGGGCTACGACCTGGCCGGCGCCATTGCGGCGGACCCGGACCGGCCCCTGCGGGCGCTCGAGGCTGACAACCCCGCCGCCGCCGCCGACCTGCGCCGCGAGTCGCCCAGGTACTATTCCGCCACGCGTGTCGACGCGCTGCTCGGCTCGAAGACGCTTGGGCGGGCCATCAACAGCTACAGCGACGGCGTGATCGCCGAGCAGTGGGTGCAGACGCTCAGCGAAGATCCCCTCGGCTACGCCACACGTCGGCTCGACGTCTTCCGCTGGGTTTTCGCGACGCCAGACATCGACCAGTGCCTGCCGGTCCACCTGGGCGTCGACGGCCCGCCGAAGCTGATGCAGGAACTCGGGGTCAAGAGGCGGCAGGACGCCGACGACCGCCGCCTTTGGAACTACACGACGTGGTGGATGGACACGCCGGGCCTGTCGCATCCGGCCTTTGCCGTGCTGGCGCTGGCGGTGACCGGCTTCCTGCTGCTGCGGCGCGAGCGGGCCGACATCGCCATGGCGGGGCTGATGCTGTCGGCCCTCAGCTTCGCCGCGAGCTTCTATGTGATCTCGCTCGCGTGCGACTACCGCTACCTCTACTTCCTCGACCTCGCGGCCATCACCGGGCTTGTCTACGTGGCCCTCGATCCGCGTCTCAGGCGCCGAAGCGCCTGAGCCCCCTTCGCGCTTTTCGGCTCAGGCGCCGAAGCGGCTGAGCCAGGCTTCGGCGACGTCCAGGCGCGGCCTGCGGGCCTCGATGAAGCGGTAGAGCGACAGCTGCCGACCGAGGCCGAAGCTCTTCACCGAGACCTTCTCGAAGATCGCCTTCGTCAGCGCCTCGATCTCGGCGGCGTCGTTGACGTGCTCATGGGCCATGAGCAGGCCGTAGTCGAGGCCGTGGCGGAGCCTGAACTCCAGGCCGGTCGTCAACGACCAGCCCAGCTTCCACAGGAAGCCGCCCTCGCTGGGGATCGCCGCCCGGAAGACGCCGCCCGGCGCCAGCAGCCTCGCCGAACGCGCCAGCGCGACTGGCAGGTCGGTGATGTGCTCCAGGCAGGCGACACTGGTGATCCGGTCGTAGCGCGCGTCCGCCGGCGCCTCGGCGACGTCGGCGTAGACCTTCCGCACCCGCGCCAGCCGCGGCGAGCCCTCGAACAGCTCGGCAAAGGGCTCGACTACGTCGTAGGCGCCGCCTTCAGGCTCGAACGGGAGCTGGTTCAAGTTGCCGGCGCCCAGCTCCAGCGTCGCCTTGGCGGGCGAGGCGTCGGCGGCCACCTGGCGGTGCATCCATTGCTCCAGCCGCTGCGAGAGCGAGGCGGCGGTGGTCTCGCCCGCCCGGTTCTCGGCGTACTGGCGCGCGTAGATCTCGGCGATCTCAGGCGGCAGCGGCGGCCGGGTCTTGGGGAAGCGCGCCAGGCGGGCTTCGAGCGAGCCCTCGGTCACGGACCGCCCTCGGCCAGGATGGCGTCGAGCTGGGCCTCCACGGCCCTCAGGATCTCGCGGTGCTGGTCCAGGCGCTGGATCGTGGCGCGCCAGCCGCCTTCCAGGACTTCGCGGTCGCGCTTCAAGGTGTCTTCCAGGACGCCCACCGCCGCCTTCGTCTCGCGCAGCTCGGAGCGCGCCTCGTCCAGGTCCCGGGCGGTCGGAGAGACCAGGGGGGCCATGTCGGCGGCGCGGCGCGACAGCTCGGCGGCGGCGGCGTCGAGGGCGGCGGTCGAAGGCGCCTCGTCGCGGGCGGCGGCCTCGAACCAGGCCAGCACAGCGGCGGCGAGTTCGCCCGGCCAGCCCAAAGCCGCCAGGTCGCCCGCGCCGGCGTTGTGGCGGAGATCCGGCGCCAACGCCTTGTCGATCTCGCCGGCCGCGCGTTCGTCGAGCGTCGGCAGCGGGGCGCCATGGGCCGCCTCGATGCGCTTCACCTGGGCGCGCCAGTCCGACAGCAGCGCGTCGTAGCCGACGAAGGCCCGGGGAAGGTCCCGGGTATAGGCTTCGGCCGCCAGCATGTAGGCGGTCCAGACCAGCACCGACTTCTGCTCGGTGAAGCCGTCGCGGCGACGAAGCGAGCCCGCAACCGCCAGCGGGTGGCGCACCGGGATCACCCCGCGGGCGTCGATCTCGAGGTCGGCCAGGGCCGTCCGCCAGAACGGCAGCAGCACGGTGACGCGCGGGTCCTTGAGCAGGGGGTAGCGCGCCTGGCCGAACTCCTCGCCCATCAGAGCCATCGCGCGGTTGATCCACGCGCGCTCGTCCTTGCGCGGCAGCGGACGATAGGGAAAGGCGAAGATGTCGTCCCAGGCCGAGCCGCCCGCGCGCAGACGCTCGTCGTTCAGGAGCGCCACCTTCCAGGGCTCGAAGTAGCCCTTCTCGTTGTGCTCGTCGCCCGGCATGACGTTCGCCGGCAGCTCGGCGCCGGCCAGCGACAGGAGCTGGGTCACGGCCGAGGTGCCGGACCTGTGCATGCCCAGCACGAGATAGGCGGTTCTCGTCGTCATTCTTCGCCCAGCGTGTAGGGAGCCTCGCAAATCGCCGCAAGTCTGCGCGCGCCAGGCGATCCCCCCGTTGATCGCAGGGTCCTTCTGTTGCACAGAAGCCCCCGTCACAGTGAAGGAATTTGCGCCGCATGGCCGCGACGGCCGCCGCCGACGAAGTCCACCGGATCGTCTCGGTCGCCCTCGACGCGGCGTTCTACCGGGCCGCCTATCCCGATGTGGCGGCGTTGGGCGCAGATCCCCTGAAGCACTACCTCGAGGCCGGCTGGCGCGAGGGGCGGGACCCCGCGCCCTGGTTCTGCTCGTCGGCCTATCTGGCCGACAACCCGGACGTCCGCCGCGCGAAGGTGGAGCCGTTCTTCCACTACCTGATGCACGGCCGCCGCGAGGGGCGCGAGGTGACGCCCTCGGCGGCGGGCGAGCGTTACCTGCTGAGCTCGGGCGCCCACGGCTGGAGCTTCGAGGCTCTCCAGGGGGCGTCAGAAGCGGCGCCCGAGGAATACCTGGGGCCGTCCCCGGAGCAACTCGCGGAAGAGCGCAGGCTGATCGCGCCCGAGTTCGACGCCGCCTTCTACCTGCAAGCCAATCCCGACGTGGCCGAGGCGGGGCAGGATCCACTGGACCATTTCCTCGTCACCGGCTGGCTGGAGGGACGCGACCCGAGCCGCCGGTTCTCGGTGCGCGATTATCTGGACACCTATCCGGATGTCGCCGGCACGGGCATGAACCCGTTCGTTCACTACGTCCGCGCCGGCCGGTCCGAAGGGCGGATTCCCCGCAACGAACTGGGCTTCCGCTACCAGCTCCTCGCCGATCTTCGGCCGGTGGCGATCCGTACCGCCGAGGTCGCCGCACGTGCTGCTGCGCGCACGCCGACGCCGCCCGCGCGGCTGACCAAGGCGCTGTCGCAGTCGCGCTCGGGCCTCCGGGACCTCCACGTCACCTTCAGCCACGACGACTACTCGGCGAACCTCGGCGGGGTGCAGCTCTGCCTTCAGCGTGAGGACGCCCGGGTCGCGGGCCTCGGCGGGGACCACCTGCACCTCTATCCGGCCGATCCGTGGCCGGTCGTGCGGGAGAGCAAGGAGCCTGGCCTGCTGGGCGTGCTCTGGAACGGCGAGCGGGTGGGAGCTTTCAAGCCCAAGGTCGTCGCCGCGGCGTTGAAGGCGGCCGCGCAGGGCGTGGAGCCCGGACGGCGGACCTTCGCAATCCACAGCCTGCTGGGTCATTCGGCGGAGGAGACCGCGGACATCCTCGCCGTCGCAGGCCTCCGCTCGGGCTGGTTCTGGCTGCACGATTTCGCCAGCCTCTGCGCGGGCTATCACCTGCTGCGGAACGATGTGCAGGACTGCGCCGCCCCGCCGCCCGGCAGCCCGGCCTGCAGCGTCTGCTCCTACTACAGCCATCGCCAGCGGCACCTCGACGCCCATCGCCATCTGTTCGAGCGGCTGGACCTGACCGTCGTCGCGCCGTCGCAGCCGACGCTGGACCTCTGGATGGCCAGTGGCGTCCAACCGGCCGCCAAGGCGGTCGTTCTGCCCCACGCCAAGCTGGTCGAGCGCGGCGCGGCTCCCGTCCCGCGGCCGGGACCGCTGCGGATCGCCTATGCCGGCCTCCCGTCGGCGCATAAGGGCTGGCCGCTGTTCTGCGACCTGGTGCTCAGGCATGAGGCCGACGATCGCTACACCTTCCTGCACCTCGGCAGCCGCGCCGTCGCCGGCTTGCCGCTGGAGTTCCACGAGGTCGCGGTCAACGAGACGAACCCTCGCGCTATGCAGGAGGCGCTCGAGACGGCGCAGGCGGACGTCGTCATCCTCTGGCCCCTCTGCCGGGAGACGTTCTCGTTCACGGCCTATGAGGCCATCGCCGCGGGCTGCGCCGTCGTCACCGGTCCGGACAGCGGCAACGTCCAGGCCTTCGTCCGCGACGGCGGTCACGGCTGGGTCCTGGCCGACGAAGCCGCCTTGGCGCGGGCCCTGGACGACGGCTCGATCGGCGAGCTCGGCCGCGCCACCCGCCGGCCGCGCCTGTACGACCTGACCTTCAGCAACCTGACGGTCGACCTGTTCGAGGCGGCGGCCGGCTGATGGCCTTGAGCATGCCGCCGATCGTCCGGCGCGTGGTGACCCGCGCGGCCGGCCTTTTCCATCCGGACCGCCGCCTGGTCGCGGCCGAGTTCGACCGCAGGCACTATCTGGGCCTCAGCCCCGACGTCGCCGCCGCCGGCGCCGATCCGCTGCACCACTTCCTGACCCACGGCTGGCGCGAGGGCCGTGACCCGAACCCGAACTTCTCGGTGCGGGCCTATCTGCACGAGAACCCCGAAGTCGCCCGTACGGGCCTGAACCCCTTCGTGCACTACCTCCGCCACGGTCGGAAGGAAGGTCGCGCGACGGCCCCGGACCTCGGCTTCCGTTATGACATCATCGCCGGCCGTCGTCCGATCGAGGACGAGGTCAGGGAGTCGGTGAAGGCCACGCTCGCGCGGGGCGCGGGGGAGCCCGAGCGCCTCGCCGCAGGCCTTGCCAAGGCGCGTTCCGGCTTGTCCCGCCTGCACGTCACCTTCAGCCACGACGACTACCGGAAGAACGTCGGCGGCGTGCAGCTCTGCATGCAGATCGAGGCCGCTCGGGTCGCCGAGCAGGGCCGTGACCACCTCCACATCTTCCCGGCGGCGCACTGGCCGGTGATGCGGGACGGCGAGGAGGGGCGGCTGGGCGTGCTGCTGAACGGCGAGGATCTCGGCGTCTACCGGCCTGCGGATCTGGCCGCCGCCTTGGGCAAGGCTGGGACCGCTGACGCCCGCGAGCGCAGCTTCGCCATCCACAGCCTGCTGGGCCATGCCGTACCGGAGACGTTGGCCATCCTGGAGGCCCTTCGGCTCGAGGCCGGCTTCCTGTGGCTCCACGACTATTCGAGCCTCTGCGCGGGCTACAATCTGCTTCGCAACAGCGTGGAGGACTGCGCCGCGCCGCTCCCGGAAAGCCCCGCGTGCGGCATCTGCGCGTTCGGACCGTGGCGCGCCCGTCACCTCGTCGGCCACGAGCAGCTCTTCGGCGGCCTGACGCTCACGGTCGTCGCGCCTGCCGCCGTCACCCTGGACTTCTGGCGGACCCGCTGGAGTCTTCCGGCCGCCGGCCATGTGGTTCATCCGCATGCGAGGCTGGTCGAACGCGCAGCCGCGCCGGTTCCCCCGAGCGAGCGTCCGCTCCGGGTGGCGTTCCTCGGCTATCCCGTCGCGCACAAAGGCTGGCCGCTGTTCAAGCGGCTCGTCGCCCGGCACGCGGGTGACGCCCGCTACGTCTTCTTCCACCTCGGGGCCCAGCAGGACACGGGCGTCGCGGCGGAGTTCCACGAGGTGCGCGTCGCCGCCGGCGGACCGAACGCCATGCAGCAGGCGCTGGAGCGGCTGGAGATCGACGTCGTCCTGCTCTGGCCTTTGTGGCGCGAGACCTTCTCGTTCGCCGCCTACGAGGCGCTGGCCGCCGGCTGCGCGGTGGTCACGGGCCCGGACAGCGGCAACGTGGCCGCGATCGTCGCCTCCACGCGCCAAGGCGCCGTCCTCGCCGACGACGCCGCGGTCGAGGCCGCGTTCGAATCGGGCCAGATGGCTAAGCTTGCCCGCGCGCAGCGTCGGCCGATGCTCTACGATCTGACGCTGAGCGGGATGACCGCCGATCTGTTGCCTGCGAGAGCCGAGGCATGAAAGTCCAAGCCTTTTCCAGCTTTACGTTCTCGTACCTGAACCGCGCCCGCGTGCTGTTCAAGACGCTGCGCCGGCATCATCCCGACTGGGAGCTGGTGGCGCTGATCACCGACGTGCCGCCGCCGGATTTCGTCTTCGACCCTGCCGGCGAGCCGTTCGACCGGGTCGTGTGGGCCCAGGACCTGGGCATCCCGAGCTTCAAGAGCTGGCTCTTCAAGCACGACATCGTCGAGGTCTGCACGGCGGTGAAGGGCCCCTACATCCACCAGGCGTGCACCTCGGGCGCCGACGTGGTGATCTACCTCGACCCCGACACGGCTCTGCTGGGCCCGCTCGATCCGCTGCTCACCATGCTGCAGACGGACGACATCCTGCTGACGCCTCACCTGATCGATCCGAACGACGACCCGCAGGCGATCCTGGACAACGACATCGCTACGCTGCGGACGGGGATCTACAACCTGGGCTTCGTGGCCATCCGCACGAGCGGCGAGGGCGCCCGGTTCGCCAAGTGGTGGAACGACCGGCTGCTGTCGTACTGCTACGACGACATTCCACAGGGTCTGTTCGTCGATCAGCGCTGGTGCGACCACGTGCCGGCCCTTTTCGACAAGGTGAAGGTCGTCCGCGATCCCGGCTACAATGTCGCGAGCTGGAACCTCAGTCAGCGGAAGGTCGCGGTGGGCAAGGACGGTGCGATAACCGTGAACGGTCACCCGCTTCGGTTCTGGCACTTCACGAAGCTCGGGCCGCTCGGCGACACCATGACCAAGCGTTATGCCGGCTCGAATTTCCCGGTCTACGAGATCTGGTCCTGGTACAAGCGCGAGGTCGCCGAGGCGACGGACGCGGGCATTCCGGAACGCTGGTGGGCGTATGGGACCTACGCCGACGGGACGGCCATCGAACGCGCGCACAGGCTGCTCTACCGTGGGCGCGTCGACCTGCAGGCGGCCTATCCGGACCCGTACGCCGCCGGTCTCGGGACCTTCCGGGACTGGCTGGAGCATGAAGCAGCATGAGCGGCGAGGCCGATTCCGTCCTTCGCGTCGTCGGGAAGGCGCGAGCGGTCGCTCAAAAGGTGGCCGGCCTGCGCCGCGTCGCCCAGGACGCCCAGGTCCGTGAAGCGGTCGTCCGCGCCGAGCTGAGCCAGGCGCTCCACGAGTCGCTGATCGCCCGGGCCGAGCTGGTCGGACGGGTCCGCGCCACGGCGCTGGCCGCCTACGTCGCCGCGGCGCGGCCGGCTCGTCTGCGTCGCCGCACGGGTCTGAGCCGCAAGCTCGACCGCGTGCTGGTGCGGCTGGGGGCGTTCGGCCAGGCCCTGGTGATCGCCCGCAGCGGCGTCTGGCGAGGATCGGGCCGCCTCGCGCACGACTATCGGCACATGGCCGCCTACACCCGGCGCGGCGCCAACCCCGCCGTGGCGCCGCCGGCGGCCTTCGATCAGGCCTGGTACCTCGCCCGCAATCCGGACGTGGCCGGATCGCGCATCGCCCCGCTCGTCCACTACCTGATCGCCGGCGGCCAGGAAGGGCGCGAGCCGCGCCCGCTGTTCGATGAGGCCTTTTACCGGCGCGAGAACGCCTCCGAACTGGCCGCTTCGGGCGTTACGGCGCTGGAGCATTATATTCGCCGCGGCGCCGCCCAGGGCCGCAGCCCGCATCCTGTCTTCGACGTCGCCTACTATCTGGCCCAGCGGCCCGCGCTCGCCGTCGGTGAGGATCCCGTGTCGCACTACCTGCGGGAAGGCTGGAGACTGGGGCTGTCGCCGCATCCGCTGTTCGATCCCGCCTGGTACGCCCGTCAGGCCGGCCGCGGCGCGCACGGCGTCGCCCCGCTGGTCCACTACCTGCACGAAGGGTGGCGGTCCGGCTGCACGCCGCACCCGCTGTTCGACTCAACCTGGTATTTGGAACAGTACGCGCACGTGGCCGAGGCCGGCCGGGAGCCGCTGACCGACTTCCTGGTCGAAGGCGCGGCGGAGGGGCGCAGCCCCGGACCCTGGTTCGATCTGCCGCACTACGTGGCGGTGCGTGGCGGCGGCCTGGCGCCGGGCTCCAATCCCCTGGTCGACTATCTGCAGGGCGGCGCGTGGGCCGTCGCCGAGGCGCGCCCCGGCTTCCCGACCGCTGCCTATCTCGCCTCGCGGCCGGAGCTGGCGCGCGAGGGACTCACGCCGCTGGAACACTGGGCGCGACAGGCCCAGCGATAGGCCGGGGGACGCCCAGCGCCTCCAGCTGGCGCCAGATTTCGGCGTAATATTCGGGAATGAAGTGAAAGGGGCTGAGGCCCCAGCGGTGTTCCGCGTCGGCGATACGAAGCGCCGGCGCATCCAGCCGCTCCATATGCGGCATGAGGTCGAGGAGGGTCGCCTCGTATCCGGCGAGCAGGCTGTTATGTTCGGCGATCTCCGCGGGCCGGCCTTCCATGATGGCGACGTTGGTCAGCGGCGCCCGGAGCCCGGAGCCATCGCGCACTTCGTGAGCCCAGCGGGAGACATGCAGGATCAGCCTGGCCTCGGCGAGCGGCGTCGCCCGGATCAGGGCGGCGACTTCCCCGGCCGCGCGGGTCCACAGGCGATCGCACGCCGCGGAGAGGCGCGGCACGCGACGCGCTCCACCGAAGGCCTTCTGCTCGAGATATCCGCTCGCCTCCAGCTCCCAGCTTTCCGTCACGATCGAACGGCCGACGGACAGCAGGTCGAAGCGTTCGTCGATCAGATCGAAGATCAGGTGCGTGGGCCGGAAGGCCACCAGGCGCGCGAGCGCCGTCTTCTCCAGATCGGCGACCATCGCGCTGTGCTGATAGCCGTTCAGTCCCGCGGGCGGCTGCTTCGCGGGCCGGAAACCGAGGAGCGGCTCGGAGACCAGGCTCGGCAGGCTGGTGCGCGAGACGTAGGCGAGGCCGTCTGCCCCGTCGCCACGGATCGGCCACAAATCGCGCGTGATGCAGCTTCCGATGATCGCGACCCGTGGCATTCCAGCTCCCAACGTCGGCGCAATTGCCGGCGGCTCAGCATTGACAACATTTCGGCCGCTCCGCATCTAGCCCGCCGCGCCGGACGTTCCGGGCGCGAGGCTGGACGAACGGCGACCCGAAACCTGCGTTCACCTTTTTCGCGCCAGATGGGTTTATCTGGCTGCAAGCCACGACGGAACAGCTCGGCGCCCCGATGAAATTCCTGACGTTCCTCTCGAACCAGCCCGACACGGCGCTGACCCGCGCGCTCGGCGACGCAAAGAAGGTGGCGACGGTCGCCTTCCTCTTCAGCCTGGTGTCGAACATCCTCTACCTGGCTCTGCCGCTCTACACCTACCAGGTGTACGGCCGCGTCATGCTCAGCCAGAGCCAGGCGACGCTCTGGGTTCTGACCCTGGTGACGCTGTTCGTGTTCGGCATCTCCGGCGTCATCGACGACATCCGCGCGCGGATCCTCATCAACTACGGCGTAGCCCTCGATCAGCGCGTGTCGGGCCGCGTCTTCGCGAGCCTGTTCGACGCGGCGGTGCGCGGCGAACCCGGAGCTCGGGCGCAGGCGCTGCGCGACCTTGACCAGTTCCGCCAGACCTTCACCGGCGTCGGCGCGGCCGCGATCTTCGACGTGCCATGGATTCCGGTCTTCCTGATCGTCCTCTTCATCATCGATCCGCTCGTGGGCATCGTGACCCTCATGGGCGCGATCACGCTCCTCGCCCTGGCGATCCTCCAGACGCGTGCGATGGCTCCCGCCCTCAAGGACGCCAACGACGCTGCGCTCAAGAGCTATGGCTTCACCGATGCGGCGCTGCGCAACGGCGAGGTCGTCCGGGCGATGGGCATGCTGCCGACCCTGGGCAGCGCCTGGGCGCGGCATCGGGCGGTGACGATCGAGCGCGGCGCCGCCGCCGCCGAGTACTCGAACGGCTATACCGACCTGATCAAGTTCGTCCGCATGGGGATGCAGGTCCTGATCATCGCGCTCGGCGCGTACCTGATCCTGAAGGGCAAGATTCACTCCGGAATGCTGTTCGCCAACATGATCCTGGCCAGCCGGGCCCTGCAGCCGATCGAGAAGATCGTCAGCTCGTGGGAGCCGCTCAACAACATGGTCCGCTCGCACGAGCGACTGCAGAACCTGCTGACGAAGGCCGAGCCGGCCCCGAGCGGCACGCAGCTTCCGCGGCCGACCGGCAAGCTGTCCGTCGAAGGGCTGAACTTCGCCCCGCCCGGCGCCAGCAAGCTGGTGCTGAGCGGCGTGCAGTTCTCGGTGGAACCGGGCGAGGTGCTGGGCGTGATCGGGCCGTCCGGGGCCGGCAAGTCCACCCTGGCCCGCCTGCTGCTGGGCATCTGGAAGCCGCTGCAGGGCGTGGTGCGGCTGGACGGCGCGGACGTCTTCACCTGGGACCGCGCCGACTTCGGGCGCTACGTGGGCTATCTCCCGCAGGACACGGAGCTGTTCGCGGGCACGGTGCGCGACAACATCGCCCGCTTCCGCAGCGACGTGAGCGACGAGGATGTCGTCGAGGCCGCACGCCTGGCCGGGGTGCACGACCTCGTTCTGCGCATGCCCAAGGGCTACGACACCGACGTGGGCGAGAGCGGCCTCGTGCTCTCGGGCGGGCAGCGACAGCGCGTAGGCCTTGCGCGGGCGGTGCTCGGCAAGCCCGCCTTCGTGGTTCTGGACGAGCCGAACGCCAGCCTCGACGCCGAAGGCGAGGACGCCCTCATGCGCGCCATCGAGCAACTGAAGGCCGACGGCGCAACGGTGGTCATCATCTCGCACAAGCCCAGCGTCTTCCGGCCGGCCGACAGGATGCTGGTCCTCCGGGACGGCCGGGTCGAACTGTTCGGCCCGCGCGACCAAGTGATGTCGCGCCTCGTCAAGCCGGCGCCGGACGTCCGCGCCGTGGAGGGCGGCCGATGAAACTCGACCTCGGGCCGGTGCGCCCCAACAACAACACCAACAACTACGTCGTCCCGACGTTCGGCGACGACCCAGGCGAGATGGATGCGACGCTCCAGCACCGGCTGAAGCGGCCTATGATCGTCGGCGTCGGCGTCATCGGCGCGTTCGTCTTCGGCCTAGGCCTCTGGGCATCGTTCACCCCCCTCAGCAGCGGCATCGCCGCGCCGGCCGAGGTCCGCGTGGAGAGCAACCGCAAGACGCTCCGCGCGCCGCGAGAGGGTGGCACGGTCCGACAGATCCTGGCGCGCGAAGGGCAGCTCGCCCGCGCCGGCCAGCCGCTGCTGCTGTTCAACGACGTGGAGGCCCGCGCCACCGTCGACGTGCTGCAGAACCAGTACGACGTGCTGATGGCGCAGAACGCCCGCTTCACGGCCGAGGCCACGAATCAGCCGACCGTCCAGTTTCCCGCCGAGCTGACGGCGCGCATGGCCGATCCGCGCGTTTCAGGAATGATCCGCGATCAGCAGTTCCTGTTCAGCACCCGCGCCCAGCTCTTCCAGAGCCAGGCGGCGGTGCTCAGCCAGGGCATCGAACAGCTCGAAACCCAGGTGCAGGGCCTGCAGGCCCAAGTCGCGTCCATTGACGAGCAGCGGCGCCTCACCGAGGAAGAGCTCGCCGGGTACCGCAAGCTGAACGAGCAGGGCTATGCGCCGAAGACGCTGATCCTGCGCTACGAGCGTACGCTGGCCGAACTGGGTGGCCGGAAGGGCCAGCTCACCGCCGACATCGCCCGCATGCGGCAGGGCATGGGCGAGACCCGGATGAAGCTGACGCAGCTCCGCGATCAGCGGCAGACCGAGGCGGCCGAAGGCCTGCGTGACAGCCAGGCGAAGCTGTCCGACGTGGTGCCGCGCCTTGCCACCGCACGCCAGGCGCTGGAGCAGACGGTCGTGCGCTCCCCCGTGGACGGCTACGTCTTCAATCTCACGCAATTCACGGTCGGCGGCGTCGTCGGTTCCGGCGAGATCCTGATGGACGTGGTGCCCGCCGGCGCGCCGCTCACGGTCACCGCGATGGTCAAGCCGGAAGACGTCGATCAGGTCCGCGTCGGCATGCCCGCGCGGGTGCGCCTGACGGGGCTGAACCAGCGCTTCAACGACGAGCTCCAGGCCAAGGTGGCGCTCGTTTCCGCGGATCGGATCACCAACGAGCAGGCGGGCACGTCGTTCTACCGCGTCGAACTGCGAATCCAGCCAGGCGAGCTGAAGAAGCTGAAGCGCGGCGTCGAACTGACCCCGGGGATGCCGGCGAGCGCCCAGATCGTCACCGGGCACAGGACGGTGATGAGCTACCTGATTTCACCCATTACGGACACCCTGCGGGACGCCTTCCGCGAGGAGTAGAGGCCTAGGCGCCACACCGTCGCAGGCTCGCCGAAAGGGGGCTTTTTGGTGTTGCGTAATTGGCAGGGTTCCGATACGTCTCGGCTTGGGCTCGTCTAACCTACGCCGCAGCCGTGCTATGGCGCTTGGGTGATGGACCGCCGGGATTGCCCCATCGGGGATGGGGGTCAGGCGTTCCGGGGGTCCGTGTGACACAGACTGGAGAGACTAATGGCTAGCTATATTTGGGAAAACATGACGCCGGAGCAGTCGGCGGATTTTGGTCCAGGCGACGTGCTCGTCTTCACGACGGCCGGCGCCCGCGCCAACCTCGTGACCGTGTCCTACGTCCCGGCGACCGCCACGGCGGTGGAATCGGTGAACATCACGTTCGGCGGCAAGACGCTGAACTTCCCGATCGATTCGGTGTCGGATGATGGCGACTTTGCGATCTTCCCGGACGGGTCTAAGCTCTACATCGGCGATGCGAACAGCACGACCTACACCGGCGGTTCCACGCAGGATGGCCTGTACGGCGGCGCTCTGAACGACACCCTGTCGGGCGGCGGCGGCGCTGACCTTCTGCATGGCAACACCGGCAATGACGTGCTGGTGGGCGGCAACGGCGCTGACTCGATCTACGGCGGTCAAGGCAACGACAACATCGACGTGCTGAACGGCGGCGCCGATGACCTGTCGGCGTTCAACTTCGCCCACGGCAACCTCGGCAACGACAGCATCAGCGCGCAGAACGCCACCGGCACGGCGTGGCTGTACGGCGGTCAGGGCAACGACTCGATCATCGGCGGCGCGGGCAACGACCTGCTGTTCGGCAACCTCGGCAATGACTCGGTTGTCGGCGGCAACGGTGCTGACCAGATCTTCGGCGAAGACGGCGATGACACCATCGACGGCGGTACGGGCGCGAACGTGATCGTGGCCGGCGCTGGCGACGACTACGTCACCGTCACGGGCACCTCGGCCAACAGCATCCAAGGCAACCTGGGTGACGACACGATCATCAGCACCAGCAACGGCGCCGACACCATCACCGGCGGCCAAGGCGATGACGTGATCACCGCCGTGGCGGGTGGTGCGAAGTTCCTGAACGGCAACCTCGGCAACGACACCCTTGTTGGCGGCGCTGGCAACGACACGCTGCTCGGCGAAGACGGCAGCGACAACCTGTCCGGCGGGAACGGCAACGACTCGCTCGCAGGCGGTGACGGCGACAACACGCTGGTCGGCGGCGAAGGCGCTGACACCATCACCGGCGGCGCCGACGACGACGTCGTCAGCGGCGGCAACGGCAACGACACCATCAACGTCGGCAGCGGCGATAACTTCGTCGACGCGGGTGCCGGCAATGATGTGGTCACCACGGGTGCTGACGAGGACTCCATCGCCGGTGGCAACGGCAACGACGTGATCAATGCTGGCGACGGTGAAAACCTCATCGATGCCGGTGCTGGTGACGATGCGATCACTTCCGGCAACGACGACGACTCGATCACCGGCGGCGTGGGTGACGACACTGTCGTGGCCGGCGGCGGCGACGATACGGTCTTCGGTGACGCTGGCGTGGATAGCATCCAAGGCGGCGACGGTGACGACTACATCGAAGGCGGCGGCGATCAGGACATCATGTTCGGCGGCGCGGGTGCGGATACCTTCGGGATCTTCACCGACCAATCGGGCACGACCGCCGGCGAGATCGACCAAATCCGTGATTGGTCGGCGAGTGACCGCCTGGAGTTCAATGCCGGGGCTGGTTCTGCCACGAACTACGACGAGACGACTGCCGCGACCTACGCGGACGCGCTCGACGAAGCTTCGGACATCATCGGCAACGTGACCGATGCGTTCAACTACGTCGCTGTCCAGGTTGGTAACGACGTGATCGTGTTCGCTGACCAAGACGGCGACAACACGGTTGATGACGCGGTGGTGCTGGTGGGCCGTTCGCTCGCCGACATCTCCGAAGACAACCTGATCTAAGCGAAGCGCAAGCTTCCACGATCTAGGGGAGGGGCCGCCTTCGGGCGGCCCCTTTCTTTTTGCGCGGAGGGCGAGCCGTCGCGCCAGGACGCGCATGCATCGGCACGCCGATGCGGCGCGGCGGAAGGCGAGGCGGATTGTCGGGAGTTCAAACGAAGACCGGGCGGCGGATCGCTGGATCCGCCGCCCGGTCGAAGCGACACAGCCTTGGAGAGCTAGGCTGACGACGAAGCTTAGCTGAATTCGATGATGCGCGAAAGCGAATCGCCGAATCCTTCTCAGCTGGGCCAACAGTGGCGACGCTGATCCGCGGGGCGCGCGGCGCCAGGCCTCGCGAGCGCCGATGATGCTAAGACCTGGGCGCATCCGTCCGCCGGCGAGTCGCCGCGCTCTTTGAGGACCCCGTTTTCGATGACCGCACCGCCGATCTGCGCTTCATCCATGACCTGGGCGCCGGAGGCGCGAGCATGATCTCGCTCGAGCGTCGATTCCTCTTCGTCCACATCCCCAAGACCGGCGGCAACTCCATCCAGAACGTGCTGCGGACCTATTCCGAAGACGAGATCGTCTGCCGCGAGCCCCATCAGGACGGCATCGAACGCTTCGAGCTGAGCAACCCCACCTACGGCTTCTCCAAGCACTCGCCGCTCGCCGAGTACGCGGCCAAGCTGCCGCCAGACGTCTATGGGGCGCTGTTCAAGTTCGCCTGCGTGCGCAATCCCTGGGCCCGAGCCGTCTCGTTCTACTTCTCGCCGCATCGCGGCGTGACCGAGTTCACCCGGGAAGCCTTCGTCGCATTCCTGCCCACGATCCCGCCCATGACGCAGCATCTCCGCGCCACGCCGGACCAGCCGGCCGCTGGCATCCGGGACAATTTCGACTATCTGATGCGTTTCGAGACCTTGCAGCAGGACTTCGACGTGATCTGCGAGCGCCTGGGCCTGCCGCCACAGCCCCTCCCGACCCGCAACCGTTCGCAGCGCGGCCGCGTGGAAGACTACTATGACGCAGGGACCGTCGAGCTCGTGCGGCAGCTGTTCGCTGACGACATCGCGCTCTTCGGCTACGACGTCCCGTGGGCAGGAGCCTGAGCATGTTCTTCAAGCCGATCGGCCGCCAGGCGGCCAAGCCCGCGCCGGACGCCGCCGTCGAGCAGCGCACGATCAATGTGCGCTTCTTCACCGACTACCCAGTCTGCAACTACAAGTGCCCCTACTGCGTGGCCGGCCACGCGCCGCCCGAAGGCCGCGGCCCCAGCCCGTGGAACGAGGAGCGCTATCTCCAGATCGTCGACAACCTCTGCAAGCTGCCCTTCCCGATCAACATCCGGATCGGCGTCGGCGGCGAGTTCTTCATCTCCAAGGTCCTCGTCGAGGGCGCGCGCCGCCTCGGCGCGTCGGACAACGTCCGTGTCCTGAACCTGATCACCAACCTGTCCTTCCATCCGAAGCAGTACGCCAGAATCCTGGCCGGCGTGCCGAAGGAGAAGGTGGCTCTGGTGGCCAGCTATCACCCCACCGAGATCAAGAACGAGGACGCCTGGATCGCGGCGGCGCAGGAGCTGGGCACCTACTACGACCTCACCACCATGAGCGTCGCCTATCCGCCGTCGCTGCATAAGTTGCCCGAGGTGAAGGCCAAGTTCGAGGCCGCCGGCGTCGACCACTTCGTCCAGCCGTTCATCGGCGAGTACGACGGCAAGACCTATCCTCAAGCCTATACGGAGGAAGAGCGCGCGATCATCCGTCAGGTGATCTACTCGCGCCACGACTGGGAGTTCCTGCTGAACCTGAAGCGGCCGGGCCTCTGCAACGCCGGGTTCAAGTACCTGTTCGTCGATCCCGAGGGCGTCGTCTATCCTTGCGGCGGCGCGCAGCACCTGAAGCCGATGGGCGACCTCAGCCAGTCGCCGGAGGTCACCTTCTTCGCGGGCCCGAAGCCGTGCCCGGCGATGGCGTGCCAGTGCGACACCGAGAACATCAACACCAAGGTCTTCGAGGAGCACTACGCCTACCTCGACAAGAACCAGCACCGCTTCGCCTATCGTTTCACCGAGGAGGCCAAGGCCGCGCCCTGGATGGACGAGTGGACGGTGGCCTACTAGCCCTTCGCCCGTTAAGACCGGTCCGAAGGGGAAGGCGCTGTTGAGATGAAGACGGTAATCCTGGCCGGCGGCCTGGGCACGCGGATATCGGAAGAAAGCCACCTGCGGCCCAAGCCGATGATCGAGATCGGAGGCCGGCCGATCCTCTGGCACATCATGAAGCTGTACTCGGCCGCGGGCTTCAACGACTTCGTCGTGTGCCTGGGCTACAAGGGCTATGTCATCAAGGAGTACTTCGCCAACTATGTGCTCCATAACGCCGACCTGACCGTCGACCTGGACAAGGGCTCGATCGAGTATCACGCCACCAACCACGAACCCTGGCGGGTGACCTTGGTGGAGACCGGGGCCGAGACCATGACCGGCGGCCGTCTCAAGCGCGTGGGGCGCTACCTCGATCCGGGCCAGCCATTCTTCTTCACCTACGGCGACGGTCTTTCCGACGTGGATTTGCGCGCCCTGGCCCACTTCCATCGCGGACACGGCAAGGCGGCGACCATCACGGCGGTCGCGCCGCCCGGCCGCTACGGCGCGCTGGAGATCCAGGAAGGTCGGGTGGAGCGCTTTACGGAGAAGCCCCCTGGGGACAACGCGCTCATCAACGGCGGCTTCTTCGTGCTGCAGCCCGAGGTGATCGAACGTATCGCGGGCGACGAGATGTCCTGGGAGGCCGAACCTCTCGAAGGCCTCGCCCGCGACGGCGAGCTGATGGCCTATCGTCACGACGGCTTCTGGTCGGCGATGGACACCCTGCGCGACAAGAATCACCTCGAGGCGCTGTGGGCCTCGGGCGAGGCGCCGTGGCGGCGGTGAACGCGGCGTTCTGGGCCGGCAAGCGGGTCCTGCTGACGGGTCATACGGGCTTCAAGGGAGCCTGGGCCGCGATCTGGCTCAGCCGCATGGGCGCTCAGGTCACCGGCCTGGCGCTGCCCCCGGACCAGACGCCCAACCTGTTTGACCTCGCCGACGTCTCGAGCCTGGTGGAATCCCGTTTCGTCGACCTGCGCAATCCTGCGGCCGTGACCGCCGCGGTCGAGGGGAGGCGCTTCGACGTCGTGCTCCACATGGCGGCCCAGGCGATCGTCCGGACCTCGATCGAGGATCCGGTGGGCGCCTTCTCGGCCAACGTCATGGGGACGGCGCACCTGCTGCAGGCCCTGCGGGAACAGCCGGGTCTCAAGGCGGCGCTCGTGATCACCTCGGACAAGGTCTACGCCAACGCCGACACCGGGCGGGCCTTCAAGGAGGGGGACCCTCTGGGCGGCAAGGATCCTTATTCCGCATCGAAGGCGGCGACCGAGATCGTCGTGCAGAGCTTCGCCCGAAGCTATTTCGACAGCCTGGGCGTGGCGGTGGGCACGGCCCGCGGCGGCAACGTGATCGGCGGCGGCGATTTCTCGCGCGACCGCCTCGTCGCCGATATCGTGCGTGCCGCGGCCGCCGGCGAAGCGGTGGTCCTGCGCCATCCGGAGGCGACGCGACCCTGGCAGCATGTGCTGGACTGCCTCGCTGGTTACTTCCGCCATCTCGAGGCCCTGGCGACCGAACCCGGCGCGCCCCGGGCCCTGAACTTCGGACCGCGCCCCGGCGGCCCATCCGTCACCGTCGGCGAACTCGCAACCCTGGGCGTCGAGGCGCTGGGCGGGCAGCCGTGGCGGCATGAGCCCGATCCGAACTCCATCGAGGCCCGGGCCCTGGCCATCGACGCCAGCCTCGCCCGCGAGACGCTAGGCTTCGAGAGCCGGCTCGACGCGCCCGACGCCGTGGCCCTGACCATGGCGTGGTACCGGCGTCAGGCCGGCGGCGAGCCCGCTCTCGCCTTGTGCCAGGGGCAGATCGCGGCCTACGAAGGCCGGCCATGAGTCCGCCTGCCTGCCGCTTCTGCCGCGCTCCGCTCACCCAGACCTTTCTCGACCTGGGCCGCCAGCCGCTCGCCAACAGCAACCTGACGCGCGAGCAGCTCCAGGCGGGGACGGAGAAGACCTATCCGCTGCACACCCGCGTCTGCGGCCGGTGCTTCCTGGTGCAGGCCGACGACGTGGTGCCGGCCGAGGACATCTTCGACGCCGACTATGCCTACTTCTCCTCCTACTCGCCCGGCTGGGTGGAGCATGCCCGGCGCTATGCCGTCGCCATGGCCGAGCGGTTCGACCTCGGGCCTGAGTCGCTCGTCATCGAGGTGGCCAGCAACGACGGCTATCTGCTGCAGCACTTCCTGGCGATGGACATTCCCGTCCTCGGAATCGAGCCGACGGCCAACACGGCCGAGGCGGCGCGGGCCAGGGGCGTCCGGACCGAGACCGTCTTCTTCAACGAGGAGACGGCCATTCAGCTCGCCGCCCGTGGCGACCGGGCGGACCTGATCGCGGCCAACAACGTCCTGGCCCACGTGCCCGACATCAACGGCTTCGTCGCCGGCTTTCGCCACGTGCTCAAGCCGGAGGGCGTGCTGACGTTCGAGTTCCCGCACCTGCTGAACCTGATCGAACAGGTGCAGTTCGACACCATCTACCACGAGCACTTCAGCTACCTCTCGCTGCTGGCGGTGGAGCAGGTTCTGGCGGCGCATGGCCTGATGGCGTTCGACGTGGAGCAGCTTCCCACCCACGGCGGCTCGCTGCGGGTCTTCTGCGCGCTGCGGTCGTCCGGCCATGCCGAGACCGAGGCGCTGCGCCAGCTTCGGGCCGACGAGGCCGCGGCCGGCCTCGACCGGCTGGAGACCTACGCCGGCTTCACGCCAAGGGTGGAGGCCGTCCGCGACAGCTTCCGCGCCTTCCTGGCCGAGGCGAAGGACGAAGGACGGGAGATCGCGGCCTATGGCGCGGCGGCCAAGGGCAACACGTTCCTGAACTACTGCGGCGCGACGGCCGACGACATCGTCTGCGCCTTCGACGCCAATCCGGCCAAGCAGGGCCGCTACCTGCCGGGCAGCCACGCGCCGATCCTCGCGCCCGACAAGGTCGCCGAGGTGCGGCCGGACTACGTCCTCATCCTGCCCTGGAATCTGAAGGACGAGATCATGGGCCAGCTCGCCTTCATCCGCGATTGGGGCGGCCGCTTCGTCGTGGCCTCGCCCGTGACGCGGATCCTGGACTAATGCGTCTTGCGCCTACCGCCATCGCCGGCGTGATGCGGGTGGGGGCCGACCCGAGGACGGACGAACGCGGCAGCTTCGCCCGCCTTCAATGCCCGGAAGAGTTCGCCGCAGCGGGCGCGCCGTTCGCGCCGGCTCAGACCAGCCTTTCGCGCAATCCGCGCCGGCACACCTTGCGTGGCATGCACTTCCAGCCCGTCCCGCACGGAGAGATCAAGCTGGTGCGCGCGGTGCGGGGCCGGATCTATGACGTGGCGGTGGACCTGCGCCCGGGGAGCCCGACCCACCGCCAGTGGGTGGCCGCGGAGCTGTCCGCGGAGGCCATGGACGCCCTGCTGATCCCCGAAGGCGTGGCGCACGGCTTCCTGACGCTCGAGCCGGACACCGATGTCCTCTATCAGATCAGCCCAGCCTACCGCCCGGGGCACGAGGCCGCCGTGCGCTTTGACGATCCGGCGTTCGGCATCGCCTGGCCCGCCCCGCCGGCGGTGATCTCGGACCGCGATCGCGGCTATCCGGACTATCGGCCGTGAAGACGGTCCTGCTGACCGGGGCGAGTTCGTTCACCGGCCTATGGATGGCCGACGCCCTCGCCGGCGAGGGCTGGCACGTCGTCGCGCCCTTGCGTCGAGCCGCCGGCGAGTACGAGGGCGTCCGAGCGGAACGGGTGAAGACTCTGGCCGAGGTGGCCGAGGTGGTCTTCGAGGCGCCCGTCGCCTCGGCGGCCTTTCGCGACCTGATCGCCACGAATCGGCCCGAGCTCTTCGCGCACCACGCCGCCGACATCCCCGGCTACCGAGACCCGGATTACGATGTCGAGGCCGGGGTCGCGCGCAACATGGCCGGCATGCCCGAAGCCATTGCGGCCTTCGCCGCGGCAGGCGGCGCGGCCTTGCTGGCGACGGGCACCTATTTCGAGAGCGGCGAGGGCGGCGGCGAGGAGGCGGCGAGCCCCTACGGCCTGTCCAAGGCGCTGACCAACGCGGCCCAGCGCGATCTCGCCCAGGCTGCGGGCCTCGCCTTCGGCAAGTTCGTCATCCCGGCGCCGTTCGGGCCGTGGGAGGAAGGACGGCTGGTCTGGTCGCTGTTCCAGGCCTGGACCGAAGGCGCCGCAGCCGAGATCCGCACGCCTGAGTATGTTCGCGACCACCTGCCGGCCCCCTACCTGGCCCTCGCCTACGCCTTCGCCGCGGCTCGGCTGACGGAGGATGGCGGCGACCAGGTGTTCCGACCCTCAGGTTATGTGGAGCGGATCGGCGACTTCGCGGCCCGGGTCGCTCGCGAGGTGCGCGCGCGCACGGACATGGCGTGCGAGATCGCCGAACACGTCCAGACCGAGTTCCCCGAGCCCCGACGTCGAGCGAACAGCGACCCGCTGCTGGACGACGAGGAAGAGCAGCCGTTCTGGGACATCTATGTCGACTACTACGACCAGGTGCGGGCGAGCGGGCTGCTGAAGGCGGTCGCCGCCTAGGCGCTCCGCCGTGCGATCTCGGCTGCCACCGCCTCGAAGAAGTCCTCGGCCCACTGCTTCGTCCGACCGAGCGGGCTCTCCTGCATGCGTGGGCGCATGATCCGCCGCAGCTCGCCGATGCGCCCGGCGTCGGCCGCCAGCCGCACGGCGATGTCCTCGTATTCCTGGATGGTGCGGGCGCAGAACTCGCCCAGGCCGAGGTTGGTCAGCACCGAATAGCTGAGCCGTTCGTACAGCGCCTCGCCGACGAGGGTGATCACGGGCGCGCCCATCCACAGCGACTCGCAGGTCGTGGTGCCGCCGGTCTGCGGCCAGGTGTCCAGCGACATGTCGATCTGATTGTAGAAGGGCAGATGCTTGCCCCGCACCGGTTCGAACAGGATGCGCTCGGGCGCGACGCCCTCGGCGGCGAAGGCCGCCGTCATGTGCGCGCGGAAGCTGGGCGCCCCGCCCTCCGGCCGGATGAACAGGAAGCGCGAGTTCGGCGTCCGGGCCATGATCCTGGCCCAGGAGGCCAGCATCTCCGGCCCATACTTGTAGGGATTGTTGGCCGTGCCGAAGGTCACGTAGCCGTTGCGCTCGACCGGCGCCTGGAGCTCCAGGGCGGGCTCCGGCCCATAGATCTCGGGCGCCAGGCTGTACCAGCAGTGCGGCAGCATCAGCGGCTGTTCGATCAGCAGCGCGGGGTCCGCCGGCTTCATGAAGGGGTCGAGGACCAGATAGTCGATCGCCGACAGTCCGACCGAGTGCGCGTAGCCCAGCCAGCTCGCCGACAGCGGCGCGGGCTTGTACGCCATCACCTCGATCTTGTTCATGTGGGTGGAGCCGCCCAGCTCGATCAGCATGTCGAGCTGGTCGTCGGCGATCATCTGGGCCGCATCGCGATCCGAGATGTCGGGACGCCAGCGGAAGACGTCGACCAGCTGGGCCATGCCGTCCTGCACCGGATCGGCTTCCCCCTGCTTGTACGAGTAGCAATAGACCTCGAACCGCTCGCGGTCGTAGTGGCGCAGCAACGGCAGGGTGAACCAGCCTACCGGGTGTGCGCGAAGGTCCGACGACATGAAGCCGATCCGCAGCTTCTTCCGATCCGCCGGACGCGGCGGCCGGACGATCGGGTCCTGCGCGGCGATGCTCTCGATCTGGCGGCCCCAGGCGCGGTGAGCCTCCACGAGCTCGCGGCGATCCTCGGCCGTGCGCACCCGTGACAGCAGCGCCATCAGGGGCGCGTGCATGCTGGCGCCGACGTAGGCGCGGCCAAGGTCGCGCACGGAGCCGAGCTGCTCCAGCCGCTCGTGATCGCCGATCCGCTGGAAGATCTCGGCGGCGATCTTGCGGTTGCGGATGGTCAGCGTGCGCAGCGCCGGAACGTCACGGATGACCTGGTAGGAGTCCTCGATATGAGCGGCCTCGTCGCCGTAGCGCGACCGCTGCAGGCTCTCCGCCAGGCTGAAGCGGACGTCGACGTCGCCGGGCGACAGCGCCGCGGCCTGTCGGAGATGGTCGTTGGCGCGGGGGCGATCCGTGTCGGCCAGCATCTGGCCTAGCTGACGGTGCGCCCACGCCTGGTTGGGATCCTTGGCGAGAACGGCCTCCAGTGCGGCGATCGCGGCGGCCTGGCCCTCCTTGCGGCGGATCAGACTGATCCGGCCCTCGCGGAACTTCTCGTGGTCGGGGAAGATCGTCGAGGCGCGCTCGACCGCGTCCGCCGCCTCGTCGTCGCGGCGCATGTCCAGGAGCAGGCCTGCCAGGTCGAGCCACGCATTGATGTTCTTGCGGTCCAGCAGGACCGATTGGCGAAGCCGCGCCAGCGCCGGCTCGTGCCGACCCTGCCGGCGAAGCGCGCGGGCCAGCAGACGCTGGTGCTCGCCGTTCTTGGGCTCCATCCGCACCAGCCGCGTCAGGATGCTCTCGGCCGCCGCGTCATCGTCGCGGTCGAGCTGGACGTTCGCCAGGTTGGTGAGGACCGAGGTGCTGGAGGGCTGCAGCCGAAGCGCGGCGTTCAACGCCTCGAACGCCTCGTCGAGTCGGCCCAGCCGTCGGAGCAGGACGCCGCGCATGTTCCACAGCTCGAAATTGCGCGGATGATGGTCGAGACCCTGCCGGACCCAGGCCTCAGCTTCGGCATGGCGTCCGACGCGGTAGAGCTGCAGGGCGAGGGTCTGATAGACGCGGGCGTTCTGCTCGGGCGCCTCGGTGAGCACCGCGGCCAGGAGTTCGACGGCCTCGGCCAGACGCCCGCCCTGCAAGGCCGCCTGGGCCGCCGCCAACCGCTCGCGCATCCGATCTCCCTGCCTCCTGCCGAGACGTCCAAGCCGCCGCAGCCAGGGACTTACGGCGCGCGTCCGTCGCTGGCTAGACCTCCCGCGCGGCTGCGCCTCTGCGCGAGAAGCGCCATTTCAGCGCCAGGATGGTGGCCGACATCACGAGGCAGACGGTGTTGGCGCCCGTCACCGGCCAGCTCTTGATCAGCACGCCGTAGGCGATCCACAGGGCGAAGCCCGTGACCGTGACGATGTACATACGCAACGACACCGAAGAGGCGTCGCGTTCGCGCCAGATCTTGAGGATCTGGGGGGCGAAACTCGTCATCGAGCATAGGGCCGCGCCCGTTCCGACGATGTTGGCGATCTGGGAAGCGTCCATCCGTCCTCAAGGCTGAGCCTGGTTCGTGGGGACGCTAACGGCGACTCGCAGGCCGGGTTGCGCGTCCGTGATCTCAAGGCGTGCGCGGAGCTGCTGGCTGAGGAGCTGCAGGATCGTGCGGCCGAAGCCGGGCGCCGCCCCGGCCTGACCTACGCCGTCGTCGGCGACCGCGAGCTCGAACCCGCCGTCGGTGTCACGCAGCGTGACGGCGATGCGGCCTGGCCTGGCGTCCGGAAAGGCGTGAGCCAGGGCGTTGCCCAGCGCCTCGTTCAGGATCAGCGCCAGCGGCGCGGCGTCGCGTGCGCCGACGAACACCGGTTCCAGGTCCAGGCTGATCGCGATTCCCTCCCGCCCCGCCGCCGCGGCGAGATCGCCGGCGAGTTCGCGGACAAGGGCGGCCAGATCCACCTGTTCCGACCCCCTCTCCCGCGTCACGTAGCGGTGGGCGGCGCTCACCGCCGTCACGCGCTGCTGGACCGCCTTCAGCGCCTGCCTGGCCCCTTCGTCGGCGGTGCGGCGGCCATGCAGCATGACCAAGGAGGAGATGAGCTGGAGGTTGTTCTTGACCCGATGGTCGGCTTCCCGCTGAAGCTCGCGTTGGGCGGCGAGCGCTTGCCGGAGGCTCTCGATCTCTTCGGCGGACATGATGAGGGAACCTCCACGCAGGCGCTGCAGCATGCGTCCAAACGCGCGAACGTCGCCAGTGTCACGGCCGTGACACAGGTTTGGCGATGCTGGACAGTCTGTCGACGGAGATTCGCTTGAGCCTGCCGCAGTCGCCACCGCCGACCGCGTCCCGCCGGGGGGAAGCGCCGCTTTGGCCTACGCTCGCCGCGGGCGGCGCGGGCCTCGCGGCCCTGGCCGTGTTCGCCCTTCAAGGCGCGGTGGCGGGCGGCGGCGCCGTGGCGGCCATGGTGTTCGTGGCCGCCGTCACGGCGGTCGCCATGATCGTCGCCGATCGCAGATCCGAGGACGACCAGGATCCTCTCGCGCCCGCCGTCACGCCCGGCGTGAGCGAGACCCTGCCTTACGCCGCGCTGATCAACGTCCTGCCCGATCCGATCCTCGTGGTGTCGGGGCTGGAGCCTGACGATTTCACCGGCCGCCGCTATGTCTTCGCCAACAGCGCGGCCCGCGCGCTCTTCCGGATCGACGGAGTCGAGGGGCTGCTGGTCAATCTGATCCGCGACCCCCAGTTGCTGGAGGCCGTGGACGCCGCTCTGTTCCGCGCCCAGGACACCGAGGCCGTCTATGAGACCGGCGGCGCGCAGTCCCGGACCTTCCGCGCCTTCGCACGGCCGATCGGCCTCGGGTTCGACGGCGCGCACCTCGCGCTGGTCTCGCTGCGCGACGAGACCGAGCTGCGCCAGGTGGAGCGGACGCGGGTCGATTTCCTGGCCAACGCAAGCCACGAGCTGCGCACGCCGCTCGCGTCGCTGTCCGGCTTCATCGAGACGCTGAGGGGCCATGCCAAGGCCGACGAGGGCGCGCGCGACCGGTTCCTGGCCATCATGGGAGCGCAGGCCGAGCGGATGAACCGGCTCATCGACGACCTGATGTCGTTGAGCCGCATCGAGCTCAATGAACACGTCGCCCCCAGCGACCGGGTCGACCTCGTCGACGTGGTGGCCGATGTCGTCGATGCGGTGGGCCCGCTCGCCGCCGAGCGGCGCGTTAAGCTCGAAGTCAGGCGCCCCGAGCGCGGGCACGCGCCCGTCCTGGGCGCCCGGGACCAGCTCGTGCAGGTCGTCCAGAACCTGGTCGACAACGCGCTGAAGTACTCGCCCGACGGCGGGACGGTGGCGATCTCCATGGGCTGCGGCCAGACCGCGGACGCGGCCGCCGCCGGCGTCCGCGCCGATGCGCCGCGGCTGTCGCTGCTCACGCCCGATCACACCGGCGCGACCTACGCGGTGCTGCGGGTGGGCGATCAGGGACCAGGGATCGAACGGGAGTACCTGCCGCGCCTGACGGAGCGATTCTACAGGGTCGAAGGGCAGAAGAGCGGCGAGCGCTCCGGCACCGGTTTGGGCCTCGCGATCGTCAAGCACATCGTCAATCGCCATCGCGGCGGGCTGCAGGTCGAAAGCGTCCGTGGCGAGGGCGCGACCTTCACCGTCTACCTGCCCGAGCCTGGCGACGAAGGAGCCGCGGCCGGTCACCGTCGTGAAAGTGTCATGGAAGTGTAGCAATGGGTCCGCACGGCGCGGGCATGGTGGCCTGCGCTGAGCCAACCCCGCGCCCTGAGGCGCCAAGAGCCACGCCATGATCACCTGGGCCGTCCTCGCGGCGCTCGTCCTCTTCTCGGCCGTGACCTACGTGCTGGGCCGCCGCAAGCTTACCGCCCAGACGGGCGCAGGCGGCGCACGTTCCCACTCCCGGCCGGGCTATCACGGCGCGTATGTGATGCTTTGGGCGGCTGTGCCCGCGGCGCTCGTCCTGCTGCTGCACGGGGCGTTCGGCGGCCGAATCGTCGCCGCCGTCGTGGAGGCCGAGCCGCCGGCCGCCGTCCAGGCGCTCGAGCCGCAGGCCCGCTCGTTCTTCTACGATGACGCGCTCTCGATCGCTGCGGGCTACGCGCCGAGCGAGACGCTCTACGCGCCGGATGTCCGCGCCGCGCTCGACGACGAGGCGCGCGAGGCGGCGCGCGCCGCCATGGCGCTGCGCCTGGGCGCCATCGTGCTCGCGCTGGCCCTCGCCGCGGCGGGCTTCATGTTCGCCTATCGCCGCGTGCAGCCGGACTTCCGCGCCCGCCAGCAGGTCGAGGGCTGGACCTCGGTCCTGCTGATCGCCTGCTCGGCCGCCGCGGTCCTGACGACCATCGGCATCGTCGCGTCGCTGGCCTTCGAGAGCTTCCGCTTCTTCCGGGCCGTGCCGCCGCACCAGTTCCTGTTCGGCCTGGATTGGGATCCGCAGATCGCCATGCGCGCGGACCAGTTCGCTACGGCCGGCGCGTTCGGGGCCGTCCCGCTGTTCGTCGGCACCTTCCTGATCATGGTGATCGCCATGATCGTCGCCGCGCCCATTGGCCTGCTCTCGGCCATCTACCTGGCGGAGTACGCCAGCCGCCCGACCCGGGCGATCGTCAAGCCGCTGCTGGAGATCCTCGCGGGCGTGCCGACGGTGGTCTACGGCTTCTTCGCGGCCCTGACGGTGGGCCCGCTCTTCCGCTCGGCCTTCAACGCCCTGGGCGCCCGGCTGGTCGACGGCCCCTTCCACGAGCTCGGCCTCTATCTCACCCAGGTGCAGAACCAGATGGCGCTCGTCGCCGGCGCGGTGATGGGGATCATGCTGATCCCCTTCGTCTCCTCGCTGTCGGACGACATCATCAACGCGGTGCCGCAGTCGCTGCGCGACGGCAGCCTGGCCATGGGCGCAACCCGGTCGGAGACCATCAAGAAGGTGGTCATGCCGGCCGCCCTGCCGGGCATCATGGGCGCCCTGCTGCTGGCCGTCTCGCGGGCCATCGGCGAGACCATGATCGTCACCATGGCCGCCGGCCTGCAGGCCAAGACCACGCTCAACCCGCTCGACACGGTGACCACGGTGACGGTGCAGATCGTCACCTTGCTGACAGGCGACCAGGAGTTCGACAGCCCGAAGACGCTGTCCGCCTTCGGTCTCGGGCTGACGCTCTTCGTCATCACCCTGATCCTGAACGTCATCGCGCTCCGGATCGTGCAGAAGTACCGGGAACAGTATGACTGACGCGGCCCTTCCCCCGACCGGACGGACCGCGGGCGCCCCGGCGGCCCAAGACCGCTCCGCCATCGCCGCGCGCCTGAAGGCCCGCCGGGCGCGCGAGCTCAGGTTCATGTGGTATGGCCGGGCGGCGATCTTCGTCGCGCTGGCCTTCCTCGCCCTGCTGCTGGGACGCATCGTCACCCAGGGCTACACGACCTTCATCGATTACCGGATGAGCGTGCCCGTCTATCTGGACCCGGCGCGGATCGATCCGGCCGATCCGACGGGGGCGAACTACGACCTGCTGGTCGCCGACGCGGTCCTGGCCAAGCTGGGCGAGACCGACGACGCGATGGGCGTCACCTCGGGCAAGGTCTCGGCGCTGCTGTCCACCGACCTCGGCTTCCAGCTGCTGGACAAGGTGCGGGCCAACCCCAGGCTGATCGGCCAGACCGTCACCGTGACCGGGCCGGTCCGCGCGGACGCCGCGCTCTATTACAAGGGCCACGTCGACGCCTCCGCCGCCGAGGGCGACCGCAAGCTGGACGACCGCCAGATCGCATGGCTCGAGACGCTGAAGGCGCAGGGCATGGTCTCGTCCGGCTTCAACACCGGCTTCCTGACCCGCTCCGACTCGACCGAGCCCGAACAGGCCGGCGTGCTGGGCGCCGTCGTGGGATCGGCGATGATGCTGCTGGTCACCGCGCTCCTGTCGGTGCCGATCGGTGTGCTGGCGGCAGTCTACCTCGAGGAGTTCGCGCCCAAGAACCGCTGGACCAGCGTCATCGAGGTCAACATCAACAACCTCGCCGCGGTGCCCTCCATCGTCTACGGCCTGCTGGGCCTGGCGGTGTTCATCAACTGGCTGGCCGTGCCGCGCTCCTCGCCGCTGGTGGGCGGGCTGGTGCTGGCGCTGATGAGCCTGCCCACGATCATCATCGCCACGCGCTCGGCGCTCAAGGCGGTGCCTCCGTCGATCCGGGAAGCCGCCCTCGGCGTCGGCGCCTCGCGCACCCAGACGGTGTTCCACCACGTCCTGCCCTTGGCCATGCCGGGCGTGATGACCGGCGCCATCCTGTCGCTGGCGCACGCCCTGGGCGAGACCGCCCCGCTGCTGATGGTCGGCATGGTGTCCTTCGTGCCCGGTGTGCCGGCCGCTATCACCGAGGCCGCCACCGTGCTGCCTGTCCAGGTCTTCATCTGGGAGAACGCCTCCGAGCGGGCGTTCCACGAGCGGACCGCGGCGGCCATCATGGTCCTGCTGGTCTTCATGATCGTCATGAACCTCGCCGCCATCGTGCTGCGGCGCCGGTTCGAACGGCGCTGGTAGCCATGACCCAGCGCCGCCCCATCTCGAGGTCCAACATGCTTACCCAGCCCGACGGCGCACCTGGCGGTCCGGTGCACATTGAACTGCGCGGCCACGGGGCTCACGCCGTCGACGCCCCGGCGAAGCTGCGCGCTCGCGACGTCAGCGTCTTCTATGGCGAGAAGCAGGCCCTGTTCGACGTCTCGCTGGACATGCCGGAGAAGGCGGTCACCGCCCTGATCGGCCCCTCCGGCTGCGGCAAGTCCACCTTCCTGCGCTGCATCAACCGCATGAACGACACCATCGCCTCGGCGCGGGTGGCCGGCCGGATCGAGCTTGACGGCGAGGACGTCAACGCCCGCAGCATCGACCCCGTCCTGCTGCGCGCGCGCGTCGGCATGGTGTTCCAGAAGCCGAACCCGTTCCCGAAGAGCATCTTCGAGAACGTGGCCTATGGCCCGCGCATCCACGGCATCGCCACCGGCAAGCGCGAACTGGAGCACGTGGTCGAGACCTCGCTGAAGCGCGCCGGCCTCTGGGACGAGGTGGCCGATCGCCTTCAGGCGCCGGGCACCAGCCTGTCGGGCGGCCAGCAGCAGCGCCTGGTGATCGCCCGCGCCATCGCGGTGAACCCCGAGGTGATCCTCATGGACGAGCCCTGCTCGGCGCTGGATCCCATCGCCACCGCGCGCGTCGAGGAGCTGATCGACGAACTGCGCGAGGAGTACTGCATCGTCATCGTGACCCACTCGATGGCCCAGGCCGCGCGGGTCTCGCAGAAGACCGCCTTCTTCCACCTGGGCAAGCTGATCGAGGCGGGCAACACCGACGAGATCTTCACGAACCCCCGGGACAGCCGCACCCAGGACTACATCACCGGCCGGTTCGGCTGAGGACGGAGCCGATGAACGAGCACATCGTCAAATCCTACGAAGACGAGCTGAACGCGCTGACGGCCGAGACCGTCCGCATGGGCGGCCTCGCCGAGGCCGCCGTCGCCGACTGCCTGCAGGCGGTGGTCAAGCGCGACCAGGACCAGGCCGTGGCGGTGGTTTCCCGCGACGAGCGGCTGGACGTGGCCGAGCGCGACATCGAGCGCCGGGCGATCCGGCTCATCGCGCTCCGCCAGCCGATGGCCAACGACCTGCGCAAGACCGTCGCGGCGATGAAGATCGCCAACAACCTCGAGCGCATCGGGGACCTGGCGAAGAACATCTCCAAGCGCACCCTCGTGATCATCGAGGAAGAGCCGATGACCTCGCCCCTCACCCGCTCGATCGAGCGGATGGGCAAGCTGGTGCTGAACCGCCTCACCGCCGTGCTGGATGCCTACAGCCGCTCCGACCTGGAACGGGCGCAGTCGGTCTGGTCCTCCGATGACGAGGTCGACGAGCACTACAACAGCCTGTTCCGCGAGCTGCTCACCTACATGATGGGCGATCCGCGCACGATCACCGCCTGCACGCACATGCTGTTCGCGGCCAAGAACCTCGAGCGCATCGGCGACCACGCCACCAACATCGCCGAACTCATCCACTACGAGATCACGGGCGAGGACACGATCTCCGGCGCCCGACCCAAGACCGATGCGCTGGAAGGGAGCACCGCGCCGTGACGCCGCATGTCCTGGTGGTCGAGGATGAGGACAGCCTCGCCACCCTGCTGCAGTACAACCTCGAGAAGGAAGGCTACGAGGTCACGCTCGCCGGCGACGGCGAGGAGGCCCTCCTCCAGGTGCAGGAGCGCCTGCCTGACCTGATCGTGCTGGACTGGATGCTGCCGAAGGTGTCGGGCATCGAGGTCTGCCGCCGCATCCGCCAGCGCACCGAGAGCCGCAACGTGCCGATCATCATGCTGACGGCCCGCGGCGAGGAGACCGACCGCATCCGGGGTCTCGACACCGGCGCCGACGACTATGTGGTCAAGCCCTTCGCGATGAGCGAACTCGCCGCCCGTATCCGCGCGGTGCTGCGCCGCCTGCGCCCTGGCCTGGCCGAGGACCGCGTCCGCTGCGGCGACATCGTCATCGACCGCGTCGCCCACCGTGTGCGTCGCGCCGGCTCCGAGGTGCACCTGGGGCCCACCGAGTTCCGCCTGCTGGACCACTTCATGCAGCACCCGGGCCGCGTGTTCTCCCGCGAACAGCTCCTGGACGCCGTCTGGGGCTCGGACGTCTATGTCGAGGCGCGCACCGTCGACGTGCACATCGGCCGCCTGCGCAAGGCGCTGAACGCGTCCGAGGGCGGGGACCCGATCCGCACCGTCCGCTCGGCCGGCTACGCCCTGGATGTGGACGCCGGCTAGCTGCCGGCTTGACCGGGGCGGCCCGGGCCGCCAAAGCGGCCGTCCATGAACATCCTTCTCGTCGGCTCCGGCGGCCGTGAGCACGCGCTCGCCTGGAAGATCGCGGCCTCGCCGCTCGTCACCCGGCTCGTCGCCGCGCCCGGCAACCCCGGCATGGCGGCCCAGGCCGAGCTGCGCGACGTCTCTGCGACGGACGTCGACGGCCTGGTGGCGCTCGCCCGCGAGATCGCCGCCGACCTGGTCGTGATCGGGCCCGAGTCCTCGGTCGCCGCCGGCCTCGCCGACGCCCTGGAAGGCGAGCAGATCCCCTGCTTCGGGCCGAGCGCCGGCGCGGGCCAGCTCGAGAGCTCCAAGGCCTTCACCAAGGCCTTCGCCGACCGTTACGGACTGCCCACCGCAGCCTATCGGGTCTGCGAGAGCGCCGATGAGGCGCGCGCGGCGCTGGAGCTGTTCGAGGCGCCCTATGTGATCAAGGCCGACGGCCTTGCGGCCGGCAAGGGCGTCACCATCGCCCAGGACCGTGGCGAGGCCGAAGCCGCCATCGACGACGCCTTCGGCGGCCGCTTCGGCGCGGCCGGGGCGCGGGTGGTGGTGGAGGAGTTCCTGCAGGGCGAGATCGGCTCGCTCTTCGCGCTCTGCGACGGCGAGACCTCCATGCTGTTCGGCTGGGCCCAGGACCACAAGCGCGCCTTCGACGGCGAGCAGGGGCCGAACACCGGCGGCATGGGGACCTATTCGCCGGCCCCCGTCTTCACGCCGAACCTGGTGGAACAGGTGCGCACGCGGCTTGTGGAGCCCGCCTTCGCCGGAATCGCCGCGGACGGCTCGCCTTATCGCGGCGTGCTGTTCGTGGAGCTGATGGCCACCAAAGCAGGCCCGAAGCTGGTGGAATTCAACGTCCGCTTCGGCGACCCGGAATGCCAGGTGCTGATGCTGCGCCTGGAAAGCGACCTGGTCCCCTATCTGGACGCCTGCGCCAAGGGGACCTTGAAGAGCATGCCGCAGCCGGTCTGGCGCGACGAGCCGGCGGTCTGCGTCGTGCTCGCGGCCAAGGGCTACCCGGGCACGCCCGCCGCGGGCGGCGAGATACGCGGGCTGGACGGCGATCTCGGCGAGGGCGCCGTGGTCTTCCATGCTGGCACCCGCCGCGACCCCGACGGGACGCTCCGGGCGGCGGGTGGGCGGGTGCTGAACGTCTGCGCCCGCGGGCCCGACCTCCGCACCGCCCGCGACCGCGCCTACGCCGCCATCGAGAAGATCGACTTCCCAGACGGCTTCTGCCGAAGCGACATCGGCTGGCGGGCGCTCGGCCGCTAGCCCTCGACCTCGGCCTTCAGGGCGGGAAGCACCGTGTTGGCCCAGGCGTCCCGCAGCGCCGCCAGCGCCGCATCCATCCGGGCGGGGTTCACCTCGTCGTCGAAGGCCTCCCAGCCGGTGTGGGTGAGGCGGACGTGGGTGCCGCCGGTGATGGGCGTCAGCGTCAGCGTCACGTCGGTGGAAGGCCGGCCAGGATAGGTCCATCGGAAGCGCAGCCGCCGGTTCGGCTCCACGACTTCGAGTCGGCAGGGGATCGCACCTTCCAGATCCGTGGTCTCCCGGCGGCGGCGGCTGGGCTGCATCACGAACAACTGCCCGACGTTGGGTCGGAAGCCGAAGGCGCCGAGCCAGCGCCAGGCCAGCTCGGTGTCGATCATCACCCGCCACACGGCTGCGGGCGGAGCCTCGATCTCGATGATCGCCTCGACGTCGTTGTCGCTCATGGAGCCGCTTCCGAACCCGCTTCCGGACGCGGGGTCAAGCGCGCGCTGCCTTGCTCACGCTGGGTCGCCGTCGCTAAAAGGGTTCAAACAATCGTACGAAGGGGAACGCCATGGCCGTCACCGCGGACGTCGCCGCCGAGCAGGAGCGCGAGAAGGCCAACACGGGCACCGAGGCTGTTCCCGAGGCCCAGCAGTTCGACCAGGCTTCCCTGGAGCGTTGGCTCCAGGCCAACGTCGAGGGCTATGCGGGGCCGCTGGAAGTCCGAAAGTTCAAGGGCGGTCAATCCAACCCGACCTACCAGCTCATCACGCCCTCGAAGAAATACGTCCTGCGCCGCAAGCCGCCGGGCAAGCTGTTGCCCTCGGCCCACGCGGTGGACCGCGAGTACAAGGTGATCTCGGCCCTCGGCCCCACGGGCTTTCCCGTGGCGCGCACCTACGGCCTCTGCACCGACGACGGCGTCATCGGCACCTGGTTCTACGTGATGGACTGCGTGGAAGGCCGCGTCCTCTGGGACCAGACCCTGCCGGCCTACAGCCCCGAAGAGCGCCGGGCGATCTTCAACGCCAAGATCGGCACCCTCGCCGACCTGCACAACACCGACCACGTGAAGATCGGCCTGGAGGATTTCGGCAAGCCCGGCAACTACATGGCCCGGCAGGTCGACCGCTGGACCAAGCAGTACAAGGCCTCGCAGGATCGCGAGATTCCCGAGATGGAGCGGCTGATCGAGTGGCTCCCGGCCACCGTCCCGAACCAGGAGCGGACCTCCATCGTCCACGGCGACTATCGCCTGGACAACATGATCTTCCACCCGACCGAGCCGCGCGTCGCCGCCGTGCTCGACTGGGAGCTCGCCACCCTGGGCGAGCCGCTGGCCGATTTCGCCTACCTGCTGATGAACTGGGTCAACGGCACGATCTCGCAGCTTCCCGACCTGAAGGCGCACGGCATCCCGACCATCGAGGAGGCGGTGGAGCTCTACTGCGCGCGGACCGGCCGGTCGAGCCTGCCGGACCTGAACTGGTTCTTCTCGTACAACACCTTCCGCCTGGCCGGCATCGTTCAGGGCATCCTCGGCCGGGTGCGGGACGGCACCGCCAACCATCCGGACGCGGCCAGCATGGGGCCGCGCGTGCTGGCCTTGGCCGAGACGAGCTGGGCGTTCGCGAAGAAGGCGGGGGCGAGCTAGAGCGCGGAGAGTAGGCGGTCCAGCCCCGCCTCGTCCTCGAACGCGGCCCGCACGGGCCAGGGCGTGACCTTGGCCCGCCAGTCCGACGGCAAGCGCACCCAATCCTTCTCCGTGGTGACCAGCCGCGCGCCGAACTGCGCCGCCCGCTCGTCCAGCAGCTTCAGCGCCGCGGGATCGTAGGCGAAGTGGTCCGGGAACGGCGCGAAGTCGGCGAGCTCGGCGCCCGCCGCCTTCAGCGCACGCTCGAACTTCCACGGCTTGCCGATGCCGGCGAAGCCGACCACGGGGCCGGGCGGCGGTGGTCCAGCCGACACAAGCCGGGCGATCAGGACGGGCCTCCTCGCCAGCGCCGCCAGCAGTTCGGGGTCCGGAGCTTCCAGATCCGCCGGCAGCAGCACGACGCTGGCGTCGGCGCGCGCCAGCCCCGCTTCCAGGGGCTCACGCATCGGCCCCGCCGGGAAGACGCGGCCGTCGCCGAACGGCCACTCGCCGTTCCGCGTCTCGCCGTCCACCACCACCAGCGACAGCGCCTTCCTCACGGACGGGTTCTGGTGGCCGTCATCCATCACGATCACGCGGGCGCCGGCCTCGGCGGCGGCGCGCGCTCCTGCCGCCCGATCGCGCGACACCCACACCGGCAAGTCGGTCGCCAGCATCAGCGGCTCGTCGCCGACGTCGTCGGCGTCATGGCGCGTTGGATCCACCCGCAGCGGTCCCGCCTCGCGGCCGCCGTAGCCACGCGTCAGGACATGGGCGTCCAGCCGCCGCGCGATCTCGCGCACGACCGGCGTCTTGCCCGCGCCGCCCATGGTGACGTTCCCGACGCAGATCACCGGAACGCCCGCATCGGCCGGCCTGGCGCGCGCGATCCTGCGCGCCGTCACGCCTGTCCAGACCCAGGACAGCGGCGTCAGCAGGCCGCGCGTCATCGGCATCACCCGCCGGTCGCGGCTGTACCACCAGCGGGGCGTCGCGAGCTTCATGGCAGCAGCGGCTCCAAGGCCGCCAGGGCGACGTCGAGCTGCGCGCCCTGGCGCTCGGCGTAGGCGCGTGCGGCCTTTCCAAGCCGACGCGCCGCCGCGCGGTCGTTCAGCAGTCGTTCCACGGCGGCGCGTAGCGCCTCGGGACTTTCGACCTGCAACGCCGCGCCCTCGGCCAGCATCTCGGCGTAAAGGTCGGCGGCGTTGAACACATGCGGGCCGGTGACGATGGCGGCCTCGGACCGCGCCGGCTCCAGCGGGTTGTGGCCCCCGATCCCCGGCAGCAGGCTTCCGCCCATGATCGTCACGTCCGCCAGCCGGAAGAACAGCCCCAGCTCGCCGAGGGTGTCGGCCACATAGACCCGCGTCTCCGGCGAGGGCAGGGCGTCCGCACTCCGGCGGGGCGCGTCGAAGCGCCGGGCGAGGTCCGGTCCCCGTTCGGGATGACGCGGCGCCAGGATCAGCAGGGCGTCCAGGCCACGCAGGGCGTCCGCGATCAGCGCCTCCTCGCCGGGATGGGTGCTGGCGGCCAGCACGATGCGGCGCGGCCCGAGAATGTCGCGCAGCCGCGCGAGGTCCTTCGGCCGTTCGTCCAGGGGCTTGCCGACGCGCTTCAGGTTCAGCGTCTCCCCTGCCGCGGCGCCGAGGCCGGCCAGCCTGGCCGCCACCGCATCGTCCTGCGGCATCACGAGATCGAAGGCGCCGAGCAGCGCCCGCGCCGAGGCCGGGGCTCGTGACCAGCCGCGGGCGCTGGCCTCCGTCATCCGTGCCGAGAGCAGGGCCAGTCTCACGCCCCGGTCGCGGGCGGCCGTGATCAGGTTGGGCCAAAGTTCGCTCTCGACGAAGACCGCCAGGTCGGGCCGCCAATGCTCCAGGAAGCGCGCCACGATTCCCGGGGTGTCGACCGGCGCGTACTGGTGGATCACGCCGGCCGGCAGGCGCTTGGCCAGCACCTCCGCCGAGGTGACCGTGCCCGAGGTCACCAGCACCGTCACGTGGGGCCGCCGCGCCCTTAGCGCCTCGACCAGCGGCAGCAGCGAAACGCTCTCGCCGACGCTGACGCCGTGCAGCCAGAGGAGCGGGCCTGGGGGGCGCGGCCGATCGCTGCGGCCCAGCCGTTCGCCAACCCGTCCGGGGTCTTCCTTGCCGCGCCGCGCGCGGGCCTTCAGCGCCAGCGGGGCGAGCGGCTCCAGGAGGCGTGTCGCCGCGCCATAGAGGGCCAGCGCCGTCGTCACACCACCTCGGCGGGCCGCAGGCGGCAGACGTGCGCGGCGTCGGTCTCCACCTGCAGAGTGGCGTGGATGATGTTGAATTTCCGCTCCAGTCCCTCGCAGGCGGCGTGCAGGAAGGCGTCGTGGTCGGCGTTCTGCGGCCGCACGAGGTGGGCGGTGAGCGCCGTCTCGGTCGTGCTCATGGCCCAGATGTGCAGATCGTGCACCTCGGTGACGCCCGGCTGCGCGGCGAGCCAGCGGCGGACCTTTTCCACGTCGATGCCGCGCGGCGCGGCGTCGAGGGCAAGGTCTGCGGAGTCCCGCAGCAGCCCCCAGGTGCCGAGCACGATAACGGCCGCGATGATCAGGCTCAGGGCCGGGTCGATCCACAGCAGGCCGGTCTGAGACATCGCGAAGGCCCCGACGACGACCGCCAGCGACACCGCCGCGTCGGCGGCCATGTGCAGGAAGGCCCCCCGGACGTTGAGGTCCGAATGGCTGCCGCGCATGAAGAAGGCGGCCGTGATGCCGTTGATGACCACGCCCAGGCCCGCGACCAGCATGACCACATCGGCCTCGACGCTCGCGGGCTCGCGCAGGCGGTGCGCCGCCTCGGAGACGATCGCGCCCACGGCCACCAGCAGGAGGACGGCGTTGGCCAGCGAGGCGAGGATCGTGCCCTTGCGCAGCCCGTAGGTGCGGCGTCCGGACGGCGCCCGACGCGCCAGCACGATGGCGCCCCACGCCAGCAGCAGCGAGAGCACGTCCGAGAGGTTGTGGCCGGCGTCGGCGAGCAGCGCCAGCGAGCCGGTCCACAAGCCCGCCGCCGCCTCGGCCGCCACGAACAGGATGTTCAGCGTGACGCCGACGGCGAAGGCGCGGCCCATGTCGGCGGGCGCATGGTGATGGTGGCCGAAGCCGTGCGCGTGGCCGTGCTCATCGTGCTCATGATCGTCGTGATCATGGTCGTGATCGTGATGGTGGGCGTGAGCCATGGACGCCTATGTCCCGCGAACCGGCCGCAGTTTCAATGCGGCGGACCTATCCTGGTCGGCTGACGAGGGCCTCTGCCCGCCGGGTGGCCGCGGAGAGCCGGCGCGACCAGTCTTCGATCAGGGCGGCGATTTCGGCCTCGCCGGCATCGGCCGGGACGTGCAGGGGGCCTTCCCAGACGACGGCGCCCCGGCCGAACGGCGCGGCGAACATCACCCTGTCCCAGGTGTCCTGCAGCTGCCAGGCAGGATTGGCGGCGATGCCCATCAGGAACACCGGCTGGCCCGAACGGCGGGCGATCTGCAGGGCGCCCGCCTGGATCACCTCGTTGGGACCGCGCGGACCATCCGGCGTGACGACGAGGGCGCCGCCGCCCGCCACCCAGCCGGTCGCCTCCCGGATCGCCGCCACCGCCGCGCGGGCCTTGGCCGCATCGCCCTTCTTGGCCGAGGACACGCGGATCGCCGGGAAGCCCGACATCTGGAGCGCCCGGGCGATGAACTCGCCGTCCGCCGAAGGCGAGACGAGGCAGCGCGTCCGCTTGCGCCACCATTGGGGGGCGGTCGCCAGGCACAGCGGGATCCGGCCATGCCAGAAGAGAGCGATCGCCCCGGCCGCGTCGTCCGCCAGCACAGGCTCGACGCACGCCACGTTCTCGTGCCGCCAGCGGACGGTCCGCAGCACGACCCGCAGATAGGTCCCCAGCAGCCAGCCCAGCACCGCCTGGACGCCGTCGCTCCGCAGCAGCCTCTTCAAGCGGGTTCGGCCTCGAGGTGCTGGCTCTTGGCCAGGCGGGCGTAGAGGCCGCGCTTCTTCAGCAGGCTCGCGTGGTCGCCGGTCTCGACGATACGGCCGCGGTCGATGACGTAGATCCGGTCGGCGCCGCGCACGGTGGAGAGCCGGTGGGCGATAAGCATGGTTGTGCGGCCGGCCATCAACCGGGCGAGCGCCGCCTGCACCTGGGCCTCGCTCTCGGTGTCCAGCGCGCTCGTCGCCTCGTCGAGCAGCAGGATGGGCGCGTCCTTCAGGAAGGCGCGGGCGATGGCGATCCGCTGGCGCTGGCCGCCCGACAGCCGCGCGCCGGCCTCGCCCACGGTGGTTTCGTAGCCGTGCGGCAGCGCCAGGATGAACTCGTGCGCCGCAGCCGCCTTGGCCGCGGCCTCGATCTCGGCTTCGCTGGCGTCCGGCCGCGCGTAGCAGATGTTCGCGCGGATGGTGTCATCGAACAGGAACGGCTCCTGGGTGACGAGGGCGATCTGATCCCGCAGCGACGCCAGCGTCACATCGCGCACGTCGAGGCCGTCGATGGTCACCCGGCCGGAGGTCGGGTCGTAGAAGCGCGGGATGAGGTTCAGGATCGTGCTCTTGCCGCCGCCGGAGGGGCCGACCAGGGCGACCGTCTCGCCGCGCCGGGCCTCCAGGGTGACGCCCGCCAGGGTGGGGGCGCCTTCGGGCCCGTAGCGGAAGCCGACGTCCTCGAACCGGACCGTCGCCTGGCCTCGCGGCATCGCGCGCGCGCCCGGCTTCTCCCGGACCTCCGGCTCGACGTCCAGGGCGGCGAACAGGCGGCGGGCCGCCGACATGCCCTCGGCGAAGACGGTCTGCAGGTTGGCGAGCTGGCGCAGCGACTGCGACGCCACGCCGAGCGCGGCGATGAAGGCCACGAACGCGCCTACGGTCATGCCGCCCTGCTGCGAGCGCCAGCCGGCGTAGGCGATCACCGCCGCGGTGATGAGGGTCATCAGCAGTTCGGTTGTGGGGGCGGCGCGGGCCCGGGCGTTGGCCCCCTTCGTCAGGTGCTTCTGGCGTCGGCGCACCACTTCGCCGACGCGGGCCTCCTCGTAGCTCTCGCGGTTCTCCAGCTTGACGACCCGCACGCCGTCCAGGCTCTCCATGATCGCCGTCGACAGCGCCGAGGTCTCGGCCATGGCGCCCTTGGCCGCCTTCGTCGTCCGTTTGGCGAAACGACGCATGATCAGGCTGGCGGCGGGCAGGGCGACGATGAGCAGCAGCGAGAGATTGCGGTCGTTGGAGATCATCACCGTGATCGCGCCGATCACGATCAGCAGGTGCTGGGTGTAGTTGATCACGCCCGACGTGGCGGCCTCGCGGATCAGGCCCGCGTCGTACAGCACCGAGGAGACGTAGGAGCCGGAGTGGGCGCTGCGCAGCCGGGCGAGGTCGGCCCGCACCAGCTTGCCGAACAGCTGCACCTGGATGTCGCCCACCACCGCATTGCCGATGCGGTTCACGAGCGTCGCCTGGGCGATCTGCGCCAGCGCCCGCAGGATGGCGTAGACCGCGATAGTCAGCGGCAGGGCCACCAGGGCTCCGGGCTTGTGGTTGACCATCAGGTCGTTGGTCGCAGGCTCCAGGATCTGCACCAGCTTGGTGGTGAACCAGGCCGCCGCGATGCCCGCGAGCAGGGCGCCGGTCCAGGGCGCCCACCGCGGCGCGAGGTAAGCCTTCGCCACCCGCGCGATCAGGTCGCGGCCAGATAGCTCGGGCAGGCTGTCGCTCATGGGTCTGGGGTCGGACGTCGGGGCTGCGAAGTCAAGCGGGGCGACTTCCTCTGGCGGCCGCTTGGCCCTACTTAGCGGCCATGAACGAACAGCCGGTCCGGAACGGATTCGACGTCAGCACGCCCGGCGGGCGGCTGAAGACCTATCTGGACTATCTCTGGAACGACCATGCCTACCTGCGCCTGGGCTTCTCCAACGCTCATTGGATTTCGGAGGAGCTGGTCCGCACCAACCAGCCCTGGCCGCACCAGCTTGCCCTGTGGAAGGCGCGGGGCATCAAGACCGTGATCAACCTGCGCGGCGGGTTCGACGCCAGCTTCCACGCCCTCGAGAAGGACGCCTGCGAGCGGCTCGGCCTGACGATGGTGGATTTCACCATCACCTCGCGCGAGGTCCCGAGCGTGCAGCGGGTGCTGGGCGCCAAGCGGCTGTTCGAGACCATCCAGTATCCGGCCCTGATGCACTGCAAGTCCGGCGCGGACCGGGCTGGCATCATGAGCGTGCTCTACATGCACTTCCGGAAGGGCAAGACGATCCGCGAGGCCATGGACCAGCTCCACCTCCGCTACCTGCACGTCAAGCAGGGCAAGACGGGGGTGCTGGACTACACCTTCGAGCGCTACCTGGAAGAAGGCGAACCCGCGGGGATGAGCTTCCTCGAATGGGTGGAAAGCCCGATGTACGACCCGGCCGGCATGAAGGCGAAGTTCAGGAGCCAGATGCTGGGATCGCTGCTCACCGAGCGGCTGCTCCGTCGGGAGTAGCTGGCGCAAAGAGTCGCCTCGCCGACGGACGGCTCGCCCATAGCGTGCAACAGTTCGCGCATGGAGGAGGGGCTGACCATCAGCGCGGCGGAAGAATACTGCACCCTGCTGTGCGTCAGGGCGGATGGTGTTGCGCCGGTGGTGGACCTGGCCCCCTGGACCGAGCTGGAACAGCTCCAGACCCATGCCCGACGGCTGCTGGGCGAGCATCGGAGCTGCCACGCGGTCGAGGTCTGGCGCGGCGGCGCCTTGCTCGACCGCATCGAGCGCGACTAGGCCCTGTCGTTACTCGCCGGCCGCCGGCGACAGCAGCTTGTGGGCGTGGATCACGAAGTAGCGCATGTGCGCGTTGTCCACCGTCTCCTGGGCCTTGGCGCGCCAGGCGCGGACGGCTTCGTCGTATGACGGAAAGGCGCCCACCAGGTCGACCTTCGACAGGTCGCGGAATTCCGGCGGGCCGTTGAGGGACTTCAGCTCGCCGCCGATGACGAGGTGAAGGAGCTGTTGGCTGTCAGGCATGATGTTCGGAAACGCTTTCAGGACCGGAAGGGTCAGTTTGCGCTGCCGATATGCCGGACCCGGTCCAGGATCAATGGGGTGAGCGCCGGCGCGCAGCAGACGAGGCTCGCCTGCACCGGTTTCGGCCGGTTGTAGCGGAAGGTCTGGCCGTGATGGTCGCCGACGAAGGCGCCCGCCTCGGTGGCGATGAGGTCGGCCGCCGCCAGGTCCCAGTCGTGTTTGGCCACCGGCGCCACGGCGGCGTCGAACTGGCCCCCCGCCACCAGGCACATGCGGTAGGCCGTGGAGTTTCGGGCCTCCACCTGCATCTCGGGCCAGGGCGTGGGCCAGCTCGGATGCCGGAACAGGTTTGGGTCGCCCGCCATGCGGCAGGCCTCCAGCGTCTCCCGGCCGCCTACCCGTATCGCCTCGCCGTCGAGGGTCGCGCCCTGGCCCGCATGGGCGGCATAGGTCTCGCCCACCTCCGGCGCGAAGACGACGCCGGTCACCGGCCGCTCGCCGTCGACGACGGCCACCGACACGGCCCACCAAGGCCGGTCGTTCAGGAAGGCCCTCGTCCCGTCGATCGGATCGACCACGAAGATGCGCTGCTGGGCCAGGCGAGCGGGATCGTCCGCCGTCTCCTCGGACAGCCAGCCGTAGTTGGGTCGGGCGGTGAGCAGCCGTTCCTTGAGCAGCCGGTCGGCCGCCAGATCGGCGTTCGTGACCGGCGAATTGCCGGCCTTGTACTCGATCTCCAGCCCCTGCCGGCGGAGCTTGCCGGCCAGTTCGCCCGCCTCGCGGGCGGCGTCGAGGAGGAGGGCGAGGTCGTCCAGCGTCAGCGTCCTGCGATGGCCAGCTTGTCGACCAGCAGCGACGGCGAATTGGAGGCGCCGCGGAACTCGAGGTCCGACCCCGGGACCAGCCGGCCGTAGATGTCGATCAGGTTGCCGGCCACGGTGATCTCGCTCACCGGATAGGTAATCTCGCCGTTCTCGAACCAGAAGCCCGAGCAGCCTACCGACCAGTCGCCGGTGTTGCCGTTCAGCGAGGGACCGAACATCGAGGTGATCAGCAGGCCCGAGCCGGCGTCCTTCATCAAGCCGGCGAGGTCCCTTTCGCCGGGCTGGAGCGTCAGGTTGCTGGGCGATACGCCCGGCGGTCCGGCAAGGCCGCGTGAGGCGTGGCCGGTGGTCGAGAGGCCGAGCTGCCGGGCCGACGAGGTGTTCAGCAGCCAGGTGGTCAGCACGCCCGCCTCGATCAGGTCGCGGCGCTGGTTGCGGACGCCTTCGTCGTCGAAGGGCGACGAGCCGAGGCCGCGGCGCTTGTGCGGATCGTCCGTGATGGTGACGCCGGGCGCGAACACCGGCTGTCCGAGCTTGTCCTTCAGGAACGAGGTGCCGCGGGCGATGGCCGGGCCGGAGATGGCGCCGATAAGCGGGCTCATGAGAGAGGCGGCCAGGCGGTTCTCGAAGATCACGGGCGCGGTCGTGGACGCGATCTTGCGCGCGCCCAGGCGGCTGGCGGCCCGGCGGCCGGCCTCGGCGCCCAGGCTGTCGGGCGCCGGCAGGTCGGCCTCCCAGCGGGCCGAGCGGCCGTCGTAGCCCGTCTCCATGCCGCTCTCGTCGCCCGCGATGGCCGAGGCGCCGATGGAGAAGCCCGACGCACGGTGCACGCCGGTGAAGCCGGCGCTGGTGGTCAGGATCCACCGCGACGACGACCACGAGCCGCTGGCGCCGTCCGAGTTGGTCACCTTGGGCTGGGCGCGGGCGGCGGCTTCCGCGATGCGCGCACGCTCTTCGAGCGCCTCAGGCGTGGGTTCGGTCGGATCGTAGAGGTCGAGGTCGGGCAGGGGGCCGCGCGCCAGCGCCTCGGGATCGGCCAGGCTGGCATAGGGATCTTCCGGCGCCAGCTTCGCCATGGCCACGGCGCGCTCCACCAGCTTGGCGCGGGCCTCGGGGGAGATGTCCGAGCCCGAAACCGTCGCCTGCCGGCGGCCGACGAACACCCGCAGGCCGAGATCGCGGGACTCCTCGCGCTCCACCTCCTCCAGCTCGCCCTCGCGCACGTTGACCGAGAGGCTGCGGCGCTCGGCGCCCACGGCTTCGGCGGCGTCGGCCCCGGCCTTGAGAGCGGCGGCCACGACGTCGTTCAGCAGGTTTTCGTCCATCCCGGCCATATGGCCGAGCGCGAGCCCCGCTACAAGCTAGGGGACGGCGTAGAAGATGAGCGCCGCGCCCAGCACCACATAGGCGATCCACGTGGCCAGCGTGCCGATCGCCCGCGGCAGGGTGGCGTCGCCGCTGCGCGACAGGCCGACGGCGTGCAGGAGCCGGCCTGCGAACAGCACCAGGCCCACGGGGTGGATCAGCAGCGGCGGCGCGCCGGCCAGCGCCAGGATCGCCAGGCCCCCCAGCGCGGCGGGGACGTGCTCGCTGGCGTTGCCGAAGGCCCGGATCGCGTGGCTCAGCGCCGGCACGCCGCCGTCGCCCAGGGAGACGCCGTGCTTGCGCCGCTGGCGGGTGACGAGCACCGACAGGACCAGCAGCAGGAAGATGTGCAGCCCGGCCCAGAGCGCGGCCGCGTGCGCGGATGCGGTGACGTCCATGCGATCCTCCGGCCTAGTCGACGGGCCGGCCGTCGCCGGGCAGGCCGAGCTTAGCCCACTTCTCGGTCACCGTGTCGATGACGGACTGGTCCATGTAGAGCTTCTCGCCCCACTCGCGCTTGGTCTCGGGCGGCCACTTGTTGGTGGCGTCCAGGCCGATCTTGGAGCCCAGGCCGCTCTCCGGACTGGCGAAGTCCAGGTAGTCGATCGGCGTGTTTTCGATGACGGTGATGTCGCGGGCCGGATCCATGCGGGTCGAGACCGCCCACATGACGTCCTTCCAGTCGCGAGCGTCGATGTCGTCGTCCACGACGATCACCCACTTTGTGTACATGAACTGACGCAGGTAGCTCCAGACGCCCATCATCACGCGCTTGGCGTGGCCGGGGTAGGCCTTCTTCATCGAGACCACGGCGATCCGGTAGCTGCAGCCCTCGGGCGGCAGCCAGAAGTCGACGATCTCGGGGAACTGCTGGCGGATCAGCGGGATGAAGACCTCGTTCAGCGCCTCGCCCAGCACGCTGGGCTCGTCCGGCGGCCGGCCGGTGAAGGTGGTCAGGTAGATCGGGTCCTTGCGCATGGTGACCGCCGTCACCTCGAACACCGGGAACCGCTCGACCGAGTTGTAGTAGCCGGTGTGGTCGCCGTAAGGCCCCTCGTCGGCGTACTCGTCGAGGTGCACATGGCCTTCCAGCACGATCTCGGCCTGGGCCGGCACCATCAGCGGCACGGTCTTGGCCGGCACGAGGTCCAGCTTCGCGCCGCGCAGCAGGCCGGCGAACTGGTACTCCGACAGCGTGTCCGGCACCGGCGTCACCGCCGCCAGGATCGTCCCCGGATCGGCGCCGATCACCGCGCACGCCGGCAGAGGCTCGCGCTTGCCGGCGCCTTTCCAGCGCCGGTGGTGCTGGGCGCCGCCGCGGTGCGCGAGCCAGCGCATGATCGTCTTGTTCCTGCCCAGCACCTGCATGCGGTAGATGCCGAGGTTGTAGTCGTCCTCGCGGTCGTCGGACGGCCCCTTGGTCACGACCAGCGGCCAGGTGATCAGCGGCGCGGGCTCGCCCGGCCAGCAGCTCTGGATCGGCAGCTTCGACAGGTCGATCTGGTCGCCCTTCAGCACCACCTCCTGCACGGGACCCGACTTGCGGACCTGAGGCCGCATGCCCATCACGGTCCTGGCGAGCGGCAGCATGTCCCAGGCGTCCTTCAGGCCGCGCGGCGGCTCGGGCTGGCGCAGGAAGGCCAGCAGTTCGCCCACCTCGCGCAGCTCGCCTGCGGTGGTGCGTTCCTTGCCCTCCAGCGTGACCCCCATCGCCACGCGCTTGACCGTGCCGAACAGGTTGACCAGCGCCGGCATCGTGGACCGTTCGCCGTCGGCGCGGACGACGTTCTCGAAGAGGACGGCCGGTCCGCCGGTCGCGAGGAGGCGGCGCTGGATCTCGGTCATCTCCAGGACGGACGACACGGGCTCTGTGACGCGGACCAGCTCGCCCGCGGCCTCCAGCTTGTCCAGGAACTCGCGCAGCGATCGGTAAGCCATGCGGGCGATTTACCCCCCGGGCTCCCGCGGGTCTAGGATGGGGCCATGAAGCGCCTCGACCTCGACGACCTGCCGCCGAAGATCGCCGCCTTGCTGGAAGGCCTGGAAGCGGGCGAGGAACTGCTGCTCGTCCAACACGGCGTGGTCGTGGGCCGGCTCACCGCCGGCGCCGGCGCAGGCCCCGCCGAGCCCGAGCTCCCGCCAGAGCAGCACGCCCGCGAGGTCTTCGAGAACTTCCGCGCCGCGATCGAGGACGAGTTCTAGCCCTCCCAAGCCTTCAGCACGCTCTTCTTCGCCACCTGCCGGAAGCGACGCTCCAGGAAGCCGCGCACGACGTCCGGCTCCAGCCGCTCCAGCGTCGCCACCACGCAGCGCGCCTGCTTGAAGTGGCCGTCCGCCCAGAAGACATCCGGCTCGGCTTCGGTGAGCATCTCCACCTCTTCCACAGGCACGCCCGTCAGCATGGCCCGGCCGCCGCCCAGCAGGCGGGCCAGGTCCTTACCGTTGGCCTTGAAGTAGATCGATCCCATGTTCGCCCCTTCCACCGTCTCGGGAAGGGAGAGGCACAGCGCGCGGAAGTCGTCCTCGGTCACGCGCCGCGCGCCTTGTCCCATTCCTTCACGACCGACTTCTTCGCGATCTTGCGGAACCGGCGCTCGAGGAAGTTGCGGAACGAGCCGGGATGCAGGCTCTCCATCCGGGCCAGCACGCTGGGATAGTCCTTGTAGTGCGGCGTGATGTGGAAGGTCGCGGGCTCGGCCTCAATCAGCATCTCGCGCTCGTCGAACGAGACGTCCATCAGCACCAGGCTGGCGTCGTCGCGCCGCAGCCGCGTGAAGAACTTTCCGTCCACCAGATAGGCCGGTTTGCCGTAGCTCGTGCCCTTCGTCGCGCCGGGGAACGCGAGGACGATCGCCTCCATCTCCGCTTGCGTCATCGTGGTTCCTCGACAGCCTTAAGTAGTTTTCCGAAATGGCGAACGCCGGTCGCCGCGCGCATACCCGATCGTCAGTCGGGGTCGAACCGTAATGTACCAGCTTCGCGTGATCGCCAGAGGATCTCTCGTTCCCATCGAAATCCTGTCCATCGAGCGGGCGTCGGAGGTGCTGAGCAGCATTCCACAGCTTCTCGCGCGGCATGGGGACTGCGAACGGATCGAAGTGCTCGCCCGCACCACGCCGCTGTTCGCCGTCGACTGTCGCGGCCAGCCGCTGCAGGGCTGAAGCGCCCTTCCAACGACCTGACACAATTGCGCAATGCGCGTCGGATCATCCTGTTCGGATAACAAGAAATTCCGGACGGGAGGCTGGAGCATGGGTGTGGCGCGACGGGCGGGCGTGAGAGCCGCCGTGATGGGCCTGATGATGGCGATGGCGGCAGGATTGCTGCTGTCTGGTCAGGCGCGGGCGGCTCAGACCGTCGACAATTTCCGGCTCGCCGACCAGAACCTGATTGCGCGCGAGCTGTATCGGAACGCCGACGCCAAGGCCGTCGTCCTGGTCGCCTACGCCTCGGGCGATGCCCAGCTCCGCAAGGACGCGCCGGCGCTCGCCGCCCTCAAGCGAGACTACGCCGGCAAGGGCGTGGAGATGTTCGGGGTCACCTCTCGGCTGGGCGAGAAGCGCGACGTCGTCAAGGCCGAGGCCGCCAGGCTCGGTCTCCAGATGCCGATCCTGTTCGACTACCAGCAGCTTGTCGGCGAACAGCTCGGGATCAGCCGCGCCGCCGAGGTCTTCGTGGTCGACCCGAAGAGCTGGCAGGTGCTCTATCGCGGCCCGGCGGCCGGCGCGCGCGCCGCCGTCGACGCCCTGACCGCCGGCCGCAGCGTCGCCTTCACCCAGGCCGCCGCCAAGGGTTCGGCCATCGCCTTCCCGGCCAAGGCCAAGGGCGGCTTCACCGAAATCAGCTACGCCCACGACGTGGCGCCGATCATCAAGGCCAAGTGCGCCACGTGCCACCAGCCGGGCGGCATCGGCCCGATGCCGCTCAACACCTACGAGCAGGTGAAGGGCTTCTCTCCGATGATCCGCGAGGTCATTCGCACGAACCGTATGCCGCCCTACATGGCCGACCAGACCGTCGGCCACTTCAAGGACGACGACCGCCTGAGCCCCGAGCAGATCAAGACCCTCGTCCACTGGATCGAGGGCGGCGCGCCGCGCGGCCAGGGCGAGGACCCGCTGGCCAAGATCGACTTCAAGGCGCCCGACTGGCCGCTGGGCAAGCCGGACGTGATCGTCGAGATCCCGGCCTTCGCCATCCCGGCCCAGGGCGTGCTCGACTACCAGCGTCCGGTGGTGCCCAGCGTCATGACCGAAGGCCGTTGGATGAAGGCCACGACCTTCCGCGTCACCGACCGCCAGGCGGTGCACCACATCCTGACGGGCGTCGTGGACGGCAATTTCAAGACCGGCGACACGGCGACGGAGACCCAGTGGGGCGCCTCGCTCGGCGGCTACGGGCCGGGCCGCGGCTCGAACATCAACCCCGACGACCACGGCGTCTGGGTGCCGCCCTCCGGCGGCGTGGCCTTCCAGAACCACTACACGCCCTATGGCCGCGAGACGGTCGAGAAGACCCAGATGGGCATGTACTTCTATCCGAAGGGCCAGGAGCCCAAGTACGTGCTCCGCACCATGGGCATTTTCGACTTCTCGATCGTCATCCCCGCCAACACCGAGGAGCACCACGAGCACGCCTACATCCAGTTCCCGAAGGAGGCGATCCTCTACGGCCTGACGCCGCACGCTCACCATCGGGGCGCCTCGGCCAGCGTGTCGGTGATCTATCCGGACGGCCGGGAGGAGATGCTGCTCTCGCTGCCCCGCTACGACTTCAACTGGCAGTACGAGTACTTCCTGGCCGAGCCGCTGAAGATCCCGGCCGGCACGAAGGTCGTGACCCGCTACACCTATGACAACTCCAGGCGTAACCCCGCCAACCCGGACCCGAACAAGGTGGTCACCTGGGGCGAGCAGTCGTGGGAGGAGATGCTGGCGACCTACCTGCACTACCGCTGGGTCGACGAGACCGTGCAGGACCAGAAGCCGGACTACGACAAGCAGCTCCAGGCCACCCTCTTCATGGGCGCCATGGACGACGACTTCGACGGCAAGCTGCAGAAGGCCGAGCTGAAGGGCCAGACCGGGGACATGATGGCCAAGTTCTTCGGCGTCATCGACAAGAACACCGACGGCGCCCTGGACCCGGCGGAACTCCGCGAAGCCCAGAAGCTGATGCCCCGCCGCCGCCAGTCGGCCGAGGCCGAGACGCCGAAGGCTCCGGGGAACTGAGCCGCCTGACCGGCGGGCTGAGCCTCAGCCCGCCGGTTGCGCGAGCCTTACCCCTCGCTCCAGACCGCCAGTTCGTTGCCGGCCGGATCCTGGAAGTGGAAGCGCCGGCCCCCGGGGAAGCTGAAGATCGGCGTGCTGATCACGCCGCCGGCCGCCTTCACCTTCGCCTCCATCGCCTCGAGGTCGTGGGCGTAGAGCACCACGAGCGGCGGCTTCTTCGGCGCGTCCGGGCCCGGCTTGTAGAAGCCGCCGTCCAACCCTTCGCCGAACGCCTGATAGTCGGGGCCGTAGTCCTGGAACGTCCAGCCGAACGCCTCGGCGTAGAACGCCGTCTGTGCGGCCATGTCCTCGGCGGGGAGCTCCACATAGTCGATCTTGCCGTCTTCACGCATGGCGTCGCCTCCTGATGTTCTATATATGTTCTAGATCGAGGCTTCCCAGGACGCAACCGCCCGAATTCTTCGCCTAGGTGAATTTCAGGAACCCCGCGCGGCGCCAAACTCCTCATCCGCGCGGGAGTAACGCTTGTGTCAGTGTCCGTTCGAGATGTTCTGGTCTCCATCCAGCCTCTGGAGGGCGGCTGGCGGATGGATTGTTCCGCAGGCCTGGAGCCGATCGTGTTCGGCTCGGGCGCGAAGGCCGAGGCGCAGGCCCATGCGCTGGCCCGCAAGCTGGCCCGGGCCGGAGCCGACGCCCGGGTGGAGGTTCATGACCGCGGGCATCGGCTGGTCGGGACGACCCGGTACTTCGCCGATGGCTGACTATCGCGTGCGGGTGCGCGGACCGGGCGGGCTCTTCGGGGCCGATGTCGCCCTGGACTGCGAAACCGACGACCAGGCCCTGGTCATCGCGTGGAGCATCGAGAGCCCCTACGGCCACGAGGTGCGCTCCGATGGCCGCCTTCTCGGCGTGTTTGAAGCCGGTTGGGGCACGGACTTCCCCGCCCAGGATGAGGACTAGAGGGCGACAACCCGCGCCGCCCCGGCTCCCGCTGCCGTGGCCTGCTCAGCCGACGGTGAGCCAGTCGCCGGTGAGGCTCGCCATCGAGACGCCGACCAGCTCGATGCGCGCCCCGCCCGTGACGTTGATCACAACGTCGTTGCCGACCTGGCCGAAGGAATAGGTGGAGCCGGCCACGAGGTTCACCCGATCGCCCTCGGCGCGGTTGAAGTCGAGGATGCGGTCGAGCCCCGCCTCGCCGAAGCTGTGGAAGGTGTCGGCGCCGGCCCCGCCGGCGATGGTGTCCTCGCCGCGGTCGCCGGCCATGTAGTCGGCGCCGAAGCCGCCGGTGATCAGGTCATGGCCCTGGCCGCCGCGCACCACGTCGTCGCCCGCGCCGCCGTCGGCGGTGTCCTGGCCGAGATTCCCCAACACCACATCGTCGCCGTCTTCCCCGAACAGCACGTCCTGCCCCTGGCCGCCGACCACCCAATCGCCATCCGGGCCGCCGACCACGGTGTCCTCGCCGAGGTTGCCGTGCAGGTCGTCGAAGGCCGCGCCGCCGTACAGGCTGTCGTTCCCATCCTCGCCGCGCAGGAAGTCCTGGCCCACCGTGCCGGTCAGGGTGTCGTTCCCGGCTCCGCCATACAGCGGCGTGCCCGCCAGGTTGTCGTTCCCCGGCGTGGCCCCGCCGCCCGCGGCCTGGGGATCGGCCCAGTCGACCTTTACGTTGGCGGAGCCGACCGTGACCGTCCGCGTCACGCTGGCGAAGCCGCCGCCCGAGAAGGTGACGTTGTACGTCCCGGGCGAGACGGCCAGCTCGTAGCCCCCGGCCTGGGCGTAGGTGCTGGTGGCCCCGACCACAGCCCCGCCGGCGGTGGCGACCGTCACCGTCAGGCCGCCCAGGCCCTCGCCCACGTCATAGCGAAGGTCGCCGTCCAGATCGTCGAACGCCACGCCGGTGATGAAGAACGCCGTGCCCGTCTTGGCGAAGTTCTGGGTCGCCATCACGGCCTGGTAGCCCTGATACTCGCCGAGCTCGATGCCGACGCCCAGCTCCCGCAGCGTGGCATTGACGATGTTGGCGTGGTGGCCCGGAGAGGCAAGGAGCTGCTGGTGCAGCAGCTCGACGTCGTCCTGCAGGGTGGGCGTGCCGTTGATGCTGCGCAGCGCCAGGTTCTCGGCGGTGGTCCAGGAGCCGGTGAGCTGGTAGCCAGCCGCCGCCATCCGGGCGGTTGGGCTCGAGCCGCCGGCGCCTTCGTGGGTGAAGGTGTCGGTCTGCAGCACCCACTGGCTGTGGAGCTCGGCGGATTCGCCGAGGTCGGGGTCCCAGGCGAGCGGCTGGACTCCCTGTGAGATCCGGTACTGGTTCACCAGTTCCAGCATGTACTGTTCTAAGGCGGTCGGAGCGGGCATCGGACCCTCGGAAGTTGCAGCCTCCCGAGATTTCAACGCAGAAGCGGCGGAAAAGGGGCCCAAGGCGGCGCTTGGGCGGGCCTCAGGGCAGCGCCCAGACCGCGGTCTTCTTGACCTCCATGTCTTCCAGCTCCCGGGTGGTCGGCACCTGGTATTCGGCGAGCTTCACGAGGCCCTCGCGCGGGAAGTAGCTGCGGCCGGGGTCGCCGATCAGCACGGTCGCGCCGCGGGCCCGCGCCTCGCCCAGCCACGCCATGACGCGGGCCGCCAGCGGCTTCTCGTAACAGATGTCCCCGGCCAGGATCACCTTGGCCCAGGCAGGGGCCGGGGCGTCCAGCAGATCGGCGTCGGTGAATTCCGAGGCCACGCCGTTGGCGTCGGCGTTCACCGCCAGGGCTGCGCCGCAGAACGGGTCGATGTCGGCCGCCAGCACGCGCGCCGCGCCGGCCTTCAGCGCCGCGATGGCGACGATCCCCGACCCGGAGGCGAAGTCGATGACCCCCTCGCCGGCGACGACCTCGGGATTGTCCAGAACGTAGCGGGCCAGCGCCTGGCCGCCGGCCCAGGCGAAGGCCCAGAACGGCGGCGGCAGGCCGATCTCGGACAGCGCCTCCTCGGTCATCCGCCAGATCGGCGTGATCTCGTCGGCGAGATGCAGCGCAAGCTCCGGCGTGTGCGGGGGCCGCTGGACGCGGGTGTTCTCGAGGATGAAGGCGCGGCGGGCTTCGAGCGTGGGGGCGATCACGCCGCCACGGCTACGCGCTCGGGCTTGCCGGACGCAAGCTTCAGCACCTGCAAATAGCCCGGGGCCGACAGCATCCGCTCGGTCACGCCGGCCCGCTCCAGATGCCGACGAACCTTCGGCAGGTTGTAGCAGGGCACATGCATGAACATGTGGTGCTCGCAGTGATAGTTCACCCAGTAGGGGGCGAGCAGCGCACGCTCGAGCCAGTTGGCGTGGGTGGTCCGCGCGTGCCGCAGCGGGTCGGGCTCATCCTTCGCCACCAGGGCATGTTCGGCGATGTTGCGTAGGCGCGTGACCATCGGGAGCCAGGTGGCCTGCGGCAGCAGCCACAGCACCGGCCAAACCCACCACAGGCCGAACGGGGCGGTCAGCGCGACGGTGACGGCCATGCCCAGGAAGAACCGCTTCCGGCGGACCACGGCGTCCTTCAGGATCGGCCACAGCGGCTCGTGTGGCTTGCGGTTGCGGATGCGGTCGACCAGTCCCGACCACTTCAGCTTGTAGTAGGTCTGGCCGGTCAGATCGCGAACGATCTTCCGGCGCAGCGAGGTCCGCGTGATCGGGAAGGGCGCCGACAGCACCAGGTCGGGATCGTCGGCTTGCTGGGCGTATTTGTGGTGTCCCAGGTGGTAGGGCCGGTAGGCCATCAGGTCTCCGGTCGTCAGGTGGTTTCCGACCCAGTCGTTGACCTTCAGGTTCGGATGCAAGGCTCCGTGCGCGGCGTCGTGCATCAGGATGGCCAGGCCCAGCTGGCGGGCGCCGATGATCATCACCGCGAGGGGAATGGTGATCGGCCAGACCACGGCCATGGCCCCGGCCAGGAAGATCACCGCCCACGCGTGGGCGACCAGCGCCGGACCCTTCCAGTTCGACCGGCGGGAGAGCGGCGCCCATTCCTCGGGCGAGAAGAAGTCCTTGGGACTGACGCGGGCGGCTGCGGCCATGGGCCTATTCTACGCCGTAAACGCGCCGGCTGCGATGGCCACGAACAGGATCAGGCCCGCCCAGGCGTTGGATTTGAACAGGAACAGCGCCTGCGCCGGCTCGTCCACGCGCACGCGGCGGGCCTGCATCACCAGGTGCGCCGCGTAGAGGGCGAACAGCGGCAGGAAGAACACCGACAGCCCCGCCGTCAGGCCCGCCGCCAGCGCGAAGGCGAGGCTGAGCCCGTAGAACACCGCGACGCCCCGCTGCACGTGGGCGCCGAGCCTCCGCGTCGACGACTTCACGCCGACGAGGGCGTCGTCCTCCAGGTCCTGGATGGCGTAGATCGTGTCATAGCCGAGGGTCCAGAACAGCCCGCCGAGGTAGAGCAGCAGGGCCGGCGGCGCGAGCTCCCCCATTGCCGCCGCGAACCCCAGCAGGGCGCCCCAGTTGAAGGTCAGGCCCAGCCAGGCCTGCGGCCACCAGGTGATCCGCTTCATGAACGGGTAGGCCGCCACCAGGGCGCACGAGGCGACGCCCAGCCCGATCGCCAACGGGCCCAGCGTAAGCAGGATCAGGAACGAGACCAGGCTGCAGCCGATCAGGAACGCCCAGGCCTGCTTGACGCTGATCTGGCCCGAAGCCACGGGCCGCGCGGCCGTGCGCGCCACCTGGGCGTCGATGTCCCGGTCCACGATGTCGTTGAAGGCGCAGCCCGCCGCCCGCATCAGCGCCGCGCCGACAAAGAACTTGGCGAGCAGGATCGCATCCGGCCACCGCCCCGCCATGGCGCAGGCCAGCGCGATCCCCTGCCAGCCCGGCAGCATCAGCAGCCAGATACCGGCCGGCCGATCGAACCGCCCCAGCTTCAGCCAGGGCCGCAGCGCCGCCGGCGCATGCCGGTCCACCCAGTTCGCGGGCGCGGCGTCGGGAAGGCGGGCGGAAGTCGTCATGTGGCGGGCTTAGCAGACGCGGCGGTGTGGCTGAAATGCCGCTTGCGAAACCATGTTCTACCGCCGCCTTGACCGCTGTTGAGCCCAGGCCTACGTGAACGCCTTCGAGGCTGAAGAGGGAGGACTGCATGATGTTCGTCACGCCGCTTTCCCGCCGACGCTTCGGGCCGCCGCCGCCGCACCTCTAGCTCGCCCGGACAGCCCGTCCTGAGGCGCTCGCCGGTCCCCCGCGCGAAGCGATCCCGCGTGCTCGCGGACCTCCCGGACCTCTCCTCATCGCGAACCCCAGTTCCAGTTTCCGCCGGTCCTCGGCGCGCGCCCGCTGCCGGCGCGCCCAGGGTCGGCCCATCCGAGATCCGTCATGACCGACCATTACGAAGACGACGACGAGACCAAGAAGGATCGCGTCCTCAAGAACTCCCAGGTGCTGGGCTTCATCGCGCGCTTCTGGCTGCGCCGGCGGATGCTGTTCTTCGCCTCCGTCGGCCTGATGCTGGTCGCCATCGGCTTCGACCTGGCCCTGCCGTGGGCGGCGGGCCGGCTTGTCGACGCCGTCGCCACCACGCCCCGCGAGCCGCCGGCCGCCTGGCGCGCCTGGATGATCTTCGTCGGCGTCTATGTCTGCTTCAGCGTGGTCCGCAACCTGGCCTTCCGCTTCTGGAATCCGATGGCCGCCGCCAACATGAAGGAGATGACGGACGAGGCGTTCCGGCACGTGCAGCGCTTCTCGGCCGACTGGCACGCCGACACCTTCGCCGGCTCGACGGTCCGCAAGATCTCCCGCGCGATGTGGGGCTACGACAGCGTGTCGGATGCCGTGGTGCTGTTCCTCGGGCCGGCCGTCATCGTGCTGCTCGGCCTGTCGGTCAGCATGCTGCTGCGCTGGCCGGCGGTGGGCCTGTTCTCGCTGATCACGGTGACGCTCTACATCGCCGCCAACGTCTGGCTGACGGCGGTCTACGTGCGGCCGGCCAACGTCCGCTCGGTCGCGCTGGACAGCCGGATCGGCGGGGCGCTCTCGGACTCCATCTCGTCCAATCCGACGGTCAAGGCGTTCGGCGCGGAAGCGCGCGAGGAGGCCCGCGTCGGCGAGGTGACCGAGCTGTGGCGCCACCGCTCGGTGATCACCTGGAACCGCTTCCTGGACGTCTGGTTCGTCCAGAACGTCATCCTGATGGTGTTGCAGGCCGGCCTGTCGGGCCTGCTGGTCCGGCAATGGGCCAGGGGCGAGGCCAGCGCCGGCGACGTCGCCTTCGCCATCACCTCGTTCATGCTGATGAGCGGCTATCTCCGGAACGTCGGCGAGAACATTCGCATGATGCAGAAGGGCCTCGACGACGCCGAGGACGTCGCGGCCTATGCGCGGATCGAGCCCCAGGTGCCGGACCACGCGGGCGCCGCCGTCTTCCGCCGCGACCTGGGCGAAGTCGCCTTCGACCGCGTGACCTTCCGTTACAAATCGGCGGAGCAGGACCTCTATCGCGACTTCAACCTGCTGATCGCTCCGGGGGAGCGGGTCGCGCTGGTCGGGCCCACGGGCTCGGGCAAGTCGACGTTCGTGAAGCTGGTGCAGCGGCTCTACGACGTGCAGGGCGGCCGCATCCTGATCGACGGCCAGGATGTGTCGAAGGTCGCCCAGGCGAGCCTGCGTCAGGCGATCGCCGTGGTGCCGCAGGATCCGGCGCTGTTCCACCGCACCATCGCGGAGAACATCGCCTACGCCCGGCCCGACGCCACCCAGGCCGAGATCGAGCTCGCCGCCCGGCGGGCCCGCGCCCACGACTTCATCGTCCGCCTTCCCAAGGGCTACGACACCCTGGTCGGCGAGCGGGGCGTGAAGCTGTCGGGCGGCGAGCGACAGCGCGTGGCGATCGCGCGTGCGTTCCTCGCCGACGCGCCGATCCTGGTGCTGGACGAGGCCACCTCGTCGCTGGACGTCGAGACCGAGCGCCAGGTGCAGCAGGCGATGGAGGAGCTGATGGCCGGCCGCACCACCATCGTGATCGCCCACCGCCTGTCGACCATCCGCGGCGCCGACCGGATCCTCGTCTTCGAGAACGGACGCATCGTCGAGGAGGGCCGCCACGCCGACCTCGTCAAGAAGGGCGGCGCCTACGCCCGCCTGCACGCGGTGACGGAAGGGATGATCTAAGCCGAAAGCTCCTCCCCCGCTCAGCGGGGGAGGTGGCGCGAAGCGCCGGAGGGGGCGTCAGGCCTCGCCGGCCGCTCAGCGGCCAGCCGCACGATTCCTTCCGCGATGCTGTCGGGATCGCGAAGAACATCGGCGGCCGCGATCCGGTACACGCTGATGCCTTCACCTCTCAGGTAGGCGTCGCGTCGGGCGTCCCTTCGCGGCCGATCCTCCGTGCCATGCGCCCAACCATCCACCTCGACGCAGAGCCGTGCCTGCGCGCAATAGAAATCGAGCACGTAGGGCCCGACGGGGTGCTGCCTCCGGAAGGCTGGTCCGCCGTCTTCGCGGCGCCGTAGCCGAACCCACAGCAGCGTCTCGGGAAGGGATAGTTCCGCCCGCAGCCGCTTGGCTCGCCGATGAACATGCGTATGCGCCCTCACGCCCCCTCCGTCTCGTCGCTACGCGCCGATCCACCTCCCCCGTCGCTGGCGCGACAGGGGAGGAGCCTCTTCCTGCTCCTCCCGCGCCAGGCGGGGGAGGTGGCGCGCAGCGCCGGAGGGGGCCTCATCCGACGGCGGTTTCGAGCGCTCCCGCCAGGTCGCCGCGGCGCTCGACCCGCACGGTTTGCAGGCCAAGCCAGCCGGCCATCCGGCGCAGCTCGTGGGCCAGGCGGACCGGCGTCTCGTCGCTCGCCCAGGGCTCGGCGTGGCTCGCCTGGACGATCAGGACGCCAGCCTTGCGGTCGGCCTTCAGGTCGACGCGGGCGGTGAGGGCGTCGCCCTCCAGGAACGGCAGGACATAGTAGCCGTGGGTGCGCTTCTCGGCCGGGGTGTAGATCTCCAGCCGGATCTTCACGCCGAACATCCGCTCGGTGCGGTCCCGGAACCAGATCAGGTTGTCGAACGGCGAGAGCAGGGCATGCGCGCCGATCCTGCGCGGTCGGCGCGCCGAGGGATCGAGGTAGGCCGTCTCCCGCCAGCCCTTCACCGTCACGGGGACGAGATCGCCGGCCTCGACCAGTTCGCCGAGCCGGAGCTTCGTCTCCTCGACGCCCATCCGGAAATAGTCGCGCAGGTCGCGGGCCGTCGCGATCCCCATGGCGCGTGCGGCGATCTTCAGCAGCTCGCGCTGGGCCGCGTCCCGGGGCGGCGTCGGCGTCTCGCGCACCGCCTTGGGCAGCACCTTCTCGGGCAGGCCGTAGACCCGCTCGAACGTCCCGCGTCGACTCGCCGTGGTCAGCTCGCCCGCCCAGAACAGGCCCTCCAGCGCCCGCTTGGCGTCGCTCCAGCCCCACCAGCCGCCCTCGCCCTTGTGGCCCATCTCCAGCTCGGAGGCCGAGAGCGGGCCCCGGTCGTGGATCTCCGCCAGCACCTTGTCGACGAAGTCCCGCCGCTCGCGCAGGAAGCGGGCGATGCCCGTCCAGGTGCCGACGCCCGCCTGCGCGTCCTCCATCCGCCAGCGGAACAGCGGCTGGCTCGCCAGCGGCAGGAGCGAGGCCTCGTGCGCCCAGTATTCGAAGAACGCCTTCTTCTTCCCCCAGGCCAGCTCCTCCAGGAGGTCGCGCGGATAGGCGCCCAGGCGCGAGAAGGCCGGCAGGTAGTGGGTGCGCGAGACCACGTTGACGCTGTCGATCTGCACGACGCCAAGCCGGTCGACGAGCCGGGCGAGCTGGCGCCGGCCGACCTCGGCCTCGCGGTCCTGTCCGAAGCCTTGCGCCGCGAGCGCGATGCGCCGGGCCTCGCCGGCGGTCAGGGAATCCCTCATCCGTCCAGGCTAGAACGAACGGAGAACGATGGTCAACGGAACAGCCGGCCCGCAGCCGCCTCGGAATAGGCGAACACCACCTCCGGATCGGGCTCCGCCGCGTCGCGCGCCATCTCGGGCGCCAGCGCCTTCAACAGGAAGCGCAGGATGTTCAGGCGCGCCTGCTTCTTGTCGTCCGTCTTCACGATGGTCCACGGCGCGTGTTCGCTGTGGGTGCGGGCCAGCATCTCGTCGCGGGCCGCGGAATAGGCGTCCCACTTCTCCTGGGCGACGGCGTCCAGAGGGCTGACCTTCAGGGCCTTCAGCGGGTCGGACCGGCGCGCGTCCAGCCGCCGGGCCTGCTCCTCGCGGGAGATGTCCAGCCACAGCTTGACGATCTGGAGGCCCCCGTCGGTGAGCATCCGCTCGAAGATCGGCGCATCCTGCAGGAACACCTCCTGCTCGGTCAGGGTGGAGAAGCCCATGACCCGCTCGACGCCGCCGCGATTGTACCAGGAGCGGTTGAGGATCACGATCTCGCCCAGGGCCGGCAGGTGGGACGCATAGCGCTGGAAGTACCACTGTGTCTGCTCGCGCTCGGTGGGCTTGGGCAGGGCCACCACGCGGGTCTGGCGGATGGAGAGATACTCGACGATGCGCTTGATCGCCCCGTCCTTGCCGGCCGCGTCGCGGCCCTCGAAGATGACGAGGTCCTTCTCGCCCGCCTCGATGGCCCGTTGCTGGAAGCGCACGAGACCCAGCTGCAGCGCCTCGATCTCGCGGTCGTAGTCGTCTTTCTTGCCCATGCGGCCCAGCCTATGCGCGGATGATCAGGGGAGGCTAGAACGCGCCAGATGATCCGTCTGTTCGTCCCCCACGACCTGACCGCCCGCGCCGAGCTTCTGCTGGACGAGAGCCAGAGCCGCTACCTCGCCGCCGTCATGCGCGCGAAGGCCGGCGACGAACTGCGGGTGTTCAACGGCCGTCAGGGTGAGTGGCGCGCCCTGGTGGCCCAGGTCGGCAAGCGCGCGGTGACGCTGCAGGTGATCGATCCCGCCCGGCCGCAGGCGCCCGGCCCCGACCTCGACCTCGTCGTCGCCCTGGTGAAGCGCGCGCCGCTGGAGACCATCGTCGAGAAGGCGGCCGAGCTGGGGGCTCGACGCATCCGCCCGGTGGTCACCGAGCGCACCAACGCCGACCACACGCGCGTCGACCGGCTGCGGGCCATCGCCACCGAGGCCTCCGAGCAGACCGGCCGCCTGGACGTGCCCGAGGTGCTGGAGCCGGTGAAGCTCGAGAGCCTGATCGCCGGCTGGGACGGCGGCCGCCGCCTCCTGTTCTGCGACGAGGCGGGCGACGCGCGGCCGGCGCTTCAGGCGCTGGAGGGCGCGTCTGGCCCCTGGGCCATACTGATCGGGCCCGAGGGCGGCTTCTCGCCCCGGGAGCGGGAGATGCTGCGCGGCCTGCCCTACGCCACGGCCGCCACCCTCGGGCCGCGCATCCTGCGCGCCGACACCGCGGCCATCAGCGCCCTCACGCTCTGGCAGGCGGCCGCGGGCGACTGGCGCTGAGGCGTTCCGCACTTGAGCTTGACGGAATTGCCCCCACCTACCTGAACGGCCTAAAGATGCGGCCGCACGGACCCTTCCCGCTCGGGGGATCCATTCCGGGCGATCCAGGTTGGGCTGGGGAGGTGTTGAATGGTCGAAGTCGCCTGCGGCGATCGTCCGCTCGTGTTCGAGGACCTGGTCCGCTGGTTCGAGCAGGGCGCCAAGCCCGCCAGCGAATGGCGCGTGGGCGCCGAGCACGAGAAGTTCGTCTTCAAGCTGGGCAGCCATGAGCCGGTCCCTTACGAGCCCGGCGGCATCAAGGCGCTGCTCGACGGCCTGACCCGCTTCGGCTGGCAGCCGGTCTACGAGGGCGAGAACGTCATCGCGCTGGAGCGCGGCATGGCCAACGTCAGCCTGGAGCCCGGCGGCCAGTTCGAGCTCTCCGGCGCCCCGCTCGAGACCGTCCACGACATCTGCGAGGAGACCGGCCAGCACCTGCAGGAGGTGAAGGTCGTGGCCGACGAGCTCGGCCTGGGCTTCCTGGGCCTGGGCTTCACCCCGCTCTGGACGCGCGAGCAGATCCCGGTGATGCCCAAGGGCCGCTACAAGATCATGCGGCAGTACATGCCGAAGGTCGGCTCCATGGGCCTCGACATGATGTTCCGCACCTGCACCGTGCAGGCGAACCTCGACTTCGGCTCGGAAGCCGACATGGTGGCCAAGTTCCGCACCTCGCTGGCGCTGCAGCCGATCGCCACCGCGCTCTTCGCCAACTCGCCGTTTAATGAGGGCAGGCCCACGGGCTTCCTGTCGGCGCGGGCCAACGTCTGGACCGACACCGATCCCGACCGCACCGGCATGCTGGACTTCGTGTTCCGCGACGGGTTCGGCTTCGAGACCTATGCCAACTACGCCCTCGACGTGCCGATGTATTTCGTGAAGCGCGACGGGCAGTACATCGACGTGGCCGGCCGCTCGTTCCGCGACTTCATGGCCGGAAAGCTGCCCGAACTGCCGGGCGAGAAGCCCACCCTCAAGGACTGGGCCGACCACACCACCACCATCTTCCCCGAGGTGCGGCTGAAGCAGTACCTCGAGATGCGCGGCGCCGACTCCGGTCCGTGGAGCCGCCTCTGCGCCCTGCCGGCGCTGTGGATGGGCATCCTCTACGACAGCGCCTCGCTGGCCGCCGCCTGGGACCTCTGCAAGCACTGGGAGATCGACGATCACGAGCGGCTGCGGGCCGACGTGGCGCGCCTCGGCCTCAAGGCCCAGGTGAGCGGCCGATCGGTTGAGGACGTCGCGCGCGACATGCTGGCCATCGCCTCCGAAGGCCTGAAGCGCCGGAACCGCCTCTCCGGCGGCCTCGTCGACGAAAGCGGCTATCTGTCCGAGCTGCAGCACATCGCCGAGACCGGCGTCACGCCGGCCGAACGCCTGCTGGAGCTGTACGAGACCCGCTGGGCCGGCGACGCCGGCCGGGTCTTCGAAGACTTCGCGTACTGAGGCTCGTATCGCGCCTCCCGCTTCGCAGGGGAGGCGCGTTGAGGCGTTACCGCAGCCCGCCGTCCGGCCCGGGCCCTTCCACGTTCGGCTCCCAGTGCTCGCGCTGGGTCGTGCCGTCGCCGGCGTCGGTGTGCTGGACGATCTCGTCCACCTCCCGGCGGTCCATGTAGCTGCGGTCTTCCTTGGCGGCGTCGGCGTCGTGGTGCGGGTTCACCGCCGCGTCGTCCACGGCGTACACCTCGATCTCGGGATAGAACGCGATCCGTCCGTTGATCTCGCCGACGGCGTCGTAGGGCGCCTCGTAGGTCCAGGCCGCCTTCTCGACGAGCTCGCCGTCCATGTAGAGGCTGTAGTGGCCGGCGTCGCCCTTGTAGGGGCAGTGGGTCACGTGGTCGGTGCGGGTGAAATATTCCAGCGAGACGTCGTTGCGCGGGAAATAGACGACGGGGCCGAGGTTGGCCTCCTGCATGATCAGGGCGTCGTTGGTGTCGGCGATCACGTGGCCGGCGAAGTACGCGCGCCACCGCCGGTTCGCGGGCTCGATCGTGATCGGATGGTCGGGGCCGGGGGTCAGCATGGCGGGTCCTCCTTCACGCCTGACAACGCGGCAGGGGCGATCAAAGCTCCGCCGCCCGCGAGTCCTTCCGGATATGGGGAGAGCGGGTTGCTTGTGCTTGCGCATCCCGCGTGATTTTCTCCCCGCAAATCTCCGGCCCTCGGGTGAAACTCTCCCGAAGCCCCGGAAGTCCATAGGGAAACCGGAACCTCCTCCGCATGAATCTCATCGTCCTGATCGGCATAGCGATCACGCTCATTACCGGCCTGCCGGTGCTGATGCAGCTCCGCAAGAACCACCCGCGCGGGCTGATCATCCTGTTCTTCGCCGAGATGTGGGAGCGCTTCTCCTACTACGGCATGCGCTCGATCCTGATCTTCTACCTGACCCAGCACCTGCTGTTCGACGACGAGACCGCGAACGCCCAGTACGGCTCCTACACCTCCCTCGTGTACCTGCTGCCGCTCCTGGGCGGCATCCTCGCCGACCGCTACATCGGCACCCGCAAGGCCGTGGCCTTCGGCGCGCTGCTGCTGGTCGCGGGCCACCTGACGATGGCGGTGGAGGGCACGCCCGCCACCCAGACCCTCACCTATGCGGGCCAAACCTATCAGGTCGCCTCTCAGGGGCTGATGGAAGAGCGCAAGGTGGGCCTGGTCGTGAACGGCCAGCAGCACGCGTTCGGCCCTGCCGAGGGCGGCGGTCTGGCCATCCAGGGCCTGCCCGCCGGCGCGCCGCTGCCGGCCGTCCTGCCCGAGGGCTCGTACCAGCTGACCAACACCGTCGATCCGTTCGGCAAGAACGCCTTCTACCTGGCCGTCTCGCTGATCATCATGGGCGTGGGCTTCCTGAAGCCGAACATCTCCACCCTGGTGGGCCAGCTCTATCCGCAGGGCGATCCGCGGCGGGATTCCGGCTTCACCCTCTACTACTACGGCATCAACCTCGGCGCGTTCTGGGCCTCGGTCCTCTGCGGCCTCCTGGGCGTGAAGTTTGGCTGGTGGGCGGGCTTCGGCCTCGCCGGCGTCGGCATGCTGGCCGGCCTCATCGTCTTCGTGCTGGGCAAGAAGCACCTGCTGGGCAACGGCGAGCCGCCGAACCCGGAGCTGCTGAAGCGGCCCGTGGCCGGGCCGATCAACCGCGAATGGCTGATCTACGGTCTCGGCGTGCTGGGCGTGCTGCCCGTGTGGTGGCTGGTGCAGCGCAACGCCGTCGTCGGCGTGGCCCTCGGCATCTCGACCATCGCCTCGTTCATCGGCATCGGCCTGATCATCGCCTTCATGGCCAAGACCTGGGTCGAGCGGCAGCGGATGATGCTGGCCACCGTCCTGATCTTGGGCGCGGTGGTCTTCTTCACCCTCTTCGAACAGGCCGGCACCTCGCTGAACCTGTTCGCGGCGCGGAACGTCGAACTGGTCGGCGTCAGCGCCGCCCAGACCCAGTCGTTCAACGCCGGCTACATCCTCATCTTCGCCCCGATCTTCGCGGCGATGTGGGCCTGGCTGGCGCAGCGCGGCCGTGATCCGAACCCGACCCTGAAGTTCGGCCTCGGCCTCTTCCAGGTGGGCCTCGGCTTCATGGTCGTCGTCTGGGGCGCGAGCTTCGCCGACGAGAACTACCGCCTGCCGATGATCTTCCTGGCGCTGCTCTACATGTTCCACACGACGGGCGAACTGTTCCTGTCGCCGGTGGGCCTGTCCGAGATCACCAAGCTCAGCATCGCCAAGGTCGTCTCGTTCATGATGGCCGTGTGGTTCCTGTCCTCGTCGGTCGCGCAGTACGTCGGCGGCTGGATCGCAGGCATGGCCGGCACCCACACCGTCGGCGGCCAGGTGACCGACCCTGCGGCCTCGCTGGCCGCCTCGCTGAAGGTGTTCAACATGCTGGGCCTGTGGGGCATGGGCATCGGCGTCGCGTTCGTCGTGCTCAGCTTCTTCATCAAGCACTGGGCCCACGGCGTGAACGACCCGGCGGGGCATGCCCAGCCCGAGCCGATCGCCCCGGTGCTCGACGGCGAGCGCCAGGCGGTGAGCCCGGCGGCGATCCGGCGGGACCTGAACAGCTAGATTTTCGGACAACCTGAAAAGACGAAGGCCGCGGAGCGATCCGCGGCCTTCTCTGCTTTCGGCGGCAGCGGGGCGGGCTAGCCGCCGAAAGTCTTTCGGACGCGCACGTAGAGCGAGCGTCCGGGGGTCAGGTCCCGGTCATCCGTGTAGAGCAGCGAACCGGTGCGGCGGTCGGGGCTGAAGGCCTGGGTGTTCACGCGGATGCCGCGCTCGCCGAGGTTCTGGTACTCGACGCGCAGGATCAGGTCGGGCCGCAGCCGCTTGTCGATCCAGGTCGTGATGTAGGCGTTGTGCAGCTTCACGTCGGTGATCGAGTTGTAGCGGTAGGTGGTCTGCGACCAGCCGCCGAACACCGCCACGCCCACGCTGGCGTTCCACTTCGGCAAGTCCTGGGTGTAGCGGGCCTCCCATTCCAGCGGCCTCAGGCGCGAGATCTCGCGCGACGTCAGCGTCGTGGGATCGGCGACCTTCGACCAGCGCTTGTTCAGTTCCCCCTGCAGCACCCCGCCGGTCCAGCCCAGGGGCTCGGACGGGACCTGCAAGGTGACGGTCAGCTCGTCCTTGGTCCCGTCGCCGATGTTGGTCGGCCGGTCGAAGACGAGGCGTTCGGGCCGACCGGTGTCGGGATTGATCCGGTCCACGAACACCGGCCCGCGGTCGATCACGTCCTGCAGTTCCGAGTGGCGATAGGTGAGCGTCAGGGCGCCGCTCTTCCAGAACCGTTGCTCCGCCGCGACCTCGGCCACCCAGGCCCGTTCGGGATTCAGGTCGGGATTGCCGACGCTCACGCCGGTGCCCTCCTCGAAGTCCGCACCCGCGACGAAGTCGTCGAAGTTGAGCTGGCCGACCACGCGTTCCACCCGGGCCCGGATCTGGGTGCTGGGGACCGGCTGCCAGGCGACGGCCAGACGCGGCTTGAGGAAGCTCAGGGTCTTCTCCAGCACGACGTCGCCGTCCGACGAGATTTCCGAGGCTTCGAAGCGCAGGCCGCCGTCGATCGTCCACTGCGGGGCCGGGCGCCACACCGCCTTGGCGAAGGCCTCGCCGCGCAACTCCTCAACTTGCACGTCGGCGGCCGACAGCGCCTGAGGAGCGCCGTTCACGAACGCGACGGACTGGCTGTCCAGCTTGTTCAGGGCCGCCTCGCCGCCAGCCTCGAAGGATAGCGCCGAGGACCGCTGATGCTTCAGCACCGCCCGGCCGATCGTCTCGTTGTAGGTCCGCTCGTTGCGGAACTCGTCCAGCCGGCCCGGCGTCTGCGCCAGGTCCAGGCTGTGGAAGTCGGAGTCGCTGCGCAGCAGCACGGCCTCCAGCTTCGTCCTCGGGCCGAAGTCGCGATTGTAGCGGGCGCCGAACTCCGTCTCGAACTCGTCGTAGGGCGAGGTGAAGTTGTCTACCCGGTCCACGGGGTCGGAGAACCGGACGGTGTTCTCGCTCTTCCAGTTATCCCAGAAGGCCCGACCGTTCAGGGTGATGCGTCCGCCCAGCAGCGGCTGCGAGTAGCCCGCGGTGATTGTCTGCTGAACGCCGTCACTCTCGGCCTCGTAGTCCGCCCGGCGCACGATCGAGCCGTTCGGGGCGATGCGGACGTAGGGGCCGAACTGCCCGCCGTCGTCGTTGCCGTAGCCGTAGCGGATGGTGGTCTCCCAGGTCCGCTGGCCGTCGCCGCCCGATAGCTCCAGGCGCATGCCGTGCATGTTGCGGCCGTCCCAGAGGTGGTTGTTGGCCACGGCGAACAGGCCGCGGAAGCTCGCGCCCTGCTTGCGGACCACATTGGCCAGCACCGACTTGCCCTGCATGTCGATGCCCGGCGCGCCGCCGCGGATGATGTCGATGCGCTCGACGGCGCTGACCGGCACGCGCCGCAGGATCTCTTCCAGGTTGTCGCTCTTGCTGGTCGGCCGCTGGCCGTCGATCAGCACGTTGCCGGCCGCGCCCTCGAAACCGCGGACGCTGTCGCCAGTGTCCAGGGTGAAGCCGGGCACCCGCGCCAGCATTTCCGCGGCGTTGGAGGCCTGCTGGCCCTGGAAGAAGCTGGGGGGATAGCTGATCACCCCCTGCTGCGGGGCCGCTTGCACGGCGGCGGGCGGCGCGGCGGCCACGGCGGCCTGGGCCAGGACGTTGACGATCAGCATACGTTGTAGCTCCCCAAGTGGGAGCAGATGGCCTGTACTCGGGCCGCTGGACAAATTACTTGCCCGTAAGGTGGATTAAATCGATGAAATGTTGCGCCATCACTGGAGGGCGCGCGCGAAAACACCCGGCTGACTGAAGCCGCCGGGCATGTGGTCGCGGGATGTCGAGAGCCTCAGCCGCCGAAGGTCTTCCGGACGCGCACGTACCACATCTGCGGCGCCTTCACGTCGCGGTGTTCCATGGCCGGCGGGCCGCCGGCGTTCCGCGGGCCGGGGTAGCTGACGATCGTCCGCCGCACCCCGCGGCCCGTAACGTTGGGCGCTTCGAAGCGGATGTGGATGTCCGGGCGCGGCTTCCACTCGATGAACGGGTGGACGTAGGTGCTGAATTTCACCGTCTCGACGACGTTGTAGCGGTAGTAGCGCTCGCGGAAGCCGCCGAACACATTGACCCCCAGGTTGATCCGCTGGCGCGGCAGGTCCTGGGTGAGGCCGGCCTCCCACTCCAGCGGCTCCAGGCGCGAGATTTCGCGCTTCTCCAGGGTGGTGGGGTCCGTCACCTCTGACCAGCGCTTGGTTACCTCGCCGCGCAGCAGAAGGCCTTTGAGGCCGACGCGATCGAAGGGGATGCTCGCTTCGAGCGCCAGCTCGTCCTTCGTGCCGTCGCCGATGTTTTCGGGCCGGTCGAACACTTCGCCCGCCGGACCGAACACCGGCCCCCGGTCCACGACGTCCTTCAGCTCGTAGTGGCGGAACGCCATCAGGACCGAGCCCGAACCCCAGAACCTCTGCTCCACCGCTGCTTCGGCCACCCAGGCCTGTTCGGGGTTGAGGTCGGGGTTGCCGGCCGTGACGCCGCCGCCGCTGGAGAACCGGGAGGAGGCGACGAAGTCGTCGAAATTGAGCTGGCCCACCTCGCGCTCGACCCGGAAGCGGAACTGGGTCTGCTTCAGCGCGTCCCAGGTCACCGAGACCCGCGGCTTCCAGTAGTGGAGCGTCTTCTCCAGCACGACGTCGCCGTCGGACGAGATGGTCGAGGTCTCGTAGCGGAGCGAGGAATCGACCGTCCAGGCGGAGATCGGCCGCCAGGTGGCCTTCACGAACGCCTCGCCGCGCTCTTCCTTCACCTGGACGTCGGCGGCCGGAAGATCTTGATCGACCCCGTTGACGAACAGCCGGCTGGCGCTCTCCAGCTCGTTGACCGCGAACTCGCCGCCGCCCTCGAACGAAAGCCGGTCGTCGTGGCGGTACTTCAGAACCGCCCGGCCGATGGTCTCGGTGGTTTCCCGGTCGAGCTCGAAGGTGGAGGTGGCGGGGCCGGCGGCGAAGCGCGAGACGATGTCGAACGTGCCGTCCTGGCGCAGGCCGACCAGTTCGATCGCGGTCCGGGCGTTCAGGCTGCGCGTGTAGTTGACCCCCAGCTCCGCATCGTTCTCGTGGAACATCTCGTCGCTCTCCTCGAGCGCCGGCGCGGGCGCGAGGATCCGAAAGTCCTCGTCGAACTTGTACTTCCGCTCGGACACGCGGCCGTTCATGCGGGCGACGCCGCCCAGCAGCGGGGTCTCGAACGTGCCCGTCCCCTGCCAGTCGAGCAGGTCGCCTTCCTGATCGAGGTCGGCCGTCACCGTGGGCCGGCCGTCGGCGTACCGTCGGATCGCCTCGCCCTGGCCATAGCCGTCGTCGATGCCCTTGCCCGCGTAGAAGCCGAGGTCCCACTTGCGGGGGCCGAACTCGCCTTGCGCCTCGGCCCGAGCCGCGAGCGCCGTGCGGCCGTCGGCGGTGTGGTTCTGGGCCACCGCCACCAGCCCGGTCAGGCCGCCGCCCGCCTTTCGGACCACGTTGGCGATGACGGTCTTGCCCTGCATGTCGATGCCCGGCGCGCCGCCGCGGATGATGTCGATGCGCTCGACCCGGCTCGCCGGGATGCGCCGCAGGATCTGCTCCAGGTCGTCGGTCTTGCTGGCCGGACGGCGGCCGTCGATGATCACATTGCCCGCCGCGCCCTCGAAGCCGCGCACCGAATCCCCGGTGTCCAGGACGAAGCCCGGGACGCGATCCAGCATCTCGGCCGCGTTGGCGGGCTGCTGGTTCGCGAAGAAGCTGGCGGGATAGCTGGTCACGCCCTGGTTGGCCGGAGCGGGCGAGGCGGCGACGGCGGCCTGCGCCAGGACGTGTACGATCAGCATGAAAAACTCCCCAAGCGGCCGCAGGTGAACCGCGTTAGCTCAGGGAGGGCCAATTAAATGGCTGTAAGGTCGGTTAAAGTTCGGAAAGGTTCGGCTAGACGCTGGTCCCGCCGACCGTCAGCCCGGTGATCTTCAGCGAGGGCTGGCCCACGCCCACCGGCACGCTCTGGCCCGACTTGCCGCAGACCCCGATGCCGGGGTCGAAGGCGAAGTCGTCGCCCAGCATGGTCACCCGCGTCAGCGCCGAGGGCCCGTCGCCGATCAGGGTCGCGCCCTTCACCGGCGAGGTCAGCTTGCCGTCCTCGATGAGGTAGGCCTCGGTGCACTGGAACACGAACTTGCCGTTGGTGATGTCCACCTGGCCGCCGCCGAAGTTGGCGCAGTAGAGGCCGCGCTTGGTGGAGGCGATCATCTCCTCGCGGGGCGTGTCGCCGCCCAGCATGCCGGTGTTGGTCATCCTGGGCATGGGCATGTGCGCATAGGACTGCCGCCGCGCGTTGCCGGTGGGCTCCAGGCCCATCAGCCGCGCGCTCTGCCGGTCGTGCATGTAGCCCACCAGGATGCCGTCCTCGATCAGGATGGTCCGCTGGGTGGGCGTGCCTTCGTCGTCCACGGTCAGCGAGCCGCGGCGGCCGAGGATTGCGCCGTCGTCGAAGACGGTGACGCCGGGCGCGGCCACGCGCTCGCCGATCTTGCCCGAGAACGCCGAGGTGCCCTTGCGGTTGAAGTCGCCCTCCAGGCCGTGGCCCACCGCCTCGTGCAGCAGCACGCCGTTCCAGCCCGGGCCCAGCACCACGTCCATCTCGCCGGCGGGGCAGGGAACGGCGTCCAGGTTGACCAGCGCCTGGCGCAGCGCCTCGTCGACCTGGGCCTGCCATTTGTCGGGCGTGATCCAGGTCTCGAAGCCGGCCCGGCCGCCCGCGCCGGTGTAGCCGTTCTCGCGGCGGCCATCCCGCTCCACCGTCACCTGGACGTTGATGCGCGAAAGAGGCCGCACGTCGCGGATCAGCCCGCCCTCGGCCCGCAGGATCTCGATCGTCCGCCGCTCGCCGGCCAGGCTCACCATCACCTGCACGATCCGCGGGTCTCGGGCGCGGGCCCAGGCGTTGATCTCCTCCAGCAGCGCCACCTTGTCGGCGAAGTCGGGCGAGGCGAGGGGATCGTCTTCGGAATAGAGCTTGGCGTTCGTCGCCCGCGGGCCCTCCGCCGCGACGCCCTCGTAGCCGCGCTTGGCCAGCTTCGCGGAATCGGCCGCCCGGCGGATCGCGGCCTCCGAGATCTCGCTGGCGTGGGCGTACCCGGCGGTCTCGCCGGCCACCACGCGCAGGCCGAAGCCCTCGGTGGAATCGTACGCCGCCGACTTCAGCCGACCGTCGTCGAACAGGAAGCTCTCGCTCTCGGAGCGCTCGACGAACAGCTCGCCGTCGTCGGCCCCGGCGAGCGCCTCGCCCAGGACGTCGCGGGCGCGGCCGGCGTCGACGCCGGCGGATTCGAGGATCGAGGGTGCGGGGGTGTGCGCGTTCATCCCGGCAAGATAGGCGCCCGGGCGAAGGGCGTCACCCCGCGCGACGCATTCCGTCGGCGCTCTTTGCGGGCATGACCCGCGACAGGAAATCGCGGGTGAGCCGCACCGCCTCGTCCAGCTGCGCCTCCAGCAACCAGTGGCCGGCGTCCAGCATGTGCAGCTCGGCGTCGGGCAGATCGCGCAGATAGGCCCGGCCCGAGGGCTCGGGCATGTAGCCGTCCTGCGGTCCCCAAAGCATCAGCGTCGGCGGCCGGTGCTCGCGCAGGAAGGCCTGATAGCGCGGGAACCACTGCTCGAAGTTCTCCTTCAGCCCCTCGATCGTCCGGGCGGCGATCGCCTGTCGCTGCGGCGTCATCAGCGACCAGTGCAGCCGCCACAGGTCCGGCGGGATGCGCTGCGCCAGTTCGGGCCGCACGTCGTTGAGGAACTCCTCCCGGAAGCCGTCCTCGCTGATCGCCTCGGCCAGCTTGCGGCGGTTCTCCGCGCTGGGGTCGCGGAACAGCTCGAGCAGGAACGCGTACTTCGGACCCAGCGCGTCGAAGTAGATGTCCACGTTCTGGATGATCAGGGCGGCCAGCCGCGACGGGTCCCGCATCGCCATCCTGAGGCCGATCCAGCCGCCGAAGTCGTGCAGCCAGATCGCGTAGCGCTCCACGCCCAGCTGCTCCAGCAGCCGCTCCAGGGTCTCCGCATGGGCGTCGAAGTCGTAGGCGAACCCCTCCGGCGTGTCGCTGTACCCCGAGCCCAGGAAGTCCGGCGCGATCGTCCGCCAGCGGTCGGCCAGCGCCGGCATCAGGTTGCGGAACTCGTAGGACGAGCACGGATAGCCGTGGGGCAGGACCAGGACCGGCGCGTCCTTCGGCCCCGCCTCGCGATAGAAGACGCCGTCGCCGTCGATCTCCATGCGCAGGTGCCGCACGGCGGTGCTGGAGGACATGGGAGGGCCTCGCGTTCAGCTGCGAGCGGGTAGAACGTCGTTCCTCGACGGCGGGTTCAGCGCCTCCGCAGCGGATCGTGCCCCCAGTTCATCAGGCTCCATCGCCATCGGGTGTCGGTCACGTCTCCCCACGGACGCTGGGCCAGGTGACGGCGGCAGTAGCCGATCACCTTCTTCATATGCGCGTAGTCGGCGTCGGTGAGGTCGGCGACGGTCTTCGCCTTGATCGCCAGGATCTTCCGCGCCGACTGGCGCCCGACCGATTCCGTCTCGCCGCGCCGGACCATGCCCACCTTCTTGCTCTGGGGCGTCGCCAGCCAGGCCTTCAGCTCCTTGGGGCTCAGGTTCACCAGCGCGTCGAACGCGCGGCGGATCTCGGCTTCTTCCTCCGGACTGCGGTGCAAACTGATTCTCCCCAAACGCCGCTCTGCCAGCCGGACGCGCGAACCCCGCGTCAGTGCGGAATCTACGGCTCTTCCCCAGCCAAGGATGCGCAGCCGCCCCATAGGGTGCGCGGCGGCCTTGGCAAGGGCATGCGATGCGCGTATGGACCCGCGCTGAGTGGGCCGGGCGGGCGCCAGCGAGCGCGTCTGCGCGCCTGTTCTCGAAGTCGGCTGAGCGCGCCGCACGTACCGGGGCGCGCCGTCGGACAACCAGACCGAGGGGACATGAAGTCGAGGTTTCAGGGTTTGCGGGCGCTGGCGGCGGGTCTCGTCGCGGCCGCTTCGGGGGTCTTCTGGGGCGCCAGCGCCTTGGCCAATGACCTCGTGGGTCAGCCGACGCCGGGCGGGATCGATCTTCAGCCGGGTGTGACCCCGCTGCGCGAGGACGCGATCTTCTTCCACAACGCGATCCTGCTCCCGGTCATCACGGCCATCACGCTGTTCGTGCTGGCCCTGCTGGTCATCGTGATCGTGAAGTACAACAAGCGCGCCAATCCGGTTCCGGCGCGCTGGAGCCACAACACTCCGATCGAGGTGATCTGGACGGTCGTTCCGGTCCTGATCCTGATGGTCATCGCCATCTTCTCGTTCAAGCTGCTCTACGCCTATCACGACATGCCCAAGCCGGACGTGACCGTGAAGGCGACGGGCTACCAGTGGTACTGGGGCTACGAGTATCCCGACCTGAACGTCTCGGAATACGTCTCCAACATCCTTCCCGAGGATCAGGCCGCCGCCAAGAAGGTCCCCTTCCGCCTGGCGGCCACCGAGCCGCTGGTCGTGCCGGTGAACAAGACCGTCCGCGTGCTGGTCACCGGCGCCGACGTGATCCACGCCTTCGCCGTGCCGTCGTTCGGCGTCATCACCGACGCCATCCCGGGCCGGGTGAACGAGACCTGGTTCAAGGCCGACCGCGTGGGCACCTACTACGGCAACTGCCGTGAGCTGTGCGGCGTGGACCACGCCTTCATGCCGATCGAGGTGCGGGTCGTGACCCAGGCCGAGTTCGACGCCTGGGTGGCGTCCAAGGGCGGCGGCGCGCCGGCGGCGACGCCCAGCGCCCTGAACGCCCAGGCCAACGCCGCGGGCGCCGCGAACACGGAGGCGGCTCCCGCCGCCGCCGACGCGGCCCAGCCGGCCGGCGCCGCCGCTCCGGTCAACCCGGCCGCCCCCGCTCCCGCCACGCCCGAGCCGAAGGCCCCCGCCGCTGCGCCGGCCGCCGCGCCCGCCGCCGCTCCGGCGAAGAAATAAGCAGGACTAGAGAGTAAGATGGCCAACGCCGCCGCTCACGACGCCCACGACCACGGGCACGACCACAAGCCGGGCTTCTTCGCCCGGTGGTTCTTCTCGACCAACCACAAGGACATCGGCACCCTCTACCTGCTGTTCGCCATCATGGCGGGCCTGGTCGGCGGCGCCCTGTCGGGCCTGATCCGCTGGGAACTGGCCGAGCCGGGCATCCAGGTGTTCCGCGAAGGCTCGTGGCTCGCGGCCACCGGCCTCGTCGAGCCCTCCAAGCACGGCTACAACGTGGTCGTCACCGCGCACGCGCTGATCATGATCTTCTTCATGGTCATGCCCGCGCTGATCGGCGGTTTCGGCAACTGGTTCGTCCCGCTGATGATCGGCGCGCCGGACATGGCCTTCCCGCGGATGAACAACATCTCGTTCTGGCTGCTGGTCGCCGCCTGGATCCTGATCTGCACCTCGATGTTCGTGGATGGCGGCCCGGGCCACGGCTTCGGCGGCGGCTGGACGGCCTATCCGCCGCTCTCCACCTCGGGCCACACCGGCCCGTCGATGGACCTGGCGATCCTGTCGCTCCACTTGGCGGGCGCCAGCTCGATCCTGGGCGCGATCAACTTCATCACGACCATCTTCAACATGCGCGCGCCGGGCATGACCCTGCACCGGATGCCGCTGTTCGTCTGGTCGGTGCTGGTCACCGTCTTCCTGCTGCTGCTGTCGCTGCCCGTGCTGGCCGGCGCCATCACCATGCTGCTGACGGACCGCAACTTTAACACCCACTTCTTCGACGCCGCCGGCGGCGGTGACCCGGTCATGTACCAGCATCTGTTCTGGTTCTTCGGTCACCCCGAGGTGTACATCCTGATCCTGCCGGGCTTCGGCATCATCAGCCACATCGTGTCGACCTTCTCGCGCAAGCCGGTCTTCGGCTACCTCGCGATGGCCTACGCCATGGTCGCCATCGGCTTCATCGGCTTCGTCGTGTGGGCGCACCACATGTACACGGTGGGCATGCCCATCAACCTGCGCGCCTACTTCGTGGCGGCCACCATGGTGATCGCGGTGCCGACGGGCGTGAAGGTGTTCTCGTGGATCGCCACGATGTGGGGCGGCTCCATCGACTTCAAGACGCCCATGCTGTGGGCGATCGGCTTCATCTTCCTGTTCACGGTGGGCGGCGTCACGGGCGTCGTGCTGGCCAACGCCGGCATCGACTACAGCCTGCACGACACCTACTACGTGGTGGCCCACTTCCACTACGTGCTGAGCCTCGGCGCCGTGTTCGCGATCTTCGCGGGCTTCTACTACTGGTTCGAGAAGATCTTCGGCGTGAAGTACCGCGAGTGGCTGGGCCAGCTGCACTTCTGGGTCATGTTCATCGGCGTGAACCTGGTCTTCTTCCCGCAGCACTTCCTGGGCCTGCAGGGCATGCCGCGCCGCTACGTCGATTATCCAGCCGCCTTCCACTACTGGAACGAGATCTCCTCGATCGGCTACGCCGTGACCCTGGTGGGCGTGGGCGTGTTCCTGGTGGTGCTGCTCGACGCGATGATCTTCCGCCGCAAGGCCGAGGCCAATCCGTGGGGCGAGGGCGCGACGACGCTGGAGTGGACGCTGTCCTCGCCGCCGCCGTTCCACCAGTTCAACGAGCTGCCCGTGGTGAAGCCGGACACGCACCACTAGCGTCCGGCTCCTTCGGGACCAATCTGATGGGGGGCGCGTCCGGAAGGGCGCGCCCTTCCCGCATTTAAGAGTATACGCATGGCCATGGTTGAAGGCCTGGGCTCACAGGACAGGGCGACGACGAAGGCCCCCGCGCGCTGGCAGGACTTCCTGCAGCTGCTGAAGCCGCGCGTCATGTCGCTGGTGGTGTTCACCGCGCTGACCGGTCTCGTGTGCGCCGACCGCGACATCCACCCGGTGCTGGGCGCCGTCGCCATCCTCTGCATCGCCGTGGGCGCAGGCGCGTCCGGCGCGCTCAACATGTGGTGGGACGCCGACATCGACGCCAAGATGCGCCGCACGCGCGGCCGCCCGGTGCCGGCCGGCAAGGTCCAGGGCTCCGACGCCGCCGCCCTCGGGGTGGTGCTGTCGCTGTTCTCGGTGATGCTGATGGGCATGGCGGTGAACTGGTTCGCCGCGGGCCTCCTCGCCTTCACCATCGTCTTCTACGCCGTCGTCTACACGATGTGGCTCAAGCGCTGGACCGCCCAGAACATCGTCATAGGCGGCTTGGCGGGGGCGCTGCCGCCGGTCATCGGCTGGGCCGCGGCCGACGGGTCCGCGCCGCTGAACGCCTGGCTGCTCTGCGCCATCATCTTCGTCTGGACGCCGTCGCACTTCTGGGCGCTGTCGCTCTACACCTCCGAGGATTACGCCCGCGCCGGGGTGCCGATGATGCCGGTCGTTCGTGGCGCGGCCTCGACCCGCCGGCAGGTGTGGATCTACAGCCTGCTGCTGATCCCGTTCTGCGTCGCCCCCGCCTTCACGGGGCTCGGCGGCGCGCCCTACCTGGCGGTTTCGGCCCTGGGCGGGCTCGTCTACCTGCTGCTGGCCTGGCGGCTGTTCCGCTCGCAGGCGGGGGAGGCGGCCGATCCGCGCAAGGATGACGGCCTCTACGACGTCCGCGCCGGCGCCCGCGACGCGCGCAACCTCTTCGCCTTCTCCATCCTGTACCTCGCCCTCCTGTTCGCCACCCTGCTGGGCGAGCATCTGGCGGGCCTCAAACCCCTGGAGCTCCTCTAGATGAGCGATCCCTCCCGCGAGAGCGACGCCGAGGCCAAGGCCCGCCGCGGCCGCAACATCGCCCTGGCCCTCGGCCTGGTGCTCTTCGTCATCCTGATCTTCGTCGTCACGGTCGTGAGGCTCGGTGGCAATGTCGCAGAACGCCCCTTCTGATCCGCGGCAGGATCCGGCCCGGCGGCGCAACGCGCGCGTCGCGGTGATCTGCGCGGCGGCCTTCTTCGGGATGATCGGCGCCGCCTACGCCTCGGTCCCGCTCTACCGCGCCTTCTGCCAGCTCACCGGTTTCGACGGCACGACGAGGCGGGCCGAGAAGAGCGCCGACGTGGTCCTCGACCGCGCCGTCACCATCCGTTTCGACGCCAACGTGCGTGACTTGCCTTGGACGTTCGTCACCAAGCAGACGCGGCAGGAAGCCAGGATCGGCGAGACCAAGGTCGCCTTCTTCCAGGTGACCAACAACTCGGACAAGCCCATCACCGGGCGGGCCGTGTTCAACGTCGTGCCGGAACAGGCGGGCCCCTATTTCCAGAAGCTCGACTGCTTCTGCTTCTCGGACCAGACCGTGGCCCCCGGCCAGACGGTCGACATGCCGGTGCTGTACTTCATCGATCCGAAGTACGCCCAGGACTTCGAGACCAGGGGCAAGCAGGAGGTGACGCTCTCGTACACCTTCTTCCCGTCCACCACCGCGCCTGCGCCGGCCCGCGCCGACCTGCATCCGCCCAAGGGCAAGCCTGCCCAGGCCGCCGGGGCCGCGGACTGAGCCGTAAGGACGAAATCCCTGCGTTATCCGGGCCCTTTCCCCCTTGGCGGGAGGGTCGACGCAAGGCTATAGCGTCCGCGACTTTCGCGCCTGGCGACTCCGTGTCAGCCGCCCTGGGCGCGTCTAAGAGGGATCTGAGGGGTTAGGACCGCAATGGCCGAAGGCGTCAAACACGACTACCACCTGGTCAACCCGAGCCCCTGGCCGCTCGTCGGCTCGATGTCCGCCGTGGTCATGGCCATTGGCGGCGTCATGTGGATGAAGGGCCTGTTTGGCTTCCCGGAAGGCACCTGGTGGCTGTTCGCCGCCGGCCTCGCCGGCGTCCTCTACACGATGGTCGGCTGGTGGCGCGACGTGGTGAAGGAAGCCAACGCCGGCGACCACACCCCCGTGGTCTCGCTGGGCCTGCGCTACGGCATGATCCTGTTCATCGCCTCCGAGGTGATGTTCTTCGTCGCCTGGTTCTGGATGTTCTTCGAGATGGCCCTCTTCCACGAGGTCCGCACCCACTCGGCGATCGAGGAAGTCCGCAACGCCTGGGCCACCTGGCCGCCGCACGGCGTCGAGACCGTTCCCGCCTGGGAACTGCCGCTGGTGAACACCCTGATCCTGCTGCTCTCGGGCACCACGGTCACCTGGGCCCACCACGCGCTGCAGCAGGGTGACCGCAAGGGCGCCAAGCTGGGCCTGATCCTCACCGTCGTCCTGGGCGCGCTGTTCACCGCGATCCAGGCCTACGAGTACCACCACATCCTGTCGCACCAGTACTTCTTCAACGAGGAAGCGGCGAACTCGGGCCTCTACGGCTCGGCCTTCTTCATGGCCACGGGCTTCCACGGCTTCCACGTCCTCATCGGCACCATCTTCCTGCTGGTCTGCCTGGTGCGGATCATGAACGGCGGCATGACGCCCCAGAAGCACTTCGGCTTCGAAGCGGCCGCCTGGTACTGGCACTTCGTCGACGTGGTGTGGCTGTTCCTGTTCGCCTTCATCTACGTGATCTTCGGCGGCCCGGCCCACTGAGGATGCGTTGAACGGGCTCCGTCCGCTGCTGGCGGGGGCGGCCGGGCGCTGCCCCAACTGCGGGGAGGGCGCCCTCTTCGAAGGCTTCCTGAAGGTCGCGCCCCGGTGCGCGTCCTGCGGCTACGATCTGAAGGCGGCCGACTCCGGAGACGGACCGGCCGTCTTCGTCATTCTGGTGGGCGGCTTCCTCGTGGCCTTCGCCGCCCTCTTCACCGAAATCGCCGTGCATCCCCCGGTGTGGGTGCATCTCCTCGTGTTCCTGCCGCTGGCGCTCGGCGTGTGCCTGGGGCTTCTGCGGCCGATGAAGGGCGTGATGCTCGCCGCCCAGTTCGTGAACAAGGCCAGCGAAGCGCGCCATGACTGAGTCCGCCGCCGCCGGCCGGCGCTTCCCCGTCGGCCTGACGGCCGCCGCAGCCATCGCGCTGTTGATCCTCCTCGGCCTCGGGACCTGGCAACTCCAGCGCCTCGCCTGGAAGCGCGACCTGCTCCAGCGGATCGACGCCCTGCAGCACGCGCCCGCGCGGCCGATCGGGCCGGTGCTCGCCGCCCGATCCGCCGGCCGGGACGTGGACTTCACCCGCGTCACCGTCGAGTGCCCCGGCCTCGCCGCGGCGCCGTATCTCGAGCTCTATGGGCTGCGGGACGGCCAGGTCGGCTCACGCCTGATCTCGGCTTGCGCGGTGGACGGAGGACCCTATCGCACGGTCCTCGTGGATCGCGGCTTCGTCGGCGACACGGTCTCTGCGCGTCCCCCGGTCGATCCGGACGATCGCGCGCCGCTCACCGTCACCGGCGTCCTGCGCAGCCCTGATCCGCCCAGCGCCTTCTCGCCCGCCAACCGGCCCGAACGCTGGTTCACCCGCGACGCCGACGCCATGGCCCGGGCGCTGAACGCGGCGGCTCCTGCGCCCGTGTTCCTGATGGCCGAGACCCCCACCAACCCCGAGTGGAAGGCTCTGGTCCCGGCGCCCGTACCGGCCGATATCCCCAACCGGCATCTCGAGTACGCGCTCACCTGGTACGGCCTTGCCGCCGCCTTGGCGGGCGTCTATGCCGCCATGCTCCTGAAACGGCGGAAGAGCTGATGCGCTACGTCTCGACCCGCGGGCAGGCCCCCGCGGTCGGCTTCACCGACGCGGTCCTGTCCGGCCTCGCGCCCGACGGCGGCCTCTACATCCCCGAGGCGTGGCCGACGTTCTCCCGCGCGAAGATCGAGTCCTTCGCGGGCCGCCCTTACGCCGAGGTGGCCGCCGAGGTGATCGGCGCCTTCGCCGGCGACGAGATCTCGTCCGCCGACATGCTGGACATGTGCCGCGAGGCCTACGCGACCTTCAACCACAAGGCCGTCGTCACGCTGGTCCAGATCGGACCCGACCAGCACCTGGCCGAGCTGTTCCACGGGCCGTCGCTGGCCTTCAAGGACGTGGCCATGCAGATCCTGGCCCGCCTGTACGACCATCTGCTGGGCGCCCAGCGGCGCACCCAGACCATCCTCTGCGCCACCTCCGGCGACACCGGCGGCGCGGCCGTGGAGGCCTTCCGCGGGCGCAAGAACGTGAAGATCGTGGCGCTCTTCCCCGAGGGGCGGATCTCCGAGGTGCAGCGGCGGTTCATGACCACGACCGACGAGCGCAACGTCGCGTGCGTCGCCGTGAAGGGCACGTTCGACGACTGTCAGGCCATCGTGAAACAGGCCTTCCAGGACCAGGCTCTGCGGCAGGCGGTGGACCTCTCGGGCGTCAACTCGATCAACTTCGCCCGCATCGCCGCCCAGGCGGTCTATTTCTTCACGACCGCGGTGGCGCTGGGCGCGCCGCATCGGCCCGTCAGCTTCTGCGTGCCCTCGGGGAACTTCGGCGACGCCTTCGCCGGTTACGTGGCCATGCGGATGGGACTGCCGGTGGCGAAGATCGTCGCCGCCACCAATTCGAACGACATCCTCGCCCGGGCCTTCGAGACCGGCCGCTACGTGCGCGGCGCGGTCCAGCCCACCATATCCCCGGCGATGGACATCCAGTCGGCCTCGAACTTCGAGCGCCTCTACTTCGAGACCGTGAACCGCGAGCCGGTCGAGACCGCGCGCGCCTTCCAGGCCTTCGCCGAGGCCGGCGCCCTCGACATCCCGCCCGCCGCCTACGCCCAGATGCGCGAGGTGTTCCGGGGCGTGACCATCGGCGAGGACGAGACGGCCCGCACCATCGTCTCCACCCTCAACGAGACCGGCGAGCTGATCGACCCGCACACGGCCGTGGGCGTCGCCGCGCTGCGCCATGTGGACGTGCCCGGCCCCGTCGTCGTGCTCTCGACCGCCCACGCCGCCAAGTTCCCCGAGGACGTCGCCAAGGCGTCCGGCGTCACGCCGGCTCTGCCGCGCGGCGTCGCCAACCTCGCCGACCGTCGCGAGACGTTCGATCGCCTGCCCGCCGAGGCCGACACCATCAAGGCCTATGTCCGCGCCTTCGCCGAAGCCTGACGCCGCCACGCCGCGCGTCCACCAGCTCGCCAACGGCGTCCGCGTCGTCTGCGATCCGCTGCCCGGCTGGCAGACGGTGGCGCTGTCGGTCGTCGCCGGGCGTGGCGCCCGCTTCGAGGACGAGGCCCGCTCGGGCTGGTCGCACCTCCTGGAGCACATGGTGTTCAAGGGCGCTGGCGGCCGCTCGGCGCGCGACATCGTCGAGGTGATCGAGGCCGAGGGCGGCCACATCAACGCCGCCACCGGCTACGAGCGGACCAGCTTCCAGGTCCGCGCGCTGAAGGACGGGCTCGACCTGGGTTCCGCCGTCGTCGCCGACCTCGTCCTGCGCCCGACCATGGACGCCGGCGACCTCGCCCGCGAGAAGCAGGTGGTCGGCCAGGAGATCGCCGAGGCCGCCGACACGCCCGACGACCTCGTCTTCGAACTGGCCCAGGAAGCGGCCTTCGGCGGCCAGCCGCTGGGCCGCCCGATCCTGGGGACCACGGCGTCCATCGGCGCCGCCACGCCCGATACGCTCAGCGCCTGGCGCCAGGCGCTCTATGCGGCCCCGTCGCTGGTGATCAGCGCCGCCGGCGCCGTGGATGAGGACGAGCTGTTGCGGCTGGCCGAGCGCGACTTCGGCGGCGCCGACGGCCAGGCCCTTCCGCCGCCCCAGCCGGCGACCTTCACGGGCGGCGTCCGCACGGTCGCCAAGCGGCTGGAGCAGGCCAACGTCGTGCTGCTGCTGCCGGCCGTCGGCGTCCACGATCGCGACTACTTCACCCTGCGGCTGCTGGCCGAGATCCTCGGCGGCGGCATGGCCTCCCGGCTCTTCCAGGAGGCCCGCGAGAAGCGCGGCCTGGCCTACGCGATCGACGCCTATTCCGAGACCTATGCCGACGTCGGCGCCCTGGGCGTCTTCGCCGGCTGCGCGGCCGAGGACGCGGTGGAGCTGGCCGAGGTGACGGTGGCCGAGATCGCCAAGCTCACCGAGCGCGTCCCGCCCGCCGAGCTCGCCCGCGCCAAGGCCCAGCTCAAAGGCTCGATGTTCATGGGCCGCGAGGCCGCGCTCGCCCGCGCCGAGCAGGCCGCCGGCCAGGTGCTGCTGTTCGGCGAGACGCTGGACCCCGAGCATGTGGCGGGCGAGGTCGACGCCGTGACGCCGGAGGCCCTGGCGTCGCTGACCACCCGGATCCTCGAGCAGAAGAAGGCCGCCGTCGCCGTCCTCGGCCCCAAGGCCGCGCTCAAGGCCGCCGACGCCTTCCAGCGCCTGGTGGCCGGCTAGGCTTTGCTTCCGCCGCCAAATCGGCGACTCTCGCGTCGATGGCTCTGCTGGACTGGATCGCGCCGGAAAGCGGCCTTCGCATCGAGGGGGAGGGCGTGTGGCTGCGCGCGCCGCGGTCCTCCGACTATGCCGAATGGCGCGAGCTGCGCGCCGAAAGCCGCGCCTTCCTGCAGCCGTGGGAGCCCACCTGGCCGGCCGACGACCTGTCGCGCGGGGCCTTCCGCCGCCGGCTGCTGGCCTATGCGCGGGACCGCGAGGTCGGCGCAGCCTATCCGTTCTTCGTGTTCCGGGGCTCGGACGATGCGCTGACCGGCGGCATCACGCTCTCCAACGTGCGCCGCGGCGTCGCCCAGATGGGCTCGATCGGCTACTGGTGCGGCCGCCCTTTCACCCGCCAGGGCCTGACGCTGGCGGCCGTCCGCGCGCTCAGCGAGTTCTCCTTCCGCACGCTGGGCCTCCACCGCCTGGAGGCCGCCTGCATCCCCGAGAACCGTCCATCCCGCGATCTGCTCGGCAAGGCCGGCTTCGCCGAGGAGGGGTTCGCCAAGGCTTATCTGAAAATTAACGGCGCTTGGCGAGATCATGTCCTGTTCGGCCGCGTCAGTCCCTATGGCGAGCGCGACGGTCCGGACGAGGGGGTGTCGGTCTGAAGCCGACGCCGGGTTGGGCGCGGCCGGAAGTGATGTCGAACGACCGCTGGATGTGGGACGCCACCGCCACGCTGGAGGCGCTGGGCGCCGCAGACGTCGCGCTGTGGGTGTGGGAGCCTGAGAAGGACCGCCTGCGCCTCACCGGCGCCACCCGCGCCCTGGGCCTGGGCCCGCTCGCCCCCGAATGCTCCTCCGCCGCCCTGCGCGCCCTGGCCCTGCCGCAGGACCGCGCCTATGCCGACGACATCCTGCGCGTCCAGTCGCCCGGCGGGGAGGTGGCCGTGCGCCTGCGCATGCGCGGCGGCGGCGTCTGCATCTGGCGCGGCGTCTGGCTGGAGGAGGGCTGCCGCGCCTCGGGCGTCGTCGCCCCCGAGGTCAAGTTCGCCGCCTCCGACCAGGACGCGCTCACCGGCCTGCTCGACCGCCGCAGCTTCATCGCCCGCGCCCGCGAGCGCCTGCAGGCGCCGGGCTCGCACGAGCTCATCGTCGCCGACCTCGACCGCCTGCGCCGCCTGAACGAGGCCCTGGGCCACGAGCGCGCCGACTTGGTGCTGGCCGCGCTGGGCTCGCGCCTCGCCGCCGCCTTTCCGCCGGGTGCCCTCCTGGCCCGCGTCGGCGAGGACGAGTTCGCCGCCCTGTGTCCCAAACCGGAATCGCCCGGCCCTGCCGCCCTGCGCCGGGCCCTGGAGCACCCGCTGCGGGTCGCCGGCTTCGACATCCACCCCACCCTGTCGATCGGCGCCGTCGAGGCTCCCGGCGGCGACGAGGCGCCCGAGGCGGCCGAGCTGCTGCGCCGTGCAGAGCTCGCCGTCGAATCCGCCCGCAGCCAGGGGCGTGGCGGCGGCGCGGCGGCCTATGGCCGGTCGCTCGAGACCGACGGCCTCTCGCGCCTGGCCCTGGAAGGCGACCTCAAGGGCGCGCTCAGCCGCGGCGAGCTCCTGCCCTTCTACCAGCCGATCGTCCGGCTCTCGACGGGCGCGCTCTCGGGCTTCGAGGCCCTGGTCCGCTGGCGCCATCCGCGCCGCGGCCTCTTGATGCCCGAGCAGTTCCTGCCGCTGTGCGACGAGATGGGGCTGATGAGCGACATCGGCGCCATGATGATGCGCGAGGCCGCCCGCCAGCTCGCCGTCTGGCGCCAGCGCCACCGCGCCGCGGGCGAGCTGTCCGTGGCCGTGAACCTCTCCACCGGCGAGATCGACCGTCCGGATCTCGTCTCCGACGTCACGGCCATCCGCCGCGAGACCGGCCTGCCGCCCGGCGCCCTCAAGCTGGAGGTGACCGAGAGCGACGTCATGCGCGATCCCGACCGCGCCGCCGTCGTCCTGCGCAATCTGCGCGCCGCCGGCGCCGCGCTGGCGCTGGACGACTTCGGCACCGGCTTCTCCTCGCTCAGCTACCTGACGCGGCTGCCCTTCGACACGCTGAAGGTCGACCGCTACTTCGTCCGCACCATGGCTACCAACGAGGGCTCGACGAAGATCGTCTCATCGGTCGTCAAGCTGGGCCAGGATCTCGACATGGAGGTGGTCGCCGAGGGCGTCGAGAACGCCGGCATGGCCCGCCACCTGCTGGCGCTGGGCTGCGACTATGGCCAGGGCTTCGGTTACGCGCCCGCCCTCTCGGCCCAGGAGGCCGAGGTCTACCTCAACGAAAGCTACGTCGACGGCGCCGCGCCCCTGAAGGCCCGCGGATAGCCCAGACCGCTGTCAGGCCCGCCCGGCCTCGGCGCCCAGGAACTTCGGGTCGATGCCCAGCTTGGCGAGCGCCCGCGACCACTTGGTCGCGTAGTCGCAGTCGAAGATCAGCGCCTCGTCCGCCTCGCAGGTCAGCCACACGTTCTCGCGGATCTCCTGCTCGAGCTGGCCCGCGCCCCAGCCGGCGTAGCCCAGCGCCAGCAGAGAGCGTCTCGGCCGGTCTTCCTCGCGGCCCATGGCCTCCAGCACCTCGCGGGTGGCCGTCAGCCCCACGCCGGCGCCGACCTCCAGGCTGAACTCGCCGCGGTAGTCGTCGGTGTGCAGCACGAAGCCCCGCTCGCGCTCCACCGGGCCGCCGACGCGCACGAGGTCCGGCGGCAGCACGATCGTGGACTTGATCCCCAGCCGCTCCAGAAGGTCCGGCACGGTCAGGCCCTCCACCGGATGGTTCAGGGCGATGCCCATCGCGTGGTGGGCGTCGTGGGCGCAGATCAGGATCAGCGTGCGTTCGAACCTCGGGTCCGAGATCCCCGGCATCGAGATCAGGAGTTGGCCGGACAGGAAGCCGCTTTCCATCGCCGCGAATGTCGACCCTCCTCGTGGCGCTTTCAAGGAGCTTCGGCTATCAGCGTCGCTCAAAGAGCCCTTCAGGAGACGCCTCATGACCATCAAAGTCGGCGACAAGCTGCCCAGCATGACCCTGACCCAGGCCACGGCCGAGGGGCCGAAGCCGGTCTCCACCGACGACTTCTTCAAGGGGCGCACCGTCGCGCTCTTCGCCGTCCCCGGCGCCTTCACGCCCACCTGCTCGGCCAAGCACCTGCCCGGCTTCAAGCAGGAGGCTTCGAACCTCAAGGCCAAGGGCGTCGACGAGATCGCCTGCATCTCGGTCAACGACGCCTTCGTCATGCGCGCCTGGGCCGAGGACCAGGCGGTGGGCGAGGACATCGCCATGCTGGCCGACGGCAACGGCGCCTTCGCCAAGGCCATCGGCCTCGATTTCGACGGCTCCAAGTTCGGCATGGGTCCGCGCTCGCAGCGCTATTCGATGATCGTCAAGGACGGCGTCGTCGAGCAGCTCAACGTCGAGCAGGCCGGCGAATTCAAGGTCTCGTCCGCCGACTACCTGCTGGCCCAGCTCTAGGGTCCCCCCGCCTGGCGGCGACGACACTCACGTCCGGGAAAACGGCCGGCTCACATAGCGCGAGCCGGCCTCTCCGAACCGCCAGGGCTTCTCCACCGCCTTGGTGATGCCGATCCGGGGCCCCGCCACGATCCCCGCCGCCGGCCCGAGTTTCAGGGCGAAGGGCGCCTGGTCGGCGCGCATCCCGTCGTGCTCCCGCGTCACCGCCAGCGCCTGGCACAACTTGCCCGGCCCCGAGCAGAGCGCGCGGCGGTCCATCAGCCCGCGCCGCTCGGCCATGATCTCGAGCCCATGCGTCGGCTCCAGCGCCCGGATCAGCACGGCCGCCCCATCGCCGTCTGCGCCGCACACCAGGTTCATGCACCAGTGGATGCCGTAGCTTCGGTAGACGTAGATGTGCGCCGGCGGCCCGAACATCACGCGGTTCCGCGGCGTGGGACCTGAGAAGCTGTGCGAGGCCGGGTCCTCCTGGTGGTAGGCCTCGGTCTCGACGATCCGCCCGCCCACGCCGTTCAGTGTCAGCTCCCAGCCGATCAGCTCGCGGGCCACGAGCACGGGGTCGCGCATCCAGAAGTCTTGACGCGGCGGGTTCGAAGGTCCGGAATCTCTCACAACGACAGAACGCATAAGGTGGGAGGATGCCGATGCCCTACGTCCAGGGCCAGACCGTCCATGACGCGGACAGCCACATCATGGAGCTGCCGGGCACGATCCATCGCTACCTCGACCCCAAGGTCCGGGACGCCTTCGTGGAGAAGACCGGCCGCAAGGATGTCCTGCCCGAGTGGTTCGCCAGGGCCGCGGACCAGCACGACGATCCCGAATTCCGCGCCGGCGCCGAGGCCAACATCCTGCTGCGCAAGAACTACGAGGCGCTGGGCGCCTTCCGCGCCGAGGACCGGCCGGCCACCCTCGATCACCTGGGCTTCGCCTCCCAGCTCGTCTTCACCACCGCCTGCCTCTCGAACTGGGGTCTGGAGCAGATGGGGGAGGTCGACCTCGCGCTCGAGGCCGCCCGCGCCCACAACCGCATGATGACCGAGTTCTGCTCGGTCGACCGCCGCCTGCTGGCCACCGGCTACGTGCCGCTCGTGGACCGGGCGCGCGCGCCGCAGATCGCCCGCGAGGCCATCGCCCTCGGCGCCAAGGGGCTCGTGATCCCGTCCCGCCATCCGCCCGGCTTCTCGCCCAGCCATATCGAGCTCGATCCGCTCTGGGCCCTGGCGGAGGAGGCCGGCCTGCCGATCCTCTTCCACGTCGGCGGCGAGGAGAAGATGCACCCCGACTACCTGGAAAACGGCCTGCCGCCGGTGAAGGATTTCCACGGCGGCGACGAGAACTTCACCTCCCTCACCTTCATGACCATCCCGCTCAGCATCTGGCAGACCCTCTCGGCCCTGGTGATCGACGGCGTCTTCGACCGCTTCCCCAGGCTGAAGTTCGGCGCGATCGAGCTGGGCGCATCCTGGCTGCCCAGCCTGATGCGCTTCCTCGATTCCGGCTGCGCGGCCTTCGGCAGGGAGGAGCGGCTGCAGAAGCTGTCGGCGCGCCCGTCCGAGATCCTGCGCCGCCAGCTCCGCGTCACGCCCTATCCGCACGAAGACGTCCGCTGGATCATGGAGAACGCCGGCGAGGAGATGGTGCTGTTCTCCTCCGACTTCCCGCACATCGAAGGCGGTCGAAACCCGCTCAAGCGGTTCAACGAGAGCCTGGAGGGCGTCTCCGATGCGGCCCGCCGCCGCTTCTACCGCGACAACTTCATCGACCTGATGGGCCGGGGCCTCGACCCGGCCCTGCACGACCTGCCCGCGAGAGAGGCTGCCTGATCGAAGCCGTCATCCCGGCCGCGGCGAAGCGGAGAGCCGGGACCCAGGCGGCGTTGCTGTGCGTCATAAATCCTGGATCGGCCTTGCCGGCCGTCGGGACGACGTCTGGGTTCCGCGGACGCTAAGCCACCTGGGCCGCGGCCTGCTCGGCCGGCGCCTGCAGCGCCCGCAGGATCGACGCCATAAGTTCGCCGACCTGGATCGGCTTGGGCGAGTGCTCGGTGAAGCCCAGCGACAGGTAACGCTCGCGGCCGCCGGAGGTCACGTCCGCGGTCAGCGCCACCACCGGAACGCCGCGGTTCGGCCCCTCCATCTCGCGCAGGCGGGCCAGGGCCTCGATGCCGGTCATCCCGGGCATCTGGATGTCCATCAGCACCAGGTCGAAGGGTTGCGCGCCGAGCAGCTCCAGCGCCTCGGGCCCGCTTGCCGCCTTCACCACCATGGCGTCGAAGGCGGACAGCAATTGGTCCAGCACCAGCAGGTTCACCGCATTGTCGTCCACCGCCAGGATGGTCATGCCGCCGATGCCGCTGCGGCCGTCCGCGGGCGCAGTCGAGCTCGGCGGAGCCGCCGGCTCGGCCTGGGTGCGCGCGCCCACCAGAGCCAGCGGGATCTCGACGTTGAAGGTCGAGCCGGTCCCAAGCTCGCTTTCGGCCCAGACCCGTCCGCCCATCAGCTCGGTGAGCTGTTTCACGATAGCCAGGCCCAGGCCGGTGCCGCCGAACTTCCGCACCTCCGCCTCCTCGCCCTGCGAGAAGCGGTCGAACAGGGTCGGCAGATAGGCCGCCGCGATTCCGGGGCCGGTATCCTTCACCGAGAAGCGGGTCAGCGCCCGGCCGTCCGCCTGGGGCTCGGACCGGACGATCACCTCCACCGCACCGGCCTCGGTGAACTTCAGCGCATTGCCCACGAGGTTGAAGAGGATCTGCCGCAGCCGCAGCGCGTCGGCCAGAACGAAGTCCGGCACGCCGTCGTCCACGTTCAGGTGCAGCGCCACGCCCTTCTCCTCGGCGCGGCCGCCCCAGAAGCCGACCAGGCGATCCAGCATCAGGCGCAGGTCCTCGGGACGGGCGAGGATGTCGAGGCGCCCGGCGTCGATCTTCGAGACGTCCAGGATGTCGTTGAGGATCGACAGCAGGTACTCGCCGCTGTCGATCAGGGTGTCCAGGCGCTCGATCTGCCGGGGATCGGTCTCCTCGCGCTTGAGCAGCTGGGCCATGCCCAGCACGCCGTTCATGGGCGTACGGATCTCGTGGCTCATCGTCGCCAGGAAGTTGGACTTGGCGCTGTTGGCGCGGCGGGCCTCCTCGCGGGCGCTGTCGGCGGCGGCCCGTTCGGCCAGGGCCTGGTCGCGCGCCGCCTCCAGGTCGGCCACGATCGCCAGGCTCGAGGCGTAGGCCTCGTACCAGGTGGTGATCGCCTGCACCGTGTTGGTGGAGATCATCAACATCACCGACAGCAGGATCGCGCAGCCGATCAGGATGCCGACCGCGTGCGCCGGCTCGAGCTGGATGAGCGCCAGCCCCACGCCGAGAAGCAGCAGCGGCGTCGCGAAGGCCCAGAAGATCATCCGTCGCAGCGAGCCCGATGAGAGCGCCAGGGCGACGATCAGGCAGGCCTGGGTTCCCAGGTAGGCCAGCTCCGCTTCCGCGCCGCGTGCGGCCATGATCGAGGTGGGCGTCAGATAGATGATGGTTCGCAGCGCGCAGAGCGCGGCGAGCTTGCGGAAGCCCTTCTCCTCGTCGGCTCCCGCGCTGCTGGCGATCCATCGCCGCAGGAGAACCTGTTGCAGGCCGTCGATGGCGGTGGAGCTCACGAAGCCGGCCAGGGCGAGCCACGGGTGCCCCAGCAGGAAGATCGCCAGGGCGCCCAGGGCGTTGAAGGCCACATGCCCCCGGAACGGGAACAGCAGCCCCGCCAGCGTAAGCTGGTATGCGCTGAAGCTGTCGCTCGCCGGGCCCAGCAAGGCCTGGCGGTCCATCGCGGTCTTCGACATGACGCCCATAGTCTCCCCGGCGGGAAGGCTAGGGCCAAAAAGTAAAACTTAGAAAAACAACGGAATCCGAGCCGCCTAGCCCGCCAGCGCCTCGGCCGTGACTTGCTCCAGCTCGCTCCAGCCCTCGGCCATGCCTTCCGAGAGGCCGGGCGCGCCGCTCAACACCTGAGCGGCGTAAAGCCGGGCGAGCGCGCCCTTGCTCTGCATCCAGGGGTCGTCCGAACCCGCCGCGGCCAGCGCCTGGCGGCCGAGGATCCAGCCGCCGATCACGTCGCCCGCCAGCTTCAGGTAGGGAACTGACGCGGCCAGGGCGGCGGCGTTGTCGACCGACAGCAGCCACTCGGTCGCCTGATCGAGCGCCGCGACGCCCGCCGCCAGCCGCCGTCCGACCGGCGCGAGGCCTTCGGCGTCGGAAAGCACCTGCGCCGTCAGGGCCATCTCCGCGCACAGGCCGCGCATGGTCTCGCCGCCGTTCGAGCGCACCTTGCGCCCCACCAGGTCGGCGGCCTGCACGCCGTTGGTGCCTTCGTAGATCGGCGCGATCCGGGCGTCGCGATAGTGCTGGGCCGCGCCGGTCTCCTCGATGAAGCCCATGCCGCCGTGCACCTGAACGCCGGTCGAGGCGACCTCCACGCCGATGTCGGTGGACCACGCCTTGGCGATGGGGGTCAGCAGCTCCTGACGGGCCTTGGCCGCGGCGCGTTCCTCCTCGGTCTCGGCCAGGCGGGCGAGGTCGGCGAGCACGCCCGTGGTCAGGCAGATTCCCCGCGCGGCCTCGATCTTCGCCTTGGACAGCATCAGCATCCGGCGCACGTCCGGGTGGCCCCAGATCGGCGCCGGGTTCTCGCTCGACCAGACGGCGCGGCCCTGCTTGCGCTCCAGGCTGAACGCCAGCGCCTGCTGGAAGGCCCGTTCGGCGATGGCCACGCCCTGGACGCCCACCTGCAGGCGCGCGGCGTTCATCATGACGAACATGTGGGCCAGGCCCTGGCCCAGCTCGCCGACCAGTTCGGCCTTCGCGCCCTCGTACAGCATCACGCAGGTGGGCGAGCCGTGGATGCCCAGCTTGTGCTCGATCGAGCCCGGCCGGAAGTCGTTGCGGCCGCCCAGAGACCCGTCGTCCTTCAGCTCGTACTTCGAGGTCAGGAACAGGCTGATGCCCTTCACGCCGGGGGGCGCCTCGGGCGTGCGGGCCAGCACCAGGTGGATGATGTTGTCGGTGGCGTCGTGGTCGCCCCAGGTGATGAAGATCTTCTGGCCGTACAGCCGGTAGCCGCCCTCGCCGTCGGGCTCGGCCCGGGCCGTCAGCGCGCCCAGGTCGGTGCCCGCCTGCGGCTCGGTCAGCACCATGGCGCCGGTCCATTCACCCGACACCAGCTTCGGCAGCACCAGGGTCTTCTGCCGCTCCGTGCCGTGCAGGGTCAGGGCCTCGATCGCCGCCTGGGTCAGCATCGGGCAGAGGCCGAAGGCCATGTTCGCCGCGTGCGTCATTTCGAAGACGGCCAGCTCCATGGCCTTGGGCAAGCCCTGGCCGCCGAACTCCGGCTCGGCGGCGAGCGAGTTCCAGCCCTGCTCGGCGAAGGCCTTGTAGGCCGCCGCGAAGCCCGGCGCCGCCGTCACCGCTCCGTTGGCGTATTTGGCCCCCTGCTGGTCGCCCACCCGGTTGAGCGGCGCGAGTTCGTTGTCGGCGAAGGCCCCGGCCGCCTCCAGCACCGCCTGGACGGTGTCCTCGTCGAGGTCGGGGAAGGCGCGCTTGACCAGTTCGGGGTGGCCGACGGTCTTGAGGGCGAAGGCGAGGTCACGGACGGGGGCGCGGAAGGTCATGGCCGCCTTCTAGACGCACCCGCCGGCCCGTTAAAGTTGCCGCTAGCGTCAGCCCGTCTTCTTGAAGTAGCCGCCGGGCTTCATGTTGCCGTCCATGTTCGGCTTGTAGCCCTGCCAGGTCGTGACGAGCGTCGCGCCCTTGCGGCTCAGCGTGAACAGCGGCTGGCCGGGCTGGTACAGCTTCACGCCATATTGGTTGGCGACCGACCCGTCGCCGAAGCTCACGAAGTTCACCACCAGCCGATCGCCGTTCGGCACGGCCGTGCAGCGGATCTGGGTGTTCGTCTGATAGCCCTCGGCGGTCAGCCGGCAGCTGTTCGGGCCGACCGTCAGCTTGTGGTCCACCGAGATGGTTATGCCCGTGCCGACCGCGTCGCGGCCGAGGGCTTCGTGGAAGGCGTAGGTTCCAGTCCAGGCGGGGGCGGCCTGGGCGGTCGCCGCCAGACCGAAGACGGCGACCCCGAGGAGGAGTGATTTCACGGGCGGATTTCCTTTCTTCGGGCTCACGGCATCACGCCGTTCGGGATTTCCTGGGCCTTGTAGTCGGCGCCCCCGCGCGGGTTGTTGCCGAAGGCCACGAAGAACGCCCGCTTCTTGCCGCAGGCGTTCACCACCCAGCGCTCGTAGCTGCGCTGGACCGAGGCGACCCGATAGGCGGGGTTCCGAGGCTCGTAACCCGCCGGCTGCATCGCGCTGTCGATCGAGAAGATGAAGCTGCACTGGTAGCGCTGCTTGGTGTAGCCGGTGATCGTGCTCAGCAGGTCGGCCATCAGCTTGCCGCTGGCGCGGGTCTTGCCGGTGAACCGGACGTCCATGGCCTGGGCGCTCTGACCGCCGATCGCGGCGAGGGTCAGGGCTGCCGCCAGGAGGCGAGATGGCTTCACGCTTCATCCTCTCGTTGCGGGCATCCCAGGATCAAACGAGCGCCGCCGTTTCCGGTTTCCGGCCGAAGGCTGTAGGGACAGGCGCCGTGAAGACCGACCTCGCCAGCGCCGTCGAAGCCCTGAGGGCGGGGAAGCTCGTGCTCCTCCCGACCGAGACGGTCTATGGGCTCGCGGCGAGCGCGGCCGACGCCAGGGCGGTCGCGGCGGTCTACGCGGCCAAGGGCCGGCCGAGCTTCAACCCCCTGATCGCCCATGTCGCCGACGTCGCCGCGGCCCGGCGGGTCGCGCGGTTCGACTCACGCGCCGAGACGCTGGCCGCCGCGTTCTGGCCGGGACCGCTGACGCTAGTGCTGCCGGTCGCCGACGCGTCCGCCGTTTGCGACCTGGCCCGCGCGGGCCTCGACACCGTCGCCGTCCGGGCGCCCGCGCATCCGCTGGCCCGCGCCCTGCTCCAGGCCTTCGGCGGCCCGGTCGTCGCGCCCTCGGCCAATCGCTCGGGCCGGCCCAGCCCCACCACCTTCGCCGCTGCCGTCGAGGAGACCGGCGACAGCGCCGCCGCGGGGCTCGACGGCGGCCCCTGCGAGGTCGGCCTGGAGTCCACCGTGGTCGCGCTGCTGGACCGCCCGCGCCTGCTGCGGCCGGGCGCCGTCACCCGGGCCGAGATCGAGGCGGTGATCGGACCGCTGGCCGACGCCGAGGCCGATGCGAAGCGCTCGCCCGGCCGCCTGGCCCGCCACTACGCCCCTGACCTGCCGGTCCGCCTGGACGTCGAGATCCCCAGGCCCGGCGAGGCCTTCCTCGCCTTCGGCCCCGCCCGCCACGACCGGCTCTTCCAGCTCAGCGAGACCCGCGACCTCGCGGAAGCGGCCGCCAATCTTTTCGCCCATCTCCGCGCCGCCGACCGCTCGGGCGCCACGGGCATCGCCGTGGCCCCCATCCCGCACGAAGGCCTGGGCGAGGCGATCAACGACCGCCTGAAGCGCGCGGCGGGCTTCGTCGGGTGATAGGCTCCAGCCCATGACCGCGTCCCTTCCTGCTGACGTCATCTCCCGCCTGAAGTCCGTGCTGGGCGAGGGCGGCTGGAGCGAGGATCCCGAGCGCATCGCGCCGAAGCTCGTGGAATGGCGCGACCGCTGGGTGGGCCGGACCGCCTTCCTGGCGCTTCCGAAGTCCACCGCCGAGGTCGCCGCCGTCGTCGGCGTCTGCGCCGAGGCCCGCCAGCCGATCACCGTCCAGGGCGGCAACACCGGCCTCGTCGGCGGCCAGATCCCCCAGGGCGAGGTGCTGCTGTCCACCGAACGCCTGCGCACGATCCGCGAGGTCTCCCCCCTCGACGACGTGATCACCGCCGAGGCCGGCGTCACGCTGTCGGAGATCCACGCCGCGGCCGCGCAGGTCCGCCGCCGCTTCCCGCTGGGCCTGGCGTCGGAAGGCTCGGCCACCGTCGGCGGCTTCGTCTCCACCAACGCCGGCGGGACCCAGGTGCTGCGCTACGGCATGACCCGAAACCTGGTCCTCGGCCTGGAAGCCGTCCTGCCGAACGGCGAGGTCTGGAACGGCCTCAAGCACCTGCGCAAGGACAACACCGGCTACGATCTGAAGCAGCTCCTGATCGGCGCCGAAGGCGTCCTGGGCGTCGTCACCGCCGCCGGTCTGAAGCTCCATCCCGAGCTCGCCAGCCGCGCGATAGCCTTCCTCGGCGTCCCGTCGCCCGACGCCGCCATCGAACTGCTCGCCCGCGCCAAGGACGTCTCCGGCGGCGCCGTCGAGGCCTTCGAGCTGATGGGCCGCCTCGGCGTCGAGTTCACCATCCGCAACATCGCCGGCACGCGCGATCCGCTGGCTGCGCCGCATCCCTGGTACGTCCTGGCCGAGTTCGCCACAGCGGAGCCGGGCTCGGCGGAGCGCGCCATGCAGGCCTTCCTCGAAGCCGGCCTTGAGGCCGGCCTGATCGCCGACGCCGTCGTCGCCCAGACGCAGGCCCAGGCCAAGGCGCTCTGGGCCATCCGCGAGAACCAGTCGCCGGCCCAGAAGCCCGAGGGCGCCACCTGGAAGCACGACGTCGCCGTGCCGGTCAGCGCCGTGCCGGCCTTCCTGCGCGAGGCCGACGTCGCCATGCGCGCCTTCGCTCCCGGCTGCCGCATCGCCGCCTTCGGCCACGTCGGCGACGGCAACATCCATTACGACGTGCTGCGGCCCGACGGCGGTTCGAACGAGGCCCATGCCGCCCGCCGCGACGAGGGCTCGCGGATCGTCCACGACATCGTCGCGCGCCTGGGCGGCTCGATCAGCGCCGAGCACGGCCTGGGGGCGATGAAGACGGCGGAAGCCGCCCGCTACAAGTCCACGACCGAAATCGAGGCGATGAAGGCCATCCGGCGGGCGCTCGATCCCCACCGGATCCTGAATCCGCGCGTTCTGTTCTGACGCCCTTGGCGGTCCCGGCGGCTCCGCTTAAGAGGGCGCGGAATGCTCATCGTCCTCTCCCCGGCCAAGGCGCTCGACTTCACTGCGCCGCCCGTCTCCGCGCCGCTGACGACGCCTGAGCTCACGGCCGAGACGACTGAGCTCGCCAAGGTCACGCGGAAGCTCACCGCAGCCGACCTCAAGCGGCTGATGTCGCTGTCCGAAAGCCTGGCCAAGCTGAACCGCGAGCGCTTCCAGGCTTTCGACCCCGCCTCCGAGGACGGCCTCCAGGCCGCCTTCGCCTTCAACGGCGACGTCTATTCCGGCCTCAGGGCCCGCGAGCTCGATCGGAAGGCGCTCGCCTGGGCGCAGGACCACGTCCGCATCCTCTCCGGCCTCTACGGCCTGCTGCGCCCGCTCGACGCCATCCAGCCGTATCGGCTCGAGATGGGAACCCGGCTGAAGACCAGGCGCGGCCAGAGCCTCTATGACTTCTGGGGCGACCGGGTCAGCACGGCGCTCAACGCCGCCGCCCACGGCCACAAGGACAAGACGCTCGTGAACTGCGCCTCGGGCGAGTACTTCGGCGCCGTCGATCGCGCGGCCCTGAAGCTGCCCGTGGTCTCCTGCCGCTTCCTGGAGGAGAAGGACGGCGAGGCTCGCATCATCTCGTTCTACGCCAAGCGCGCCCGGGGCCTGATCGCCCGCTACGCCATCGACAACCGCATCGACCGCGCCGCCGACCTCAGGGCCTTCGACGTCGCCGGCTACCGCTTCGTCCCCGAGCTTTCGACGGACGAGGAATTCACCTTCGCGCGGCCCCAGCCGCCGCCGCCCTCACAGAGCAAGGAAGCCTGACCATGGCCGTCGACTATCATCTGGAAGGCCAGGTCGCCGTCGTCACCGGCTCGTCCAGCGGCATCGGCCAGGCGCTGGCCGAGGCCCTCGCCGGCCAGGGCGTCAACGTCGTCCTCAACGGCTTCGGCGACCCGGCCCAGATCGAGGCCGAGCGCGCCCGCATCGAGGCCGAGACCGGCGTGAAGGTCCGCTACCACGGCGCCGACATGACCAAGCCCGAGCAGATCCGCGATCTGATCGCCTTCGCCCGGTCCGAGTTCGGCCGCCTCGACATCCTGGTGAACAACGCCGGCGTCCAGCACGTCGCCCCGGTGGAGGAGTTTCCCGAGGATCGCTGGGACCAGATCATCGCCATCAACCTGACCTCGGCCTTCCATGCGACGAAGGCGGCGATCCCGCTGATGAAGGCGGCCGGCCGCGGCCGCATCGTCAACATCGCCTCGGCTCACGGCCTCGTGGCCTCGCCGTTCAAGTCGGCCTATGTCGCGGCCAAGCACGGCATCGTCGGCTTCACCAAGTCCTGCGCGCTGGAGCTCGCCCGCAGCGGGGTCACCGTCAACGCCATCTGCCCGGGCTATGTGAAGACCCCGCTGGTCGACGCCCAGATCGCCGACCAGGCCAAGGCCCGCGGCATCGCGCCCGAGCGGGTGGTCGAGGACGTCATCCTGGCCGCCCAGCCGAACAAGACGTTCGTGGCCTACGACCACCTGGCCGGCATGCTGCTCTACCTCGTCTCGGACCTCGGAGCCTCGACCACCGGCGCGGCGCTCACCGCCGACGGCGGCTGGACCGCCGCTTGACCCCGCGTCACGGTTTCCAACGATAACCTGAAGGGTCATCCTGTCGGGAAAAGACGACGGGAGGACGGCCATGACCCTGCACACCAAGCTCTGCGATCTGCTGGGCGTCCGCCATCCGGTGATGCTGGCCGGCATGGGCGGGGTCTCCTACGCCGAACTCGCCGCGGCCGTGTCCCAGGCCGGCGGCTACGGCGTCCTCGGCATGGCCGGCAAGGACCCGCAGTTCATCCGCGAGCAGATGCGCGAGGTCCGCCGCCGCACCGACCGGCCGTTCGGCGTCGACCTGCTGGCCGCCTCGCCCGAGAGCCTCACCGCCTCGGTCGACGTGATCATCGAGGAGGGCGCCTCGGCCTTCATCGCCGGACTGGGCGTGCCCATGCCGATCCTGGAGAAGCTGCAGAAGGCGGGCCTCAAGGTCATGGTCGTCTGCGGGGCCGTGAAGCACGCGGTGAAGGCCGAGCAGGCCGGCTGCGACGCGGTGATCTGCCAGGGCGGGGAGGGCGGCGGCCACACCGGCCTCGTCGGCACCATGCCGCTGGTGGCCCAGGCGGTCGAAGCCGTGAAGATCCCGGTGGTCGCCGCGGGCGGCCTCTATGACGGCCGCGGTCTCGCCGCGGCGCTCGCCCTGGGCGCCGTCGGCGTCTGGATGGGCACCCGCTTCATCGCCTCCGCCGAGGCCCACGCCGGCCAGATGTACCGCGACACCATCCTGGCCGCGACCGACGAGGACACCGTCCGCACCCGCTGCTACTCGGGCAAGCCGATGCGGGTGAAGAAGAACCCCTATGTCGAAGACTGGGAGAGCCGCCCGGCCGACATCCAGCCCTTCCCGATGCAGGCGATCCACTCGCACCAGACCGGCGTCATGGGCGGCATCGGCGGGCAGACCGAGGGCCTCGATGCCGATCGCTCCTGCTTCGCCATGGGCCAGTCGGCCGGCGGCGTGCACGACGTGCGTCCCGCCGGCGAGATCGTGGCCGGGATCGTCGCCGAGGCCGAGGCCGCCCTCGACCGCATGGCCGCCCTGCGCGGCCGGGCGATGGCGGGAGCCTAGGCGGTGGGCAGGCCCGTCAGCCAGCGGGCCAGGTTCTCGGCATAGCGGCGCACCGAGGCCTGAGCCTCGGGGCTGCGCGCCAGCCCGTCGCCCGGCGGCTCGTCGACGAAGCTCGGGCAGCCCGCCGCCGGGTCCCAGTTGTAGTCGCAGAAGTGGTGGAAGGTGGACTGGGCGACCGCTCGGCCGCCCGCCTCCGACGCCTCGAACGCCACCGCCAGATTAAAGGGCCGGTTGGTCACGCGGCTGACGCCCGTGGCGATCACCCGGGCGCTGGGGTCATCCGGCGGCGCGCCGACGCCGCCCTCGTGCGGGTGGGCGGGCAGGAACCGCAACCGCCCGTCCGGCTGCGCGGGATCGGCCAGCACCGGGTGCAGCGGCCCCACGACCGTCACCTCCTGGAAGTCGCCGTTGGGCCCCGAATGGTAGTTGGGCCACAGGATGTGCGAGGTCTCGACGTCGTCGATCCGCCGCCGGTCTTCGTCCGGATCCGGCTGCTTGGAGTGGAAGTAGTGGGCCTTGCCCACGCCGCCGATCGTGCAGACCGAGGCGCCCAGGTCCATGTGGTCGCGCGTCACCATCAGTCCGCCGCCACGTTTGCGGAAGCCGCTCAGGCCGGCGCAGTCCTCCGACATCAGGCCGTCGCCTTCGTCGACGGCGAACAGCCATACCGCGTCGAAATCCGAGTGGCTCAGTGCGGAGATCACGCTGTCGGGCGCCCCCGGCGGATCGCGGTCGCGGGCCGTGACCTCGAACAGCGTCTCGCCGCCCGGCCCGGTCAGGCCGGCGAGGTGGTCGCGCAGCATGGCGAACCGGACGATCGACCAGTCGTCCTCGACGGTCGGGATGGTGGTCTGCAGCAGGATCTTGCGCGGCACGGTCGGGCTCTTCGGTTAGGGGGCGGTAGCTAGATAGGCGTTGGGGTCGCGGACAAAAGCCGCGGCCTCGGCGAGGCAGCCCTGCCAGGCGGCCAGGTGCGTGCGGCCGCTCTCGGGGGTGTCGGACTTCAGCAGCAGGGCGGCGTAGGTGGCGTGCGGCTTCGCCTGCTTGTCCTGGTAGATGCGGCAGACGACCGAGCTCTGGTTGAAGCCGTTGATCTGCGTAAGCGTCGGCGCGCCCACGTCGGCCAGGGCGTCGAACAGCACCGCCTGGCAGGCCCGGCCGTTGGCGTTGCAGCCGGCGAACTGGACCGAGAAGTTGGCCGCCGTCGAGGTCACGCCCACGAACACGCTGTCGCCCTCGCGCCGGGGGGCCGCCACCTTGGCGCCCGCCCCGGTCAGGAGGTCGCTCAGGGTCTGCGGATTGGTGGCGTCATAGGCGCCGGCGGGGGCGGCTTTCGGGGTGGACCTGGCGGGCGCGGTCTTGGCCGGCGCCGCCTTGGCCGCGGCGGCCTTGGGAGCGGGCTTCGCGGTCTGCGCGAGCGCCGGGGACGCCGCCAGGCAAAGCGCGATCAGGGTCGTGGCGAAACGTGTCATGGGAAAGCGCTAACAGACGTGCGATCTGGGCGCGAGCATGGCGTCGGACGGCCCGATGTGGTCAAGCTGTCGTCACGACGTCCGCTTTGAGATAACCTGTTATCCGAGGAGAGTTGAGATGCGCGGTACCATCGTCTTCGCCGCGGCCGCCCTGATGGCGTCCAGCCTGGCTCCGACCCTGGCGTCGGCCCAGACCCAGGGCTGCACGAACCCCAATCCGGCCCTGTGCGACGCCACCAAGCGCGAGACCCTGGCCGACAAGCAGTTCGGCCAGAGCCGCGACGGCATGACCAGCTATGTCCGCAAGAGCGCCCGCGACGACGACAAGCAGAACCGCCAGAGCGTCGAGGTCCAGATCAACGAGGCGATCATGGCCGGCCGTTGCGACGACGCGGTGAAGATCGCCAAGGACAATGGCTACCACGCGGCGGTGTCGCAGATCCGCCGCTCCTGCAAGAGCTAGTTCAACGGAGGGTCGGATGCGGTTCGCGGTCGGTCTCAGTTGTCTCGCCCTGGTCGCAGCCGCGCCGGCGTTCGCGCAAGGCGTCTCAAACGGGCAGGCGGGCGCGCCCAACGCCGTCGGCCGCGATCCCTGTCCGTTTTCGGCGAGCAGCCCCGGCTGCCCCTCGTTGCGGATGGGTCCGCGCCCTGGTGCGCTGTTCGACGCCTTCGAGCGGCGGCGCGAGCGGAACACGCTCTACGCCAGCATCCAGGCCTCGCTCGACCGCGGCGATTGCGAGAATGCGCGGGCCAAGGCCGTCGACGACGGGCGCCACGAACTCGCCGCCCGGATCGGCCGGGCGTGCAAGGGCCGCTCCTGACCTCACGCTCCACGTCCGGTTTCCGTAGCGTCCTCCGCCACCCCTGGTTAAGCTCGCCCCGAAGTTTCGGGAGGGTTGAAGGGCCATGGAGCTCGCAGTCGCAGGCGTCTTTCTGTTCTTGGCGATCGTGGTGGCGTTCAGCGCCATCAAGATCGTGCCCCAGGGACGCGAGTACACGGTCGAGCGGTTCGGCCGCTACACCCGCACGCTCAAGCCGGGCATCAGCTTCCTGACCCCCTTCGTCGAGGGGATCGGCCGGCGCGTGAACATGATGGAGCAGGTGCTGGACGTGCCGCGCCAGGAGGTCATCACCAAGGACAACGCCGCCGTCCAGGTCGACGGCATCGTCTTCATCCAGGTGATGGACGCCGCCGCCGCAGCCTACCGGGTCGACAACCTCAACTACGCCATTCAGCAGCTCGCCATGACCAACCTGCGGACGGTGGTGGGCTCGATGGAGCTGGACGAGGTGCTCAGCCAGCGCGACGCCATCAACACGCGCCTGCTGAACGTGATCGACGAGGCGACCGGTCCCTGGGGCGTCAAGGCCGCGCGGATCGAGATCAAGGACCTCCAGCCGCCGCCCGACATCACCGCCGCCATGGCGCGCCAGATGAAGGCCGAGCGCGAGCGCCGCGCGGTGATCACCGAGGCCGACGGCGAGAAGTCCGCGGCCATCGCCCGCGCCGAGGGCGCCAAGCAGTCGGCCATCCTGGAGGCCGAAGGCCGCCGCGAAGCCGCCTACCGCGACGCCGAGGCCCGCGAGCGCGAAGCCGAAGCCGAGGCGAAGGCCACCGAGATGGTCTCCAACGCCATCGCCCGCGGCGACGTGAACGCCATCAACTACTTCGTCGCCCAGAAGTATGTGGAAGCCTTCGCCCAGCTCGCCAACAGCCCGCAGCAGAAGACGGTGATCGTCCCGGCCGAGATGAGCGCCCTGGTCGGGTCGGTCGGCGGCATCGGCGAGCTGGTGAAGGCGATCCAGGCCGATCCGCCGGCCCGGCCGGCGCCTGCCCGCGCGCGCGGCGCGGCCGTGCCGCCGACGGGGGCCTGACGTCATGCAGACGCTCGCCGATCTCTACGCCGCCCAGCCGTTCTGGATCTGGGTGGCGCTCGCCGCGGGGCTGCTCGCCATAGAGATCATGAGCGGCTCCGGCTGGCTGTTGTGGGCCTCGGCCTCGGCGGCGGCGGTCGCGCTGGCCACGGCGCTGGGCGACCTGTCCCTGGCCATGGCGGTGCTGGTCTTCGCGCTGCTGACGATCGTCTCGACCCTGCTCGCGCGTCGCTATCTGCCGCGTTCCGTCGCGGCCGGCGCGGGGGACATCAACGACAACATCGAGCGGCTGGTCGGCCGCTCGGGCGCCGCGGTCCAGCCCTTCAGCGGCGGCGCGGGCCGCGTGCTCATCGACGGCAAGGAATGGCCGGCCGAGCTCGAGGATGGTGGCGCTGTGGACGCCGGATCGCGCGTCGAGGTCACCGGAATCTCCGGCGTTCGCCTCACCGTCCGCAGGGCCTGACCGGCGAACGCCGGTCGCTCTGGCGGCCCTCGGAACGGCCAAGCTGCGCCCCCGTGGCGCTTGCAAACCGTCACACTTGCGCCGTGCTCTGGCGGCAGCTTGACCCCGGGGATCATGCCGCGCTTATGTGCGCGGCGAACGAAACACCCCCCCAAAGAACACTGAAGAAACTCCAGGAGAAGCGAAGGTGAAGACGCCCAAGGCTATCGGGCTCGTGGCGGCGCTGGCGGCGCTCGTCCTCGTGCCCGCCGCGGCCGTGTCGCAAGGCAAGAAGGACGCCGAGATCCCGGCCGCCGCCCGCAAGAGCGGGATGGCCGAGGCTCCGGCCATCGTCCAGGCCGCTGGTCTGGGCTGCAATGTCTCCGACGCCCGCAAGATCGGCGAAGATAAGAAGACCAAGACCGGCTACTACGAAGTGGCCTGCGGCGCCGGGAACATGGGCTTCGTGCTCCAGGCTCCCGCCGGCGCCGCGCCGACCGTCTTCACCTGCATCGAGGCCAACACCCCGCCGGGTCCGGACCAGAAGCCGTCGGCGCCCTGCCTGCTGCCGGAAAACGCCGACCCGAAGGCTTCGCTGGCCCCGCTGATCCAGAAGAGCGGCGTCCAGTGCCTGCCGGAACAGGCCCGCGGCATCGGCCAGACCAAGACCAACACCTACATCGAAGTCGCCTGTCAGGGCGGCGAAGGCTACATCGTCTCGGCCAGCGCGCCGTTCGACGCGGCCAAGCCGGTTCAGGCCCAGAACTGCCTGGTCTACGACGACGCCGAGACCAACATTAAGTGCACGCTGACCGACAAGGCCAAGCGCCTCGCGGTCGTCGACACCTACGCCCAGGCCGCGAACAACGGCTGCGCGGTGAAGGACCGCCGCTTCCTCGGCGCCGCCAAGGACAACGCGCAGTACTTCGAAGCTTCGTGCCAGGACGGCAAGGGCTACATCTACAAGGTGACGGGCGGGAAGGTCGCCGAGACCTACGAGTGCGCCAAGGCCAGCCACCTGCTGGGCGGCTGCACCCTGACCGATGCTCGCCAGGCCGCGACCGAACAGGCGGCGCTCTACACCCGGCTGGCCAAGGCCGCCGGTTCGAACTGCGACGTCGACAAGTACGCCCTGTTCCCGCCGCGTCCCGGCGAGGAAGTGGTCGAGATGGTCTGCAAGGACGGCAAGGGCGCCATCGGCCTGTTCAAGGCGGCCGGCGGCGGCAGCCAGGTCCTGGACTGCGGCCGCGCCCCGGTGGCCGGCTACAAGTGCAGCCTGAGCAAGGACGCGGGCTACGCCAACCTCACCGCCGACCTCAAGAAGTTCAACTTCAACTCCTGCGACGTCTCGGAATCGCGGGTGGTCGGCAAGTCGGAGAAGGGCACCACCTACGTGGAAGTCGCCTGCGCCGACGGCCTCAAGGGCTACATGATCGAGTACCAGTCGACCCCGAAGGTCCAGGCGGTCAACGCCCTGGGCTGCGCCTTCGCCGGGAACTGCAAGCTGAAGGGCAACACCTGAGCCCTCGGCCAGGCTGAAACAGGAAAGGCCCCGGAGCGATCCGGGGCCTTTTTCTTTCCGCTCCTCCCCCGTGCAACGGGGGAGGGGGACCACGAAGTGGTGGAGGGGGCGCGCTCGGCGCCGGGACGCCCCCTCCGTCAGCGTCGCCGACACCTCCCCCCTTGCAACGGGGGAGGAGCGCTTCTCTCCTAGATCACCGCCTCGATGAACCGCGGGCCCTTGTTGGCCATCGCGTCTGCGAACGCCCGGTCGAAGTCCTCGGCCGTCTCGCACCGCACGGCCGGCACGCCCAGGCCCTTGGCGACCGAAACCCAGTCGATCTTCGGGTCGCTCAGGTCCAGCAGCTGCGAGGCCTTCGGGCCGGCGTCGCCGGCGCCGGTCCGCGTCATCTCGACGTTCAGGATCCGGTAGGTGTGGTTGGCGAAGACCACGACAGCGATGTCCAGCTTCTCGCGCGCCATCGTCCACAGCGCCTGCACCGTGTACATCGCCGCCCCGTCGCCGTTCAGCGACACGACCTTGCGCTCGGGCGCGGCCACCGCGGCGCCGATGGCGATCGGCAGGCCGATGCCGATGGCCCCGCCGGTCAGCGCCAGCACGTCATGGGCTCGCGCGGTCGCGGTCCCGATGGCGACGCCCGTGCCCGAGGTCACCGCGTCGTCGCACAGCACCGCATCCTCCGGCAGGTGCCGGGCGATGGAGGCGCCGGCGTAGTAGGCGTTCAGGCCCCCGCTCGGGGCCGCCTCGGGGATCTTCAGCGGCTGGACCGGCCCGTCCTTCGGCGCGCCCAGCGCATCGGCCAGGGCGCCCAGGCCCGCGACCGCATCCTCGCCGCGCTCGGCGAGCGTCATCGTCTCGCAGCCCTCGGGGACCAGCACGCTGGGACGGTCGGGATAGGCGAAGAACGCCACCGGCGTCGTCGTGCCGACGAAGACCATCAGGTCGACGCCCTCCAGCTCCTGCAGCGCCATCTCGCCAAAGTACTGCATCTTCTTCGGCAGGAAGACGCCGGCGCCCCGCCGCTGCCGCGGCACGAAGGTGTCGGAATAGACCGTCACGCCCGCCGCCTCGAGCCGGGCGGCTTCCTTCAGCGCCTCCTCGCGGCAGGCCTGGCCGCCCAGCAGGACGATCGGCTTCTTCGCCGCCTTGATGGCGCGGGCCGCCGCGTCCACCGCCGCGCCGGACGGCGCCGGCCGCGTGACCTTCTGGGCGATCGCTGGCTCGCCGCTGGTTTCCAGCCACGCGCTGTCGGCCGGCAGGATCAGGGTCACCGGCCCGCCGGGCGGGCCATAGCTCGCCGCCACCGCCTCGGCCGTCAGCGCCGAGACCTCGGCCGCGCTGTCCGCCGACTTCACCCAGATCGAGTTCGGCTTCACCAGGGTGGCGATGTCCGAGTTCAGCGGCGCGTCGTACTGCCGGTGATAGGTCGCGTGGTCGCCCACCACGTTGACGATCGGCGTGAAGGCCCGGCGCGCGTTGTGCAGGTTGGCCACGCCGTTGCCGTAGCCGGGGCCCAGGTGCAGCAGGGTGCAGGCCGGCTTGTCGGCGATGCGGCCGTAGCCGTCCGCCGCCCCCGTCGCCACGCCCTCGAACAGGCACAGCACCGCCCGCATCTGCGGCACGCCGTCCAGCGCGGCCACGAACTGCATTTCGCTGGTGCCGGGGTTGGCGAAACAGGCGGTGACCTCGTTGGCCGCCAGGGTGGAGATCAGGGCGTCGGCGCCGTTCATTCAGAAGCTCATCACGTCAGGAGGAACAGGATCGGCGTACAGCCGCTGGGCGGCCTGGGCGTGCTTGGCCCGGGCCAGGCTCTGGGCGATGTAGCCCTTGTCGGTGATCTCGCCGGCGTTGGGGTCGGGCGGACCGGGGAGCACCAGGGCGCGCGCCACCTTCGCGCCGCCCGCGGCCGTCGCGTTGTAGCGGGCGAGGCCGGCCCGCACCGCCGCCTCGACCTCGGCCCGCGCCATCGTGGGGTTCGGGTAGAGCAGCAGGCCCACGGCCTCCTCGCCCTCGCCGCAGACGACGGCGTCGGTCACGGCCCCGCCGATCGCGCCCACCGCCTTGATGCGCAGGTCGCCCACCGTGACGAAGGTCCCGCTCGCCAGCTTGAAGTTCTCGGAGAGGCGGCCGTCGAAGATCAGCCCGGCCTTCGGGTCGGCCGGGTCCACGAACCGCGCGGCGTCGCCCAGGCGGTAGAAGCCCTCCTCGTCGAAGGCTGCCGCCGAGAGCTCGGGCCGGCCGAGGTAGCCCTGCGTCACCTGCGGCCCCTTCACCCGGAAGTCCAGCTTGCCCGCCTCCGGGACCAGCCGCACCGAGGTGCCCGGCAGCGGCGCCCCGATCATCCCCATCCGGCCGTTGGTCCAGTGGACGTTGCAGGCCGTCGGTCCGGTCTCGGTGGCGCCATAGCCGCTGGAGAAGCTGATCCGCTCGCCCACGGTGCGCACCGCCACCGCCTGGATCCGGTCCGCCGTCTGCTGGCCCAGCGCCGCGCCGCCGTACTGCATCAGCCTGAGCTTCGAGAAGAAGTTGCGCGCCAGCGCCTCGTCCTGCTCCAGCGCGTCCACCAGCAGCATCCAGCCGGCGGGCACCATGTTCATGTAGGTCGGCTGCACCTCGCGCAGGTTGCGCACCGTCTCGGCGAACTTCGCCGCCGTCGGCTGGCCCGCGTCGATGTACAGCGTCCCGCCGCGGTGCAGGCACATGTGCAGGATGGCGTTGGCCCCCAGGCTGTGGCTCCAGGGCGCCGAGTGCAGCAGCACCGGCGGGTCGGGGTCGTCGAAACAGGCCGCGATCTGGGCCGAGTTCAGACTGATCTCGCGGTGCGCGCAGATCACCGCCTTGGGCAGGCCCGTCGACCCCGACGTCAGCAGATACTTGGCGTGCTGCTCCGGCCGGCAGGTGAAGTCCGCCGCCTGTTCCCGGTAGAGCCGCTCCAGCGGCGTGTGGCCCGCGCCGGCGTTCAGGCCCGCGATCACCGGCAGCCCCGCCAGGGCCTCGCACGACAGCCCGTCGGCGAACAGGCCCGCATCCTCGGTATAGACGGCCGCCGGCTTCAGCACCTCGCAGGCGTGCGCCAGCCGCGTCAGGTTCGCTCCCGGCAGGCCATACTGCGGCGACACCGGCGCCGCCGGCATCCCCTGGCTCATGGCCGCATACTTGATCAGCGCATGGTCGATCCCGTTCCGCGCCAGGATCAGCAGCGGCCGCTCGCCCGTGACGCCCAGGTCGCGCAGGCCGCCGGCCAGCGCCGCGATCCGCTGCCTCGCCTCGGCGAACGTCACCGTCCGCCATCCGTCCCCGCTGCGCTCGGCCAGCCACACCCGGTCGGGCGCCTCGGCGGCCCAGAGGTCCAGGGCCGAGGTCATCGTCTGGTGACGGGTGGAATAGGGCGTCGGGTTGGTCAGGACGTATTCGCCGCCCGGCCGCTGCTCGACGTCCAGCCGGCGGGGCGCGTAGCGAGGGTCCCGGAACGGCGCGGTTTCGGTGCGGAGCTCGGCGTCCATGCCCCTGGGTTAAGGTTCGACGCAGGGGAAGTCCACCGTCTCCGACCCTTCGGCGCGTCAGTCGCCGGTCATCACCGGGCGCACCTCCACCTTGGAGCCCGGCGCCCCGGGGATCCTGCGGGCGATCGCCAGGGCCGCCTCCAGGTCTGCGGCCTCCACGACGTAGTAGCCGCCCAGGTGCTCCTTGGTCTCGGTGTAGGGGCCGTCCAGCACGGCGTGCCGGCCGTCGCCGCCGCGCACCACCGTCATCGCCGTCTCGGGCGGCTGCAGCCCGGCGCCGTCGCTCATCACGCCGCTCCGCCGCAGCTCCGTCGCCAGCGCCATGTGCTCGGCCACCACCCGCTCCAGCAGCTTCAGCCCCGCCTCGCCCTCATAGGCCTCGGCCGGGTCGTAGATCAGCAGCATGTATTTCATGGCGGAGTTCTCCCTTTCTCGTGCTCGGCCCTCAGGACGCGCGGCGGCCAAGCCGGCCCGACACGGGTCTTTCGTCCTCGCTCACTTTTTTCCGTCGCCTTCGCGTCGGCCCGGATGGCGGCTATGGGTGCCGCCTCAGTCCGGGGGAGTTCTCCGCCTTGCGCAACATCCTGATCGCCGCCGTCCTCGCCGCGGCCCCCGTCGCGGCCCCGTCGTCCGTCCGGGCCCAGACCGCGCCCGCCCCGCCGGACGCCCACGTCCGCGCCCTGGCCGCCGGCTACAAGGCGGCCTTCCTGTGCTCCAACCTGTTCAACGCCGGCATGAGCCCCGAGCAGGTGGCGAAGGACGACCTCGAGGGCATCTATCCCGACTACCAGCAGCTCGTCCGCGACCTGCCCGCCGAGATCGACCGCGACGCCCGCCGGGTCAGCGTCCGCTTCGACGAGCGCCTGCCGCCCCGCATCGCCGCCTGGCGCCCCAACCTGGGCTGCAGCCAGCTGCCGGTGGGCGCGCCCGCCGACCTCGCCGCCCGCCTCCCGCAGGTGACGCTGGCCAGGCCGCAGGCCGACGCCCGCGCCTGGCCCGACGGCGAGGCCGGCATCCGTCCGCGCCCGTCGGCGAAGCTGAAGGCCGCCGTGGCCAGGAGCTTCGACTCCGCTGCCTACGGCGCCGGCACGAAGACCACCGCCGTCGTCGTGGTGAAGGACGGGAAGATCGTCGCCGAGCAGTACCGCGCCGACTTCACCCCGCTCACGCCCCAGCGCACCTGGTCGGCCGCCAAGAGCCTGACCGCCACCGTCGTCGGCCGCGCCGTCCAGCTCGGCCACGTCAAGGTCGACGAGCCCGTCAACATTCCCGAATGGCCCGCCGGCGACCCCCGGCGCCGGATCACGCTCGCCCAGCTCATGCACATGGGCTCGGGCCTGTGGACCGACGGCCCCGGCAACCGCACCGACGAGGTCTATCTGGGCGGCGCCCTCGTCACCCAGACGGCGGCCGCCATGCCGCTGGAGGCCGCCCCCGACAGCCGCTTCCGCTACGCCAACAACGACACCCTGCTGGCCGCCCGCGCCGTCCGCGCCGCCCTGGGCGACGGCCAGGCCGCCCTCGACTTTCCCTTCGCCGAGCTCCTCTGGAAGATCGGCATGACCCACACCACGCCCGAGACCGACTGGCAGGGGAACTACATCCTCTCCAGCCAGGTCTGGACCACGGCCCGCGACCTCGCCCGTTTGGGCCTGCTCTACCAGAACGACGGCGTCTGGAACGGCGAGCGCCTGCTGCCCGAAGGCTGGTCGAGGTTCGTGGCCACGCCCGCGCCCGCCCAGCCGCCTTCCGGCCCCGGCTACGGCGCCTTCTTCTGGCTCTACGGCCAGGCCCAGGGCCTGCCCGCCGACACCTACGCCATGAACGGCAACCGCGGGCAGTACGTCTTCATCGTCCCCTCGAAGGGCGTGGTGATCGTCCGCCGCGGCTTCGATCCCGCCGGCAAGCGGTTCGACGAGGCCGCCTTCGCCCGCGACGTCCTGGCCGCCCTCTAGCGGCCCTCAAATGAGGGCCGCCGGAACGGCCGGGACGCCCCGCCGTTCGGCCAGCGATCCGCTCGCGTGCAGGAGAAGCCGATGGTCGTGCGTCAGGAAAAGCCGATGAACGAGGCCGGCCGCGCGCCGAAGGGCCGCCTGACCTGGGTGGCGCTGGCCGCCATCGCCCTGTTCCTGGTCGTCCTCGTCTTCACGATGTTCAAGCCCGCCGCCCCCGACAACCGCGGCGGCGAGGCCCCTGCCGCCGCCGGCGCTCCGGGCGACGCCTCGCCCGCGCCGGGCTCCAAGGCCGCCCCCGGCTAGGCCGGCCTGTCGCGGGTCATCTCCACCATCGTCGGGCGGAAGCCCACCGAGGCGAACAGCCGCTGGGCGCCCGCGTTGGGATAGGCCGCCGACAGCACCACCTGCGGCGCGCCCAGCGCCTCCAGCCGCTCGATCGCCGCCAGCAGCAGCCGCCGTCCCACGCCGCGCCCCTGTTCGGCCGGGTCCACCACCAGGTCGTAGACCACGCCCGCCGGCCCGCGCAGGGCCAGCCAGTCCATCCCCTCCAGCGCCCCATAGGCATAGCCGACCAGGCGTCCTTCCGCGTCCGCCGCCGCCAGCACCACCACGTCGCGCTTCCCGAGCTCCTCGACGAGATAGGCGCCATAGCCCCGTGCCGTGTCGGCCGTGGGCGCGATGAACCGCCGGGCGTCGAAGTCGTGGTGGCGCGCCACCAGAAGGGCGCCCAGTTCGCCCAGGCGGGCCTCGTCCGCCGCCGTCGCCGGGCGCAGGGTGATCTCGCTGTCCATCACCACAGCATATGGCGCCCGCTCACCGCCCGAACCAGCCGTCGCGTCCGCCCGGCATGGGGATCTGGTTCGGCCCCGGCCGCCAGGTGGTCGTCGCCTCCCGCTCGGCCCGCCCGGTCTCCGGGTTCGGCACATAGCCCACCACCGTCTTCTCGCCGGTCTCGGGGTCCTCCTCGATCTTGAACAGCCGGAACAGGATCTGTTTGGGCTCCTCCCGCACCTCGGGCTCTACCGGCTTGATGCGGAACACCTTCGGCGCGTTGACCCCGGCGACCCACCGCAGGTGCTTGAGCTGCACGTCCACGGCATAGGCGGTCTGCGGCGTCACCGCCTCGGCCAGTTTGCAGGCCCGGTCGGTCCACATCTCGGCCTGGATGCGCTTGCCGATCTGCACCGCGTCCTCGAACTCGGGAAACCGCCGCCGCCAGTAGAAGATCGTCGACAGCGACGGCATCGTCGGGTCCCTGCCGATGGCGGTCAGGCTCTCGCCCTCGCACAGCCGCTCGAAGATCGCCTGGGCGGTCGCCTCGCACAGCCCGAACGGCTGGCCCCGCACGCCCGCCGGCCGCCCGCCGATCCGCCGCGCCTCGGACAGCGCCTCGCCGAACTCGGGCTTCTCCCGCGCCCACTTGGCCACCGCCTCCGGCGTCGGCATCCCGTCCTCGGCGCAGATGCGATAGATCAGCTCGCCCGCCGCCACCCGCTCCAGCAGCCGCCGCGCCAGCGCCTCCGACCACCGCACATAGACGCGCGTCTCCACCGCCGCCCGCCACGCGGGTCGCCGCTTGCCCTTGGCCATCATGAGCCTCGCCGTTCCGGTTTTCAGATGCCGCGCCGCGATCCCGCTCCTCCCCCGTGCAACGGGGGAGGGGGACCACGAAGTGGTGGAGGGGGCGCTCACGCCCCAAGACGCACTCCGCAACGCTGCCCCAACTCTCCCACAAACGCGCGCGCAGGGCAAGAACAAAAGAAGAACTTTAGAACCGCTACCGCCCTCGCGAAGCGGGGGAGGGGGACCGCGCGCCGCAGAGCGCGTGGTGGAGGGGGCAAGCCCCGAGCGCCGCGACTGCCGCTCGCCCCCTCCACCCTCCGCTCTTCGCCCTCCGCCGCCACCCCCCTTCTCCCCTTGCGGGAGAAGGTGGCCTGCGAAGCAGGTCGGATGAGGGGTCGAGCCGCCCTCCGTCACGAACCCCGCCGCTCGCCGCCGATCCCAGCGAGACCCCTCATCCGGCCGCCTGCGGCGCGCCCTCGCCGTTCGACCTGCCACGCTCAAGCCCTAACAGGCGGTGCGCGTGAACACAGGAACCGCTACCGCCCCCGCGAAGCGGGGGAGGGGGACCGCGCGCCGCAGAGCGCGTGGTGGAGGGGGCAAGCCTCAAGCGCCGCGCGTGCCGCTCGCCCCTCCACCCTCGGCTCTTCGCCATCCGCCATCACCTCCCTTCTCCCCTTGCGGGAGAAGGTGGCCTGCGAAGCAGGTCGGATGAGGGGTCAAGCCGCCCTCCGTCACGAACCCCGCCGCCGCTCGCCGCCGATCCCCAGCGAACCCCTGATCCGGGCGCCTGCGGCCTGTCCCTCCCCATCAAAGGAGGGAAGAGCGCGAGCCATCGACGCCCACGTTCGGCCTGCTAGGCTCAAGCTTCGGCGGGCGGCGTGGGTGGAATGAGCCAGATCGAAAGCATCGCGACGACGCTCGCCAAGGGTGGCTTCATCGCCGCCGCCCTGGCCTATTGGTGGCTGGCCGGCAGGGTAGCTCGTGCGCGGCGCGGCGCCCGTATCCGCCCGCATCGGCTCCTGATCATCCCGTTCTTCATGGATGCGGAGACCCTCACCGAGGACGGCCGCCGCCACTACCGCTGGCTCAATCGCATCTGGGTCGCCGGCATGGCTTGCTGGGGCGTCCTCCTCCTCAGCATGATCCTGTGAGCCGGGCGCCGATTTCCGCGGAGCATCCCCCGGGGATGCCGCCCCGCCATTGATCTCACGGCAGGCTGGCGTTGAGACCGGAAGATCAAGAGCCTGGCCCCGCGAGCGGCGGAGGTACGCTGGTGGCGCCAAGCCGCCCCCACCCCTCATCCCCCGTTGACTCCCGTTCCACCTTCCCCGACACATCCCGCCAACTCTCGCGGGAGAGGCCGGATTCTCGGATCCGGCGCCGAAGGCGCAACCGCCCCGGAAACGCTCAGGCAAAAGGACCGCGCGGGCTGATGAACGCTGGAAAGTTCCTCCTTCGCCGATGACGGCGGAGTAGGGCGCCGAAGGAGCAGAGGGCCGCCAGGCTAGCGCCGGCCCGAAATCTCTCAGGCCCAATGGACAGCGGGGGCGCGAACGACGAAACCGGCTCCCCGGTTGTCGTCTCGCCGCATCGTCAGCCGGAGTCCGCGCCTCATGTCCGACACGCCCAACACCGCCGGCGACCTGCCCGCCGAGGCCGTGCTCAAGACGACGCCGCTCACCGACACCCATGTGGCGCTGGGCGCGCGCATGGTCCCGTTCGCGGGCTATTCCATGCCGGTGCAGTACGCCGACGGCGTGATGAAGGAGCACCTCTGGACGCGCGAGAGCGCGGGCCTGTTCGACGTCTCCCACATGGGCCAGGCCCGCATCCGCGGCGTCGCCCCGCTGGCCGCCTTCGAGGAGATCGTGCCCGGCGACTACATCGGCCTGAAGCCCGGCCGGCAGAAGTATTCCGTCCTGCTGAACCGCCAGGGCGGCATCATCGACGACCTGATGGCGGGCCGCCCGATCGCCGCCGACGGCTCGGGCGACGACGGCCTCTTCGTGGTGGTCAACGGCGCCTGCAAGGACAACGACTTCAAGGTCATCGACGACGAGCTCGCCGGCCAGGTGCAGATCGAGCGCCTGGAGGACCGCGCCCTCATCGCCATCCAGGGCCCGAAGGCGGTGGACGCCCTGAAGGTCCACGTCCCCGAGGTCGTCACCATGGCCTTCATGGACATCCGCCTGCTGGAGGGCTTCGGCGCCGAGCTGATCGTCTCGCGCTCGGGCTACACCGGCGAGGACGGCTTCGAGATCTCGGTCCCGGCGCATGCGGCGACCACCGTCTGGAACAAGCTGCTGGCGGACGAGCGGGTGAAGCCCATCGGCCTCGGCGCGCGCGACAGCCTGCGCCTGGAGGCCGGCCTGCCGCTCTACGGCCACGACCTCGACGAGACGGTCAGCCCGGTCGAGGCGGGGCTCACCTTCGCCATCAACAAGAACCGCCGCGAACAGCGCGACTTCCCGGGCGCGGCGCGGATCGTCAAGGAACTGGCCGAGGGCCCGGCGCGCGTCCGCGTCGGCCTGAAGGTCAAGGAAGGCGCCCCGGCCCGCGAGGGCGCCGAAGTCGCCGACGAGGCCGGCAAAGTCGTCGGCGTCGTCACCTCCGGCGGCTATTCGCCCACCCTGCGCTACGGCATCGCGCTCGCCTTCGTGCCGCCGGCGCTGGCCGAGCCCGGGACCGAGCTCAAGGTCATCGTCCGCGGCAAGGCCCAGGCCTGCGAGGTCGTGAAGACCCCCTTCGTCCCGCAACGCTACGTGCGGAAGGTCTAGGCATGGCCGCCGCCGCTCGCGCGCCGCAGGCGCAGTCATTCGACCACCAAGCCCACCAAGTTCACCAAGGCGCCCGCGTTTCTCTTGGTGTGCTTGGTGAACTTGGTGGTTCAAACAACGGCGCTGACGCGCCCACCGGCTTCTGAGGAGACCCCAGGATGCGCTTCACCAAGGATCACGAGTGGGTGTCGCTGGACGGCGACGTCGCCACCGTCGGCATCACCAGCCACGCGGCCGAACAGCTCGGCGACGTGGTGTTCGTCGAGACGCCACAGGTCGGCAAGTCGGTGAAGGCCGGCGAGGCCTTCGCCGTCGTCGAGAGCGTCAAGGCGGCCTCCGACGTCTACGCCCCCGTCACCGGCGAGGTGGTCGAGGCCAACGACGCGCTGTCCGGCGCGCCCGAGACGGTCAACCAGTCGGCCGAGGGCGAAGGCTGGTTCGCCAAGGTCCGCGTCGCCAACCCGTCCGAGCTCGACGCCCTGATGGATAAGGCCGCCTACGACGCCTACGTGGCGAGCCTCTAGCCGCGCGCAGCGCAATGATCTCGACCGCGGAAAACGCCGAAAATCGCGGAATGTGCAGCCGCCGACTTCCGCGCCCTTCCGCGTCTTCCGCGGTTCCCAATTTCCGCGCCTTCGGCGCGCAGGACTGACCCGATGAGATACCTCCCGCTCACCCCCGCCGACCGGGCCGAGATGCTGGCCGTGATCGGCGCGCCGAACATCGACGCGCTGTTCGCCGACGTGCCGGCCGCCGCGCGCAAGGCCGACCTGTTCGACCTGCCGCTGCACGCGGGCGAGCTGGAGGTGGAGCGGGAGCTCTCCGCGCTGGCGGCGCTCAACCGGCCGGCCGGGGCCGGGCCGTTCTTCTGCGGCGCCGGCGCCTACCGCCACCACGTGCCCGCCAGCGTCGACCACATCATCCAGCGGTCGGAGTTCCTGACCAGCTACACGCCCTACCAGCCCGAGATCGCGCAGGGGACCCTGCAGGTCCTCTTCGAGTTCCAGACCCAGGTCGCCGCGCTCACCGGCCTCGATGTGGCCAACGCCTCGATGTACGACGGCTCCACCGCCTGTGCAGAAGCTGTGATGATGGCCCAGCGCGTGACGCGGCGTGAGAAGGCCATCCTGTCGGGCGGCCTGCACCCGCACTACGCGGCCACCACCCAGACCATCGCCCATGCCGAGGGGATGGAGATCGTCCGCCAGGCCGCCGCCATCGACGCCGAGGCCGCGGTCATCGACGCGATCGACGAGGCGACCGCCTGCGTCGTCGTCCAGACCCCGAACGTCTTCGGCGTGGTCACCGATGTCACGCGCATCGCCGAGGCCGCCCACGCCAAGGGCGCGCTGCTGATCGTGGTGACGACCGAGGCGGTGTCGTTCGGCCTGCTCAAGTCGCCGGGGGCGATGGGCGCCGACATCGCGGTCGCCGAAGGCCAGTCGATCGGCAACGCCCTGAACTACGGCGGCCCCTACGTGGGCCTCTTCGCCGCCCGCGAGAAGTTCGTCCGCCAGATGCCCGGCCGCCTCTGCGGCGAGACCGTCGATGCGGAGGGCCGCCGCGGCTACGTGCTGACGCTGTCGACCCGCGAGCAGCACATCCGCCGCGAGAAGGCGACCTCGAACATCTGCACCAACTCGGGGCTTTGCGCGCTCGCCTTCACCATCCACCTGTCGCTGCTGGGCGGTCAGGGGCTGAAACAGCTCGCCGCCATCAACCACGCCAAGGCGCGCGAGCTGAAGGCCGCCGTCGAGGCCGCCGGCCTCGAGGTCCTGACGCCGCGCTTCTTCAACGAGATCGCGGTGCGGACCCGCGGCCCCGCCGCCGCGCTGGTGGACAGGCTGTTGGCCGACGGCGTCGTCGCCGGCGTGCCGTTCTCCCGCCTGGATCCGGCGGCCGGCCTGGACGACGTCCTGCTGCTCGCCGCCACCGAAACCACCACGTCTTCCGACATCGCCGCGCTGAAGGACGCGCTCGCCCGATGACCATGCAGAACGTGGGCCGTCCCACCCGCCCCGAAGGCTCGGCCGATGCGACCGGCTTCCAGTCCCTGACCGGCGGCCGTGCGCTGCTCCAGGACGAGGCCCTCCTGTTCGAGCTGGACGGCTGGGACAAGACCGGCGTCGACCTGCCGGCCTGCGAGCTCGACGCTTCGGACCTCGGCGACCTGGTCCGCGACGACCTCCGCCTGCCGGGCCTCTCCGAGCCCGAGGCCGTGCGCCACTACGTGCGCCTGTCCCAGAAGAACCACGCCATCGACCTGGCGCTCTACCCCCTGGGCTCGTGCACCATGAAGCACAACCCGCGCCTGAACGAGAAGATGGCCCGCCTGGCCGGCTTCGCCGACCTGCACCCCCTCCAGCCCGTGGCCACCACCCAGGGCGCGCTGCAGCTCATGGATCGCCTGGCCCACTGGCTGAAGACGCTGACCGGCATGGCCGCCGTCGCGCTCTCGCCCAAGGCCGGCGCCCACGGCGAGCTCTGCGGCCTGCTGTGCATCAAGGCCGCCCACGAGGCCGCCGGCCAGGGCCATCGCCGGACCGTGCTGGTCCCCACCTCGGCCCACGGCACCAACCCGGCCACCGCCGCCTTCGTCGGCTACTCGGTGCGTGAAATTGCTCAGACCACGGACGGTCGCGTCGACCTCGCCGACCTCGCAGCCCAGCTCGGCCCCGACGTCGCCGCCATCATGGTCACGAACCCAAACACCTGCGGCCTGTTCGAGCGGGACATCCTCGAGATCAGCCGCCTGACCCACGCCGCCGGGGCCTATTTTTACTGCGACGGGGCCAACTTCAACGCCATCGTCGGCCGTGTCCGCCCCGGCGACCTTGGCGTCGACGCCATGCACATCAACCTGCACAAGACCTTCTCCACGCCCCATGGCGGTGGCGGTCCCGGCGCGGGTCCGGTCGTGCTGTCCGAGGCGCTCGCGCCGTTCGCGCCGGCCCCCTGGATCGTCAGCGGGGAGGGGGACTTCGCCCTCCAGGAGCAGGATGCCGGCTTCGGCCGCCTGTGCGCCTTCCACGGCCAGATGGGCATGTTCGTCCGCGCCCTGGCCTACATGCTCAGCCACGGCGCCGACGGCCTGCGCCAGGTCGCCGAAGACGCCGTGCTGAACGCCAACTACGTCAAGGCCAGCCTCTCCGACGTCATGACGCCGGCGTTCCCGGAGGGGCCGTGCATGCACGAGGCGCTGTTCGACGACGCCTGGCTGGAAGGCACGGGCGTGACGACCCTCGACTTCGCGAAGGCGATGATCGACGAGGGCTTCCACCCGATGACCATGTACTTCCCCCTGGTCGTGCATGGCGCGATGCTGATCGAGCCGACCGAAACGGAGTCGAAGCAGGAGCTCGACCGCTTCTGCGGCGCGCTCCGAGCCCTCGCTCAGGCCGCGAAGTCCGGCGATGCCGACCGTTTCAAAGGCGCGCCCCACCTCGCCCCGATGCGCCGGCTGGACGAGACCCTCGCCGCGCGTAAGCCCAAGCTTGTGTGGCGTGAAGAACCCGCAGGTGTGGCGCCGGCGCCATTAGCTGCGGAATAGCGGCGCGTTAGGAAAATTTAACGCGCCGGCCGCTTTACGACTCCGGCCCGGCTTCACATATCTGGGACGTGACAGCGGAACCTCCCCTTCCGCTGCGCGCTCCCAGGTCCGTTCACGTGTCTTTCGCCATGCCATCATTGCGCGTGTACCGCGCCACGGACGATCTCGCGCGCGAGATTGTGGCCCGCTTCGTGCGGACGGGCCTCGTGCTGTTTGGCGCGGCTATCGTGATTGCAGGCGTGCTGATCGCCCCGCTGCCGGGTCCCGGCGGCATTCCGGTGATCGTGGTTGGCCTGATGATCGTGCTGCGCAACTCGTTCAAGGCGAAGCGGCAGTTCGTGAAGTTCCAGCGGGCCCATCCGAAGACGGTTTACCCGATCCGCCGGCTGTTGCGGCGGGAGCCGGAAGTGTTTCCGGTGTTCTGGCAGCAGACCTTGCGCGTCGAACGCGTGGTCCTGCCGAGCCGTTTTCGATTTGCCGTGAAGACGCGGCGGCGCTTCCGGCGCCGCCGCTAAGATCCGCTACTGCAGCTTCGCTGCGAGCTGATTGATGCCGCGGTCGACCAGCGGGTCGGACTTCGACTGAGCAAGCCGGGCGGCGAGCACCGTTTCGGTGGCGCGCGCGGCAAGATCAATCGCCGCGGACTTCACCTGCGCGGCGGCCTCAGCCTGAGCGGCCTCGATCTTGCGCTCGGCGAGTTGGGTGCGCAGCGCCAGATCTTCTTGCAGACGGACCTTGGCGTCCGCGGCGAGGCGCTTGGCGTGTTCCTGTGCTGTCTCGATGAGATCGCGGGCCTGGGCCTCGGCCTCAGCGCGCTGCTTGTTGATGTCCGCCAGCAGGGCCTCGGCCTCGGCGCGAATGCGAGCGGCCTCGTCCAAATCCGCCTTGATCTTGGCGGCCTTAGCGTCCAGCCCCGAGGCGGCGAGCTTGAAAGCGCCCGCCATCCAGAGGATCGCTAGGAACACGATCAGACCCGCGCCGACCCACAGCTCGGGGTTGGCAAGGTTCCAGAACTCGGCGTGGAAGATCGCGGGCATCGCTTATCCCTGGCTCTTAACGGCGGCAGCGACGGCGTCGCGCGGCGCCTTAGCGCCGGTCAGCTTCTCGATCATCGCCTCGGCGGCGTCGGTCGCAACGGTCGACAGCTGCTGCATGGCGGAGTCGCGGGCCGCGCGGATGCGGGTCTCGGCTTCAGCCTGCTTAGCGGCAAGTTCCGCTTCGAGAGACGCACGACCGGCGGCGGTTTCGGCGGCAGCCTTGGCGCTGGCCTCGGCCGCCGTCCGCTGGGCGGCGGCGCGGGCGTCGGCAAGGGCGCGCTTGGCGGCCTCGGCCTGAGTGTCGGCCTCCTGCTGCACGGCGCGCGCGCTGCTCAGCGCCTGCTCGATCGTATTGGCCCGTTCATCGAAGACACGCCGCATGCGCGGCGCGAAGACCTTCGATATCAGGATGTACAGCGCCACGAACAGGATGAGCAGATAGGCGATCTGGCCGCCCCAGTGCTCGAACTGGAACTGCGGCAGGCCACCGGAGCCGTGCTCCGCGCCTGTCGAAGTGGTCGCGCCGTGTTCGCCCACGCTCGCCGCCGAAGCTTCGGCGGCGTTCTCGACCGAGTAGGTCGTCGCGGGATCGGTCTCTACAGCCATAACTGAACGGTTCCGAAGTCAGAAGTTCGCGCGGGCCTAAGCGCCGTGAGGCGAGCCCGCGCCAGCGGACTGGTGGATCAGCCGAACTTCAGCAGGATGCCGAGCACGAACGACAGGATGCCCAGGGCTTCGGCCAGAGCGGCGCCCACGAACAGGTTGCCGATCTGGGTCGCGGCGGCCGACGGGTTGCGCAGGGCGCCCGACAGGAAGTTGCCGAAGATGTTGCCCACGCCGATGCCGGCGCCGATCATGCCGAGGGTCGCGAGGCCCGCGCCGATTTGCTTAGCAGCTTCAAGTTCCATGGATCTGTTCTCGTCCTAGTGGTGGATCAGGAAACGGGTCAGTGGCCGTGGCCGAGGTTGACCACGTCGTTGAGGTAGATGCAGGTCAGCACGGCGAAGACGAACGCCTGCAGGAAGGCCACGAGGCATTCCAGCGCCGTCAGCGCCACGACCATGCTGAGGGAGAGGGCTGCGCCGGGGATGCCCAGCAGGCCCAGGCCGCCGCTGGCGGCAAGGCCGCCCAGCGCTACAACGAAGCCGGCGAACACCTTCAGGGCCACGTGGCCGCCCAGCATATTGCCGAACAGACGCAGCGCCAGGGTGACCGGCCGCAGCAGGAAGGAGACGAACTCGATCACCACGATGACCGGCAGCAGCACCCACGGCACGCCCGAGGGCACGAAGAGCTTGAAGAAGCCGAGGCCGTTCTTGGCGAAGCCGACGATCAGCACCAGCAGGATCGTCATGAGGCCGAAGGTGGCGGTGATCGCGAGCTGCGAGGTGACCGTGAAGGTCAGCAACAGGCCCAGCACGTTCATCGCCAGGATGAACATGAAAATGGTGAACACGAACGGGAAGTACTTCTTCCCATCGTGGCCGATGATCGACTCGGCGAGATTGTCGATCATGCCGAAGAGGGTTTCACCCACGGCCTGGAGCCGCCCCGGGACCACCTGCATCCGTGCGGTGACCAGCGACAGGAAGGCGACCACGGCCACGAAGGCGATGGTCATCGCCATGTGCGAGTTGGTGAACGCCAGCTCGGTCCGGCCGAACAGCGGCAGGTTCACGGTCCCGAAGTCGACGAGCTTTTCGATCTGGAACTGGTGGATCGGGTCGTTCGCGGCCATCGGCCCTACGGCTCCTCGTCGTCGTCATCGAACGGAATCGCCTGCGGCGGTTCCGCATCCTGCTTCGCCATCGCCATCAGGCGGTTGGCCGTTCGCCGCGCCATCCAGATCGACAGGGCAAACCCCAAGAGGACTCCCCCGATCAACCCCCACGGCGTGGTGTTGAAGACCCGATCGACGATGAAACCGGCCGCCAATCCCACCAGCACCCCGCCGAGCAGTTCGGCGATGATGCGGTAAGCCTGGCTGACGGCCTGCTCACCGGCGTGCGACGTCACCGGACGCTGGGTCCGGGCCCCCAAGGCGGCCGCCCGTTCGTCGAGGCGTCGGAGCGCCTCTTCGCGTGCGTCATCAGCAGGGGCCATGAACGTGCAATACGAGTTCCCCGGGCGGCTGATGCCCCCCGGCTTGATCGCGGCGGAACCTATAGACGCGAAGTCGGCGCGTCAAGGCTACCTGATCACCTCTTAATCGGTTGATATTGCTCATGTATTCGGCGGGGTCGGGCGCCTCCGCGGCAGCTGCGACTATTGCGCCGCCATGGCCTCGGCTTGGCGGAGGTCGACCGAGACGAGTTGCGATACCCCGCGCTCGGCCATGGTCACCCCGAACAGCCGGTCGGTTCGCGCCATGGTGACCGGGTTGTGAGTGATGACGATGAAGCGCGTTTCCGTCCGGCGGCACATCTCGTCGATCATGTTGCAGAACCGGTCGACGTTGGCGTCGTCGAGGGGAGCGTCCACCTCGTCCAGTACGCAGATGGGCGCCGGCTGCGCGAGGAAGACGGCGAAGATGAGCGCCGCTGCGGTCAGGGCCTGTTCGCCGCCGCTCATCAGGCTCATCGACGCCAGCCGCTTGCCCGGAGGGCAGGCGTAGATCTCGAGCCCCGCCTCGAGGGGATCGTCTGATTCGACCAGCCGCAGTTCAGCCTGCCCGCCTTGGAACAGCGTCTGGAAGAGCGTCTTGAAGTGCTCGTTGATGACGCCGAAGGCGGCCGTCAGCCGCTCGCGGCCCTCGCCGTTGAGCTCGTCTATACCCTGGCGCAGGCGCGCGATCGCGCCGGTCAGGTCCGACCGTTCCGCCTGCATCGTCTCAAGCCGGGCTGCATATTCCCCAGCCTCCTCCTCCGCGCGCAGGTTCACAGGCCCGATTCCCTCGCGCTGCCGCTCGAGGTTGAAGAGGTGAGCCTCCATTCCTTCGGCGTCGGTGGGGACGGCCACGGCCTCGTCGCTCAGTTTCCGCCCGAGCGCTTCGGGTTCCATCTGGGCCGTGTCGCGGATCATCGCCGTGACTTCGGCGAGTCGCTGCGTAGCGGCCTCCGAATGCGCCGTGAAGCTGGCGCGCAGCTCGCGGGCTTCGCCCGCCTGCGCTTCGGCGGTGCGCAGCGCCCGGTCGGCTTCCGCGCGCTCGTGCTCCGCTGCAGCCAGGGCGTCGGAGGTCTTGGCGCGACGGGCCTCGGCGCTAGCCAGTTCGTCGAGCAGCTTCTCCCGGCGGGCCTCCAGCGTGGAGGGCGCCGCGCGAGCGGCCTCCAGGGCCGCATAGGCCTTCGTGCGAGCGTCCGCGAGTTGCTCGAGACGCTTGGCGGCCGCGGTCGAGCGACGGGTCCAGTCGTCGCGGTCGCGGACGAGAGATTCGAAGCGGCGGCTACGTCCGACGCGCTCGCGGATCTCCTGCTCGTGCGCCGATCGCGCGGCGGAGGCCGCCTCACGGGCCGCAGCCGATGCGCTGCGGGCGGCGGCGAGGCGTTCGGGCAGATCGTCTTCACCCGACCCGCTCGAGGCCTCGGCGCGCACCGCGGCGAGCTGCCCCTCGTGCTCGCCAAGCTCGGCTTCGAAGCGGCCGATGAGGTCGTCCAGCGATGCTGCACGCGCTTCATTGCGCGCCGCCTCCTGGTCGAATCGCTGCAGCGCCGCCCGCGCCTGTGCGGCCCTTTGCTCAAGCACGGGTGGTTCGCGCCGGGCGTTGCGAAGCCCTTCCTCGGCCTTGCGGAGTCGCTCGGCGGCGGTCGCCTGTGCCTCGCGGGCGGCCTTGACCCTGGGCTCGAGCTTTTCGATCTCCCTCTCGACTTCAGCGAGCCGCGTCTTTTGCTCGAGGCGCACAGCGGCGGGCTTCGGCGCTTCAGCCCGCGACGTGAAGCCGTCCCAGCGCCAGAGATCGCCTTCGCGCGACACGAGCCTTCCGCCGGGCGGCAGCAGCTTCTGCAGCCGCTCGCCGTCAGCGCGCTCGACGACGGCGACGTAAGCTAGGCGCGCCGCCAGGGCCCTCGGCGCCTTGACCAGCGGAGCCAATGGCGCGGCGCCGTCCGGCCAAGCCGGTTCCGGCGCCTCGCCACCACCCCAGAAGGCCGGGGCTGCCGGGTCGAGGGCGGCGTCAAGATCATCGCCCATCGCCGCCGCCAGCGCTGCCTCGTACCCCCGGTCAGGCGCGACCGAGTCCAGGGCTGGCGCGAAGCCGCCGCGCTTGGCCTGGGCGACCAGGCCGGCCAGGGCGCGGGCTTCAGCGGTGAAGCGCCCGAGCTGTTCTTCGAGCTTGCGCGAGCCCTCGCGCGCGGCGCCTTCGCCGGCAACGGCTTGAGTGCGTTCCTCCTCGGCGCCGTCCAGCGCCGCTCGGGCGGCCGTCAAGGCGGCCTCGGCCGCCTCCAGGTCAGCCTTCGCCTGCGCCGCCTGGGGGTTGATTGTCGTGGCGACCGCCTGCCGCTCCTGACGGGCCTGGTCGAGGGCGCGTCGGGTCCGGGCGACGCGGCCTTCGGCTTCTTCCAGGCGGGCGCGGGCCGCTCTCACTTGGGCGTCACGAGCCGCCAGCTCCCCAGCAAGCCGCTCGACGTCAGCTTCTGCGGCAGCGCGCGCAGACTCAGCGGCCCTGGCAGCCGTCTCGAGCTCCGGTCCGCGTTCCGGTGCGGCTGCGATAGCAGCCTCGATCGTCGACAAATCCTCTGCCAAGCGCTTGAGCGCGATCTCGGCGTCTTCGACGATATGCGTCTCGCGCGCCTGATCGGAGTCGATCCGCTCCACTTCGCCGCTGAGGCGGGCCAGTTCTGCAGCGTGCGCCTCTTCCTCTCGCTCGAGGCGGTCCTTGTCGATCGCAAGCTTGTGCAGCACCGCTGCGGCAATGGTCTCCGCTTCCCGCAGTGGCTTGAGGGCCTCTTCCGCCGTGGCCGCTCGGATCGTGGCGGCCGCCGCGGCGCTCGCCGTCTCTTCCACAGCCCGGATCGCCGCCGCGGCCTCGGCTGAAAGCCGCTCGGCCGCCGCCTTCGCTTCGGCATACTTCGCGTAGAGCACCGCGCCCTGCAGCGCGCGAATCTCGGCCGAAAGGCGCCTGTAGCGCTCCGCTTGGCGCGCCTCGCGGCGCAGGCGGTTCAGCGCGGTCTCGAGTTCGCCCGCCACATCGTCCAGGCGCGCGAGGTTGGCCTCAGCTGCCCGAAGGCGCAGTTCGGCCTCGTGGCGGCGGGAGTGCAGGCCGCTGACGCCAGCTGCCTCTTCCAGGATCAGTCGCCGGTTCTGGGGCTTGGCGGCGATCAGCTCGGAGATCTGTCCCTGCCGTACCAGCGCGGGCGAGCTCGCGCCCGTGGATGCGTCGGCGAACAGGAGCTGGACGTCACGGGCACGCACCTCGCGTCCGTTGATGCGGTAGGTGGACCCTTCGCCCCGGTCGATGCGGCGGACCACCTCGATGACCGGATGGTCGTTGAAGGCGGGCGGAGCCCGTCGTGCCGCATTGTCGATGGTGAGTGACACTTCGGCGTGGTTGCGGCCGGCGCGGTTGCCGCTGCCAGCAAAGATCACGTCGTCCATGCCGCCCGCGCGCATCGCCTTGGCGGAATTGGCGCCCATCACCCAGCGCAGGGCCTCCAGCAGGTTGGACTTGCCGCAGCCGTTCGGCCCGACGATGCCCGTGACGCCGGGCTCGATCCGGAACTCGGTCGGATCGACGAAGGATTTGAACCCCGACAGTCGCAGCCGCTGGAAGTGCACCTTAGATCAGCGCCTCCCGCCCTTGGCTGCGGCCGCGATCGCCGCGTCCATGTCGGCGACCGTAGGGACGGTCGAACCCGTCATGCGCTTGCCGTTCACGAAGAAGCTGGGGGTGCCGTTGACCTTGTCGACCTCGATGCCGTAGCGCACGCGCGCCTCCAGGGCTTCGAGCGCCTTCTCGTCGCGCAAGCAGGCTTCGAACTGCGCCTCGGTCAGGCCATTGTTCTGCGCGATCTCCACGAAGATCGGCTTGATGTTGCCGGTCTGCCAGCGGCTCTGGCTGCGCAGGATCTCGTCTACGACGTTGAAGTACTTGCCCGGCCCGGCGCAACGAGCCGTCAGGAAACCCGCGGCAGCCACCTGTTGCGGCGGCGTCAGCAGTTCGCGATAGGTCCAGCGTACCTTGCCCGTGTCGATGTATTTGGCCTTCATCGTCGGGAAGACCTCTTCGTTGAAGTGCGCGCAGTGCGAGCAGCTCACCGAAAGATACTCGACGACATGGACCGGCGCCTTCGCCAAACCCAGGGTCATCTCCGGTCCCGGGTAGGCCGCCGCCGCGCGGGCGAACACCGGCGCCGACGCCAGGGCCAGGCCCGCGCCGATGATCAGGGTGTCGCGGCGGCGGACGCCCGCCATCTTACTTCGACGCCTCGGCGATCGCGGCGTCGAGTTCGGCCATGCTGATCTCGCCTTCCTTGATCTTCTTGCCGTTGACCACGAAGGTCGGCGTGGCGGAGATGCCGTCCTGCCGGATGGCCTTCTCGACGCGTTCGTTCAGGGCCGTCAGCGCCGCCTCGTCCTGAACACAGGCGTTGAACTGCTCCTCCGTCATGCCTGCCGACTGAGCGACGCGCAGCAGGCCGCCGCGCATGTCGCCGCTCTGGAACATCTCCTGCTGGCCGCGGAAGAGCGCGTCGATGACCGTGAAGTATTTGTCCTTGCCGGCGCAGCGCGCCACCAGGAACCCGGCCGCAGCGACCTGTTCGGGCGGCGTCAGGAACTCCTTGAAGGTGTAGTGCACCTTGCCGGTGTCGATGTACTTGGCCTTGAAAGCCGGGAAGGTGGTCTCGTTGAAGGCCGCGCAGTGGCTGCAAGTCACCGACGCATACTCTACGACCTTAACCTTGGCGTTCGCATCGCCGAGGCTCATGTCCTCCGCCGACACGGTCCCGGTTCCGCCGCCCTTGTTGCAGCCGGCGAGCGCGAGGCTGGCGCCCGCTGCGGCGATGAGAAGAAGGCGGCGGCTGAAGATCGACATCGAGACACCTTTCGGCAGTTCTGAACGAAAGATTAAAGCGCGATTCCCGCAAAGGGGCGCAAATGCCGCGCTGACGCACCGTAAGCGGCGTTGAAGCACGGGTTTCAAGACCTTTTAGCGTCGGGCCCGCAGGACTCCACGACCTAGGGCGAGCAACGCTGTCTTCAGTTTGCCTTCCGGAGCTGCCGCCAGCCCTTGCGCCAGTTCCGCCTCCGCGGCTGCGTCCAGCGGCGCCTGACGACGACGCGAGGTCGGCGCCGGCGCTTCCGAGCGCCGCAATGGTCCCTGCACGATGCGCAGCTTCTGAACGGCGTCCGGACCGAGGAACAGGTTCACGCGAGCCAGGATATCGTGCGCCTGGTGCTGCACGATGGCCGCCGAAGCGCCGGCGACCCGGATCTCGAGCGAGGAGGCGGCTCCGTTGCGCCCCTTCACCAGCTTCACAGGTTCCGTGCGGCGGGCTATGTCGGGGCCGACAATCTCCTTCCAACGGGCCGAAAGGGCGCTCGCGCCCTGGCCGAACTTCGCATCCAGGTCGCGTACATAGCCGGTCAGCGCGCGGCCCGCTGGCGGCGGCGGCCGGTGAGCCGGACGGCTGCGCTTGCGCTTCAGGATCTCCAGCGCTTCGGCGGTGCTGGGCAGGCGGCGTCGCATGGCGTCATCTTTAGACCGACCGGCCGTCGGCGCGAAGCGCAACCGGGACCCGGCGCCGCAGATGCGCACCGGCGTGCGCCGGGCTAAGACAGCGGCCGTGTCCCTCCGCGCCCAACTCCTGAGCTGGTACGACGCCCACGCGCGCGAGCTTGCTTGGCGCATCGGGCCGGGCGCGCGCGCCACCGGCGTCCGCGCCGACCCCTACCGCGTGTGGTTGTCGGAGGTCATGCTGCAGCAGACCACCGTGCCGCATGCGACGCCCTACTTCCTGAAGTTCACGCAGCGCTGGCCGACCGTGAACGACCTGGCCGCCGCGGCCGACGAAGATGTCATGGCCGCCTGGGCCGGCCTTGGGTACTACGCCCGCGCCCGCAATCTCCTGGCCTGCGCGCGCGCTGTCGCCGGCGAGCACGGCGGCGTCTTTCCGGATAGCGAAGAGGGCCTGCGGAAGCTGCCGGGCCTCGGCGCCTATACGGCTGCCGCAGTGGCCGCCATCGCCTTCGACCGACCGTCGAACGTGGTCGACGGCAACGTCGAGCGCGTGATGGCCCGGCTGTTCGCAGTCGAGCCGCCGTTGCCGGACGCGAAGGCCGAATTGAAGCGGCTGGCGGGTGCGCTGGTGACCGACGACCGCCCCGGCGACTGGGCCCAGGCCCTCATGGACCTCGGCGCCACGATCTGCCGGCCAAAGTCGCCCTTGTGCGACCGCTGTCCAGTGCTCGACCACTGCGCCGGCTTCGCGACGGGTGCGCCCGAGGCCTACCCTCGGAAGACCGCCAAGGCTGAGCGGCCGCATCGGCACGGGGTAGCCTATGTCCTGACCCGGGGCGACGAGGTCGCGCTGGTCCGTCGGCCCCCGAAAGGCCTTCTGGGCGGCATGCTGGCCCTGCCGACCAGCGACTGGCGGGCTGAGCGGTGGAGCGACGCCGAGGCCCTGCGCGCGGCGCCGGCCGAGGCGGCCTGGCGCGGCGTGGGCGAAATCGAGCACGGCTTCACCCACTTCATCCTCACCCTGCGACTGCTGCGGGCCGAGGGCGACGCCGTCGGGGTGATCTGGAGTCCGAGGCGCGACCTCGACGCGCTGCCCAGCGTCTTCCTCAAGGCTGCACGAGCGGGGCTGACGAACCTGCTCTAGTCCGGCTCGCCCGTCGGAAACACGAAGAGCAGGACCACGAAGGCTAGCAGCGACATGGCGAGCGCCGCCCCCGGAATGGCCGGCACCCCGAAGGCGGCCAGCGCGGCCCCGCCCAGCCCCGATCCAAGCGCCTGGCCGACGGAAATCACCGAACCGTTGAGCGCCATGGCGACGGGCGCGCCGTCGGTCATGTGGATCAGGCGGGCCTGCACCACCGGCGTCATCGAGAAGAGCGCCGTCGCTGCGACGAAGATGGCCAGAGCCACGAGGAGCATGCTGGGCCAGCCGGGCGGCAAGGCGTGGTGGGTCGCTGCGAAGTGCAGGGTCATGGCCGCCGCCTGGATCGCGAACCCCTGGAGGATCCAGCTCTTGCCAGCATAACGGTTGGCGGCCCGCCCGCCGAGCCACAGGCCGAGGATCGAGCCGACGCCGATCATCATCTGGAAGGCTCCGACGCCTGCGCCCGTGACCCCGGCGCCGACCCGCACGAGCGGCGCGATGTAGAGGTTCACGGTCATGTTCGCGGCGAAGAGCAGGAAGGTCGTCATGTACAGGGGCCAGATATGGCCGACCGGCAGACGGCCGCCCTGCCGCGGCGGAGGCGGGTTCACCCGGGGCATGAAGGCCAGCACGCCGGCGAGCGCCAAGGTCGACAGTCCCGCCGCAAAGACGAAGGTGGCGCGCCAGCCGAACACCGAGCCCACCACGCTGCCGAGCGGGATGCCGAGCACGAAGGCGAACGTCATCCCGCCCGCCGTGATGGCGATCGCAGAGCCACGCTTCTCCGGCGGGGCCAGGGCGGCCGCAGCGATGCTGGCCGACGGCCCAGCGACGGCGCCGGCGAGACCCGCCAGCGCGCGCAGCCCCAGCAGAGTCGCAAAATCGGGTGTGATGGCGCAGGCCAGGTGCGCGCCGACGCCCAGCGCCAGCGAGACCGTCAGCACGATCTTCCGATCCACGCGACCCAGCAGCCAGGCCACCGGCGGTCCAAGCAGGGCGGCGGTGAGCACATAGGCCGTCTGCAGCTGGCCGGCCACGGCCGTCGAGACGCCGAGGTCGCGCGCCATCACCTCCAGCAGGCCGGCGAAGATGAACGCGGCCGAGCCGAAGGCGAAGGTGCAAAGCGTGAAGACGAGGACGCGCGGGCTCATCCCCTACGCGTCTAACAGGCGTTCGAAGCTAGGCCGAGAGCTGAGAGCGCACCTTGGCGCGCAGCACGTCGATGGGGGCGAGGCCCTTGTCGGACTTGAAGTGCCAGTAGGTCCAGCCGTTGCAGGCCGGGGCGGACTGCACCATGGCGCCGACCTTGTGGATCGAGCCTGAGAGGTCGCCGACCACCAGGCTGCCGTCCGCACGCACGCGCGCGGCGTTGCGGCCCTTCGGGCAGTAGAGCACGTCCCCCGGACGCAGGAGGCCCGCCTCGACGATCGTGCCGAATGGGATGCGCGGCTCGGACCGCTTCGAGCCGGTCACCGCCATCTCCTCGGCCGTCGCGGGGATCACCTTGGCGATCCGCTGCTTGGCGATCTTTGCGTACTCGGCCTCGCGCTCGATGCCGACGAACTTGCGGCCAAGCCGCTTGGCGACGGCGCCGGTGGTGCCGGTGCCGAAGAACGGATCGAGGATGACGTCGCCCGGCTTGGTCGAGGCGAGGATCACCCGGTGCAGCAGGGCTTCGGGCTTCTGGGTCGGGTGGGCCTTGGCGCCCGCGTCGTCCTTCAGGCGCTCGTCGCCCGTGCAGAGCGGCAGCGTCCAGTCCGAGCGCATCTGCAGCTCGTCGTTGGCCATCTTCATGGCGTCGTAGTTGAAGGTGTAGCGCCGGCCGCCGCGCGACTTCGACGCCCAGATCAGGGTCTCGTGCGCGTTGGTGAACCGGGTGCCCTTGAAGTTGGGCATGGGGTTGGACTTGCGCCAGACGATGTCGTTCAGGATCCAGAAGCCCAGGTCCTGCACGGCGACGCCGACGCGGAAGATGTTGTGATAGCTGCCGATCACCCAGATCGCGCCGTCGTCCTTCAGCACGCGGCGGCATTCCTTCAGCCAGGCGCGGGTGAAGGCGTCATAGGCCTCGAAGCTCTCGAACTGGTCCCAGTGGTCGTCGACGGCGTCGACCTTGGAGTTGTCGGGGCGTAGCAGATCGCCGCCGAGCTGGAGATTGTAGGGCGGGTCGGCGAAGACCAGGTCCACGGAACGGTCCGGGAGCTTGCGCAGCTCCTCCAGGCAGTCGCCCTGGATGATGGTGTCGACCGGAAGGCCCATGCTGAAACCCTAGAGGAACAGGAGCCTGAATCCTCGGGCCTTATGGTGAAGGGCGCGTTGACGCGCATGGTCAACGGAAGGTTAAGCCTCGAAAGGCAGCTCTTCCTGCAGGGCGTCCTCGAAAGCCATCAAGGGATCCTTGCCCATCAGCGCCAGCTTTACCGGCCCCCAGTTCAGGCGGTGGATCTCGCAGGGACCGAGGCTGAGCAGGGCCTCGGCGTGGATGGGCGCGCGATAGCCCTTGTGGCTGGCGAAGCCATAGCCGGGATAGCGCTCGTCCATCTCGGTCATCAGGCGGTCTCGGGCGACCTTGGCCAGGATGGAGGCCGCGGCGATCGACTTCGACTTGCCGTCGCCGCCGACGACCGTCTTCACCTCGCACGGCAGCTTGAAGCGGTAGTTGCCGTCGACGAGGGCGAACATCGGCTGCACGGCCATGGCCTCGATGGCCCGGCACATGGCCAGCCCCGTGGCGTGCAGGATGTTGAGGCTGGCGATCTCCTCGACGCTGGCGAAACCGACGCCCCAGGCCACCGCCTTGGCCTTGATCTCGATCTCCAGGCTCTCGCGGGCCTTGGCCGACAGCTTCTTGGAGTCGTCCAGACCCTTCGGGACCTTGCGCGGGTTCGGGTCGAGGATGACGGCGGCGGCCGAGACCGGACCGGCCCAGGGACCGCGGCCCGCCTCGTCGACGCCGCAGACCGGGCCGCCGACGAACGCCTTCTCGAGGAGCAGGGTCGGACCCTTGGCCATCAGCGGGCGAGCTCCTTCACTTCATCGTGCCGGAAGCAGCAGGTGAGATGGTCGTTGACGAGGCCGGTGGCCTGCATCCAGGCGTAGACGATCACCGGGCCGACGAACTTGAAGCCCTTGGCCTTCAGCGCCTTGGACACCTCGACGGCGAGCGGCGTCTGGGCCGGGACCTGGCCTGCGTCCCACGTATTCTGGAGCGGCTTGCCGTCCACGAAGCCCCAGCAGAAGTCGGCGAAGTCCTCGCCGCGGTCGCGCATGTCCAGGTAGATCTTCGCGCCCGAGATGGCGGCGTCGATCTTGGCGTTCGAGCGGATGATGCCGGGATTGGCCATCAACCGGGCGCGGTCGGCGTCGTCGTAGGCGGCGACCTTCTCGGGATCGAAGCTGTCGAACGCCTCGCGGAAGGCCTCGCGCTTGCGCAGGATGGTGATCCACGAGAGCCCCGCCTGGAAGCCATCGAGCACCAGCTTCTCCCACAGGGCGCGGGAGTCGTACTCGGGCACGCCCCACTCCTCGTCGTGGTAGCGCTCGTAGAACGGATCGCCGTTCATCCCCTTCCAGGTGCAGCGGGTCAGGCTCATCGCGGGCACCCTCGCCCCAGGCGGCGGAACTTCTCAAGGTCCGTTTCGCCGCATCCGGACATCTAAGCGGCGTTATCCCCAGCACTTTGCGGAAACCAGGCCGGCACCTCGACCTGGGCCGCACGGTCGCCGGCGGTGAGCGGGACCCCGAGCGCGCGGTCGAGGCGGACGAGAGCGATCGCTCGGCCGTCCATGCCGGATAGCACCTCGCCGGCGCGCAGGTCGCCGGCCAGCAGCTCCGTGCCCGGCTCAGGCGCGGGGCCGTCGAAGACGATCGGCAGCATGCGGTTCTTGATCGTGCCGCGGCGCTTCATGCGCGAGGTGGTCTCCTGGCCCACGAAACAGCCCTTCTTGAAGTCGATGCCGGAGAGCAGGTCGAAGTCGGCCTCGATGGGATAGGTGCTATCGCTTCCCCAGTCGGCGCTGCCGGGCACGCCGAGCGCGAGCCGGTGGGCGTCGTAGGCGGCCTCGTCGGCGTCGGCCCGGGCCGGACCGTAGATACGACGGCCGAGTTCGGGCAGGCGGGGATCGGCGACGCCGGCGGATCCGGCGGGGAACTCGGCGAAGACGGGCAGGTCGCTGGCGGCGAGGTCGACCTTGGCCCGCAGGCGATAGATCGTCAGGCGCTGGAGCAGGGCGTCCCGGTGCTCGGCGGCCACGTCGATCAGGGCGCCGTCCTCGGTCCCGACGAGGAACAGGTCGTACAGCAGCCTGCCCTGGGGCGTCAGCAGGGCGCCGAAGCGCGCCTCCCCGGGCTCCAGCGTCTCGACGTCCTGGGTGAGCAGGCCTTGCAGGAAGGGGCGCCAGTCGGGCCCGCCGATGGCGATTACGGCTCGGCTGTTCAGCGAAGCGACAGTCATGCCGGGCAATTTGGGATGCGCCGCGGTGGAGCGCCAGCGCCGGCTTCGGCTATTGGAGACGCCATGTCGTCCGGTCCGTTCCCGATTCTGTTCATCACCGCCACGCGGATCGGCGACGCCGTGCTGTCGTCGGGGCTCATCCGGCGGCTGCACGACGAGATCCCGAACGCGCGCTTCACGATCGTCGCCGGGCCGGTCGCCGCGCCGCTGTTCGCCGAGGTCCCGAACCTCGACCGCGTGATCGTCATGGAGAAGTCGAAGACCGGCGGCCACTGGTTCGAGCTGTGGCGCGAGGTGCGCAAGCGCCGCTGGGGCCTGGTGGTCGACCTGCGCGGGTCGGGGCTGACGAAGTTCCTGCGGACGCGCCGCCGCGCGATCCACCGCAAGAGCGCCGAGCCGGTGCACAAGGTGATCGAGGCCGCCCGCGTCCTGAAGATCGAGGACGAGCCGGCGGCGCCGTTCCTCTACGCCTCGGCCGACACCGAGGCTTACGCAGCCGAACTGGTGAAGGGCGAAGGGCCGATCCTGGCGCTCGCGCCGGCCGCCAACTGGATCGGTAAGACCTGGCCGGTCGAGCGGTTCGCCCAGGTGGCCATGCGGCTGCTGCGCGAGCCGGGACCGCTGCAGGGCGGGCGGCTGATGATCGTCGGGGGATCCCGCGATGCAGGCCTCGTGAAGCCGCTGCGCGACGTGGCCCAGAGCCGCATCATCGACCTGACGGGCAAGGACCTGCTGACGGCCTACGCGGCGCTGAAGCACGCCCGGCTATTCATCGGCAACGACAGCGGGGCGATGCATCTCGCCGCCGCGGCGGGCGCACCGACCATCGGCCTCTTCGGTCCCTCGGACGAGCGGTTGTACGGTCCGTGGGGGACGAACACGCGGGCGGTGCGGGGGCCCCGCGAGTTCGAGCAGATCCGCAGCGTCGATCCGGGCCTGGACCAGGCGATCTGCCACATGATGGACCTGCCGGTGGAGAAGGTGGTACGCGCGGCGAAAGAGCTCCTCGCCGCGACGGAAGGCTGACCCATGCCCGAGACCTACGACCTGATCGTGCGCGGCGGCGAGGTGGTGAACCATGCGGGCCGCGGGGCGGCCGACGTGGGCGTGCGCGGCGGCAAGGTGGTCGCCATCGGCGACCTTTCCCAGGCCAGCGCCGGCGAGACCTTCGACGCGAGCGGCCTGACGGTCATGCCGGGCGTGATCGACACCCAGGTCCACTTCCGCGAGCCCGGCCTCGAATGGAAGGAAGACCTGGAGACCGGCTCCCGCGCGGCGGTGCTGGGCGGCGTCGTCGCCGTCTTCGAGATGCCGAACACCGAGCCGACCACGACGGACCCGGCGGCGCTGGAGGACAAGCTGGCCCGCGCCGCCGACCGCATGCACTGCGACCACGCCTTCTACGTCGGCGGGACGCACGAGAACGCCAGGTTCCTGGGCGAGCTGGAGCGGCTGCCGGGCTGCTGCGGCATCAAGGTGTTCATGGGCGCGTCGACCGGCACGCTGCTGGTGCAGGACGACGAGGGCATCGAGATGGTGCTGCGCCACATCCACCGGCGCGCCGCCTTCCACTCCGAGGACGAGTACCGCCTGGCCGACCGGCGGCCGCTGGCGCGGACCGGCGACTGGACCAGCCACTACGAGGTGCGCGACGCCCAGTCGGCGATCCAGTCGACCGAGCGGCTGGTGCGGCTGGCCAAGCAGCTGGGCAAGCGGATCCACGTGCTGCACGTGACGACGCGCGAGGAGATCGAGTACCTGGCGCAGCACAAGGACGTGGCGAGCGTCGAGGTGACGCCGCAGCACCTGACGCTGGCGGGGCCTGAGGCCTACGAGCGGCTGAAGGGCTACGCCCAGATGAACCCGCCGATCCGCGGTCCGGAGCACCGCGAGGGCCTGTGGGCCGGGATCGCCAGCGGCGTCGCCGACGTGATCGGCTCGGACCACGCGCCGCATACCAAGGAGGAGAAGGCGCGGCCCTATCCCGCCTCGCCTTCCGGGATGCCGGGCGTGCAGACGCTGCTGCCGGTGATGCTGACCCACGTGGCGGAAGGCCGTCTGTCGCTGGAGCGGCTGGTGGACCTGACGAGCCATGGAGCCAACCGGGTCTTCGGCCTGGCCGACAAGGGACGGCTGGCGGTGGGCTACGACGCGGACCTGACGATTGTCGACCTGAACGCCCGCAAGACGATCCGTCACGAGGACATGGCCACCCGCGTCGGCTGGACGCCCTTCGACGGCTTCGAGGCCAGGGGCTGGCCGATGGCGACGATCATCCGGGGGCGGGTGGTGATGCGCGACGGAGAGATCGTGGCGCCGAGCCTCGGGCAGCCGGTGCGGTTCGCCGAGACGCTGGATCATCACTGAGGACGGGCGGCGCGGGCGGCGCCGGTCTTCTTGAGAACCACGAACCAACACGAACCCACACGAACGGGTCGGCGCATGCGGTGCGAGCCCGGAAGCGCGGGGGCTTACGGGAGGAAGGCGCGCCGGAGGCGCGCGGTCTAATCTGAGGCTCTGAGGGACGACAACCAACCGCGCTGTTCGTGTTGGTTCGTGTTTGTTCGTGGCTGAATCCCGCGGCGGCGGGTTCAGGCGGAGCTTTGGAAGGCAAAGTGGGCTTCAGCCCCCTCCACCGCTTCGCGGTCCCCCTCCCCCTGTGGGGAAGGATAGGGGGCGGCGGTAAGGCCGAGCTTGCGGATGATGCGATCGACCTGCTGTTCGAGGGGCAGGTGGATGAAGTTCGGGTCGAGGGCTTCGTAGGCGAGGAGGCCTTCGAGTTCGGCGTTGACCTCTTCGTCCTCTTCCCAGTCGGCTTCGCGCCAGGTGAGCGTCTGGACGGTGTTGCGGATGCGGTTCCAGGGGCGCTCGGCCTCTTTCTCTTCGGCAGCCTCGGCGCGGCGGGTCTCCTCGCGGTCGAGCGAACGGACGTCCTTCCGCAGCTTCACGCGGAGCGCATAGGTCAGGCGCAGGGAGCGGCTGACGCCTTCCAGGGCCTTGGCGAGATCGGCCACCTCGGACGCCTCTTCCGCCGCCTGGGCCATGCCGTGGAGCTTGTCGGCGAGCGCGAGCTGGAGGCTGGCGACATGGGCGAGGCCCGCGTCCATCTCCTGCAGCATGTCGGCGTCGCTCAGCATGAACAAAAGAAGAACATAGAACGGGCGCGAAGTCAAAAACTTTCGTCATCCCGGCCGCAGCGAAGCGAAGAGCCGGGACCCAGGAGGGTTCTGCCGTGCGGCGGCCCCTGGGTCCCGGATAGCCGCTGCGCGGCTTCCGGGATGACCATTCGGGGAGGGGCGAGACGCGGTGAAATGACGCTGTTCACGCGGGCGCGCGGCCGGGCGATAGTGGCCCGTCGGTGAAGTGACGGGCGCCGGCGACGAGTGTCGACACGCGCCCGGGAATACGCCGTTGCCCCAGCTTGACCTGACCACCCTGAGCGGACCGGAACTCCGGCAGCTGCTGGACAGCGCGCGGTCGCGCGGCCAAGCGGCCCAGTCGTACGAGATCCTGCAGGAGATGGCCCGGCGTCGCGAGGACGAGCCGGGCGACGTGCGCAAGCGACGGTTCGGGGGCCGCCGCCGCCCCGCCGGAGAGCCGCACATCATCGACCTCGACCTGGGCGACCCGCTGGAACGGGCGCCTGAACCGTGGGAGGTGGACGCCGCCCTGGAGCCGGCGGCGATGACCTTCGAAGAGGACGACGGGTTCCTGCAGCCGCCGCCGCCCGCGGCGGCCCAAGAGACAGGGGCCGAGCCGCCGCTGACCCTGGCCCGGGAGCCTGCGCCGAGTCGCGCCCGACGCCCGCCGAAGGCGGCAAAGGCCGCGAAGGCGGCAAAGGCCGCGAAGGCGGCGAGGGCGTCGAAGCCGCCGCCTGCCCCCCGGGCTCCGCGGCCGGCGCGCAGGCCTGGAGCCGCGCTGGGATTCGCACTGGGCGGCCTGGCGGGCGTCGTGCTGGGGATCGGCGTCGGCGGCAGCCTGCGGGAGGCCCTGGCCCTGCCGACGGAACCCTCGGAGCCGCCGCCGATGAGCGTGGCGCAGCTGCCGCCGCCCCCGCCGCCGCTGCCCGAGCCGGAGGTCCTGGCCGAGGCGGCGCCGCCAGCCCAGCCGCAGCTCGCCGAACTGCCCGCCGAAGAGGCCATGACAGCCGCCGCCGACGCCGCGGCGACGACGCCGGCGATGGAGCCGGAACCCGAACCGGCGCCCGAGCCGGCCAAGCCTGAGCCCGCCAAGCCCAGCGCGGCCGACACCTGTGCGGCGGAGGCCACGCCGGCCGACCGGGCGATCTGCGGCGATCCCGAGCTGCAGCGCCTGCAGAAGGACCTGCGCCAGGCCTATGCCGACGCCCTGGCGGCCCATGCCGATCGCGACGTGCTGCGCAGCCGCCAGCTTGCCTGGCGGGATGCGCGGAACGGGGTGTCGGACCCTTCGAAGCTGGCGGCGCTGTACGAGGCGCGGATCCGCAAGCTGAACGCGGCGACGGCCGACGCCCGCGCCCGGCGCTGACCCCCGGCTTGTGTCGGGTACCGTGCTTATACGGGGTCCGGGAACGGCTGGACCTTAGCCGCCATTGATCCCGTGCGCCGCAGCTTCCGGCGCTTCTGCTGGTCGACGACCCTCTGGCGCGCTTCCGTCCCTCGCCCGCCAGAGGGTCTGTCCCTCTCCCGCACCCGCCCTCTCCGCCCAAGGTCAAGCTTTCGCCGCATCCGCCCGCGATCTCTGCGCCAGGTGGAGGGACGTCGATGAAGGCATGGTTCGGAGCCGCGGTGCTCGCGGCGGCGGTCATGGCGGGCGGGGCGGCGAGCGCGGCGCAGGCCCAGGCGCTGCCCGATCCCGAGGCGACGGTCGTCGAGGAACTGGTGGTGCGGGCGGCCGAGCCGGGGCCCGCCTGGTGGTCGGTGCGGGACGCCGACACGACGGTCTGGATCCTGGGCGTGGCGAGCGACGACCTGCCGGCCGGCGTGACCTGGGACAGCCGAACGCTCGAGCGGCGGCTGAAGGGCGCCAACACCCTGATCGTCGGCGACCGGATCGGACTGACCGCCAAGTTGACCGAAGTGCCGGCGCTGCTGCGCGCGCGGGGCCAGCTCAAGTCGAAGACGCCGCTGGAGACGACGCTTCCCGAGCCGCTGCGGGCGCGCTTCGTCGCGGCGCGCGACCGGGCGGGGCAGCCGGCCAGGCGCTATGCCGGATGGACGCCGCTCGTGGCCGGCCAGATGCTGCTCGCCGACAGCCGGCGCGGCGCCAAGGGCAAGCCGGTGTCTCGCACCGTGCTGGACGCCGCCAAGCGGGCCAAGGTGAAGCCCAGCTATCCCGTCCGCTATGCGGCCATGCCCTACGTCCGCCAGGCGATGGCCAGCCTGACGCCGGAGCTGCACGAGCGCTGCCTGGACCAGGCGCTGGACGACGCTGAGGCGCCGGCCGGGCGCACGCTGGCGGCGGCGCGGGCCTGGGCGCACGGCGACGTGGCGGGAGCGCTCGCCGAACCGCGCAGCTTCGAGAAGTGCGTCCTGCTGTTGGCCGGCGGCGCCGAGCTTTGGCGCCAGGCGCGGACCGACCAGGCGGCGGCCATCGCCAAGGCGCTGGAAACGCCCGGTCACGCCGTGGCGGTGGTCAGCCTGCGGATGCTGTTGGCCGAGGACGGCGTGGCCGCCGCGCTCGCGCAGCGCGGGCTGGAGGTGACGGGACCGGGCGGCCGCTGAGGTTCCGCCGAACTTGCGTCGCGATCGCGGCGTTTCCTCGCGCGATTGACGGGAGGAGCGTCGGGATGACCGGCTCGCATGAGACGTTCTGGTGGCTGCTGGCCCTGGTGGGGCTGGCGGTCGTGGTGTTCGCCGCCCTGCTGTGGTTAAGGCTGCGCCGGCGGGCGGAGACCGAGCGGCGGGCGGAAGAGGCGCGGCGCGACGACCCCGCCGCGTGACCCCTAGGTCCGCTCCTACATCCGCTCCCTACATCCTCTCCGGCGTCTCGATGCCGAGCAGGGTGAGCGCGAGCTCGAGCTGCTTGAGCGTGGCGGCGGCGAGCGTCAGGCGCGAGGCGCGGACCGGCGGTGCGGCGACCAGGATCGGGCAGGCGGCGTAGAACTTCGAGAACGCCTGGCTGAGCCGGTAGGCGTGCTCGGCCAGCGCGTTCGGGGCCTTCTTGTCGTAGGCCTCGGCGAGCGCCGTCTCGAAGGCGTCGAGGGTCAGGACGAGATCGCGCTCGGCCGGCTCGGCGACGACGACGCGGCCGGCTTCGGCGCCCTCGTCGGCGGCCTTGCGCAGCAGGCTCTTCACCCGCACCGCCTGGTACAGCAGGTAGGGGCCGGTCTTGCCCTCGAAGCTGGTGAAGCGGTCGAGGTCGAAGACGTAGGAGGTGCCGCGGAAGTTCTGCAGGTCGGCGAACTTCAGGGCGGCGACGGCGACCTTGCCGGCGATGTCCTCGAACTCGGCTTCCGGCAGGTTTTCGCCGAGGCCCGCCTCGTGCAGGCGCTCGCGGGCCTTGGAACGGGTCATCTCGATGAGGTCGTTCAGCTTCAGGACGCCGCCCTCGCGCGTCTTGAAGGGCTTGCCGTCGGTCCCGTTCATCGTGCCGAAGCCGATGTGCTCGAGCCGGCCTTCCTCGGCGTAGCCGGCGAGGTAGGCGGCGCGGAAGACGATCTCGAAGTGGTCGGCCTGGCGCTGGTCGACGCAGTAGATGACCAGCTCGGGGTCGAACTGCTGCTTGCGGTCGAGGATGGTGGCGAGGTCGGTCGTGCCGTACATCGCCGAGCCTTCGGACGAGACCACCAGCAGCGGCGGCAGCTCGCGCTTGTCCCCTTCGCGGGAGACCCGCACGATCCGGGCGCCCTGGTCGTCGACCAGCAGGCCCTTGGCGTCGAGTTCGGCCACCATCGGCTGGATCAGGTGGTCGACGTCGCTCTCGCCCTTCCACCAGTCGAAGTCGACGCCCAGCGCGTGGAAGTCGCGCGTCAGCGCCACCTGGGTCACGTCGCGGAACCGGCGCCACAGCAGGTAGCAGCCGGGGTCGTGGTTCTGCAGGTCGGCGGTGAGCTTGCGGGCCCGGTCGCGGTAGGCGGGGTCGGCCTTCCCCTTGGCGGCGGCCTCGGGATACAGCCGGTCGAGGTCGGCGAGCGTGACGCGCTCGAACTCGGCCGGGATCGGCCCGTTCGGATCGGCGTCCTTCATGGCCGCGATGCGCTCGGCGATGTCGGGGTTCTCGTCCATGACGGCCCCGATCAGCAGGCCCATCTGGTAGCCCCAGTCGCCGAAGTGGGCGTCGCCCACCACGTCGTCGCCGCGAAAGCGGTAGAGGCGCTTGATGCTCTCGCCGATGATGGAGGCGCGCAGGTGGCCCACGTGCATGGGCTTGGCCACGTTGGGGCCGCCGTAGTCGACGATCACCCGGCGCGGATCGGCCACCCGTTCGGCGCCGGCGCGCGCGTCGGCGGCGATGGCGTTGGCCCGGTCCGACAGCGCGTCGTCCGAGACCTTCAGGTTCAGGAAGCCGGGGCCGGCGATCTCCACCGCGGCCAGGCGGGCGTCGCCCTTCAGCCGTTCGGCGACGGCGGTCGCGATCTCGCGCGGGTTCCTGCCCACGCGCTTGGCGGCGGCGAGCGCGCCATTCGACTGGAAGTCGGCGAGGTCGGGACGGTCGGAGGCGGTGACGCGGGCGAGGTCTGCGGGAACGCCTTCGGCGGCGAAGGCGGCCTCGACCGCTTCGCCCAGGGCCGATTTCAGGTCGCTCATTGCGGAGTGGTCGAGCCTGCGGTGTTGGAAGCCTGGCCGCCGACGTTCAGGCGGAAGCGCTTGCCCTCACGGTTGAAGGCGGCCATCTGCGGCGTCACGTCGAAGCCCACCAGGATCTCGAAGTTGGAGCCGGAGGTGGTCATCTCGGCGCGCGGGATGACGATGCGGTTCAGGGTCTCGCGCACATAGACCCGGTCCTCGCCTTCCTTGAAGGTGACGGGGAGCTCGAAGGTCTGCTTCTCGAGCACCGAGCGGTTGCGGTCGGTGACGGCCACCCAGTAGCGGAAGGTCTTCTGGCGGCCCTCGGCCTGGGGACCGCGGCCGAGTTCGAAGAGCACCTCCATGGCCACTTCGATCGGCTTGTCGTCCTTGTACTCGCAGCCGGCCGAGATGCCCTGGATCTCGCCCGAGAAGCCGACGTTGGCGGAAGCCTCGCGGCCGTCCTTGAACTCGACGTAGCGGGCGGCGTCGTACAGCGTCTTCACGAACGGGCAGGGGCCGGCGTTGCGCAGCTGCGGCAGCGGCGACTGGCGGTTGCCCCATTCGGCGTCGCGCTTCCGCTTCTTGGCCGCGTCCTCTTCCTGCTGGCGCTGCTGGTCCTGGCCGCCGCGACGCGACTGGGCCTGGGCGAGTTCGGGCAGGGCGGCGGCGGCCGTGAGGGCCACGGCGGCGGCGACGAGCAGGTGGCGGCGCATGGGAAGGCGTCTCGAAAACAGAGAAGCGGCGAGCAAGCCTCGCCAGTCGAGGCCTAGTTACAGCCTCACGATTGCGGCGGCAACGCGGCTCAGCGCGCGCGCCAGGGAACGCAGAGCTGCACTGTGCGCTGTGCAGACCACGGCCAAGCCTGACTGGAGCTGCACATGTCCATCCTCGTCTTCGCAATCATCGTCCTCGTCGTCGCCGCGCTGCTCGCCTGGGCGGTGCAGAAGCTGCCGCTGCCGGCGCCGTTCGGAACCATCATCCAGGCGCTGATCCTGATCGTCGCGGCGGTGGTGATCGCCCAGCGGGCCGGGCTGTTCTGATCCGCAACCGCGGGCGCTAACCCTGGCGCGGAGGCGACCGGCGCACTAGGTTCCGCGCCATGTCGAGCCGTCCGCCCCTCACCGTCCTGCTGGCCAGCCCGCGCGGCTTCTGCGCGGGCGTCGACCGGGCGATCCAGATCGTCGAGCGGGCCATCGAGACCTATGGCGCGCCGGTCTATGTGCGCCACGAGATCGTCCACAACCGCCACGTCGTCGACCGGCTGAAGGCGCTGGGGGCGGTGTTCGTGGAGGAGCTGGACCAGTGCCCCGAGGACCGGCCGGTGGTGTTCTCGGCCCACGGGGTGCCCAAGTCGGTGCCGGCGGCGGCCAAGGCGCGGAGGATGCTGTACCTCGACGCCACCTGCCCGCTCGTCTCGAAGGTGCACGTGGAGGCCCAGCGCCACTACGACGCCGGACGCGAGATCGTGCTGATCGGCCACGCCGGCCATCCGGAGGTGGTGGGCACCATGGGCCAGCTTCCCGACGGCGCCGTGGCGCTGATCGAGACGGTGGAGGACGCCCGCGCGTTCCAGCCGAAGGACGCCGCCAACGTGGCCTTCGTCACCCAGACGACGCTGTCGGTGGATGACACGGCCGAGATCGTCGAGGCGCTGCGGACCCGCTTCCCGGCCATCGCCGCGCCGCACAAGGAAGACATCTGCTACGCCACCACCAACCGCCAGGAGGCGGTGAAGGCGATCGCCGGCCGCGCCGACGTGCTGCTGGTGCTGGGCAGCGCCAATTCGTCGAACTCGGTGCGGCTGGCCGAGGTCGGAAAGCGCGCGGGCGCGGCGGCCTATCTCATCGACGACGCCGGCGGGCTGGACTTCGCCTGGCTGGACGGCGCGCGGACGGTGGGCGTCACCGCCGGCGCCTCCGCGCCCGAGGTGCTGGTGCAAGGCCTGCTGGACCGGCTGGCGGAGCGCTTCGACGTCACCCTGGAAGAGGCCGAGGTCGCGCGCGAGACCGTGACCTTCAAGCTGCCGCGGGCGCTGGCCGGCGCTTGACCCGCCCCGCGACGTACCGCATGCGGCTCGCATGGCGGTCTACACGGACATCACCGACGCGGAGCTGGCGGACCTGCTGGCCGATTTCGACCTGGGCCAGCCGCTGTCGTTCAAGGGCATCGCCGAGGGCATCGAGAACTCGAACTTCCTGCTCGAGACCGAGACCGGCCGCTATTTCCTGACGGTCTACGAGAAGCGCGTGCGGCCCGAGGAGCTGCCGTACTTCCTGGGGCTGATGCGCTGGCTGGCCGAGCATGGCTTCCCCTGCGCGACGCCGATCGCCGACCGCAACGGCGACATCCTGAAGACGGTGCGCGGCAAGCCCTGCGCCATGGTGAGCTATCTGTCGGGCCTCTCCGTGCGCCGGCCGACGGTGGCCCACTGCCGCGAGGCGGGCGAGAGCCTGGCCTGGCTGCACGAGGCGCAGCAGGGATTTCCGATGACCCGGGCCAACGACCTGGGGCAGGCGGCCTGGGCGCCGATGTTCGAGAGCCTGCACGCCGCCGCCGAGGGGCTGAAGCCGGGCCTCGCCAAGGTGATCGCCCAGGATCTGGAAAGCCTGGCCCAGCGGTGGCCGAAGGGCCTGCCGCAGGGCGTGATCCACGCCGACTACTTCCCGGACAACGTCTTCTTCCAGGGCGGCAAGTTCGCCGCGGCCTTCGACTTCTACTTCGCCTGCAACGACGCCCTGGCCTACGACATCGCCGTCGCCCTGAACGCCTGGTGCTTCGAGCCGGACGGCAGCTTCAACATCACCGCGGCCCGGGCGCTGGTGGCGGGCTACGAGAGCCGCCGCAGGCTGAGCGAGGCCGAACGCGCGGCGCTGCCGGTGCTGGCCCACGGGGCGGCGATGCGGTTCTTCCTGACGCGCCTGCACGACTGGGGCGCGACGCCGGCCGGCGCGCTGGTGAAGCCGAAGGACCCGCTGGAGTACGAGCGCAAGCTCGCGGTTCACCGCAGCTCGCCCGATCTCGTGCTGTTCGGGACCGCGTCGGCCGAATGACGCCGCAGGTGGTGATCTACACGGACGGCGCCTGTTCGGGGAATCCGGGGCCGGGCGGCTGGGGCGCGATCCTGCTGTACGGCGACAAGCGTAAGGAGATCCGCGGCGGCGAGCTGGCCACGACCAACAACCGCATGGAGCTGATGGCGGCGATCCAGGCGCTGGAGGCGCTGACCAAGCCCTGCTGGGTCGAGCTGCACACCGACAGCCAGTACGTCCAGAAGGGCATCCACGAGTGGATCCACTCGTGGAAGAAGCGCGGCTGGCTGACCGCCGACAAGAAGCCGGTGAAGAACGACGACCTCTGGAAGCGGCTGGACCAGGCGCGGGCGCGGCACCAGGTGGACTGGCGCTGGGTCAAGGGCCATGCGGGCCACGAGCTGAACGAACGGGCCGACGAACTGGCGCGGCAAGGCCTGGCCGAGACGCGGGCGGGCGCCGACTAGGCCGCTGCGGCCAGGACCAGCGACCGGTGGGCCGAGACGCCCGCCATCACGCCGGCCGCCGAGGCGAGCGTGGCGTTGTGCATCGGCTGTGCGGCGTCGCCCGCCGCGAATACGCCCTCGATCGTCGTGCGCTTGATATCGTCCACCTGGATGTACGGCCCGGTCGGGCCGTCGGCGAAGGCGCAGCCGAGCTGTTCGGCCAGACGGCTGGCCATCCGCGTGCGGGGCGCGGTGAAGACGGCATCGGCGGGAACGATGCGTCCGTCCGCGAGGCGCAGAGCGTCGGTCGACGGGCCGTCGCCGAGCAGCTCCGCTACCGGCGTGCGCTCGATCGCCACGCCCCGCGCCTGGAGCTGTGCAAGCTCTTCCGGCGAAGGCTCGAAGGCGCCCTGCGTGTAGTAGGTCGTCGGCCCCCAGTCCGGCAGCAGCAGGGCCTGGTGCGCGGCCATCGGATGGTTCGCGACGACGGCGATCCGGCCATCGCGCACTTCATAACCGTGGCAGTAGGGGCAGTGGAGGACGCTCACACCCCAGCGGGACGCCATCGACGGCAGCGGGAGCTCGTCGATGAGGCCGGTGGCGAGCACGAGCCTTTGCGCCGTCGCCTCGCCGCGGCCCGCCATCCGGACACGGAAGCCGCCGCCTTCCGCCTCGGCGGCGGTCGCCACGTCGCTCGCGAAATCGAAGGTGGGATAGGCGGAGAGCTGGCCGAGCCCCTGCCGTACGATGGCGGCCGGGGCGACGCCGTCCTGGCCGAGGAAGCCGTGAGAATGGGCGGCGAAGCGATTGCGCGGCTGTCCCGCGTCGACCATCAGCACCCGCCGCCGGGCCCGGGTGAGCTGCATCGCGGCGGAGAGACCGGCGAAGCTGCCGCCGACGACGATCGCGTCATAATCCATGTCGCACCTTTTGGAATATTAGAAGTTACATGAAAATGGCCCGGCCGATCCTGTTATGCAACTTCTTTTGTTTCGAGAGGCGGCGTGATAGAACGGCGGTGCGATGCGGGGCGACAGCCGACTCTCACGGATGCTGCACGTGCTGATCCACATGGATCGTCACGACGGCCCTGTCACATCCGAACTGATCGCGCGCATGCTCAACACCAATCCGGTGGTGGTTCGCCGAGCCATGGCCGGGCTGCGGGAGCAGGGCTACGTCACTTCGGAGAAGGGACATGGCGGCGGCTGGACCCTGGCGCGGCCGCTCGAGCAGATCACGCTGCGCGACGTCTACGACGCCCTAGGGCAGCCGACCGTCTTCGCCCTGGGCGTCACACAGGATGACCCGGCCTGTCTGGTGGAGCAGGCCGTCAACGACGCGGTGAGCGAGGCCCTGCGGGAGGCCGAGGCGCGACTGCTCAGGCGGCTCGGCGAGATCACCGTCGGCGCGCTTGCCCAGGAGTTCGAGCGCCGGCGCGCCGCGCGGGCGACGTAAGCGGGCGGCAGGGCGATGCGAGTGACACGCCTGAAACACGGCTGGCGCCAAGCCGTGCCAAACCGCATGTTCTAAAAGACGCTGGGGAGGCACAGTCATGAAGAGCAGGTATCTGGGGGCGGCGGGTCTGGCGCTGGCGACGGCGCTGGCGTTCGCGGGCGCGGCCGAGGCGCGGTCGCCGAAGACGGTCGATCCGGCCGTCTCGTCGATCGTGAAGGGCGACGCCGCCGCGCTGGGCTTCGACCCGGCGAAGCTGGACGTCGCGCGACAGGGGCTGAAGGCCGACGTGGCCTCGGGCAAGATTGCCGGCGCATACCTGCTGGTGGGCCGCAAGGGCAAGGTGGCGTTCGAGGAGGGCTTCGGCGTCCAGGGTCCGGGCCAGACGGCGCCGGTCACCAACGAGACCATCTTCCGCGTCTTTTCCATGACCAAGCCGATCGTGTCGGTGACGGCCATGACGCTGGTGGAAGAGGGCAAGCTCGACATCGACGCCCCGGTCTCGAAGTACCTGCCGGAGTACGCCAACCTCGTGGTCTGGCAGAACGACGGGACGACGGTTCCGGCCACGAAGCCGATGCTGGTGCGGCACCTGATGAGCCACACCTCGGGCCTGATCTACGGCTTCGTCCAGCCCGGCTCGCCGATAGGCAAGGCCTGGGCGGCGGGCGGCGAGAACCGCAACGACCTGCCGAACCGCGAATACGCCAAGGTCATCGCCAAGCTGCCGCTGAAGGCCGAGCCCGGCACGGCCTGGAACTATTCCCGCTCGACCGACGTGCTGGGCGCCGTGGTGGAAGTCGCCGGCGGCAAGCCGCTGGATGTGCTGATCCGGGAGCGGATCACGGCCCCGCTGGGCATGACCGACACCGCCTTCTACCAGCCCGAGGCCAAGCGGGCTCGGTTCGCCGAGCCCGCCAAGGGCGACCCGATGGTCTATTACGACTACGCCAAGCCGACGCCCTTCCTGTCGGGCGGCGGCGGCCTGTCCTCGACGACCGAGGACTATCTGCGCTTCGTGCTGATGCTGGCCGGCGACGGCGAGTACAAGGGCGTGCGAATCCTGAAGAAGGAAACGCTCATGCGCATGCGCCAGGACGAGACGACGCCGGAGATCCGCCAGGCGGGCATGTTCTTCCCGGGCCGCGGCATGGGCTTCGGCCTGGGCTTCAGCCTGGTGCTGGACGACACGGTGCAGCGGCCGGGGAACGGCACGTTCTCGTGGTGGGGCATCGCCGGCACCGAGTTCTGGGTCGACCCGAAGAACGAGGTCTTCATGGTGTTCATGGTGCAGGCCCGGGAAGCGGCCAGCGAGTACCAGCGCAAGAACCGGACGTGGATCTACGACGCCCTGGTGAAGTGACGGCGTTTTAATTTCCCGACGACTGTCGCGGCGGCGCGGAGCCGGTTAGCTTCGCGCCGCTATTGTCTCGACAGGAGTGGGTATGCGGCTTTCCCGACGTGATTTCGGTCTTTCGCTCATTGCGGCGACCATGCTCTCGCCCGTGGCGGCGGCGGCCCAGTCGGACCTCGACCGCCAGCTCACCGCCTACCTCGACGCCGAGTTCGAGGAAGAGCTGCAGATGGACCCGCTGGAGCTCACGGGCCTCGGGCGCAAGGAGCAGTACGACCGGCTGACCGACCACTCGGACGCGGCGGCGGCGAAGAAGCTGGCCTGGCGGCGGCAGAGCGTGGCGGAAATGAAGCGCCGCTTCGATCCGGCCAAGCTGTCGGACGATGCGCGGGTGTCGTTCGAGATGTGGGCGCTGGAGCTCGACCGTGCCGAGGAAGCCCACCGCTGGCGCGACCACAACTACATCTTCGACCGCGGCGGCTATCACACCCGCCTGCCCAACTTCATGATCAACCAGCACCGCGTGGACACGCCCGCGGACATGGCCGCCTACATCAGCCGCGTGGCCCAGATCGGCCCCGCCGTGGACGTCCAGCTCGAGCGGGCGAAGAAGGCCGCCGCCAACGGCGTGCGGATGCCGCGGTTCGCCTACGAACAGTCCGCCGAGGAGGTGAAGCGCCTGACGACCGGCGCCCCGTTCTCCGCCGGCGAGGACTCCGCCCTGTTCGCCGACGGCAAGGAGAAGATCGCGGCGCTGAAGCTGCCGCAGGCCGAGGCCGACCGGATGACCAAGGCGCTTGCCGACGCCATGACGGGCAAGATGAAGCCGGCCTACGACCGGCTCGCCGCGTGGCTTGCCGCCGATGCGGCGAACACGACGCCCGAGGCCAAGGGGGCCGGCGCGCTGCCCGACGGCGCGGCCTTCTACAACGCCATGCTGCGCCAGCAGACGACCACCGACCTCACCGCCGACCAGATTCACGAACTGGGCCTGTCGGAGGTGAAGCGCATCCGCGGCGAGATGGAGCAGCTGAAGGCCAAGATCGGCTTCTCCGGCACGCTGGAGGAGTTCTTCGTCTTCATGCGGACGGACGACCGCTTCTACGTCGCCAACGACGACGCCGGCCGGGCCCGCTACCTGAAGATGGCCGAGGACTATCTGGCGGGCATGTACGCGGCGCTGCCGAAGTATTTCAGCCGCATCCCGAAGGCCCCGCTGATCGTCAAGCGCGTCGAGAGCTTCCGCGAAGAGCCGGGCGGGGCGGCGCACTACAGCTCGGGCGCGCCGGACGGCTCACGGCCGGGCATCTTCTACGTGCACCTGGCCGACACCCGGGCCACGCCGATCTACGAGATCGAGGGCACCTGCTACCACGAGGGCTGGCCGGGCCATCACATGCAGATCATGCTGGCCCAGGAGATGACGGGCGCGCCTGCATTCCGGGGCCAGTACGGCTACGGCGCCTATATCGAGGGCTGGGGCCTCTACGTGGAGCTGCTGGCCAAGGAAGCCGGCTTCTACACCGATCCCTACAGCGACTTCGGCCGGCTGGGCCGCGAGATCTGGCGGGCGATCCGCCTGGTGGTCGACACCGGCATCCACGCCAAGGGCTGGAGCGAGGCCCAGGCGCTGGAGTTCTACTCCTCGAACTCGCCGCAGCCGATCGGCAAGATCCGCTCGGAAATCCGCCGCTACTTCGTCAATCCGGGCCAGGCGACCTCTTACAAGGTGGGCATGGTCAAGATCCTGGCGCTGCGCGAGCAGGCGCGGAAGGACCTGGGCGCCAGGTTCGACCTGAAGGGCTTCCACGAGGCGGTGCTGGGCGCCGGGTCCCTGCCGCTGCCGGTCCTGGAGTCGCGGGTGAACCGCTGGGTGGCCAGCCGCAAGGCCTAGCCCGGAAAGCGCACCGTCACGCGCAGACCCGGGCCGTTGTCGGCAAGGGTGATCGTGGCGCCGTGGGCCTCGGCCGCGGCGGCCACGAGACTGAGGCCCAGGCCGAAGCCCGGCGCCTGGCCGTCGGCGCGCCAGAAGCGCTCGAACACCTGCTCCCGGGCCTCGGGCGGGACGCCCGGACCGTCGTCGGCCACCACCACCGCCACGCCGCCCGTGGTCATGCGGCCCTCGACGCTGACGCGGCCGCCCTCCGGGGCGAACTTGATCGCATTGTCCAGCAGGTTCGAGACCATCTGGAAGATCAAGTCGCGGTCGCCCGCGACGGCGAGGGTCGGCTCCACGGCCTCGGTCAGGGTCTGCCGGCGGTCCTCGGCGGCGGGGCGGTGCAGCTCGGCGGCGTCGGCGAGCAGGGCCGAAAGGTCGACGCGGGACCTGGCCACCTGGGGGCCGCTCTGCAGCCGGGCGATGCGCAGCAGGGCCTCGAACATCGACTGCAAGCGGGCGGCCTCGTCGAGGGCGGCGGCGGTGAGCGCCTGGGTCTCGGCCGGATCTTCGGCGGCGGCCAGGTCCTCCAGCTCGGCGCGCAGGCGGGTGAGCGGGGTCCGCAGCTCGTGCGCGATGCTGTCGGAGACGCGGCTGATGGAGGCCACGAGCTGCTCGATGCGGGCCAGCATCTCGTTGAGCGTGGCGGCGAGCTGGTCGAAATCGTCGCCGGAGCCGCGCAGGGCGACGCGGCCGGAGAGGTCGCCGGCGATGACGGCGCGGGCGGCGCGGTTGATGCTCTCCAGGCGCTGGGCGACCGAATAGGTCATGACGAGACCGCCGATGACGCCCAGCGCCAGGGTCATGCCGAGGCCCCAGGACAGCGCCTCCGTGATCAGGTCCTCGCGCTCGTCGAGGTCCTCGGTGTCGCGGCCGACCAGCAGCCGCCAGCCGCCGGGCAGGGCGAGGTCGCGGACCACGGCCTCGTGCTCCTCCTCGGCGCCCGTCGCATAGGTGCCGAATTCGTAGCGCACCCACTCGGGGCCGCGGATGCGCGGCCAGTCCAGCAGGTTGGCGGCCACCACCGCGCCGTCGGGGGCGATGAGGACGTGGTAGGGCAGCCGGCCTCGCGGTTGCGCCGCCCGCCGCTCCAGGGCCCGGATCAGGGCGTCGCGGCCCTGGGCCCGGTGGATGGCGACAAGGCGGTCGCTCTCGACCGTGAGCTGGCGCTCCACCTCCTGCAGCGGGCGCCATACGCCGCCCAGGTAGCTGGCCCCCAGCATCAAGCCGATCGAGGCGTAGAAGAGCGCCATGTAGACCAGGGTCAGCCTGAGCGTCAGGCTGCGGAGCGGGTTCGGCCGCCTCATGCGCGCAGGCTGTAGCCCATGCCGCGGACCGTCTGGATCAGCGGCGGATCGAAGTCCTTGTCCACCTTCTGGCGCAGGCGGCTGACGTGCTGGTCGATGATGTTGGTCTGGGGATCGAAGCTGTAGTCCCAGACCGCCTCCAGCAGCATGCTGCGGCTGACCACGCGGCCGGCGTTGCGCAGCAGGTATTCCAGCAGGCCGAACTCGCGGACGGTGAGGTCGATGGGCTTGCCGCCCCGCGTCACCGTCCGCGTGATGAGGTTCATCTCCAGGTCGGCGAGGGAGAGCGAGGTGGTCTCCTGCACCGGCGCCTTGCGGCGGCTCAGCGCCTCCACCCGCGCGAGCAGCTCGGAGAAGGCGAAGGGCTTGGCGAGGTAGTCGTCGCCGCCGGCCCGCAGGCCCTTCACGCGGCTGTCCACGTCGCCCAGCGCCGAGAGGATCAGCACGGGCGTGGGATCGCCGGCGGCGCGCATGGTCTGGAGAATCTTGAGGCCGTCGACGTTCGGCAGCATGCGGTCGAGGACGACGACATCATAGGTCTCGGCGGCGACGCGGAACAGCGCCTCGCGGCCGTCGGCCACGTGGTCGACCACCCAGCCCTCGGCCTTCAGGCCCTTGACCACGTGGTCGGCGACGCGGACGTCGTCCTCCACAACCAGCACATGCATGCCGAACTCCCGGCCGGCGCCTAGTCGATCACCGGCGTGATCGCGCCGGTGCGCAGGTCGACGCGAACCTCGCGGTCCTGAGCGCCGGCGAGCTCGGCCTCGTAGTAGTACCGGCCGCCTTCGCGCTCCAGCCCGATGTCGGTGACCCGGCCCTTGGTGGCGCCTTCCACCAGGGCGATGGTGGCGGTCAGCGTGCGCGGCGCCGCCTGGGCGGCCTTCAGGTGCTCGCCGGTGAACGGCAGGCGGACCGCGGCAAGCTTCTGCTGGCGCATGACCTTGCCGGTGGCGGCGTCGACATGAGCCTCCATGGCGCGGCCGTCCTTCACGAGCCCGATCTCATAGACGAGGCCGGCGGGCTCATGGTCGAGCTCGGCGTCGAAGGCGCGGCCGCCCACGGACTGTTCGGCGGCGGCGACGGCCTGGGCCAGCGACACGGCCGGCGCGGCGTGGCCAGACGCGTGGCCTGGCGCCTGGGCCGCGACGGGCAGGGCGACGGCCGCTGCGGCGGCGGCGAGGATCAGCATCTTGGTGTTCATCGGTCGGTACTCCTTATTGGCCCCCGGATGCTCGCTTCTACCGGGCCGGGATGGCGGGCTGCTTCCGGCCGCATTTGGATTTCGTCATGAAGGCCAGGGGCGGCGAGGACGAGCCGGCACATGGCCTCGACGGCCTTGGCGAGGTCGTAGTCGGCGGCGCGGTCTTTCGGCAGCACGCGGCTGGCCGGGTCGAGCTGTGCGGCGATCACGCGGGCCAGGGCGGTCGGTTCCGGCTCGGCCAGGGCGCCGTAGCGGCCGGCGGCCAGCACCTCGGGCGCGCTGCCGGCGGTGACGGCGGCGACCACCGGCACGCCGCACGCCATGGCCTCCAGCAGGCTGTTGGAGGCGCCCTCCCACCGCGAGGGCAGCACATAGGCGGCGGCGCGCGCCACCAGCGGGAACGGGTTCTCGACCTCGCCCTCCAGCCGCACCGCGTGGGCCACGCCGAGATCCCGCGCCAGGTTCGTGAGGCGGGCGCGGGTGGCCGCGCCGCCGCGGCCCAGGATGAGCAGGCGCAGGTCGCGCCGGCCGTGGGCGCGGAGGATCGCCAGCGCCTCGATCAGCGCCTCGCAGTTCTTCTGCCGGTGCAGCCGGCCGACGGCGACGAGGAACGGGCGGCCGTCCGTCAGCCACGGATGCTTGCACGCCGCGGCGGCGCGTGCGCGGACCAGCGCGGCGTCGACGCCGTTCGGGATCACCTCCAGCCGGCCCAGCCGGCGCGCGTCGTCGAAGACCGGACGCTGGGCCGCCGCGGCGGAGACCGACACGAGCCGGGTGGCGTCGCGCGCGATCAGCCGCAGGCCGCCCTCGCGCAGGAGCCGCTGGAAGGGCCCCTCGCCAGCGTGGAAGGGATCGTTGCTGATCCGATAGACGCGCGGGAGGTGGGGCAGGCCGCGCAGCGCCGCCCAGACCGCCAGGTGTGCGTGGTTGCCCATGGACACGACCGCGGCGGGCCGGGTCCGCGCCAGATGCTGGGCCAGCGCGGGGGCGGCGAGAGCCAGGGCCAGGGGCCGGGGACCGGGCGCGCGACCCAGGCGGATGTGCGGGAGCCCGTCCAGCTCGGCGGCGAGCGGTCCGGACTCAAGGCTGACCACCTGCACAGGAGCACCGCGGCGGGCGAGGGCCTTCGCCAGGTTGATGGTGTTCCGGGCCACGCCGTCGCGGGCGAGCGCGGCCGAGACGAGGATGAAGGGGGCGGGCGGCGACATCCCGCCACCCGTGCCGGCCTCACATGGCGTCAGGTTTGGGCGAACATTTGATTTTCGCCATGTTCGCAACGGCGCCGCCTGCAGGGCGGTGCTTCAACATCGAAATTCATCCTTAGACGCCGAATGGTAGTGATTCGCTCCGGGTCCGGAGGGTCGGAGGGCGTCGGATGGCTGCGGTGATCGAGGAACACCCGGAGGTCCAGGTGTTCGACGAGATCAGCATGATCGAGCACGGCGTGCGCGTGGTGATCGGCGACTGCCTTCCGGTGGGCCTGAGCTATCCGCAGTTCGAGGTGCTGAACCTGATCGCGCGGCGCGGGCTGGACCTGACGCCGGCGCAGATCGCCGTGGCCCTGCAGATGACGCCCGGGGCGATCACCAACACCCTGCAGCGGCTCGACGCCATGCGGCTTATCGTGGTCGAACCCTGCGAGAGGGACCGGCGCAAGAAGCGGGTCCGGCTGACCGCGGAGGGGCGGGAGGCCTACAATCGTTCCATGACGGCCCTCCGGCCGAAGATGGAGAAGCTGCGCGAGGCCTTCACCCAGAAGGAGTTCCGCGAGGCCCTGCCGTTCCTGCGGGCGCTGCGGGCCTGGATGACGGAGCAGGGCTGAGGCTTGCCGTCCGCAGCGGCAATGCCGGAAGCTGCGCCCGAACGACGAGGAGTTCGCCTTGCGCGACGGACTTGAGGACGCCCCGGCGGAAATCGTGCGGCCGAAACTCAGCTATCCCTTCGAAGTGGGGCCCGCCTCCGGGGAGGCGGTCGACATCGCGCCCGGCGTGAAGTGGCTGCGCATGCCGCTGGGCGGGGCGCTGGCGGCGATCAACGTCTGGGCGATCCGCGAGGGCGAGGGCTGGGCCATCGTCGACACCGGCATGGGCGGCGTGGCGACGCGCGACGCCTGGCGGGCGGCGTTCCAAGGGCCGCTGGAGGGCCTGCCGGTGACGCGGGTGTTCGTCACCCACATGCACCCCGACCACATCGGCATGGCCGGCTGGCTGACGCGCAAGTTCGACTGCGAACTGTGGATCACCCGCCTGGAGTTCGTGACCTGCCGGTCGCTGGCGCTCGATACGGGCCGCGACGCGCCGGAGGTGGCGGTGCGGTTCTACCGCGCCTGCGGCTGGGACGAGGACGCCATCGACCAGTACAAGGCCAAGTTCGGCGGCTTCGGCCGCGGCCTGCACGTGCTGCCGGACAGTTTCCGCCGGCTGAACGATGGCGACCGCGTCAGGATCGGCGACCATGAGTGGGAGGTGGTCGTGGGCTGCGGCCACAGCCCCGAGCACGCCTCGCTGTGGTGTCCCGATCTCAAGCTGATGATCTCGGGCGACCAGGTGCTGCCGAAGATCTCGTCGAACGTCTCGGTGTTCCCGACCGAGCCCGAGGCCGATCCGCTGACCGACTGGCTGACCTCGCTCTCGGCGATCAAGGCCCGCGTGCCGGACGAGGTGCTGGTGCTGCCGGCGCACAACGAGCCGTTCCACGGACTGCACGCGCGGCTGGACCACCTGATCGCCGGCCACGAGCGGAGCCTGCGCCGGCTGGCCGCCGAACTCGCGGAGCCGCGCCGGGTGATCGACGTCTTCCACGTGCTGTTCCGCCGGACGATCGGGCCCGAACTGCTGGGTCTGGCCACGGGAGAAAGCCTGGCGCACCTCAACTGCCTGCGCCGCCGGGGCCTCGCCGTGCGCGAGCGGGATGCGGACGGAATCGACTGGTACCGCGCCGCCGCCTAAGCTTGACGGGAAACATCCCATCAAGGAGGCCGCCATGGCTGAACATGTGCTCACCGAGACGTCCGGCGGCGTCCTGACGATCACCCTGAACCGCCCCGAGAAGAAGAACGCCCTGACTCGGGCGATGTACCAGGCGATGGCCGACGGCATCGACGCCGCCGACGCCGACCCGAACATCCGCTGCGTGCTGATCCAGGCCGAGGGCGACATGTTCACGGCCGGCAACGACCTGGCCGATTTCGCGGCGGTGAACCGGGGCGACGAGTCGGCCAACGCCGCGCGGGAGAAGGGCAATCCGCTGCTGAACGCCCTGGAGCGGGCCAGGACGCCGATCGTGGCGGCGGTGAACGGCCGCGCCGTGGGCGTCGGCGTCACCATGCTGCTGCACTGCGACCTGGTCTATGTGGCCGAGGACGCCCTGCTGACGACGCCGTTCGTGAACCTGGCCCTGGTGCCGGAGGCGGCGTCCTCGATGCTGCTGCCGGCCCGCATCGGCCATGCGCGGGCCTTCGCCATGTTCGTGCTGGGCGAGGCGGTGGACGCGAAGAAGGCCGAGGCCTGGGGCATCGCCAACGCCGTCGTCCCGGCCGGCGAGCTGCGGCCCCGGGCGCGGGCGGCGGCCGAGGCCGTGGCGGCGCGGGCTCCGGCGTCAGTGGCCGCCACCAAGGCCCTGATGCGCCGGCCGGCCGAGCCGATCGCCGACCGCTATCAGGAAGAGGGCCGGCTGTTCGCGGCCCAGCTCAAGTCGCCGGAGGCGGCCGAAGCTTTCGCCGCCTTCGCCGAGAAGCGCCCGCCGGACTTCTCCAAGGCGCGGGCGCAGGAGCCGGCATGAGCCGCGTCGCCGTCCGCGTCGCCACGGTCGCCGACGCGCCGCTGATCCTGTCGTTCATCCGGGAACTGGCCGAGTACGAGCGGCTGCTGCACGAGGTGGAGGCCACCGAGGCCGACATCCGGCGCGACCTGTTCGGCGAGAACCCGCGGGCCTTCTGCGAGATCGCCGAGGCGGACGGGACGCCCGTGGGCTTCGCCCTGTGGTTCTACAACTACTCCACCTTCCGCGGCCGGGCCGGGATCTACCTCGAGGACCTGTTCGTGCGGCCCGAGGCGCGTGGGCTGGGGGCCGGCAAGGCGCTGCTCAGCCGGCTGGCGGAACGGTGCGTGGAGGCGGACCTGGGCCGGCTGGAGTGGGCGGTGCTGAACTGGAACGCGCCCTCGATCGCCTTCTACGACAGCCTCGGCGCCGGGGCGATGACCGAGTGGACGGTGCGCCGGCTGGACGGCGAGGCGCTGAGACGCCTCGCCGGCGGCTAGCCTCAGGCCGGCTGCTTCTTGGGCGCGGGCGCAGCGCCGCCGAGGTCGTAGAACTTGGGCGCCATCTGCGGGACGGCTTCCTTCAGGATGCTCTGCACCGTCCATTCCTGGCCCTCCGGCTTCGAGCAGGTCTCGATCGGCCGGGGCTGGGAATAGAGGATGATGTTCTCGCCCGAGACGCCGAACACCTGGCCCGAGACGTTCGCCGCCTCGGGGCTGACCATGGCCACCGAGAATCGGGCCGGCTGGTCGGGGCGGATCTTCTCGGCCATCACGGCGCGGCGGGCGGCATGGGCCTCGTCGCGGATCGGCACCGACTGGGTCATCCGCGTCCAGGCGACGGGGGCGATGCAGTTGGAGCGGACGTTGTTGCGGGCGCCCTCCATGGCGATGATCCGCGACAGGCCCGCGATGCCCATCTTGGCCGCGCCGTAGTTCGCCTGGCCGATGTTGCCGTAGAGGCCCGAGGTGGACGTGAAGAACATGTAGGCGCCGTCCTGCTGGTCGCGGAACAGCTCGATGGTCGCGCGAGCCACGTTGAACGAGCCGCGCATGTGGACGTCGATGACGCGGTCCCAGTCGTCTTCCGACATCTTGTGGAACATCACGTCGCGCAGGATGCCGGCGGGATTGATCACCGCGTGCAGGCCGCCGAAGGTGTCCAGCGCCTGCTCCACCATGCCCTGGACGGCGCGGTAGCTGGTGACGCTGTCGGAGTTGGAGGCCGCCTCGCCGCCGCGCTCGCGGATGAGCCGGGCGACCTCCTCGGCCGGGCCCGCCGAGCCCTCGTCCTCGCCCTTCAGGCCGCCGCCCAGGTCGTTGACCAGAACCTTCGCGCCCTCGGCCGCCGCGATCAGGGCGCAGTCGCGCCCGATGCCGTTGCCGCCGCCCGTGACCAGGACGACCTTTCCGTCCAATGCGCCCATGCTGAAATCCTCCCTGAATTTATGGGAGGAAGCCTATTCAAGCCGGTCGGCGCGGCGCAAGTCGGGGAAGAGGCGCGCCCAGACGCCGGTGACGATCAGGGCGCCCACGCCGCCGAAGATCGCGGCGCGGACCGGACCGAGCCAGCGGGCCACCACGCCGCTCTCGAACTCGCCGAGCTCGTTGGACGCGCCGATGAACACCGAGGAGACGGCGGCCACGCGGCCCCGCATGGCGTCCGGGGTCACGAGCTGGACCAGGGTCTGGCGGATGTAGACGCTGAGCATGTCGGCGCCACCCAGGACCGCCAGGGCCGCCACGGACAGCCAGAGGCTCTCCGAGACGCCGAAGACGACCGTCGCCGCGCCGAACATCGCCACGCCTGCGAACATGAAGAGCCCGGCCTTGCGGCGGATCGGGTTGGCCGCGAGCCAGAGCGCCACGACCGTCGCGCCGATGGCCGGGCCGGCGCGCAGGATGCCGAACCCCTCCGGGCCGACGTGCAGCACGTCGCGGGCGAAGACCGGCAGCAGGGCGGTGGCCCCGCCCAGCAGCACGGCGAAGAGGTCGAGGCTGATGGCGCCGAAGACGATCTTCTGGCGCCAGACGTAGGCCAGGCCTTCCTTCATCAGCTGCCAGCGAGAGCCCGGGTTCACCTCGGGCTGGGCGTTCTTTCGGATCGAGAAGACGAAGACACCGGCCAGGCCGTAGAGGCCGAAGGTGGTGAAATAGGCGGTCTCGGGCGAGTGGGTCAGCAGCAGGCCGCCGGCGGCGGGACCGGCGATCGAGGCGGTCTGCCAGGCCAGCGAGTTCCAGGCGATCGCCCGCGGCAGCAGCTTGCGCGGCACCAGCATGGGGCCCAGCGCCGTGTTGGCCGGAGCGAAGAACGCGCGGCTGGCGCCGAACAGGGCGGCGATGACCAGGAGCAGGGCGGGGCTCGCCCAGCCGTTGATGGTGGCGATGGCGAGCGTGAGGACGCTGGCGATCTCGCCCGTCAGGCAGAGCAGCAGCACCTTGCGCCGGTCATAGCGGTCGGCGGCCTCGCCCGCCGGCAGGGTCAGCAGGAAAACCGGCACGAAGGCGGCGAGCCCGATCATGCCGACCAGGAAGGCGCTCTCCTCGACCGAGCGGCTCTCGCGGGCGAGCGCGTACATGTGCCAGCCCATGGCCACCGACTGGATCTGGCTGGCGAAGCTGCCGGTCCAGCGCGAGCCCCAGAACACCAGGTAGTCGCGCTCCCGCAGCAGGGCGCGGGCGGAGGGGACTTCGTCACCAGGATCGTCAGGGGGAACGGCGTCGGCCATGGGCGGCTCGACCCTGCCTTGCGTCGCTTCGGGCTGCAACGGCGTTCCTCCGCGGCGATTGACGCACGGGAGCCATGGCCCTATGTGCGCGCTTCCCGATGACGGCCCGGAGGGCCCAGAGATGCGACGACGTCCGCGCGCCTGAGCGCCCTGAACCGCCCGGCAGGCTCAGGCATTGAAGCCGTCCTGCCGACGTCGCCGACAATCCGCATCTCGAGAATTCCGCATGTCCGTCCAGTGCTGCGCGCCCGCCGAGGCGCTTTCCCTTGTCCATGAAGCCGCGCAGGACGCGGCCCTGATCGAAGGCCTGCTGGACCGCGCGTTCGGGCCGGGCCGCTTCGCGAAGTCGTCGGAACGGGTGCGCGAGTTCGCCGACTTCGCGCCCGAGCTGTCGTTCTGCGCCTGGGAGGCGGGCAAGCTGGCGGGCGTGGTCCGCATGTGGCGCGTGAACGTGGGCGAGACGCCGGTGGTGTTCCTGGGCCCGCTCGCCGTGGAACCCGGGCTGCAGAGCGCAGGCGTCGGCGGCAGGCTGGTCGCCCAGGCCTGCGCGGCCGCCAAGGCGGCGGGCGAGGCGGCGGTGCTGCTGGTCGGCGATCCGCCCTATTTCGAACGCTTCGGCTTCGTCGCCGCGCCGAACGCCGTGATGCCCGGCCCGGTGGACCAGCGCCGCGTGCTGATGCTGCCGCTCCGGGACGTGACGCTCAGCGGCGACGTGCGCCCGCGATAGGTTGAGCCGACTCCCCGCGGCCCCTACGTTGCGGCGGTGACGACGAAGACCACACTGGACGATCTGGCCGAAGCCGCGGCCCCGAAGCGCGGCCTGCCGCCCGTGCACCTGTGGAATCCGGAACGTTCGGGCGAGATCGACATCGTCATCCGCAAGGACGGCTCCTGGGTCCACGAGGGCGGCGTGATCGGACGCGAGGCCCTGGTGCGGCTGTTCTCGACGATCCTGCGCAAGGACGCGGACGGGACCTATCTGGTCACGCCGGTGGAGAAGCTGAGGATCACCGTCGAGGACGCGCCCTTCGTCGCCGTGCGCGTCGACCGGGCGGACGAGACCCTGCGGTTCACCACCAACGTCGGCGACGTGGTCGAGGCCGGTCCCGATCATCCGATCCGCATCGAGCAAGGCGAGGGCGGCGAGCCCCGGCCCTATGTCCACGTGCGCGGCGGGCTGGAGGCGCTCATCGCCCGGCCGGTGTTCTACGAGCTGGTCGAGATGGCGCAGGAGCGCGACGGCGTGCTGGGGGTCAGCTCGAACGGCGTCTGGTTCCCCATGGAAGATCGGGTCGGCCGGCCGTGAACGACCTCAGCCCGCCCCGCGACCTGAAGGCGTGGATCGCCGACCACCTGGACCCGCTGCACGACGGCGGGGCGGTGGCCGGAGTGAAGCGCCGCTCGGACTACGATCTCACCCCCGGCGGCTGGACGGCGCCGCCCGACCAGTCGCTGACGCCGGCCTCGGTGCTGATCGGACTTGTTGAGCGCGACGCGGGCTACACCGTCCTCCTCACCCGCCGGTCGGACACGCTGCGCAATCACACCGGACAGGTGGCCTTCCCCGGCGGGCGACAGGACCCCGGCGAGAGGCCATGGCAGACGGCGCTGCGCGAGGCCCACGAGGAGATCGGCCTGGAGCAGCATTTCGTCTCGCTCGCAGGACTGTCCACGCCCTACCAGACCGGCACGGGCTACCTGGTGACGCCGGTCGTGGGCTTCGTGACCCCGGGGTTCGAGCTGACGCCGAACCCGGACGAGGTCGCCGACATCTTCGAGACGCCCTTCGGGTTCCTGATGGACCCGAAGAACTACGAGCAGCACGAGCGCGAACTGCCGAACGGCGAGCGCCGCCGCTTCTACGCCATGACGCACGAGGATCGATACATCTGGGGCGCGACGGCGGGCATCCTGCGGGCGCTGTACGACCGGCTGTACGGGGCGGCGCTTGCTTAGGGTGCTGCTCCTCAGGGCGGCCCTGGTGGCGGCACCCTTCGTCTTCTGGTTCGCCTGGCGAGCCTGGGCGCGGCGCAGCGGCCGCGAGATGGGCGCGACGCCCTGGGCCTGGCTGACGGCCGCGGCGGGGCTGCTGCTGGGCCTGTCGTTGCTGGCGACCGCGATCTTCCATACGGACACTCGCGGACAGACCTATGTGCCGGGCGAGGTGGGCCCCGACGGCCGGGTGAGCCAGGGACGCTACGAGGACCGATGACCGAGACCGTCGGACAACCGGCCTGGATGACCGCCCGCTCGGCGGTGCGGGTCATGGACGCGCTGGAGGCGGCGGGCGGACCTGACTGCGCGCGCTTCGTCGGCGGCTGCGTGCGCAACACCATCATCGGCGTGAAGGTGGACGACGTGGACATCGCCACGCGGCTCACGCCCGACCAGGTGACCAAGGCGCTGGAGGCGGCGGGAATCCGCGCCGTGCCCACCGGCATCGAGCACGGCACGGTGACGGCGGTGGCCGACCACACGCCCTATGAGATCACCACCCTGCGCCGCGACGTGACGACCGACGGCCGCCGGGCCACGGTGGCCTTCACCGACGACTGGGCCGAGGACGCCGCGCGCCGGGACTTCACCGTCAATTCGCTTTACGCGCGCCGGGACGGCTCCATCTACGACCCGAGCGGCCACGGCGTCGCCGACGCGAGGGCCGGGCGGATCGTCTTCATGGGCGAGCCCGAGCAGCGGCTGCGCGAGGACTACCTGCGCATCCTGCGCTTCTTCCGCTTCCACGCCTGGTACGGCCGCGGCGAGCCGGACGCCGCGGCGGTGGCGGCCTGTGCGGCGCTGAAGGCCGACATCCGGAGCCTGGCGGCCGAGCGCATCTCGAAGGAGCTGCTGAAGCTGCTGGCCGCCGACGACCCGCGCGCGGCGGTGCGGCTGATGGCGGACACGGGCGTGCTGGACGTGATCCTGGAGCTGCCGGCCAACCTGGCGCGGTTCGACGGCCTGGTGGCGCTGGAGAGCGAGCAGCTCTTCGAGGCCGACGCGGTGCTGCGGCTGGCGGCCCTGCTGCCCGATGACCAGGCGGCGGCGTTGAGGCTGGCCGAGCGCCTGCGGCTGTCGAACGCCGACCGCGACCGGATCGCCTCGGCGCTGGCGCCCACGCCCGAGCTGAAGAGCTGGATGAGCCCGCGCGAGATCCGCCGGGCCGTGTATCGCAGCGACAAGCAGACCTTCCGCGACCGCGCCAAGCTGGCCTGGGCCGCCGCCGAGAGCTCGGCCAGCGCCATGCAGTGGCGGGGCATGATCGCGCTCGCCGAGGGCTGGAGCCCGCCCGTCTTCCCGCTGACCGGCGAGGACGTGATCAAGGCCGGCGCGCCCAAGGGGCCGATGGTGGGCCGCGTGCTGCGCGAGGTCGAGGACTGGTGGATCGACCACGACTTCCTCGACGACAAGCTCAGCGCCATCGAGAAGCTGAAGGCCGTGGTGCAGGGGATGGCCTATTGAAGCGCGATCTCCTGAAGGTCGGCATCCTCAAGACGGGCCGGCCGCCGAAGCCGGCGATCGCGCAGTTCGGGACCTATCCCGAGATGTTCATGAACCTCCTGGGCGAGGACGCCTACGCCTGGCGGACCTATGCGGTCGACGAGGGCGATTATCCCGAGGCGCCGGAGGATTGCGCCGCCTACATCGTCACGGGCTCGTCGGCCGGGGTCTATGAGGACGAGGCCTGGATCGGCCAGCTGATGGCGTGGCTGCGGGCCGCCAGGGGACGGACGAAGCTGGTCGGCGTCTGCTTCGGACATCAGGCGATGGCGCAAGCCTTCGGCGGGCGGGTGATCAAGTCGCCCAAGGGATGGGCGATCGGCGAGCAGGCGTATCGCGTGCTGTCGCGCGAGCCCTGGATGGACGAGGCGTCCACGATCCGGCTGCCGGGATCGCACCAGGACCAGGTGGTGGAGCCGCCGCCGGGCGCGGATGTGATCGCGGCTTCCGAGTTCACGCCCTATGGCGCGCTGGCCTGGCGCGACCAGCCGGCGATCTCGATCCAGCTCCACCCGGAATTCGAGCCGGCCTACGCCAAGGCGCTGATCGAGGCCCGGCGGGGCAAGGTCTATACCGACGAACAGGCCGACCGCGGGATCGTGAGCTATGACGGGCCCGACGACCGGGCGCGCGTCGGCGGCTGGATCCGGCGGTTCCTCGAAACCTGAGGCGCGGCCCGCGGGTTGAACCCGCATGAAGAAGCCGCACGCCTATCTGCTGATCGCCGCGAGCGCCCTGGCGGCCCTGGTCTTCGGCCTGGCGACGCCGGCGATCGGGGCCTAGGGCCAGGCCACCATCGGCGGCATGGACGACAGGATCGTCTCGACGTTGCCGCCGGCCTTCAGCCCGAACATCGTCCCGCGGTCGTAGAGCAGGTTGAACTCCACGTAGCGGCCGCGGCGGACGAGCTGCTCGGCGCGCTCGCCCTCGCCCCAGGGCTCGACCATGCGGTGGCGGACGATCTTCGGATAGACGTCCAGGAACGCCTCGCCGACCGCGCGGGTGAAGGCGAAGTCCTTCTCGAAATCCCCGGTGTTCAGACGGTCGTAGAAGATGCCGCCGACGCCGCGGTGCTCGCCCCGGTGAGGCAGGAAGAAGTACTCGTCGCACCAGGCCTTGAACCTCGGGTGGTACTCGGGGTCGAAGGCGTCGCAGGCGGCCTGCATGGCGGCGTGGAACAGCTTGGCGTCGTCGGCGTCCTGGCTGCGCTGCTCGTCCAGCATGGGCGTGAGGTCGGCGCCGCCGCCGAACCAGCTTTCGGCCGTCGAGAGGAAGCGGGTGTTCATGTGCACGGTGGGCACGCGCGGGCTGACCGGATGGACGATCAGGCTGATCGAGGCCGAGACGTAGGACGGGTCCTTGTCGGCGCCCGGCATCTGGGCGGCCATCTCGGGCGAGAACTTCGCCACCGCCGAGGAGGTGTGGACGCCGGCCTTCTCGAACAGCCGGCCCTTGAAGTGCCCGCCGATGCCGCCGCCCACGCCGGTCTCGCGGCTCCAGGGGCGGAAGTCGAAGCGGCCCGGCTCGCCGGGGAAGAGTTCGGGCGGGGCCTCGTCCTCGAGGCGCTCCAGCTCGGCGCAGATGCGCGTCTGCAGGCTCTCGAACCACTCTTTGGCGCGGAGGCGGCGGTCTTCGATCTCGGGGGGCAAGGACATCGCGGCTAGTCTTGGCGCTCCAGCGTCGGGAAGGCCCTGATCTGCCTCAAGGCTTCGCCGAGCGCCAGGGTCGCGGCGGTGACGACGTTCAGCGAACGGGCGCCTGGGGCCAGCGGAATGATCACCCGCGCATCGGCGGCGTCGTGGACCTCGTCCGGGACCCCGGCGCTCTCGCGGCCGAACAGCAGGACGTCGTCCGGGACGAAGGCGAAGTCGTGGAGCGGCGTCGCGCCGCGGGTGGTGAAGAGCACCAGGCGCCCGGGCTTCACCGAGAGGAATCGCTCCCAGGAGGCATGCCGGGCGACCTCGGCGCGGGCCGCGTAGTCCATCGCCGCGCGGCGGATCGAACGGTCGTCCAGCGGGAAGCCGCAGGGCTCTATGACGTCCAAAGGGACGCCCAGGCAGGCGGCCAGCCGGATGGCGGCGCCCAGGTTTTGCGGAATGTCCGGTTGAAAAAGGCCCAAACGCATTCTAAGGCACCCGCCACGGGACTAGGCCGGGGCGCAAAGACAGAGAATCACGGACGGGCCTTCGCAAGCTACGAAGCCTCTCCGCGATCCACGTCTCCTACCCGACCTCTGTTTCGACAGGGCCTCCTTATCAGGTCCGAAGGCTTCTGGTCCGTCGCTGCAGGGCGGGCCGTCATCGAAGGGTAGCTTTAAGGTGGCCGACACCGTCGTGGGCGCAAATCCCGATCCGCACGCCTCGGGTGAGGACCCGAACCGTCGCGACTTCATCCACATCGCGGCCGGCGCCGCGGCGGTCGGCGCGGCAGCCGCGCTGGCCTGGCCGCTGGTCGACCAGATGAACCCCTCTGGCGACACCCTCGCCCTGGCCTCGATCGAGTTCGACCTGACGAAGGTCTCGCCGGGCCAGCAGGTGGTCGTGAAGTGGCGCGGCAAGCCGCTGTTCGTGCGCAACCGCACGCCGGCCGAGATCGCCTCGGCGGTGAAGGACGACAACGCCGCCCTTCGCGATCCGCAGAAGGACGAAGAGCGCCACAAGCCCGGCAAGCCCGAGTGGCTGGTCCTGGTCGGCACCTGCACGCACCTGGGCTGCGTGCCCACGTTCGGCGGCGGCGACTACGGCGGCTGGTTCTGCCCCTGCCACGGCTCGCACTACGACACCTCGGGCCGGATCCGTAAGGGTCCCGCGCCGAAGAACCTCGTCGTTCCGGAGTACGCCTTCGTCTCCGACACCAAGGTCAAGATCGGCTGATATCGATGAGCGGACACTCCACTTACGAGCCGAAAACCGGCTTCGAGCGCTGGATGGACATGCGCCTGCCGGTGATCCGGCTGGCCTACGACAGCGTCATCGCCTTCCCGACCCCGAAGAACCTCAACTACTGGTGGACCTTCGGCGGCATCCTGGCGCTCATGCTGGGCATCCAGATCGTCACCGGCATCGTGCTCGTCATGCACTACGTGCCGCACGTCGATCACGCCTTCAATTCGGTCGAGCGCATCATGCGGGACGTCAACTACGGTTGGCTGATCCGCTACATGCACGCCAACGGCGCCTCGATGTTCTTCGTGGCCGTCTACATCCACATCCTGCGCAACCTCTACTACGGCTCCTACAAGGCGCCCCGTGAGGTGCTGTGGATCCTGGGCTGCGTGATCTACCTGCTGATGATGGCCACGGCCTTCATGGGCTACGTGCTGCCCTGGGGCCAGATGAGCTTCCACGGCGCGGTCGTGATCACCAACCTGCTGGGCGCCCTGCCGATCGTCGGCGAGAGCATCACCACCTGGCTGTGGGGCGGCTTCGCCGTCGACAACCCGACGCTGAACCGCTTCTTCTCCCTGCACTACCTGCTGCCCTTCGTGATCGCCGGCGTCGTCGGCCTGCACATCTGGGCGCTGCACGTGCCGGGCAACAACAACCCGACCGGCGTGAACGTGAAGTCGAAGGAGGACGTCGTCCCCTTCCACCCGTACTACACGGTGAAGGACGGCTTCGCGATCAGCGTGTTCCTGATCCTGTTCGCCAGCTTCGTGTTCTACAACCCGAACATCCTGGGCCACGCCGACAACTACATCCCGGCGAACCCGCTGGTGACCCCGTCGCACATCGTGCCCGAATGGTACTTCCTGCCGTTCTACGCGATCCTGCGGGCGGTCCCGGACAAGCTGGGCGGCGTGCTGCTCATGTTCGGCGCCATCGGCGTGCTCTTCGTGCTGCCGTGGCTCGACACGTCGAAGGTGCGCTCCATGCGCTACCGTCCGACGGCGAAGCTGTACTTCCTGATCTTCCTGCTGGCCTGCCTGGTGCTGGGCTTCTGCGGCGCCAAGCTGCCGGACGATCACGTCATCCCGATCGGCTCGACCTTCCAGCTCCTGGACGCGGACCTGAACTCGTTCGTGTGGCTGAGCCGGATCGCCACGGCCTACTACTTCGCCTACTTCCTGCTCGTCCTGCCGATCCTCGGCCTGGTCGAGAAGCCGCTGCCGGTGCCGGAGTCGATCTCCGCCCCGGTCCTGGACCACGACAAGAAGGATTGAGCCTGAAGATGCTGCGCAAAGGTATCGCGCTCGCGGCGCTGGGGCTCGCCTTCGTCGCCGGCCCCGCTTTCTCGGCCTCGCACCCGAAGGAGCCCAAGGAGATCGCCTGGGGCTTCGAGGGCCCGTTCGGCAAGTTCGACCAGGCCCAGCTGCAACGGGGCTACAAGGTCTATCGGGAGGTCTGCGCGGCCTGCCACGCGATGGACCTCGTCTACTTCCGCACGCTCGGTGAGAAGGGCGGGCCGTTCTACGATCCGAAGTACCCGAACCCGAACGACAATCCGTACGTGAAGGCGCTGGCCGCCGACATCCAGGTGCCGGACGTCGATTCGGAGACCGGCGACGCCATCCAGCGTCCGGCGACCACGGCCGACCGGTTCCCCAATCCGTTCCCCAACGAGGCGGCGGCGCGGGGCTCCAACGGCGGCGCCTATCCGCCGGACCTGTCGGTGATCACCAAGGCGCGCTCGGGCGGCCCGCGGTACATCTACTCGCTGCTGACGGGCTATGTGAATCCGCCGGCCGGCCTCACCGTGTCGCCGGGCCAGCACTACAACCCGTACTTCCCGGGCGACCTGACCGCCTACTGGAGCGGCGACCACCACAAGGTGCCGCCGGGCGGCTTCCTGGCCATGCCGCCGCCGCTGGCGCCGGGCAAGGTGACCTTCGACGACGGCACGCCGTCGACGGTGGATCAGCAGGCCAAGGACGTGACCGCGTTCCTGACCTGGGCGTCGGAGCCGAAGATGATCGAGCGCAAGACGTTCGGCTTCGGTGCGATGATCTACCTGCTGCTGTTCTCGGTGCTGCTGTGGTTCAGCTACCGCCGCATCTGGCGCAACGTGGCCCACTAGGGCTCAGCGCCACCGCGAGACACGAGGGCCCGCCGGAGCGATCCGGCGGGCCTTCTGCTTATCGGGCGGGGGCGAGCTGGAGCCGGCCGCCGGGAAAGTCGAAGCGCAGGCGGTAGTGGGCCAGGGCAGGGGCGCCGATAGCGCCGGCCGCCTCGCCCTGCGCCGGCTCCAGGCCCGCGGCCTGGTCGGCCAGGCGTCGCCCCGCCAGCCGCAGCTCGGCCAGCCTCGCCAGCCAGACGCCCGCGGGGCCGAGCTCCTGCGGACGATCCGTCCCGGAGACGGCGGCGACGTCGTCGGCCAGACGCACCGCCGCGGGCTGTCCCGTGGCCGGCGCGAAGAGGCCGCGCAGCACGTGGGCGCCGTCCTCGACCCTCGCCTCCACGACGGGGCGTCCGGCGTCCCAGGCCAGCGGCAGGCTGGCGGCGGCGCGGAAGGCGGGCGCCGACCCCGGCCGCGACAGGCGCACGCGGCAGGGCGCGAAGGTCACGTCCACCACGAGGTCCTTCAGGATGTCCGCCCCGAGCACGCCGACGATCGGCGTCGGCAGGTTCCAGCCGCGATAGTCCAGGTCGGCGACGGGGATCGTGCGCGGCTCCAGCGTGAGTCCGGCGACGCGCACGTTCCCGGTGACGGAGGGCGCCTCGACATCTTCGGTGGCGACGCCTTCGGCCTGGGCCTTCGTCTCGTGGAGCTGGGTCACCGGCTGGCCGGTGTCGAGCACATAGTCCCCGGCGATCCCCGCCACCTCGGCCGGCACGACCACGACGCCGCCCTCGAACCAGCAGGCCGTCTCGCCGGCGCGGGCCGCCGCGGGCAGGGCGGCGGCGGCCAGGAGGGTCGTCAGGGTGAGTCTCGCGCGGGCCACGCCCGACCATAAGGCGCCTTACCCACGCCGCAACGACAGGCGTAAGGTGGCGGCAGATGCCCTCCCGCCAGCCCGTCCACAAGCCTGCCTGGCGCAACTTCCGCCGGATGCAGGACGTGACCGCCGCCGCGGCAGTGCTGATCTATGCGGGCGCGGTCCTGCACGCTTTCGAACGCCTGCCGGGCCCCCCGGAGCTGATCGTCGAGCGCACCCTGGTGTGGCCCGGGATCTTCCTTTCGCTGTCGCTCGGGCTGCCGCTGCTGCTCGGACCGCTGCGCCGGCCGCTCGCCCGCTACGTCTGGATGAGCTTCAAGGCCGGCTTCGGCCAGACCGCGGGCTCGGTGGTGACCGGCGTCGCCCTACTGATGGGCGCGGCGCTGTTCATGTACTGGCAGATCGCCGGCGCCACCCAGGGGGGCCGCTACCCGGCCGGGGTGTTCGCGGGCTACGGCGCCGGCATCGGCATCCTGGCCGCCCAGGCCGCGCTGGTGCGGGTGCTGGAGAAGCACCCCGAGGTGCGGCGCGAGATCGAGGAGGCGGCCTAGGCCTCGCCGCGGCCGCCGCCGTTCCGCGCGAAGAGCGCCAGGGTGCGCAGCCGGGCCAGGCGCGCGGAGTCCTCGTGGTAATCCGCCCGGCGGTCCGACACGAAGCCGTGGCCGGCGTCATAGAGGTAGATCGGCAGATCCGGGTGCTTCTCGCGGATCTCCTCGACCTTCTCCATCGGGATCGAGGCGTCGGTCTTGCCGAAGTGCAGGATGGTGGGGCAGCGCGGCGTCTCGTCGACCAGCTCGCTGATCCGGCGGCCGTAGAAGCCGGCGGCGGCCGACACGCCCTCGCAACGGCAGGCGATCAGCCAGGTGGCGGCTCCGCCCCAGCAGTAGCCGGCGACGAACCGCGGGCCTTGCAGCGCGTCGAGGGCCGCCTGGGCGTCGGCGGCCACCTGGTCCCACGGCGTGGCCTTGGAGTATTCCACGCCCTTCTGGATGGCCTCGGCGCTGTAGTCGGCGGCGAAGCCGCGCTCCAGGCGATCGTAGAAGGCCGGCGCGATCACCTCATAGCCATCGGCGGCGAAACCGTCGGCCAGTTCGCGGATATGGTCGGTGACGCCGAAGATCTCCTGGATCAGCAGCAGCCCGCCGCGGCGGGCGTCGTCCGGAACCGCGCGATAGGCGTCGAATTGGAAGCCGTCGAGGCTGCTCGTCAGCCGGATGGTCTCGCCCATCGGCTCACGCCTTGTCGAACAGCTCGAGGGTCCTGTGGCGGGCGAGGTCGGCGGCCTCGGCGTTGTAGCGCTCGGGGCTCTCGTTGTTGAAGCCGTGGCCGGCGCCTTCGTAGATGTAGACCGGGACGTCCGGGTTCTCGGCGGCAAGCGCAGCGGCCACCTCGTCGGCCGGAATGCCGGGGTCGGTGCGGCCCAGGTGGACGATCACCGGGCAGAGCGGCTTCAGCCCGGCGTTCGCCTGCACGAGGCTTCCGTAATAGCTGGAACAGGCGGCGAGGCCTTCGACCTTGGCCGCGGCCAGCCAGGCGAGCGAGCCGCCGTAGCAGTAGCCCACCACATGCACCTTGCCGCCATGCTTGCCCAGGAAGTCGCGGCAGGCGGCGATATCGCTCAGCGCCTGGTCCAGAGGCGTGGCGCGGGCGTGCGCGAGCCCAGCCTGCAGGCCCTCGGGATCATGGGCGGCGGTGAAGTTGCGCTCGCGGCGGTCGAACAGCGACGGCGCGATCGCCTCGTAGCCCATCTTGGCCCAGCGCTCGACGTCGGCGCGGACGTGGCGGTCGATGCCGAAGATCTCCTGCAGCACGATCACGCCGCCCTTGTGGGGCGTGAAGGCGGGCTCGTGATAGGCGGAAAACTCGAACCCGTCGGCCCCGGTGAGGGTGATCGTCTCAGCCATGTGTCCCGCCCCTTCTGCTTCGCTCTACACGTTGAACCGGAAGTTCATCACATCGCCGTCCCTGACGACATACTCCTTGCCCTCGGAGCGGAGCTTGCCGGCGTCGCGGGCTCCGGCCTCGCCCTTGAGGGCCACATAGTCCTCGTAGGCGATCGTCTCGGCGCGGATGAAGCCCTTCTCGAAGTCCGTGTGGATGACGCCGGCCGCCTGCGGGGCGGTGTCGCCCTTGTGGATGGTCCAGGCGCGCGCTTCCTTGGGGCCGACGGTGAAGTAGGTCTGCAGGCCGAGCAGGTGGTAGGCCTCACGGATGAGCTTGTTCAGGCCCGGCTCGTCGAGGCCGAGGGTCTCGAGGAACTCGGTGCGCTCGGCGGGATCGAGCATGGCGATCTCGCTCTCGATCTGGGCCGAGATGATCACATGGTCGGCGCCGTCGCGCTTGGCCCGCTCGGCCACCGCCGCCGACAGCTCGTTGCCCGTGGCCGCCGAGGCTTCGTCGACGTTGGAGACGTAGAGCGCCGGCTTCGACGTCAGCAGCTGCAGCATCCGCCAGGCCTTCTCGTCCTCGGCGGAGATCTCGGCCTTCCGCGCCGGGCGGCCGGCGTTGAGCTCGGCCAGCGCCACCTGGACGAGGCGCAGCGTCTGGGCGCTCTCCTTGTCGCCGGTCTTTGCGCGCTTCTCCAGGTTGACGACCCGCTTCTCCAGGCTTTCCAGGTCGGCCAGCATCAGCTCGGTCTCGATGGTCTCGAGGTCGGCCAGCGGGTCGACCTTGCCCTCGACGTGGGTGATGTCGTCGTCGATGAAGCAGCGGGCCACGAACGCCACGGCGTCGCAGTCGCGGATGTTGGCCAGGAACTGATTGCCGAGGCCTTCGCCCTTGGACGCGCCGCGCACCAGGCCGGCGATGTCGACGAAGTTCATGCGCGCCGGGATGATCTCCTTGGACGGGATGATGGCGGCCAGCTTTTCCAGGCGCGGCTCGGGCACGGCCACGTCGCCGACGTTCGGCTCGATGGTGCAGAACGGATAGTTCGCCGCCTGGGCCGCGGCGGTCTGGGTCAGCGCGTTGAACAGGGTCGACTTGCCCACGTTGGGCAGGCCGACGATGGCGACTTTCAGAGCCATGAGACTTTCGCAGTTCCTTGAGTGGCGGCGGACCTAGCACGGGTCGCCCGAGGCGTCATTCCCCGCGCGCGAGCTTCCGGGGGTCGACCTTTTCGGCCGGGGCGAGGCGCATGACCTCGGCCTGGTACTTCTCGTCGTCGCCGACCGCCAGCAGCGGCAGGGCGTCGGCGCAGGCCTGCAGAAGAGGCTCCAGCCACTTCATCTCGGCCTTGTGGAAGTCGGAGAGCACGTGGCCGTGCACCAGCTCCTTCTGGCCGGGATGGCCCGTGCCCAGGCGGGCGCGGCGGAAGTCGGGGCCGATCTGGCTCCCGACCGAGCGGATGCCGTTGTTGCCCGCCGCGCCGCCGCCGGTCTTCATGCGGAAACGGCCGGGCGCGAGGTCGATCTCGTCGTAGAAGACGACCACGTCGGCGGGCTTCAGCTTGAAGAACTTCATGGCCTCGCCCACGGCGCGGCCGCTCTCGTTGTAGTAGGTCTGGGGCTTCAGGATCAGCGCGCGGACGGCGCCCTGCGGCGTGTCGATGGAGCCTTCGGACGCCTGGCTCTGGAAACGCGAACGCGCCGCTGAGAACCCCCAGCGGCGCGCGATCTCGTCCACGGCCATGAAGCCGACGTTGTGGCGGTTCTTCGCGTAGGTCGGGCCAGGATTGCCCAGGCCTGCGATCAGCAGCATCGCCGGAGCGAGGGTGATTAGCCCTCGCCGCCCTCGGCCGCCGCTTCGCCTTCGCCTTCAGCCGCCTCTTCGGTGACTTCGGCCATGGCGCCGGCCACGCTGGCCACCACGGTTTCGCCGTCGATCGCCGCCTCGGCCTTGGCCGGCAGCTTCAGGTCGGCGACGCGGATGGTCGCGCCGATGTCGAGGCCGGTCAGGTCGAACACGATCTCTTCCGGGATCGAATCGGCCGGGCAGGACACCGTCAGGGTGTGCAGGGCGATGTTCAGGGTGCCACCGCGCTTCAGGCCCGGCGCCTCTTCCTGGTTGGTGAAGTGCACGGGCACTTCGATCTTGATCTGCTGGTGCTCGTCGACCCGGTACAGGTCGAAGTGCCACGGCTCGTCGGTGACCGGGTGCATGTCCACGGCCTTGGCGATGACCGGCTGGGTCTCGGAGCCGTACTTCAGGGTCACCAGGTGGCCCAGGAGCTTGCCCGTGTAGAGCGCCTTGCGGAACTCGTTGGACTTCACCGCGATGGCCACGGGGGCCTTGTCGCCGCCGTACAGGACGCCGGGCACCAGGCCCGAGCGGCGGGTGGCGCGCGCGTTGCCGGAACCGGTCCCTTCGCGCACTTCAACGTTCAAAACGATCTCGGCCATGGCCTTGCCTCAAAACGAAGCCGCCGCGCGAACCGCGCGGCGACGGAATTCCGAAAGACCCGTCCGGGTCGAAAGGTGCGCGTAGATACACAAAAGCCCCGGCCTGCGCAACGGCCGGGGCCCTGAAAAGTCAGGCGGCTTTCACCGCCGGGTCGAGACGGGCGTCGCCTTCGCCGGCGCGGCCTCGGTGAGCTTGGTGGGAGCCTCCACCGGCTCGGCCACGCCGGCGCTCTTCATCACGCAGCGGCCGGTGTCCATCAGGCTGTGCACGCCCAGGCAGAACACGTCCTCGTAGTGCGGCTTGGAGACCGCCAGGCACTGGTAGAGGTTGAGCTTGGACATGTTCAGGCAGGTGGCGGCGTTCGGGTCGGCCAGGATCGGCATCACCTGTTCCAGGCTGGCGTCGTCGGCGAAGCCCAGCACCGCGAGGGCGGCCACCGCCATCGAGCGCACCACCACAGGCGTATAGGGCGGGGCGGCCGTCTGGCCGCTCACGCCCAGGGCGCCGCGCTGGGTCACCGCCTGCTGCAGCCGCGCCGTCTCGGTAGTGTCGCCCATCACCGGCGTGGCGGAGAGCTGCTTGGCGAGGCTCAGGCGGGCGTCGCGGCCGGCGACGTCCTTCTTGGACCAGGCGGCGCGCTGAACGTCGTAGGCCGCCTGGCGCACGGCCTTGCCCTGGGCGAGCAGCTTGCGGCCGTCCTCGCCCAGCGCGCCCATGACCATGCCGGCGGCGCCGGACGAGCCCTGGATGCCGATCACGTAGGCCGGGTCCTTCATGATCTCGTAGGCGATGGTGCGGCGCTGAGTCGGGTCGGCGGCGTAGGTCTGCACGCCGGCCACGAAGCCGGGATCCTGCAGGGCCACGACGGCCCCGTAGGAGATCGCCCCGCGCAGCAGCTGCTGCGGCTCGTAGGCGGCGCCGGTGCGCACGCCATGGGCGACCGCATCGCCGTCCACGAACGCAGGCGAGATCGCCGAGGCGGTCTGGACGTAGCGGCGATAGGCGCTGGCCTGCTCGATCAGCTTGGGCGACAGGGCCACCGGCGGCGGCGCCGGGGGCGGGGTGATCACGGGCGGCGGCTCGGCGCAGCTGGCGAGCACGGCGGCCGCGGCGATCGCGGCCGCGGCGAGCGCGCGGCGAGCTTGGACGCCCAGTTGGACGAAGGACGGCATTGGGAGGCTCCCCCCTCTTACGAGTGGTCGAATCTTAGCACCTGCCCCCCGGCCAACGTGCCCTAACTTGGTAAACTCTTGCTGAGCAAGCGTCGCTGCAAGGGCAGGTTGTCTCAGTCGAAGAGTTTGGAGACGGACTCTTCGTTGGCGATGCGGCGGATCGCCTCGCCGATCAGGGCGGCGCAGCCCACCGTCCGGATCTTCTCGCAGGCGCCGACCTCGTCGGAAGCCTCGATGGAATCGGTGATCACCAGTTCCTTCAGCACCGAGTTCTTCACGCGCTCGGCGGCGATGCCCGACAGCACGCCGTGGGTGATGTAGGCGGACACCTCGGCCGCGCCGGCGTCCATCAGCGACTGCGCCGCCGAGCACAGCGTGCCGGCCGAATCGACGATGTCGTCGAAGATGACCAGCCGGCGGCCGGTGACGTCGCCGATGATGTTGGCGACTTCCGACTTGCCCGGGCCCGAGCGGCGCTTGTCGACGATGGCCAGGTCGGCGTTCAGCCGGCTGGCGACGGCCAGGGCGCGCACCACCCCGCCGACGTCGGGCGACACGATCAGCAGCTCGTCGGCCTTGGCGTAGTTGGCCTTGATGTCGGCGGCCATCAGCGGCGCCGACTGAAGGTTGTCGGTCGGGATGTCGAAGAAGCCCTGGATCTGGCCCGAGTGGAGATCCATGGTCAGCACCCGGTCGGCGCCCGCCCGGGTGATCAGGTTGGCCACCAGCTTGGCCGAGATCGGCGTCCGGCCGCCGGTCTTCCGGTCCTGCCGGGCGTAGCCGAAGTAGGGCATCACGGCCGTGATCCGCCGGGCCGACGCGCGCTTCAGCGCGTCGATGCAGATCAAGAGCTCCATCAGGTTGTCGTTGGCCGGGTAGCTGGTCGACTGGAGCACGAAGACGTCCTCGCCGCGGACGTTCTCGTCGATGGTGACCCACACCTCGTTGTCGGGGAATCGCTTCACCTGGGCCCGCGTCAGGGGCAGGTCGAGGTGGGAGGCCACCGCCTGCGCCAAGGTGCGGTTGGAGTTGCCGGCCAGCAGCTTCATCGGACCCCCAGATGCCTTGATGCGCGCGCTTGTAGCAGGGGCGGGCCGAGAGTCTAGCTACGCCAGCACGATCGCCGACAGGAGCCGTCCGTAGTCCGGCTCGCCCCGTTTGAAGGCGCGCCGGTTGGAGAAGAAGAGGTCCTCTTCGGCGCAGGTGTCGCGGCCGATCCACTCGCACCGGCGAACGCCGGCCGCCTTCAGCCTGGCCAGCACGAAGCCCGGCAGGTCGAACATGCGCTTGTCGTCCGTGAGCCCGGAATGGAAGAACTTCGCATAGGCGCTGTCGGCCTGCAGGAAGCGGTGGGCGAACTCCAGGCCGACCTCGTACGACTGAGGCCCGATGCAGGGGCCGACGGCGGCGCGGATGTTGTCGCGGCGGGCGCCCAGGCTCTCCATCCGGGCGATGGCGGCCTCGGCGACGCCGGTGAGCGCGCCCTTCCAGCCGGCGTGGGCGGCGGCGACCACGCGGGCGTCGGGGTCGGCCAGCAGGATCGGTGCGCAATCCGCCGAGAGCGCCCCGCAGATGACGCCCGGCGTGGCGCTGACCACGGCGTCCGCCTGAGGCGGGCCGGCCGGCCAGGGGCCGTCCGTCACGAGGGCGGTGGGCGAGTGCACCTGGTAGGCGGTCACCAGCGTCCCCTTCAGATGCTCGGCCGCGCGGCGGCGATTCTCCTGTACGGCGGCGGGATCGTCGCTCGAGCCCACGCCCACGTTCAGACCGGCGTAGATCCCCTCGGACACGCCGCCCTGGCGGGTGAAGAAGGCGTGGCGGATCCCCGGCAGGTCGAGCAGGGACGAGGTGAGGACGGGCAGCGCGCTCAAGTTCAATCCTCTTCGAACGCCGGCGGCGTCCAGCCGGGCGAATGGATGCAGCAGGCCTTGAACAGCTCGCCCATCTGGTCGGCGGCGACGAGGCGGTTCAGCTGACGACCGATGACGGGCGCCTTGTCCGGCCGGGCGCGGACCAGGGCCTCGGCGCGCTCGCCGATCCCGAGGCGGGCGAGGAGCGCGGCCTGGGTGAGGATCGCCGTCTCGGCGCCCTCCCGCCCCGCGGCGGTCATCACGGCCGGGAAGTCGGCGTGGACCGTGAGGTCGGCCTCGCCGGGACAGGCCAGGACGTCCACCCTCTCGTGCCGCTTCAGCGCCTGCAGCGTGTCGCCGAAGCCCGGCATGTCGCGACCGTAGTCGATCAGCAGGGCGGCCCCGCCGTCGCGGACGAGACGCGCGCCGAGTTCGGAGCCCAGCGCCTCCTGGGCGGCGGACTGCTCGAAGACGGACCCTTCTCGCGCGTCGGGCAGCAGGCCGGCGGCCGGCGTCTGCGAGAGGCCGAAGGCGAGGCCGCCGTCTTCCCCCAGGCCCACGAGCTGTTCGGCCCAGCCGGTGGCGGTGCGGACGAACTGGCGGACCGGCAGGCAGTCCAGCAGCTCGTTGGCGACCAGGATCAGCGGCGCGCCGCCGGGGACCTCGTCCAGCGACTTCGCCCAGCGGACCTGGTCCCCGAGCTTCGCCGCCTGGAGGTCCTGGAGCGGGCCGGAGGTCTCGACCAGCCAGACGTCTGCGGCGTCCAGGAAACCGGGCGCCATGCGGCCGGCCCGCAGGATGTCGCTCATCAGCGTGCCGTCGCCCGGGCCCATCTCGACGAGGCGGACCTCGGAGGGCCCGCCCCGGAGCTGCCAGGCGACCGCGGCCCAGACGCCGATCAGCTCGCCGAACATCTGGCTGACCAGGGGGGCGGTGACGAAATCGCCGCCTTCGCCCAGCGCCGGACGCGTGGCGTAGTAGCCGAACTCCGGGTCGTGCAGGCAGGCGGTCATGTACTGGGCGACCGTCAGCGGGCCGCCGGCGGCGATCTGCGCCGCCAGCTTGTCACGCAGGGGCATTGGCCTCGCGCGCGGTCGGCAGCGCCTCGCGCATCCCCCGCCAGATCAGCCACAGGCCGAACATCAGCATCGGGATCGACAGGTAGATGCCCATGGTCAGGCCGAGCGGCAGGTTCTCGAGGCCGGCGTCGGGCTGGCGCACGTTCTCCAGGCTGATGCGGAAGAGGGCGTAGAAGGTGACGAACAGGCCCATCACCACGCCGCGGCGGTTGAGCAGCTTCGCGCCGTGCGTCGCCCAGCGGAGGATGAGGAAGAGCACGACGCCTTCCAGGGCCGCCTCGTAGAGCTGGCTGGGGTGGCGCGGCTCCAGGCCGGCGGGGCACCAGCCCAGGGTCTCCTGGATGCGCTGGTTGCAGAAGACGACGGCCCAGGGGACGTCGGTGGTGCGGCCCCAGAGCTCGCCGTTGATGAAGTTGGCCACGCGGCCGAAGAACAGCCCGATCGGCACCACGGCCGCGACGACGTCGCCCAGCCGCCACAGGTCGATCCTGTTGCGGAGCGAGAAGAGGATGATCGCCAGGAAGACGCCCAGCGCGCCGCCGTGGAAGCTCATTCCGCCGTTCCACACCTGGAAAATCTCGAGCGGATCGGTCCAGATGAGCTGCGGCGTGTAGAAGAAGACGTGGCCCAGGCGGCCGCCGATGATGATGGCCAGCGTCACCCACAGGATGAAGTCGTCCACCTGCTCGACCGTGACCGGCGGCGGGCGGTGCGTCCACAGCTTCGGGTTCTTGACGATGGCGACGGCGTAGCGCCAGCCCAGCAGGATGCCGGCCACATAGGCCAGGGCGTACCAGCGGATGGCGATGGGGCCCAGCTGGACGAGAACAGGATCGAACTCGGGAAACGGCACGGTTTTGGCAGCTCCGGCGTTGGTACTGCGGGTGTTAGACGAGAAGCCCTTCGCTTTCGACCCCCGAAGGGCCATATAGAGGACGAGGGACGGCCTCCGCCGCCTCAGAACGACACAGAATGCAGACCCAGAACCCGATCCTCGACGAACTCGCGAAGCTGACCACCGCCGCCATGGGCATGGCCCAGGCCGCCGGAGACGAGGCCAAGGCGGCGTTCCGCAGCCAGGCCGACCGCATCGCCGCCGAGCTCGATCTCGTACGCCGCGAGGATTTCGACGCCCTGAAGGCCGAACTCGCGGCCCTCCGGCTGGAAGTGGAGGCGCTGCGCGCCGAGAAGGCCGCGCCCAAACGGGCGGCCAAGGGCGACGCAGCCTGACCCTTCCTGTGCACAACCCGCCCGTCGCGGCCGACCGTTGCAATATGAGCATGACGTCCGGCGCACGAAGCAGATTACTTTCAGTATCGCTGGCGATTCGGGGGCGGATCTCCGCTCCCCGCCCGCAGCGAAAGGGGTTCTGAATTGGACACCTCCCTGTCGGACGAAACCGTCCTGCTCTCCAACGATCCTCTCGATGTGGTCGAGCACGTGCTCACCGCCGAGAACCTGCCCTTCGACCGCACCGAGGACGGCGACCTCGCCTTCACCCTGGCCGGCGACTGGAAGGACTATGAGCTCTGGTTCGCGTGGCGGCCCGAGGGCGACACGCTGCAGCTCTGCCTCTCGATGGACCTCTCGGTCCCCACCGAGCGGCGGCAGGCGGCCCAGGAGCTGATCGCGGCGATCAATCCCCGCGTCTGGCTCGGCCACTACGAGCTCTGGGAAGACGGCGAGATCATCTTCCGGCACGGCATGGCGCTGATGACCGGCGAACAGCCCAGCCTGGCGCAGGCCGCGGCCATGATCGACGTGGCGGTGGAGGCGGGCGACCGCTTCTTCCCGGCGTTCGACTTCATGCTGCGCGGCGCCAAGAGCCCGCAGGAGGCCATCGCCGCCTGCATGTTCGAAACCGTCGGCGAGGCGTAAGACCGCTCGCGCATCGGGGACCGCGCCGCTAGGTTCGGGCCCGATGATCACACCTATCCTGATGCTGGGCGCCGGCCGCATGGGCGGCGCCATGCTGGACGGCTGGCGCGCCGCGGGCGCGTTCCAGGCCTCCGACCTGCTGATCCGCGATCCCAACTCCGGCCCGTCGGCGACCGCCGCGGCCGAGGCCGGCGCGATCCTCAACCCGCCGGACGCCGAACTGGCCCGCGCGCGGACGGTGGTGCTGGCGGTGAAGCCGCAGCTCTGGCGTGAGGCCGCGGCCGAGACGGCCTCATGGCTCGCCGAAGACGCGGTGATCGTGTCCATCGCCGCCGGCGTGAAGGCGGCCGACATCTCCCGCGAGTTCGGCGGCCGCCCGGTGGCGCGCGTGATGCCGACCACCGCCGCCGCCATCGGCCAGGGCACGGCCAGCCTCTACGCCGACGACCCCGCCGCGCTGGCCCGCGCCCATGCGCTTTTCGAGCCCCTCGGCGCCGTGGTCGACCTTGTCGACGAGGGGCAGATGCACGCGGCGACGGCGGTGTCCGGCTCGGCGCCCGCCTATCTCTACGCCTTCATCGAGGCCCTGGAGGGCGCGGGCGCGGCGGCGGGACTGTCGGCCGCCGACGCCCGGCGCCTGGCGCGGTCGACCCTCACGGGCGCCGCGGCCCTGCTGGCGAAGACCGGCGAGGACCCGGCGGAGCTGCGCCGGCAGGTCACCTCGCCGGGCGGCACCACCGAGGCGGCGCTGAACGTGCTGCTGCAGGCCAGGGGCGGGCTGCCCGACCTGCTGCGCGAGGCGGTCGGGGCGGCGGTGCGGCGCTCGAAGGCGCTCGGAAGCTAGCTGCGCTTCCAGGTCTGGGCCTGGCAGACCACCAAAACGCAGCCCTCCACCTTCAGCGTGCCGTCGGTGTTGATGCGCAGCTTGGAATCGTAGGTCTTGCCGCTCTGCGGGTCGTAGATCTTGCCGCCGGTCCACTTGCCGGGGCCCGCCGGCTTGAAGTTGTGGATCATCATCAGGCCGACGAGCGGCCGGCCGCGAAGCTGCGGGTCAGGGTTCTCGGCATCCTTCATGCCTGCGGTGCGCACCCAGGTGATGACCCCGCACATGCGGCCGTCGCGGCTGGGGCAGGGACCGATCTTGACCTTGGCCGTGCCGGCCTGGGTGAGCCATTCGCCTTCCACCGGATCGGCGGCGAAGGCGGGCGCGGCGGCAGCGATCGAGAGGGCGGCGGCGAGCAGGACGGGACGCATGAGGTTCCTCCGATTGTGGCCTAATCTACCCCGGCAGACGCACGACGGCGCGCAAGCCGCCCAGCGGCGATCGGTCGAGGGTGATGTCGCCGCCGTGGCCGCGGGCCACGTCGCGGGCGATGGCCAGGCCCAGGCCCACGCCCTTGGTGTTCTGGTTGCGGGACTCGTCGAGGCGGGAGAACGCCTTGAAGGCGTCCTCGTGCCGCTCGGGCGGGATTCCCGGGCCGTCGTCGTCCACCACGATCTCGAGACCGCCCTGCGCGCGGCGGCGGGCGGCGACCTCCACCCGCTGGCCGTGGGAGGCGGCGTTCATGACGAGGTTCGACAGCGCCCGCTTCAGGGCGTTGGGACGCACGCTGGCGGCGAGCTGCGGATCGGCGGTCACCGTGACCTGGGCGCCGGCCCGCACCGCCCCCTCGCTGACCTCGTCGATCAGCCGGCGCAGCGGCACTTCCTCCAGCGCCTCGCCGCCCTCGCCGCGGGCGAAGGCGAGATACTCGTCGATCATGTGCTCCATCTCGGCGAGGTCGCGCTTCATCTCGCCGGCGCCCTTCGTCTCTTCCAGGGCGAGCGCCAGCTTCAGGCGGGTCAGCGGCGTGCGCAGGTCGTGGCTGACCGAGGCGAGCAGGGCCGTACGCTGGTCGATGTGGCGCTGGATGCGGGCGCGCATGTCGAGGAAGGCTCGCGCCGCGCGGCGGACCTCCTTGGCGCCCTGGGGCTTGAAGCTGGGCTGGTCGACGCCGCGCCCGAAAGCCTCGGCCGCATTGGCCAACCGCTCGATGGCGCGGACCTGATTGCGGATGAAGAGGATGGCCAGCGCCGTCAGCAGCACCGTGGCCACGGTCATCCAGAGCACGAAGATGTGCCCCTGGGTCGCGAAGGCGCGGTCCCTCGGCGCCAGCACGCGCATGACGCCGCCCGGCACGCCGACGCGGATGTCCACGTAGGCAGGGTAGCGGGTGGTGTCGAACCAGAACGGATCGTCCAGGCGTTCGGAGAGCGCCCGTTCCAGCGACCGGTCGATCGGCGCGAAGAACGGCTCCCAGATGACCGGCGGCTCCCGCCGCCTGGCCGGCAGCGTACGGTCGGGCTGAAAGGCGATGGAGAGGCCCATCGACTCTTCCGCCCGGCGAGAAAGACGCGCGAAGACCTCCGGCCGCGGATCGTCCTTGTAGCTCTCGACCGCCCAGGCGATGTCGCCCGCCAGACCCTCGGAGAGGCGGCTGGTGACGGTCTGCCAGTGGGCGTCGAAGAAGACGTAGGTCACGGCGATCTGCATGATCGCGATGGGCAGCACGATGATGAGCAGGCTGCGCCCGAACAGCGTCGTCGGCAGCCGCCGCCTCAGCCAGCGCCCGATGCTCCGCGTGACAGGCGACGACGTCATCAGTCGGGGACGAGGCGGTAGCCGACGCCGCGCACGGTCTGCAGGTAGCGGGGAGCCTTGGGGTCTTCCTCGATCTTGCGCCGCAGGCGCGTGACCTGGACGTCGACGGCCCGACCCGACGGATCGACGCTGTCGCGGGCGAGCTCCAGGCGGTCGACGGGGTCGTGGGGCGTCCGGGCGAGCTGGCGCAGCAGGGCGATCTCGGCCTCGGTCAGGCGCACGGCCTCGCCGTCGCAGGTGAGCTCGCCGCGTTCCGGATCGAAGCGGCAGCGGCCGAGCGACAGCGTATCGCCGGGCGACGGCCGATCCTGGGCGCGGCGCAGGATGGCCTCGATGCGCAGCAGCAGCTCCTCGGGCTCGAACGGCTTGGGCAGGTAGTCGTCGGCGCCGAGCTTCAGGCCTTCGATGCGGTCTCCGGAGTCCGCGCGGGCGGTCAGCATCAGCACGGGGGTCTTGCCGGCGGCGCCCCGCTGGTCGCGCAGCCAGCGGGTCAGCGAGAAGCCGTCCTCGCCCGGCATCATCACGTCGAACACGGCGAGGTCGAAGTCGAGGGTTTCGAGCAGCCGCCGGGCGGGCGCCCCGCCCGAGGCCGCCGTGACCCGGAACCCGGCGCGGCTGAGGTAGGCCTTGAGCAGGTCGCGGATACGGTCGTCGTCGTCGACCACCAGCAGGTGGCGGCCGCGCGGATGGGACTGGCCGAGGCTCATGCTAGAGGCCTCCTCCGGCGTTGGGGCTGCGCGTGCGGCCGCCGGCGAGCGCCGCGAGGATCCGGCGGGCCGCGGCGACACCGTCCAGGCCGCCGACCCGGTAGGCGCGGGACAGCTGGGTGCGCAGGCGCTCGGCGATGGCGGCCTCGAAGGTGAGGCCCGCCGGGGTCAGGACCGCGGTGCGGCGACGGCCGTCCAGGTCGCCGGCGGCCTTCTCCACCAGCCCTTTGGCGGCGAGGTCGACGAGGATGCGGCTGGCGGCCTGTTTCGAAAGGCTGGTGAGATGCGCGAGCTCCTGGACGCCGATGCCGGGACGCCGGCGCAACAGGAAGGCGGCCCGCCAGTGCGAGCGGCCAAGGCCCAGGTCCTGGTCGGCGAGGCCCTGATCCACGGCGGCCCAGACCGCCGCCTCGGACAGCATCAGGAGCTCGAGACCCGCGTCGAGTTCGTCTTCGCGGAGGATCAGGCGCGGATCGGCGGGCGCGTTCACGCCGCCACCATAAGCCGCGCGCCCCCGTCGAGGCTAGGTCAGGCGAGCCAGGTGTCGGGCCGCGGGTAGGCCTCGTCCCGTGCAAGGTAGATCACCCCCACCACCAGGCGGATCGCGTACCAGACGCCGAGCAGCGCCCAAATCGCCCAGGCCAGGAACATCATCGGGAACCCGATGAGGATCAGCGACAGCGGGATGCCGACGACGAACAGCGCCGCGCCGATCAAGGCCCAGCCGATGCCCATCCAGAAGGTGCGGATGAGGAAGGCGTAGTGGGTGCGCATCTTGGGACCTGCGCTGTCCCGCTGCACATAGGCCAGGATGAGGCCGATGATCACCGTGACGCCGGTGGCGTAGGCCAGAAAGTAGAGCGCGTAGGTCACGGCCGGCATCGTCCGGTCTTCCGCGGCCCCGTAGTCCAGGCGATCCGTCATAGGTGAAGCCTCCCGTCCCGATGCTCCGATCATGCCTCAACCGCGGCGCGAGGGAAGGGGGCGCTTGAACAGCTCCTCCCCCGCTGCGCGGGGGAGGAGCGGGGTCATGGGCGCTCCAGTACGATCTCCACGCCGGCGCCGACGGCGTCGGGGGCGAGGGCCAGCGGCTTCTCGATGCGCACGCGGGCGCGGCGGACGCGCGCATCCTCCAGGCAGCGCTGGGCCACCCTGTGGGCGAAGGTCTCGACAAGGTCGATGTGACCCCCGGCGGCGACGTCCTGCGCCGCCTTCAGGATGGTCTCGTAGTTCACGGTGTCGGCCAGGCGGTCGCTGTCGGCGGTGGGTACGTCCAGCTCGACATCGACGATCAGAGGCTGCACGCGGCCGATCTCGTGCCGATAGACGCCGATCTCGGCCTGCACCTTCACGCCGGTGACGAAGACCCGGCTGGCCGCCAGCTTGAACCCGCTCATGACAGGTGCTGTCCCGAATCGACGGCGATCATCTGCCCGGTCACGGCCGAGGCGTCGATCAGGTAGCGCAGCGCCAGGCCGATCTCGTCCGGCGGCACCGGCCGCTTCAGCAGGGTGGCGGCCGCTTCGGCGTCGAAGGCCGCCTGGTCCTGGTGGATCGAGGGCAGCGTGGGCCCCGGACCGATCCCATTGACCCGGATGCGCGGCGCCAGGTCGATGGCCAGCATGCGGGTCGCCTCCCAAAGCGCCGCCTTGCTCAGGCTGTAGGAGAAGAACTCGGCGGTGGGGTTCAGCACCCGCTGGTCGAGGATGTTGACGATGAGGCCTTCGCGCTCGGCCGGCAGCCGGCGGGCGAAGGCCTGGGCCAGAACCAGGGGCGCGCGCAGGTTGGTCTCGAGGTGCAGGTCCCAGGAGGCGCGGTTGAAGTCCGAGAAGCGGTCTTCCTCGAAGACGCTGGCCGAGTTCACCAGCAGGGTGACGGGGCCCAACTCGGCCTCGGCCTCGCCGACCAGGGCGACGGTGGTCGATTCCTTGCGCAGGTCGCAGGCCAAGAGCGTGGCGCGGCGGCCCCGGGCGCGGACGTCGGCGGCCGCGGCCTCGGCGGCGTCGTCGATCGTGCGGACATGGATGGCGACGTCATAGCCGGCCTCGGCGGCCGTCGCCGCCAGCACCCGGCCGATCCGCCGGGCGCCGCCCGTCACCAGCGCGGCGCCGCGGCTGGCCATCTCAGGCCGTTCCTGAGCGCCTTAGTCCAGGCGGCCGAACTCGTAGATGTTCAGCGCGGCGATCACGACGAGGAAGGCGAGGATGCTGTAGATGCCGATCACGGTCAGGCTCCCGAATGTTCGTCCGCGGCTTTACCGAGCGCAGGGGCCGCCCGCAAGCCGACTTGTCCAACGGCCGAAGTCGCGCTCAAGGTTCAGGCGACAACCGCCGGAGGTCGCCGCATGCCCTCGCCGATGATCCCCGTCGACGCCTTCGAGAAGATCGCGCTCGGCATCGACAGACCCGAAGACGTGGTCGTGAGCCGCGACGGCCGCGTGTTCGCCTCCGACCACCAGTGCGCCGTGGCCGAGCTCCTGCCGGGCGGGGCGTTCCGCCGCCTCGGACCGAAGGGCGGGGCGCCCAACGGGATCAACATGGACGCCCAGGGCCGCATCGTGATCGCCAACTTCGGCATCTACGACCGCGAGGACGGGCCGCTGCAGCGCTTCGACCCCGCCACGGGGGAGCACGAGACCCTGCTGACCGAGGTCGAGGGCCGCCGGCTGACGTCGGCCAACTACCCGGTCGTCGACCGCGCGGGGAACATCTGGTGCGCCAACTCCACCCACGCCGAAACCTGGCCGCAGGCGCTGGACGGGCGTGCGGACGGCTTCATCTTCGTGCTGCGGCCCGACGGCTCGGCCGACGTCGTCGCCGACGGGCTGAAGTTTCCGAACGGGCTGGCGCTGTCGGCGGATGAGAAGGACCTGTTCTGCGCCCAGACCAGCGGCGCGGACGTCCTGCGTTTCCCCGTGCTGGCCGGCGCGCGGCTCGGACGCGGCGAGCGGTACGGACCGATCCTCGGCCGGCTGATGCGCCCCGGCGAGGACGTCGACGATCATGGCGGCGACCTCGGCTACACCGACGGCGTCGGCTTCGACGCCGATGGGAACCTCTGGGTCTGCCTGCCGGCTTCGAACAAGGTGGTGGCGATCACGCCGGCGGGCGCGGTGGAGACGGTGATCCACGATCCCGGCGGCAAGATCGTCAACCACCCGACCAACATCACCTGGGGCGGCGCCGACCTGAAGGACCTCTACATCGGCTCGATCCGGGCCGACTATGTCCTGAAGGCCAGGTCGCCGGTGGCGGGCCAGCCGCAGATTCACCAGCTGTGACGTAGCGTCGGGGGCTTCCCGCCTCCACGCCGATGATTAAAATGGTTGTTTGAACGGTCGGGGCTTCACGTCCCGCGACGAGAAAGAAAGTCCAGGAGGACCGCATGCGCGAGTACCTGAAGTTCTACATCGACGGCCAATGGGTCGACCCGGTCGAGCTGAAGACCCTCGATGTCGAGAACCCCGCGACCGAGCAGGTGGTCGGCAAGATCGCGCTGGGCTCGGCGGCCGACGTCGACAAGGCGGTGAAGGCGGCCCGCAAGGCGTTCGAGACCTGGTCGCAGACCAGCCGTGAGGAGCGCCTGGACGTGCTGCAGCGCATCCTGGCCGAGTACCAGAAGCGCTTCGGCGATCTGACGGCGGCCGTCACCGAGGAGATGGGCGCGCCCGCCTCCCTCGCCCAGCGCGCCCAGGTGCCGTCCGGCATGGGCCACCTGGCCACCGCGGCCAACATCCTGAAGGACTTCAAGTTCGAGGAAGACCGCGGCGAGACCCTGATCGTGAAGGAGCCGATCGGCGTCTGCTCGTTCATCACGCCCTGGAACTGGCCGCTGAACCAGATCGCCTGCAAGGTGGCTCCGGCCATCGCCACGGGCTGCACCATGGTGCTGAAGCCCTCGGAAGTGGCGCCGTTCTCGGGCCAAATCTTCGCCGAGATCATGCACGCGGCCGGCGTCCCGGCCGGCGTCTTCAACCTCGTCCACGGCGATGGCCTGGGCGTGGGCGTGCCGCTCTCGACGCACCCGGACGTGGACATGGTCTCGTTCACCGGCTCGACCCGCGCGGGTATCGAGGTGGCCAAGAACGCCGCGCCGACCGTCAAGCGCGTCCACCAGGAGCTGGGCGGCAAGAGCCCGAACATCGTGCTGGACGACGACGCCTTCTCAAAGAGCGTCGCCCGCGGCGTGATGCACGTGATGACCAACTCGGGCCAGAGCTGCAACGCGCCCACCCGGATGCTGGTCCCGTCCAAGCGCATGGACGAGGCGATGGCCGTCGCGAAGGCCACGGCGGACAACGTCACCGTCGGCGACCCGAACGGCAACTTCAACATGGGCCCGGTGGTCTCCAAGACCCAGTGGGAGAAGATCCAGGGCCTCATCCAGAAGGGCGTCGACGAAGGCGCGACCCTGGTCACGGGCGGCACGGGCCGTCCCGAGGGCCTGGAGAAGGGCCACTACGTGAAGCCCACCGTCTTCGGCAACGTCACCAGCGAGATGACGATCGCCAAGGAAGAGATCTTCGGCCCCGTGCTGTCGATCCTGGGCTACGAGAGCCTGGAGCAGGCGATCCGTATCGGCAACGACACCGAGTACGGCCTGGCCGGCTATGTGAACGGCGCCGACCTCGCCAAGGCGCGCGACGTGGCCCGGCAGATCCGGGCCGGCCAGGTGTCGATCAACGGCGCCTCGGACATGACGGCGCCCTTCGGCGGCTACAAGCAGAGCGGCAACGGGCGCGAGTGGGGCGACTTCGCCTTCCACGAGTTCCTGGAGACCAAGGCGATCATGGGCTACGCGCCCAAGGCCGCCGAGTAGGCGTCACCGTCTGCGAGACAGCGAAGGGCCGCCGCGAGGCGGCCCTTTTGCATTGGGGCCTAGTCCGCTCGCCGCCGGCTGTCGGACCAGGCCAGCACCGCCATGCCCCACAGGGCCGCGATGAGCGAGCCCGCCACCACCCCGATGCGGGCCTTGGCCTGGACCCCCGCCTCGGCGGGGAACGCGAGCCCGCCGATGTAGAGGCTGAGCGTGAAGCCGACGCCGCTCAGCGCCGCAATCCCGTAGAGGTCCAGCCACTTCGCGCCCATCGGCCGCCTCGCCCACTTCAGCCCGATCGCCAGGACCGCGGCGCCGAACACGCCGAGCTGTTTGCCGAGCGCTAGGGCGAGACCGAGACCCAGGGCGACGGGCGCGGTCGGGGTGTCGGGCGGCAGGCCCCGCAGCGGGAAGCCCGCCGCGGTCAGGATGAAGAGCGGCAGGATCAGGAAGGCGACGTAGGGGTGCAGCGCCGCCAGGAGCTGGTCCAGCACGCCCGGGCCGCCGGGCCGCTTCGGCTGCAGCGGGACGAAGACGGCGGCCAGGACGCCGGCCAGCGAGGCGTCGAGCCCGGACTTCACGACGAAGCCCCACAGCAGCAGGTAGCCCGCCGCCCAGAACGCATAGGGCGCGGCGCGCCAGCGCGACATCGCCGCCAGCACCAGCCACGTCGCCAGCGCGCCGCCGAGCATCGCCGGCCGAAGAGTCTCGCTGAAGACCAGGGCGATCAGGACCACGCTGATCAGGTCCTGCACGATGGCGATCGTCAGCAGCAGCACGCGCAGCGGCGGCGGCAGGCGTGGGGCGGCGATGGCTACCAGCGCCAGGGCGATGGCCGCGTCCGTGGGGGCCGCGGCGGGCCAGGCCTGGGCCACGCCGTCCTCCCCGAGGTTCACGGCCAGGAAGACCGCGGCCGAGGCGGCCACCCCGCCCACCGCGCAGAGGACCGGCAGCAGGAGGCGCCGCGGGTTGGAAAGCTCGCCGCGGACGATCTCCTGTTTGATCTTCAGGCCCACGACCAGGAAGAAGATCGGCATCAGCGCCGTGCGCACCCAGCCCGCGAAGGTCAGGGTTTCGGCGAAGGGGCCGATCCGCATCGGGACGGCGTGGCCGACGAGGGCGGCGTACTCGGAGGCCCAGGGCGAGTTCGCCCAGAGGATCGCCGCGGCCGCGATGCCGGCCAGCAGCAACCCCGATCCGGTCTCGGTGCGCAGGAATTCGAGGGTGGACCGCGAGGCCATGCCGCTGCCTAACAAGCGCGGCCGCCCGGCTCCAGCGCAATCGAAGGTGGAAGCCCGGCGGCGTCCGATCGGCTAAGCTGCGCCCGGGCGGCGCCGAAGACCGTCAGGAGGGATGTTCATGAGACTGAGCCAGCCGCGCTTTGCACCCCTGTCGGACACCGAGCTGACGCCCGAGCAGGAGGCGGCGCTCGCACCGGTCCGGGCGGGCACGATGGGCGTGCTCAACATCTTCCGCACCCTGGCCCGGGCTCCGAAGGCGCTAACCCGTTTCAACGAGTGGGGCTCGTATGTCCTCTCGCGCCGCAACGACCTTCCCGCGCGGGAGCGTGAGATCGTCATCCTGCGGGTCGGCTACCTCTGCCGCTCAGGGTACGAATTCGTCCAGCACACCCGCATCGGGCTGGACTGCGGCCTGACCGAGGACGAGATCCAGCGGATCAAGCAGGGCGCCGGGGCCGGCTGGAGCGCCGCCGATGCGGCCCTGATCCGCGCCACCGACGAGCTGCACGCCGACCAGTTCATCACCGACCCGACCTGGACCGAACTCGGACGCCACTTCAGCGACAAGCAGCGCATGGACCTCGTGTTCACCGCCGCCCAGTACACCCAGGTCTCGATGATCCTGAACACCTTCGGGGTGCAGCTGGACGAAGGCCAGACGCTCGATCCCGACCTTAAGGCCTACTGAGCTTCAGCAGCGGGGTTGCTCCTGGTTTCGTGAGGCAGGGTCCGGCCGATTGGCGTTGGCGGGGCGGCCAAGCGTCGGTATGCAGGGCCCATGTCGCCCACGACCCGACGCTCCGCGCGCCCGGCCTCGGCCTTCCGCAAATTCTTCAACCAGGAAGCGTCGGGCGGCTACGTTCTGATGGCGGCCGCCGCGGTGGCGCTGATCGTCGCCAACTCGCCGCTGGCCGGGCCCTACTTCGCGCTGCTCGAGACCAAGCTCGGCTTTGCACTCGGTCCGGTGCACCTGACCGAGACGGTGCTCCACTGGATCAACGACGGGCTCATGGCCCTGTTTTTCCTGCTCGTGGGCCTGGAAATCAAACGGGAGGTGCTGGACGGGGAGCTGTCTCGGCCCTCCCGCGTGATCCTGCCCGGTCTTGCGGCGCTGGGCGGCGTGATGGCGCCGGCGCTGATCTACACGGCGTTCAACGCCGGCGACCCGCTGGCTTCCCGCGGGTGGGCGATCCCGGCGGCCACCGACATCGCCTTCGCGTTGGGCGTGCTGGCCCTCGCCGGCGACCGCGTCCCCAGCTCGCTCAAGATCTTCCTGACGGCGCTGGCGGTGCTGGACGACCTGGCGGCGATCCTGATCATCGCGGTCTTCTACACCGAGGACCTGCAGCTCGCCGCGCTCGGCGGCGCGGCCGCCATGCTGGCGCTGCTGATCGCCTTCAACCGCTTCAAGGTCCGCCGTCTATGGCCGTACTTGCTGACCGGCCTGGTGCTCTGGTGGTTCGTCCTGGAATCGGGCGTCCACGCCACCCTGGCCGGCGTGGCGCTGGCCATGACGATCCCGCTCGATCGCACGCCCGGAAAACGCGACCACGACAGCCATAAGACTTCGCCGCTGCACCGGCTGGAGCATCTGCTGCACAAGCCCGTGGCCTTTGCGGTCGTGCCGATCTTCGGCTTCGCCAACGCCGGCCTCTCGCTCGCCGGGATCACGCCGGCCATGTTGACCGACAACGTGATGCTGGGCATCGCGCTCGGTCTCTTCCTTGGCAAGCAGGTCGGCGTCTTCCTGACCGCGCTCCTGGTGGTGCGCATGGGGTGGGCCGACATGCCCCGGCACGCCACCTTGGGTCAGCTCTACGGCGTGTCGCTGCTCTGCGGCGTCGGCTTCACCATGAGCCTCTTCGTCGGCAACCTGGCCTTCACGACCCCTGACCTTCTTACCGAGACGAAGGCCGGCGTGTTCGCGGGCTCCCTGGTCTCGGCCCTGCTAGGTCTGCTGCTGCTCAAGATCTTCAAACCCGAGCCGCCGCCGCCCCGCATGCAGGCCTAGGCCGGAACGGCTCCACCGCAGCGGCGTTAGCGCCCCGGCACGGAGGAGTTGCAGATGAACAGCATCATCTATCTCGTGGGCCTGGTCGTGATCGTCCTGGCCGTCCTGGGCTTCCTCGGCATCCGCTAGCGGTTGCCGGGGGCCACCCCCGGGCGCTACCTGCCCCGATGCCGGTTTCCCCAGCCTACCGACCCGACCCGAAGTTCCCGGAGCTGGGGGCCGAGTTCGCCGACCCGGTGGCGGCGGCGGATTTCCCGAAGACCATCCTGCGCTACCGCAACGACCGGGCCGCCGCGACCGTCGGCCTCGATGCCCTGACCGACGCCGAGTGGATCGCCCACTTCGGACGCTTCCAGCCGCTGCCCCGCAACATCGATCCGCCGCTGGCCCAGCGCTACCACGGCCATCAGTTCCGGGTTTACAACCCCGACCTGGGCGACGGTCGCGGCTTCACTTTCGCCCAGCTCCGTGAGCTCGGCACGGATCGCCTGCTCGACCTCGGCACGAAGGGCTCGGGTCAGACGCCGTGGTCCCGCTCCGGCGACGGGCGCCTGACGCTGAAGGGCGGCGTCCGCGAGGTGCTGGCCACCGCCATGCTGGAGGCGCTGGGCGTGCCGACCTCCCGCTCGTTCTCGCTGATCGAGACGGGCGAGGAGCTGATCCGCGGCGACGAGCCCAGCCCGACGCGGTCCTCCGTCCTGGTGCGGCTGTCGCACAGCCACATCCGGTTCGGCACCTTCCAGCGCCACGCCTTCCACGAGGAAGCCGGCCGCATCCGCACGCTCGTCGATCATGTGATCGCCAACTACTACCCGGAGCTGGAGGGGGCGAACGACCGGCCCGCCGCCCTGCTGGCCGCTGTGGGCGACCGGGCCGCCCGGCTCGCGGCGAGCTGGATGGCCGCGGGCTTCGTCCACGGCGTGCTCAACACCGACAACATGAACATCACCGGCGAGAGCTTCGACTACGGTCCCTATCGCTTCCTGCCGAAGTCGGACCCGAACTTCACGGCCGCCTACTTCGACCACGCCGGCCTCTACGCCTTCGGACGACAGCCGGAGGCGGTGTTCTGGAACCTGCAGCAGCTCGCCGGCTGCCTGACCTTCGTCACCGAGACCGATCCGCTGGTCGAGGCCCTGAACGGCTTCGGCCCCGCCTATCGTCGGGAGCTGGTGGCGGCGGTGGTCCGCCGGCTTGGACTGAAGCCGCGGGGCGAGGAGCTGGACGCGGTGCTGGTCCAGGCGGCCTTCAAGGGGCTCGCCGAGGGGGGTGAGCGGCTGCGCTGGGAGCCGTTCTTCTTCGACTGGTTCGCGAGGCGCGAGCTCACGGGACCCCGTCTCGACATCTACGAGGGCGAGGCCTTCGCGGACTTCCGGAACGTGGTCGCCCCCTATGAGCCGGATCGGCCGGAGCGGCTGGATCACCCCTACTTCCAGGGTCCCGAGCCCGAGGAACTGCTCTACGACGAGATCGAGGCCATCTGGGCGCCGATCGCCGACGCAGACGACTGGGGCCCCTTCGCCGCTAAGCTGGGGCGCATCGAGACCGCCCGCCAGGCCTGGGGCTTCGCCTAGGCGGCGAACCCCAGCTCGCGGCGCAGGTCCTGGGCCGTCACGCCTCGGTTGCGCAGGTCTTGCAGCGTCTCCGCACGATCCCGCTTGGCGAAGCGCCTGCCATCGGGGCCGGTCAGCAGTCGGTGGTGACGATAGACCGGCGTCGGCAGGCCGAGCAGGGCCTGCAGCAGCCGCTGGACGTGGGTCGCCTCGGCCAGGTCCTCGCCGCGGATCACGTGGGTCACGCCTTGCAAGGCGTCGTCGAACACGACGGCCAGATGGTAGGCGACGCCCACGTCCTTCCGCGCCAGGACGACGTCGCCGCCCAGCTCGGGCCGGGCCTGGATCGTGCGTGCTGCGCCATCGCCTTCCTCCACGAAGGTGAGCTCGTCGAAGCCGCCCAGCTTCCTCTCCGCCTCATCCAGCGAAAGCCGCCAGGCGAACGGCTCGCCGGCGGCCAGGCGGCGTGCTTCCTCTTCGGCCGGCAGGGGCGCGCCGCGGAAGACCTCCATCGCCCCGTGCGGCGCCCGGGCGATCTCCTCCGCCACCTCGCGGCGGGTCCGAAAGCAGCGGTAGAGCAGGCCGGCGGCGGCGAGCCGGTCGAGGGCGGCCTGATAGTCGTTCAGGTGCTCGGACTGGCGGCGGACGGGCTCCTCCCAGCTCAGCCCCAGCCAGGCGAGGTCCTCGTAGATGGCGGCCTCGTACTCCGGCCGACAGCGGGTGGCGTCGATGTCTTCGACGCGCAGCAGGAAGCGACCAGCGGCCTCGCGCGCGGCCTCGTGGGCGGTGAGGGCCGAGAAGGCGTGGCCCCTGTGCAGGTAGCCGGTCGGCGACGGCGCGAAGCGGGTGACGAACACCCGATCTGGTCTAGTCCCGCGGGACGTGGGGGAACAGGCCCATGTGCTGCAGCACGGCGGCGAGGAAGGCGTGCTCGCCGCCCAGCGCCTCTTTCAAATGGCCGAACTGCTTGAACCCGGCCATCTCCGCAAGGCCATGGGCGGCGCACCACGAGGCGATGGTGGCGAGTTCCAGGTCGGTCTCGGCGGCGGGATCGGCGCCATGTTCGACCATGGTGTTGCGCACCATGCAGTAGGCGCTGTCCTCGTCGGGGTTGGCCGTGTCCATGGGCAGGGCCTCCTTGTCGCGCGCCGCGTCGTACATCACGCGGTACAGCGCCGGATGCTCCCGGGCGAAGCAGACATAGGCGAGGCCCAGCGCCGTAAGCTGCTGGCGGCCCTGCTCGCGCGCCTTGGCCTCGGCCATGCGGGCGTTGAGGATTTCCCAGCCTTCATGAGCGACCGCGTCGAGCAGCTCGGCCTTGTCCTTGAAGTGATGATAGGGCGCGGCCGGGCTGACCCCGGCCTCGCGCGCCACGGCGCGGAGCGAGAGCGCGCTGGGACCTTCCGCCTCGAGCAGCCGGCGGGCGGCGTCGACCAGGGCGCGGCCAAGGTCGCCGTGGTGGTAGGGCCGGGACTCGGCGCTGTGAGCGTCTCTCATCACCTCAACCATAAAACTGCATCTGATCGCCGTAAAGATATCTTGACGCCGCTCAGATCGGTGTTATCTTAGCGTCGTTCAAATGACAAACGTCGCTGCTCCCCCAAGGGTTCAAAGGGGTTCAGGCGGCGGGTCGAAAACTGAAAGGTGTGTGTCATGTCTCTCGCCAAGTTCGAGCGGTTCTTCGACCGCTTCGCTCCCGTCTTCCTCCTGTTCCTCGGCTTCACCGCGGCAGGCGCGACGGCGGCGCTCGGCGCCTAAGGTCTCCCCACCTTACGCTGCTGCTTAGGAGGGCCCCTTCGCGGGGCCCTTCTTCGTTGCGCCTTCGGGCGCCGGGGACGCGTCCCGACCAATGCAAAATCGCATAGCCGTGCGGCGCAAAAACTTATCTAGGCAATGTTCAGATGGTGCTATCTAAGCATCGTCCAGATGGACGCGGCGCCGGACAGCCGGGGCCGCCAGACACCAAAAGGAGAAATGCGATGACGATCCTGATGAACCGGATCCTCGACGTGGTGGTCTCGTTCGCGGTCGTGGGCCTGGCCCTGACCACCGCCGGCGCCACCGTCGCCCTCGGCGCCTGACCCGGATGCGCCGCGAATAGGCCTCGCCCGCACCGACGCGGCGGGCGAGGCCCAAGGCGCCCGGCGCGATGCGCTCCGTCGTAGAGATGTCGTCGAATCGGGCCTATAGTTTTCAAAGCCAGCTTCCAAGACGAGGGTCGTGTCTTCAGTCCCAAGTCGAATGACATAGCTCCGCTCAACGGCTCGTTGGGACGTTCACGGAGGGTCCGCCATGCAGGTGCTTAGGCATCCGCCCAACGGCTGGCCCTGTCTGGTCCTGAACGCCGATTTCAGGCCGCTCAGCTACTATCCCCTGTCATTGTGGCCCTGGCAGGAAGTCATCAAGGCGGTCTTCCTCGACCGCGTGGACGTGGTCTCCACCTACGACCAGGTCATCCACTCCCCCTCCTTCGAGATGAAGCTGCCGAGCGTGGTGTCGCTGAAGCACTACGTGGCCCAGGACCGGCCTCCGGCCTTCACCCGCTTCAACCTCTTCCTCCGCGACAGCTTCACCTGCCAGTACTGCACGTCGACGGACGAACTGACGTTCGACCACGTCATCCCCCGCTCGCGCGGCGGCCGCACGACGTGGGAGAACATCGTCACCGCCTGCGCGCCCTGCAATCTGACGAAGGGCGGCCGCACCCCGCACGAGGCGCACATGCATCCGCGCATGAAGCCGCGCCGGCCCAGCGCCTTCGAACTGCAGGAGCGCGGACGCCGCTTCCCGCCGCACCACCTGCACGAAAGCTGGCTCGACTACCTCTACTGGGACATCGAACTCGAGGCGTGACGCCGTTCGCCGAGCTGCGCTAGGCTCGGACCATGAGGTCGTGGATTCCGCTTGCCGTTCTGATGGCCGCCTCGCCGCTCGCGGCGCGCGCCGCCGACGACACGCCGAGCCCGGCGGAACTCTCGGAGGCGCTGGACCACGTGCGCGGCAAGACGCAGCCGGTGCGCAACGTCCGCTGCGCCAAGAATTCGCCCGGCTACGTGCGCTGCACCTACCATCAGCCGACGCCGAAGGGATACACCCGCTGGGCAGTGCTGGTTTCCGAGGCGCAGAACGGCCGCTGGAGCGTGTCGGAAGGCCCGGTGCGGGATCGCGCCGGCAGCGTGCGGCGCAAGCGCTAGGCGCTACTTCGGACCGAAGCGGTCGCTGACCACGCCCGCCAGGATCAGCCCGACCAGCCGGCTTTCCTCGTCGGCCGACGCCGCGATCGCCTCGGCCTCTGCGCGGCTCTCGGCGATGTCGCGGCCGACGAACATCAGCCGCCGGAAGGCGTCGGAGATCGCGTCGGCCGCATTGCCGCCGGGCTGGATCTGCGACGTCTCCGCGCTAAAGGGCGCCACCGACGTGAGGAAGGGAAAGGCGACGCAGGCGCGCAGCCGCCCGGCGTGGACCAGCCGGCGCAGCGCGATGTCATAGGGCAGGTCGAGCGGGCCCAGCCCGTCCAGCGCCGCAAGCACGCGATCCTTGGAGCGGCCGTTCACGACGTACGCCGCCGCACCCGCGAAGCCGACGCCCGCCAGGTCGATTACCCGGATGCGGCCCGTGCGCGCCAGCTCCGGCCGGCTCTTGGCCAGCCGGATCCATGTGCCCGGATCGGCCAGGATGGTGTCGGTGAACAGCAGGTCCCAGTCGTCGCCGGGCGGCAGGGCCGGCGCGCCGAAGGCTTCGCCTGAGAGCAGGACATCGTCCTCGAGCACGAAGAGCGGCGTCTCGCCGTCGTGGTGCGCGGCGATGGCGCTCCGGTGGCTGAGGAAGCAGGCCTTCTCGGGCGCGCGGATCTCGCCGGGCAGGGCCGCAGCCGTGGCGGGGTCGACCGCCTGAAAGCGTTCCAGGGCCACGCCCTCAGGGGCGATCCTGGCGAACTCGGCTTCCATGTGGGCCCGGCGCCGGCCGGCCTGGGCCAGGTTGATGTAGACGCAGCGCACCGCCGCTTCAGCGGAAGATCCAGATCCCGCCGGTGACGCCGGAGGGCGCCTCGGCGAGGCCGCGGATCTCGAGCCGGGCGCACCTCGCGCCGCACAGGCAGCGCAGCCGCTCTTCCAGGTCGTCGACGTGCTGTCGGCCAAGCCCCTGCGCCAGCCAGGGCCTAGGGTCGACCGCGGCTTCGCGTCCGCAGGTGCAGCGCGCCCAGAGGCTGGAGCGCGGCGCCGTCGCCCGCGACAACCGAGGCTCGCCGGCGAAGGCGGTCTCCAGCGCCTGATGGAACATCCCGTCCGCCATGTCCGCCTCCTCGTGTGGATGGCGAACAAAAACAGAACTAACGGCTTCCGTCGACTCCGCCATGGCTGTGGCCCCACGTTCCCTCAACCCCGCGTAGGAATGCTGCGGGGCAAGAGGGATGAGGCCGCCGATTCCGGGGCCGGCTCAACGATCGGAAGGTCGCGGATTCACACCTTTTCGCTGATCTTGATCGCCGCGCGGCAGCCGGTGCGGATCACCGCCGCCAGCAGGTTGTAGCCGGGCGCTTCCCGGGCGCCTTCCTCCACGGCGAGATCGCGGTGGGCCAGCTCCTCGTCGCGGAACCTGGACAGCTCGGCGGCGAGGTCGGGATCGCGGTCGGCGAGTTCGGCGATCTGGCCGGCGTAGTGCTCCTCGATCACCGTCTCGACCGCCTCGGTGCAGGCATGCGCCGCCTTCTCACCCAGCAGGGCCGTGCCGGCGCCCAGGGCGAAACCCGCCAGCCGCCAGACCGGCGTCATGGCGGTGGGCCGCACGCGGTGTTCGGTGAGCAGGCGGTCGAAGCGGGCGAGGTGCTCGGCCTCGTGCCCCTCCATCTCGGCGAGCTGGCCGGCGATGCGCTCGCGGCCGGGGGCGGCGCCCAGCACCGCGCGCTGGCCGCGGTAGATATGCACGGCGCCCAGTTCGCCCGCGTGATCGACGCGCAGGATCTCGGCCAGTCGTGCGGCGGTCGCGCCGCGTCCGGGGCGGGGCGGGATCGGCTTGTCGCTCATCGCTTGGACCTCTCACGCAGCGCGGCCAGCACGCTCAGGGCCACAAGGCCCATCGAGATCAGGGCGTTCCATCCGGCCATCGACAGTCCGGCGAAGACCCAGGGGGCCTCGTCGCAGGCGGGCGGACGGACCTTCTCGCCAGCCAGGAAGTCGTTCAGCGCCGCGGCGTTCACTCCGGCGCCCGACGAGGCGCAGGCTTCGGGGCCGGGCCAGAACTTCCACTCGGCGCCGGCGTGATAGACGGCGAGCCCGACGCTGACGGCGAACACCAGGCCCAGCACCCAGCAGGTGAGCTCGCGCCAGCGCGGCCCGCCGGGCAGGCGGACCAGGACCATGAAGCCCAGCGCCAGGCCCAGCGCCGTCCAGTAGACCTCGCGCTGCCGCAGGCAGAGCGTGCAGGGCGCGTAGCCGCCGAAGGTCTGGAAGGCGTGGGCGATCGACAGCATGGCGACGGCGGCGAGCAGCGCGCAGAGCCGCCAGCGGTCGAGGAAGGGTCTGAGAAGCGTCATCGGCGCCGATATGAGCCTAAAGCGGCGCTCACATGAAGACCTTGAGCGCGACGAAGCCGCCGATCAGCAGCGCGAGCAGCAGGATGGAATAGAGCGTCATGCGCCGCTCGAACTCGGCGAGCATGGCCGGGCCCGCGTATTTCAGGATGCCCGCGACGATGAAGAACCGCGCGCCCCGGGTCACCACCGAGGCCCAGATGAAGGTGAAGAGGTCGAAGCGGGCGAAGCCGGCGGTGATCGTCACCAGCTTGTAGGGGATCGGCGTGAGGCCCTTGATGAGGATGACGCCCAGCCCCCAGTGATCGAACCAGCGCTGGAACTCCTCACGTCCCTCGGGATGGCCGAACACCTTCAGGATGAACATGCCGACGGGCTCGAGGAAGACGCCGATCGCATAGCCGAGCAAACCGCCCAGCACCGAGGCGACCGTGCAGATCGCGGCATACACGAAGGCCTTGTCGCGATTGGCCAGCACCATCGGCGCCAGCATCACGTCCGGCGGCACCGGGAAGAACGAGCTCTCCGCGAACGAGACGATGGCCAGGGACCGAGGGGCGTGGCGGGAGGCGGCCAGCCGCATCACCCAGTCGTAGAGCTTGCGGATCATTCCGTGTCCGATTTCGGGGGGCCGAGGAGGAGGTTCGAGCGTTCTGGCTAGCAGGCCCGCCGAGGCTTGTCGCGGCCTTGCTTCGACCCTCTTGCAAAGTCGTTGCAGATGATACCATCTCCCGATCGACAGGAGACTTCCGCCATGAACGTCCAGACGAGCCTTCAGACCCGCGACCTCTTCGAGAACCCGCTCGGCACCGACGGCTTCGAGTTCGTCGAGTTCACCTCGCCCGAGCCCGAGCGGCTGAAGAACCTCTTCGAGCTGATGGGCTTCACCGCGGTGTCGCGGCACCGCTCGAAGAACGTGCTGCGGTTCCGGCAGGGCGACATCAACTTCATCCTCAACATGGAGCCCACGGGCCAGGCCGCCGACTTCCGCGCCGTCCACGGGCCGTCGGCCAATGCCATGGCCTTCCGCGTGAAGGACGCCGCCAAGGCGTTCCAGATGGCGGTTGAGCGGGGCGCGACGCCGGTCCGGGGCCCGGTCGGTCCCATGGAGCTGAACATCCCGGCGATCGAGGGGATCGGCGGCTCGAACCTCTATCTCGTCGACCGCTATGGCGCGCAGGAGATCTACGACGTCGACTTCACGCCGATCCCCGGCGCGGAGGAGGCGATGTCGAAGAACGGCGTCGGCCTGACCTACCTCGACCACCTGACGCACAACGTCCACCGCGGCAACATGAAGACCTGGGCGGACTTCTACGAGCGGATCTTCAACTTCCGCGAGATCCGCTACTTCGACATCGAGGGCAAGCAGACGGCGCTGGTGTCCAAGGCGATGACCAGCCCGTGCGGCAAGATCCGCATCCCGCTCAACGAGAGCCAGGACGAGCACTCGCAGATCGAGGAGTTCCTGAAGGACTACAAGGGCGAGGGCATCCAGCACGTCGCCCTGGGCACCGACGACATCTACTACGCGGTCGAGACGATGCGCGAGCGCGGCGTCCAGTTCCAGGACACCATCGACACCTACTTCGAGGGCATCGACGCCCGGGTGCCCGGCCATGGCGAGGACGTCGCCCGCCTGCACCGCAACAAGATCCTCATCGACGGCGCGCCGACCGAGGGCCAGGGCCTGCTGCTGCAGATCTTCACCGAGAACATGATCGGCCCGATCTTCTTCGAGCTGATCCAGCGCAAGGGCAACGAGGGCTTCGGCGAAGGCAACTTCAAGGCCTTGTTCGAAAGCATCGAACTCGATCAGATCAGGCGAGGGGTTCTCCCGGCGAAGGAAGGCTGATGCGGTCGAAGGTTCTCGGTGCGGTTCTGGCGGCGGTGATGGTGACGATGGCGGGTCAGGCGGCCGCAAAGCCGAAGTGGGCGATCGTGGTGCACGGCGGCGCCGGCGTGATCGAACGCCAGGACCTCAGCCCGGAACAGGACAAGGCCTATCGCGACGCGATGGCCAAGGTCGCAGGGGTCGGCGGCGAGGTGCTGAAGAACGGCGGCTCGGCCATCGACGCCATCGAGGCCTCGATCAAGATCCTCGAGGACGATCCGCTGTTCAACGCCGGCCGCGGCGCGGTCTTCACCGCCGAGGGCCGCAACGAGCTCGACAGCTGGATCATGGACGGCAAGACCCTGAAGGCCGGCGCGGTGGCGGGCGTCACCCGCACGCGCCACCCGATCAGCCTGGCGCGCGCCGTGATGGAGAAGTCGCCGCACGTGATGCTGATGGGCGAGGGCGCCGAACGCTTCTCGGCCAGTCAGAAGCTGGACCAGGTCGATCCCGCCTACTTCTTCACCGAGCGCCGCTGGGAGGCGCTGGAGAAGGCGCTGAAGAGCCAGGGCCTCCCCGTGCCGCCTCGGCCGAAAGGCGCGCCCAGCGTGCCCGAACTGCGCTCCTCTCTGCAGCATGACGAAGGCCAGGAGCGTGGCCTGCTGGCGCAGATCGACAAGAAGTACGGCACCGTGGGCGTCGTAGCCCTCGACAGCGCCGGCAACGTTGCGGCCGGCACGTCCACCGGCGGCACCACGGCCAAGCGCTGGGGTCGCGTGGGCGATTCCCCCATCATCGGCGCCGGCACCTACGCCTCGAACGCCTCCTGCGCCGTCTCGGCCACGGGCACGGGCGAGTACTTCATCCGACTGACCGTCGCGCGCGAGATCTGCGCCCTGGTGCAATACAAGGGGCTCTCGCTTCAGGCCGCGGCCGACGAGGTGATCCAGAAGCAGCTCACCGCCATGGGCGGCGACGGCGGCGTCATCGCGGTGGCCCCCGACGGCCAGATGGCCTGGAGCTTCAACACCTCGGGCATGTACCGGGCGCGGATGGCCGACGGCCAGCCGCTGAGCGTGGGCATCTACAAGGACGATCCGTGATGGCGAAGGGCGACTGGATCCCGGTCCGGGCCGCGCAGGGGGTTCACTCCCGCCAGGCCCACGCCGACCTCCCCGAAGGCACCTACGAGCGCGAGATCTCGAAGGAAGGCTTCTTCGGGCCGGCCGCCTTCCTGCACCATCGCCGCCCGCCGACGGGCTGGACGAACTTCGAGGGGCCGCTGCGCCCGCGCGCCTTCGACCTCGCCCGGCTGAACGCCGCCGAGCCGTCGCCGTGGTCGTCCCACGTGGTGCTGCTCAACGCCGCCTGCGAGGTGCGCTTCTGGAAGCTGGACGCAGCCATGCCGGCGCTGGCCCGCAACGCCGACGGCGACCAGCTCCTCTTCGTCCATGAGGGCGAGGGCGAACTCCTCTGCGACTACGGCCGCCTGCGTTTCCGCTCGGGCGACTACCTCTACCTGCCGCGCGGGACCATGTGGCGGCTGAAGCCGGCCGGCCCCGCCGCGATCCTGATGATCCAGGCCACCAACGCCCACTTCAAGCTGCCCGACCGCGGCCTGATGGGCGGCCATGCGCAGTTCGACCCGGCGATCCTCGAGACGCCGGCCATCGACGAGGCCTTCAAGGCCCACCAGGACGAGCCCGGCGAGTTCCGCGTCGAGATCAAGAAGCGCGGCCAGGTCTCGGTCGTCACCTATCCCTACAATCCGCTGGATGCGGTGGGCTGGCACGGCGACCTCGCGCCGGTGCGCCTGAACGTGCGCGACATCCGGCCGGTGATGAGCCACCGCTACCACCTGCCGCCCAGCGTGCACTCCACCTTCGTCAGCGACCGCTTCGTGGTCTGCACCTTCGCCCCGCGCCCGTTCGAGACGGACCCCGGCGCGCTGAAGGTGCCGTTCTTCCACAACAACGACGACTACGACGAGGTGCTGTTCTACCACGCGGGCGACTTCTTCAGCCGCGACCACATCGAAGCCGGGATGATGACCTTCCATCCCTCGGGCTTCACGCACGGGCCGCATCCCAAGGCGCTGAAGAACATGCTGGCCCAGCCCAAGCCGGCGACCGACGAGTACGCGGTGATGATCGATACGCGCGACCCCCTGGAAGTCGGCGACGCGGCGGGTACGGTGGAGAACCCTGCGTACGTGGACAGCTGGAAGACCGCATGAGCCTAGAGGCGGACCTGACCGCCGCCGCCCGGGACGAGCTGGACCGGGCCTGCACCCTCGGCTGGCGCCAGCTCGCCGAGCACCTGCCCTGGGGCGACACCTTCGAGGGCTTCACCCCTGACGGCCGCGAGGTCTGTTTCGAGCGCGCCTACCTGTGGGACGGCGAGCCCGGCGGCGACATCCGCGTGGAGGTCATGGTCTACCAACCCCAGGCTTACGAAGCGGGCGTGAAGCTGACCGGCGCGATCCCGCGTGAACCCTTCGACATCCGGAGTCACTGAATGAAGCTTGCGTCCCTGAAGGGCGGCCGCGACGGGCGGCTGGTGGTCGTGTCGAACGACGTGGCCTGGTACTCGCCGGCCGACCGCATCGCGCTGACCCTGCAGGCGGCGCTCGACGACTGGGAGCGTTGCGAGCCTGAACTGCGCGGACTGGCCGAAAGCCTCGAGCACGGCTCGGTGCCCAAGGCGCGCTTCCACGAGCACGACGCGGCGAGCCCGCTCCCGCGGGCGTATCAGTGGGCCGACGGCTCGGCCTATGTGAACCACGTGGCCCTGGTCCGGCAGGCCCGCGCCGCCGACATGCCCGAGAGCTTCTGGACCGATCCCTTGATGTACCAAGGCGGCTCGGACGGGTTCCTGGGCCCGCGCGACCCCATCCCGCTGAAGGACGAGGCCTGGGGCTGCGACCTGGAAGGCGAAATCGCCGTCGTCGTGGGCGACGTGCCGATGGGCGCGAGCCGGGAGGAGGCGCTGGCCGCCATCCGCCTCGTCATGCTGTGCAACGACGTCTCGCTGCGGAACCTGATCCCCGGCGAACTCGCCAAGGGCTTCGGCTTCTTCCAGTCCAAGCCCGCCTCGGCCTTCTCGCCGGTGGCGGTGACGCCGGACGCCCTGCCGGGCTGGAAGGACGGCCGGCTACACGGCGCGCTGGAAGTCGAGCTGAACGGCAAGCCGCTGGGCGCGGCGGACGCCGGCGTCGACATGACCTTCGACTTCGGCACACTGGTAGCCCACGCCGCCAGGACCCGCGCGCTCAGCGCCGGCACGATCATCGGCTCGGGCACCGTCTCCAACCGCGGCGAGGACGGCGGCCCAGGCAAGCCGATCGCCGACGGCGGGGTGGGCTATTCGTGCCTGGCCGAGGTGCGCACCATCGAGACCATCCGCGACGGCAAGCCTTCGACGCCGTTCCTGAAGGCGGGCGACACGGTGCGGATCGAAATGGTCGATGCGAAGCGCCACACCATCTTCGGCGCCATCGAACAGCAGGTGGTCCAGGCCTGATGGCGCAGGAGGCGTCCGAGGGCGTCGGGCTGAAGCTCGACGCCTATCTGCCCTACCGTCTTTCGGTGGCGTCGAACGCCGTCTCGGGCCTGATCGCGCGCGCCTACCAGGACCGCTTCGGCCTGACCGTGCCGCAATGGCGGCTGGTCTGCGTCCTGGCGGAGGACGGCGGCCTGACGCAGGGCCAGATCGTCGCCCGCACGGTGATGGACAAGGTGACGGTGAGCCGCGCCGCGCAGGGGCTGGTCAAGCGCCGGCTGGTCAGTCGGGCCGACCACCACGCCGACGGACGAAGCCACGTGCTGGAGCTGACCGCGGAGGGCCGACGGCTCTATGCCGAGATCGCGCCGCTGGCGCTGGCCTACGAGGCCGCCCTCATCGCCGGCCTCTCGCCCGACGAGGTGGGCCTGCTGAAGCGCCTCCTCGTCCGCCTGCAGACGGCGGCCGGACAGCTCGCGGGCGAGACGTCGGCCTAGTGCAGGTAGGCGGGCTCCGGCCGCACGCCCCAGCGGTGCGAGCCCTCGCCGAACGGCAGGTGGAAGCCGAAGGCGGCGCGCTTGCGCTCGTCGCGCCAGTACTCCTCGAACGAGCCGATGAGCGCGACCTGCAGCTCCTCCGGGATCTGCCGGACGTCGTGGCCCAGGCTGCGGGCCACCTGTTCGATCACCAGCGTCCGGTGCGCTTCGCCGCCGAACGACAGGAGAACCTCACGGACGCGCTTCGCCAGGGAATCCTTCCGGGCGAACGGCTTTTTGCCGGGCGTCGCGTCGTGGGTGTTTTCAAGCGTCTTCTGCATGACGACGCCACATTGGCGCCGCCTCGTTTATCGGCCGGTTAAACGCTAGGGCGAATGGATGGTTAATTTTTCGCGTCGGGGTTGCTGCCGAATTTCCCCACAGCCGAGGCGCGGTCTAGCCCCAGCCCAGCGCGACGGCCGCGTGATAGACGGCGAACGACGCCAGGTAGGCGAGCGTCAGCATGTAGACGAACATCACGCCCATCCAGGCCCAGGAGTTGGTCTCGCGCTTCACGACGCCGAGCGTCGCCACGCACTGGGGCGCGAAGATGTACCAGGCGAGGAACGACAGGCCGGTGGCCAGCGACCAGCTCTCGGCCAGCCGTGCGCCCAGAGCCCCGACGTTGGCTTCGGCATCGCCCACCGCATAGACGGTGCCCAGCGCCGCCACCGCGACCTCGCGCGCGGCGAAGCCGGGGATCAGGGCCACCACCATCTGCCAGTTGAATCCGATGGGGGCGAACAGCGGCTGGATCGTGTGCCCGATCATGCCGGCGAAGCTGTAGTCGATGGCCGGGCCCGTCGCGCCCGCCGGCGGCGCCGGAAAGGTCGACAGGAACCACACCAGGATCATCAGCGGCAGGATGATCCGCCCCGCCCGGCCCATGAAGATCTGGGCGCGCAGCAGCAGGTTGCGGGCGACGTTCTCGGGCGACGGCCACTTGTACGTCGGCAGCTCCATCAGGAACGGCTCGACCGCGCCACGCCAGAACACCTTGCGGATCACGAACGAGACGGCCAGCGCGCTGACGATGCCCGCCGCGTAGAGGCCGAACATCACGAGCCCCTGCAGGTTGAGGCCCGGTCCCACCGTCCGGTCGGGGATGAAGGCCCCGATGATCAGGGTGTAGACCGGAATGCGCGCCGAACAGGTCATCAGCGGCGCCACCAGGATCGTGGTCATCCGGTCGCGCTTCTGGTCGATCACCCGGGCGGCCATGATCCCGGGGATCGCGCAGGCGAAGCTCGACAGCAGCGGGATGAAGGCCCGGCCGTGCAGGCCGGCGCCGCCCATGATCTTGTCCATCAGGAAGGCGGCCCGGGCCATGTAGCCGAAGTCTTCCAGGAGGATGATGAAGAAGAACAGGATCAGGATCTGCGGGAGGAAGACCACCACGCTGCCGACGCCGGCGATCAGGCCGTCGACGATCAGGCTCTGGGCCAGGCCGTCGGGGAGCGCCTGGGCGATGAGCCCGCCCAGCAAGGCGAAGCTCGCCTCGATCAGGTCCTGGACCGGTCCGGCCCAGCTGAACACCGCCTGGAACATGACGAACAGCAGACCCAGCAGGATGGCGAGGCCCGCCGCCGGGTGCAGCAGTACCGCGTCGATGCGGCCGGTCAGGGTGTCGGGATGCTCGGGCGGCCGGACATAGGCCTTGAGGATCCGCTGCGCCTCGCGGTGGGCGTCGCGGATCTCGCCGGCGGTGGGCGCGCGCCAGCGGTTCTCGTGCTCGGGCACGGCGCCGGCGCTGACCATGGCGTCGACCTGGGCCACCAGGTCGTCGATGCCGCGCTTGCGGGTCGCGACCGTCGTGACGATCGGCACGCCCAGCTCCGCCCGAAGCCCGTCCAGGTCGATGCGCAGGCCCTGGCGCTGGGCGATGTCGTACATGTTGAGCGCCAGCACCATCGGCCGGCCGACCGCCTTCAGCTCCAGGATCAGCCGCAGGACGAGCCGCAGGTTCGTGGCGTCGGCGACGGCGACCACCACGTCGGGCGCCTCCTCGCCGGCCAGTTGGCCCAGCACCGCGTCGCGCGTGACCGCCTCGTCCGGGCTGCGCGCGCGCAGCGAATAGGTGCCCGGCAGGTCCAGCACCGACAGGGTGCGGCCGCCGGCCGTCGTGACGAAGCCCTCCTTCCGCTCGACGGTGACGCCGGCGTAGTTGGCGACCTTCTGGCGGCTGCCGGTCAGGGCGTTGAAGAGGGCGGTCTTGCCCGTATTCGGGTTGCCGACCAGCGCCACGCGGGCGGGTCGGATCACGGCGTCACTCATCTGGCGTCCAGACGCACCCAGACGTCCGCGGCGTCGCGGCGGCGCAGCGCCACCCGCATGTCGTCGACCTTGAGCGCGATCGGGTCCTGTCCGAAGAGACCCTGGTGCAGCACCTCGACGGCCGCACCTTCCACGAAGCCGAATTCCAGCAGACGGCGCTCCAGCTCCTGGACGTCCACGCCGTGACCGCTGGCGTGGTCGGCGCGCACCTCGATGATCACGCCACGGTCGCCCGGCCGCACCTGGCTGAGCGGCGTCAGGCCTTCGGCCACCGGCTGGACGATCGTCTGGTGCATCAAGCGGATCCCGGCGCCCGCAGAACTTTGCGAACGATTATCAGTTACTGCGCGGGCCGCCGCTTATCAAGCTTCAGGTGGACGAAAGGCGTCTCAAATCCCGTTCGCCCGCGGCCCAAGCGCCGTCTTGGCCAACGGCCCGGGGGAAGCTAGATAGGTCGCCGCTGCGGGCGTGGTGAAATTGGTAGACGCGCCGGACTCAAAAGCCAGGAGCGTCTATCTTTCGCTGCAAAAACAGCAGCTTAATAGGCCTTCGGACTTACACATGTCCTGCACACCTGCTCAGCAGGAGCCGAAGACATGCCCGCCGAACGCCATACCCTTCTCGACGGCCGAGTTCACGTTTACAGGCGCGAAAACAGCCGCTTCTGGCAATGCGCCATCTACCTCAGCGGCCGGAACCATCGAGCGTCGACCCACCAGGACCGGCTCGACGCGGCGCTGACCGTCGCTCGTGAGTGGGCGCTCGACCGCATCGCCGAAGATCGGTTGGGCTCTCGCAGCCTTGGGCTCAACCGGGCGGTCGCGACCGTCCCGCCACTGCCCTCTTCCCCGACGGCCAAGACCTTCAAGCAGGCCGCGGAAGCGTTCATGGCTGAGTACCGCGTCCTGACCGCCGGTGAGCGGAATGCGCGCTACGTCGAGAACAAGGAACGGCACCTCAAGCTCTATCTTCTCCCGTTCTTCGGCAAACGCCCGGTCAGCGAGGTGACAGCGGGTCTGATCCAGCAATATCGCGTCGCGCGGCTCGGCAACGCGGGCGGCAAGCGCCCGGCGCGGAGCACCTTGCATCAGGAGACGGTCACGCTTCGCCAGGTGCTCAAGTCGGCGAACCGCCATGGATGGATCGCCGCCGTTCCAGACATGTCGGCGCCGTACAAGACGTCGGGGAAGATCTCGCACCGCGCGTGGTTCTCGCCTGAGGAGTACGAACGGCTACGCGCAGCGACCGAAGAACGCGCCCGCAGCCCGAAGCGCGACCGTTGGCGGAGTGAGTGCGAGCTCTTCCACGACTTCGTGGAGTTCATGGCGAACACTGGGCTCCGCCCCGACGAGGCCCAGCGCCTCGAATTCCGAGACGTGAAGGTCGTGACAGACGCCGCCACGCGGCAACGCATTCTGGAGATCGACGTCCGCGGCAAACGCGGTGTCGGCTTCTGCAAGAGCACGCCCGACGCGGTCGCCCCCTTCGAGCGGCTGCTGAAGCGGCGCGGCGTGTGCAAGCCGACAGCTCCCGTGTTCGGGAAGATCCAGCGGCAGCTCATGAACGCAGTGCTCGACGAGCTAGGGCTGAAGGAGGATCGCGACGGCAACCCGCGCACCGCCTACAGCCTGCGTCACACGTACATCTGCCTGCGCCTGCTCGAAGGCGCCGACATCTACCAGGTGGCCAAGAACTGCCGGACGAGCGTGGAGATGATCGAGAAATTCTACGCGTCCCACATCAAGACGCGCGTGGATGCAGCAGCGCTTAACGGCCGTTCCAAAACGCGGAAGGTCCCTTCCGCGGGAAAGGCGCTGGCGAACGCCTAGCGCCTTCTTGGCGAACGCCTCCTCGGAAGCTAGATAGGTCTCCGCCGCGGGCGTGGCGAAACTGGTAGACGCACGGCACTCAAAATGCCGCGACCTCGGTCATGTCGGTTCGATTCCGACCGCCCGCACCAAACAATCTCCGACAATGCCGGGCTGCTATCGGGACTCAGCCGACGCAGTCTGGGCACACGCCGTGGACTTCCAGAACGAGACGGTTGGGCTTGAAGCCTCGTGCAGAAGCGGCCGCGAATGCGGTCTGATCGATTTCGAGTTCACATTCCTGGGCCCTGCCGCAGCAGTCGCAGATCAGGAATTCGATCGCTGAGCGGCCGTGATGGCGGTCGCAGGCCACGAATGCATTCAAGCTCTCGATCCGGTGTGCGAGGCCGACGCGAACCAAGAACTCCAGAGCCCGGTAAACCGTCGGTGGCTTGGCTGCGTAGCTTGGCCTCGAGAGCGCCTGCAACAGCTCATAGGCGCCGATCGGCCTCTCCGCGCGAACCAACAAGTCGTAGATGCGTGCTCGCCCTGGAGTCCAGGTTTGGCCCACCCGAGCACAGTGGTCGGAGGCTTCGGCGAGCCGCCGTTCGACCGCATTGTCGGCAAGCTCGCCCTTCGTTCGGTGGCTACACGCCATGCCCGGCGGCTCGAACTGGTGGCCCATCAGCTCGCCGGCGCTGGAGAAACGTAGAGGATCTCGCCCGCCTCATCCTGCACGGTAGCGCGGAAGTAGACGCGCGCGCCCGGCCGAAGGCGTGCGATATCGCTTTGCCGGACACGAAAGTTCATCACCATGCTCGGCCAGTCGTTGCGGGATTGATGCGTGTGACGAAGCGAGACCGTCAACCTGCTCGGATCGATTGCGACCACCTCTCCAAGTCCTTCCTCGGTGCCGAACTGCGAGATCAGCGGGCGTACTGGTCGGCCGTGTTCCGGGTCCAACCGCTTGAGCCTCAAATGGCTCATCTCCTCTGGCGTCAGCTCCACGGTCGGCTCCCGCTCGCAGCCGATCAACAGGATGGCGAGCAGGAGCATCAGGGCGGCGCCAGCAAACGGCCTCACGGGAGCGCTCGGGAGGTCGAGTGATCCGTGACGCAAAGGGCGTGATCGGCCAAAGTTTCGATGACGCGGCAGTCGCCGGCGAGGCCACGGCAGCTGGTCGCAACCATGCGCTTCAACTCGGACCGCAACGCCTGCAACTGGGCAATCTTCGTCTCGATTGAGGTCAGCTGTTCTGCTGCGAGGGCGTTTGCGTCGTCACAGGCGTAATCCGGATGATCGGCTAGGTCGAGCAAGGTGCGGATCGCGTCGACGGAAAAGCCAAGCTGGCGCGCGTGCTTGATGAACGCCAACCGACGCACGGCCCGATCATCGTAAATGCGGCGATCGCTCTCGGTGCGGTCCGGTTTGAGCAGAAGCCCGATCTGCTCGTAGAAGCGGATCGTCGGGACCTTCACGTCGGTCGCCTTGGCGAGTTTGCCGATTGTGAGCGCTGGCATGCGGCCTCCTGTCGTGCCGTCAAAATAGGTGCTTGATCCTCTAGCCACTAGAGGGTGCAGGGTGGTTGCATGTCCAGTTGTTCAACCTCCGAGAGGCCGGCTGCCGCGGGATGTGGCTGCGGGAGCGCCGTCGCGTTCGACGGCGCGTCTCCGGCCTACAAGCGCGCCCTCACCGCCGTCATCGCTATCAACATCGTTGGCTTTGTCGTCGTCGCCATCGGCAGCTGGCTCGCCGACTCGGCTGCGCTGGCGGCCAACACACTCGACTTCGCAGCCGATGCGGCCACCTACGCCTTGAGCTTGTGGGTGATCGGCAAGAGCGTCCAGTTGCGTTCCGGCGCCGCATTCATCAAAAGCGCCAGCCTCGCCGTGATGGCGACCGGCATCCTCGGCCTGGCCATCTGGCGGGCGCTCACCGGGGCCTCGCCGGAGGGCGGCGCTATCTCCGGCCTGGGCCTGTTCGGCGCAGCCGCCAACCTCCTGGCGGCCCTGCTTCTGGTGCGCTTCCGCGAGGGCGACGCCAACGTCCGGTCCGTCTGGCTCTGCACGCGCAATGACCTCATCCAATGCCTTGCCGTGGCAGCCACCGGCGTGGCTGTCACTGTGGCAGGGTCGCGCTGGCCGGACGTGATCGTGGGCGTGCTGCTGGCAGCGGTCTTTTTCCGCTCCGCTTGGCAGATCACCGCTCAGGCCCGTGAAGAGCGTCGCGCGGCGAAAGCCGAACGTGATTTTGTAACGCATTCCCAGCGCTCGTCAGTCTCGATATAGGGACGGGCGATGGAATGGACCTCACCCTGGTGGCGGAAGGTCGGCATGGTGCTCGCTGCGCTCGTGCTGACCGTGCTCACGCTCGGGCCGGGTCTCGACGGCCTCATCTGCCGCGACGAAGGCAGCCTGAGCGCCGTTGCGGCTGAACTGCCTGTCGCCGCCGCCCCCGCCGACGATGCTGGTCCACCGCCTCTCGACGAGGGACGCGGCATCTGCATCCACGGACATTGCCATCACAGCGCGCCCTACGTACCGGCCACGCTAGCCGCCGGCGAGCTGTCCGCTCCGCTGCTGGCGGTTGCCCACCCGTTCGTGCGCAACCGGGTGCCGATCTCCGATCCCAAGTTCGGGCTGATCCGACCTCCCAGAGCCTGACGGCTCGCGCGCTGACGCGCTCATTCCGTCACGTTCAAGAGGGACACCATGAAACCCGACTTCCGCAGCTCGCCTTTGGCGGGACTGCTCTTGCTGGTCAGCCTCGGCGCAGCGGGCGCCGCTATGGCCGAACCTGCGCCGCCCTTCGCCGCACTGCTGGCCCAGGCGCAGGCCACCGCCCCCCGTCTCGCCGAGGCGCGCGCCAACATCGCTCGGGCCGAAGGGCTCGCAAGGCAGGCAGGCGCGATCCCCAACCCGAGCGTGGGACTCGAGATCGAAAACTTCTCCGGTTCCGGTCCCTTCCGCGGGACGAGCCTGTCGGAGACCACCGCGACGATCGGTCAGACTGTCGAGCTTGGCGGCAAGCGCTCGGCGCGGGTCGCGGCTGGGCGTGCGGAAGTCGAGGCGGCTCGCGCCCAGGCCCGCCGGATCGAAGCGGAATACGCCTTCGATTTGGCGGCCGCCTATGCTGATGCCGAGGCGGCCGAACGGAGACTGAAACTCGCCCATGACTCGCGAAGCCTCGCGGAAGAGGATGCGCGCATCGCCACAGCCCTGGTCGCGGCGGGACGGGAGGCCGACCTGCGGCGTCTCCAGGCTCAGGCGGCGGTGCAAGCCGCCCGTGCGGCGGTGGACGAAGCCCAGGCTGCGCGTGCGACTGCCTTCGGCAATCTGACAGCCCTCGCCGGGGCGTCGGCGCCAATCACCTCGATCCCGGTCAGCCTACTCGAGGCGAAAGCTCCACTCTTCTCCGGAGCCAATCCCGCAGCGAACGCGACGACGGCCTTCCTCGCTGCACAGGCTGAGCGAGAAGCGGCGGCGCGACGCCTTAGCGTTGAACGACGTCGAGCCATTCCGGATGTGACCCTCTCCGTCGGCCTGCGCCGTTTCCAAGAGGACGACGCCACCGCGCTCGTCGCGGGCGTCTCTGTGCCCCTGCCGCTGTTCGATCAGAACCGCGGCAATATCGCCGCCGCTCGGGCTGAACAGACAGCCGCCGAGGCCCGGCTGAACGCGGCCAGGCTCGACGCCGAAGCCGCCGTCCGCACCAGCACGGCGCGCATCTCAGCGGCCGAAACCCGGCTCGCGGCAGCCCGCGAGGGCGAGAGCACCGCCGAAGAAGCCTATCGTCTCGCCCGCATCGGGTACGAGGCCGGCAAACTCCCGCTCGCCGAACTGGTCGCCGCCCGCCGCGCCCTGACTGAAGCGCGCGCCCAAACCATTGCAGCCGCCGTCGAGCGGATCAGCGCCCAGGCCGCGCAAGCTCGGCTCAGCGGCGTCGCCACCCCCGGAGTACAATGATGACAATGAAGAGGGACAATGCGCGCCTATATGGCGCGGTCGCGGCCGCAGTGATGCTGGCCGGCGGGGGCGGGTTCGTCCTGTCGAACATGATGAGCAAGCCCGCGGCTCCCGCCGCTGGCGAGGAGCACGCGGAAGAAGGCGCGGAGGAAGAAGGCCACAGCGAAGAGGGCGCCGCAGCGCCCGAAGGAGTCGTTGCGCTCACGCCGACGCAGATCCGCGCTTCCGGAATTCAGCTGGTCGCGGTCACCCGTGGCAGCGGCGGCGAAGTCCGGCTTTCGGGGCGTGTCGAGCCGATGATCGATGCCCGGGCCAGCGTTGGAGCGGCTGTGGCCGGCCGCGTGGAACGGGTTCTCGTAGCCGCCGGGCAATCGGTCCGCGCCGGCCAGGGCCTTGCGGTCCTGGTAAGCGGCGAAGCCGCTACCTTCCGAGCCGACGCCGACGCTGCAGCCGCAGCGGCCGACGCCGCGCGACGCGCCTATCAACGTGACCAGAGCCTTGGCTCCCAGGGGATCGTTGCACGGCAAGAGGTCGAGACGTCGCGAGCTCAAGCGCTCAGCGCCGAGGCGGCGGCGCGGGCCGCCCGTGCGCGGGCGTCGGCGTCGGGGGGGCCGAACGCTGCGGGCCGGTTGACCGTCACCAGCCCGATTTCCGGCGTCGTCACCTCTGTCGCGATCGGGCCTGGCGGCTTCGTCACGCAGGGCGGCGTCGTCGCCGAAGTGACCAACCCCGACCGGGTCGAACTGGTCTTCAATGCACCGCCGAGTGTCGCCACCGGCGTTCGCGCAGGATCCCGGATTCGGGTCCAAGGGCCCACGGGCGAATTTGACGCCGTGATCGTCGGAGTTGCGACGGCTGCCGGCGAGCAGACGGGTGCGACGGTCATCCGCGCACGCGCGGCTGGAGGCGTGCTCCCCCCGGCAGGCTCGGCGGTGACGGGCGCGGTCATCACCGGCGCTGAGGCAGGCGGGCTGACAGTGCCAAGCGATGCCGTTCAGAGCATCGAGGGCTCGAGCGTCGTGTTCGTGGCGGTGAACGGAGGCTTCCGTGCCACACCGGTGCTGGTTGGGCGCCAAGCCGGCGGCCGCACCGAGATCCTCCGCGGGCTGGGCGGCGAGGAGCGGGTCGCCGCGGCCAACGCCTTCCTCCTGAAAGCCGAACTCGCCAAGGGCGAAGCCGAGCACGGACACTAGGACTTCCTATGTTTAAAGCCTTGATCGAAGCGTCCGTACGCTTCCGCTGGTTCGTGATCCTCGCTGTCGCCGTTGTGGCTGGCCTCGGGCTTTTCGAACTCACCCGGCTGCCGATCGATGCAGTCCCGGACATCACCAACCGTCAGGTCCAGATCACGACCGTCGCGCCTTCGCTCGCCCCCGAGCAGATCGAACGGCAGGTCACCTATCCGCTGGAGACCGCCCTTGCGGGGATCCCAGGGTTGACGAGCACCCGCTCACTCTCGCGCAACGGCTTCAGCCAGATCACCGCCGTCTTCACCGACCAGACTGATATCTATTTCGCTCGTCAGCAGGTCGCCGAGCGGATGAGAGAAGCACAGGAGAACCTGCCCGACGGTGTCGAGCCGGCGCTGTCCCCCGTGACCACCGGGCTCGGCGAAGTCCTGATGTGGACAGTCGACTACGCGGCCTTCGACCAGGCGAAGGCGCGGGCTGGGCGGCCGGGTTGGCAGCCGGATGGCGTCTACCTCACGCCCGAGGGAGAGCGGCTGGCGACTCCGCAGCAGAGGGCGACCTACCTGCGCACGGTGCAGGACTGGATCATCGCGCCGCAGATGCGCTCCACCCCGGGGCTGGCGGGCGTGGATACCGTCGGTGGTTATGTAAAGGAGTACGCAGTCCGCCCGGACGCCGCCCGACTGTCAGCCTACAAGCTCAGTCTGGGCGATCTTGTGCAGGCGCTCGAGCGCGCAAACACCCAGGCTGGCGCAGGCTTCGTTCAGCGGGCGGGCGAGGCCCTGGTCGTGCGGAGCGACGCCCTCGCCGGGTCCATTCAGGACCTGGCGCAGGCTCCGGTGGTGAACCGGGATGGTCTGGTCGTGAGGGTCGCAGACGTCGCGACCGTGGAGATCGGACAGGGCCTGCGGCTCGGCGCCGCCAGTCGCGACGGCCACGAGGCCGTTCTCGGCACCGCGCTGATGATCGCCGGGGGCAACAGTCGCACCGTCGCTCAAGCCGCGGCGGAACGGCTGGCAGAAGTGGATGATTCACTTCCGCCCGACGTGGTCGCGATTCCGGTGCTCAACCGAAGCGAGCTGGTCAACTCGACCATCAAGACCGTTGCGCGCAACCTGACCGAAGGCGCGCTTCTCGTCATCGTCATCCTCTTCCTGCTGCTCGGCAACATTCGCGCGGCGACGATCACGGCGCTGATGATCCCGCTCTCCTTCCTGTTCGCGGTGATCGGGATGAACCGGTTCGGGATCAGCGGAAACCTGATGAGCCTCGGTGCCCTCGACTTCGGATTGATGGTCGATGGCGGCGTCGTCGTGATCGAGAATACGCTGCTACTGCTCAGCCAGCGCCGTGCCGAGTTGGGTCGGGTGCTGACCCGACACGAGCGTCTCGGCGCGGCGGTTGAGGCCGCCCGGCAGATGGTCAAGCCCGCCGCCTTTGGTCAGCTCATCATCCTGCTCGTGTTCGCCCCGTTGCTCACCCTCGAAGGCGTCGAAGGCAAGACCTTCCAGCCCATGGGCGCGACGGTCATGCTTGCCCTGGTCGGCGCGTTCATCCTGTCCTTCACCTTCGTGCCTGCCATGGCCGCCTTGCTCGTGCGGGATCCTAAGTCGGTGCACTCGGGCCCAGACGGAAGGGTGGAGGAGCACGAGACTCGCATCCTTCGCTGGGCGCGCCAGCGCATCCAGCCGGCGATCGGAGCGGCGGTGTCGCGACCAAGGATGGTGCTCATGGCGGCGGGCATGGCGCTGCTCGTTGGCGTGATCTCGTTCTTCACACTCGGCCGCGAATTCATCCCGACCCTGGACGAAGGCGATATCGCGATGCAGGCCCTGCGTGTGCCGTCGGCCTCTCTGGAGCAATCCATCGCCATGCAGATGGCGCTTGAGCGCGCCATCAAGGCTCAGCCGGAAGTGGAGACCATGTTCTCCCGCACAGGCACCGCAGAAGCGGCGGTGGATCCCATGCCGCCCAACATCTCCGACAGCGTCATCGTACTGAAGGATCGCAAGGCCTGGCCGGACCCGAGACTTCAGAAAGAGGAACTGATCGAACGAATCGAGAAGGCGGCGGGCCAACAGATCGGCAATAATTTCGAGTTCAGCCAGCCGATCGAACTTCGCTTCAACGAATTGATCTCGGGTGTCCGCACGGACCTGGCTGTGATGGTCTATGGGGACGACTTCGGAACGTTGCAGCGAACAGCCGATCAGGTCGCCGCCGCCCTGCGGCAGACCCCCGGCGCGGCGGACGTGCGGGTCGAGCAGGCCTCCGGCCTGCCCACCCTGACCATCAAAGTCGATCGGTTCGCTGCGGCCAGTTACGGCCTTTCGGCGGCGGACGTGAGTGAGGCCGTCTCGGCGGGCATTGGGGGCGCTGAGGCGGGTCAGATCTTCGAGGGCGACCGCCGTTTCGATGTCGTCGTGCGCTTGCCGGAAGCGGCGCGCAACGATCCCGCCGCCCTTGCAGCTCTGCCAGTCGTGTCGACCTCCGGCGCCGTGGTGCCTCTGGCGTCCGTGGCTCGCATCGACACAGCAGAAGGCCCCAACCAGATCAGCCGGCAGAACGGGAGCCGGCGGATGGTGGTGCAGGCCAACGTTCGAGGCCGCGACCTCGGCGGATTTGTGAGCGACGCCCAGCAGCGCGTCGCGAAAGTCGCCCTGCCCACCGGGGTCTACCTCGACTGGGGCGGTCAGTTCGAGAACCTGCAGCGTGCCGAACAACGGCTAGGACTGGTGATCCCGGTGGTCTTCGTGCTCATCGGCATTCTGCTCTTCATGGCGCTTGGCTCGTTTGCGGAGGCGGCCCTCGTCTTCGCCTGCGTTCCCCTCGCCCTCGTCGGCGGCGCCGTCGCCTTGCTCCTGCGGGGCATGCCCTTCTCCGTCTCCGCGGCTGTGGGGTTCATCGCGGTGTCGGGCGTGGCGACACTGAACGGGCTCGTCCTGATGCAGGCGATCCGCGAGCGCCTGACAGCAGGGCTGCTCCCGAAGGATGCAGCCATCGAAGGTGCGTCTAGCCGGCTACGCGCTGTCCTGACGACCGCTCTTGTCGCCATTGTCGGCTTCATCCCCATGGCCATCGCACACGGCGCAGGCGCTGAGGTGCAAAAGCCTCTCGCCACAGTCGTCATCGGAGGTCTGCTCACAGCAACCGCTCTGACCCTGTTGGTGTTGCCGACGTTTGCCGCCCAGGCGGTCCGACATCGGAGCGCCGAAGGGATTGAGGACTGACACCATGAGCGGAATGGAACGAGGCCCGTTGAAGGTCCGGAGCGGCCGGGTGCGAGGCGCGCCACGGCCGGGCCCCCGGGCTGCCCAGCGGTTCTGCCGTGTAGCGACTCTCGCCACGGGCTTGATCGCTGCGGCGTCCGGCGCGGCCTTGGCCGAGCCGACCCCAGCCGTCGAGCTCGTCGAAGGAGGCCCGCTAAAGATCCTCACCGGCTATCTGCGGGTCGGCGAACATCCGGCCGTGGTCCGCGGCTTGGTGCGCCGCCGCCCAACGTCCAGGCTCCCCACTGGGGGCCACCTGGATGTCGCCGCCTTCGACCGGCAGGGCGGCCTGCTGGCGTTGAAGCACGTCCGATGGCGCGGCTCCCTCGTGGGCCGGCATCCGGCAGCAGCGGCCTATACCGCTCGCCTCGGAGTGCCCGCGGACCTCATCGGTCGCATCCGGGTCAACTACGCACCCGCGGGCGCGCACCCCATCGGCCCCGAGCAATGAGGGAGGTCTCCGAAGTCAACTGCCAAGGAGACATGGCCGCATTGAGCGACGTCGACCGTGCGCAACGGCAGACCTTGCTTTGGGTGTTCGTGCTCAACGCAGCGCTGTTCGTCAGCCTTGGCCTAGCCGGTCTGCTCGCCGACTCGAGCGCGCTGATCGCCAACGCCGTTGACAACGCATCAGACGCCGCCGTCTACGCGATCAGCTTCTTGGCCGTCGGCCGCGCCGCCGTCTGGAAACGCCGAGCGGCGGGGGTCTCCGGTATCATGCTGCTGATCTTCGCGGGCGGCGTGCTTCTGGACGTGATCCGCCGCTGGTGGCTCGGAACCGAGCCCGTCGGTTGGACCATGATGGCCCTGGCGCTCGTCGCTGCGGGCGTGAACCTCGTTTGCTTATTCCTCCTGCGCCGTGCGCAAAGCGACGACGTGAACATGCGCGCGGCAGAGACCTTCAGCCTCAATGACTTCGCGTCCAACGGCGGCATCCTCGTCGCCGGGGCCTTGATCATGTGGCTGAACCAGGCCTGGCCGGACTTGGTCGTGGGCGTGCTGGTGGCCCTGATCGCGGCGAAGGGCGGGCTGGAAATTCTACGGGACGCGGCCGAGAGCCGCGCAGAGCCCGCGACGGAAAGTTGAAAGGACGCGCTGTGGCTGAAGACAAGCTTCGTCTCGAGATCCCGGTCCTGCTGCCGGCCGCCGCGGAGGCTTGCGAGCGCTGTGTGCAGCAACTCGCGGAGGTCCTTGCCTCAAGGCCCGGGGTCGCCGAAGCGCATGTGCAGGGCCGCGAGGACGCGGTGCTCTGCGTGCACTTCGATCCAGCCCAAATCTCTGCGTCCCAGGTTCGCGCCCTGGCCGTGCAGCAGGGCGCCCGCCTCGCAAGCGCCTCCGGCCACGCCAACTTTCGCCTGAGCCAGCCGCTGCATGCCCGCGCCGCCCGGACCCTGGCGGACGACCTCCGAGGCCGTCCGGGGGTGCTCCACGCCGATGTGGGCGTGACCGGCGCGGTCCTGGTCGAGTTCGACCCCGCGAAGGTCGAGCCCGTCGCCCTGGAGGCCTACCTGCTGGAGCGCGCGGCCGCCCTTGGGCAGTCAAACGCGGAAGCCGCACGACGCAAGTCCTCCGCGAAGGAGGGCGAGCACGGGGGCCACGAGCACAAGCCGGGAGAGGGACGCGAGCACAAGCACGGTGGCCCGTTCGGCGAGCGGACGGAACTGGTCTTCGCCGGGCTGTCCGCCGTGGTGTTGCTGATCGGCTGGCTTGCGTCCTTCCGCCTTGAGGGCGCTATCCCGCTGGCCTTCTATCTCCTGGCGTACGGGTTCGGCGGCTACTTCACGCTGCGCGAAGCGCTCGAAAATCTCCGTAAGCGCCGCTTCGAGATCGACACGCTGATGCTGGTCGCCGCGGCGGGTGCGGCGGCGTTGGGCGAGTGGGCCGAAGGCGCCCTGCTGCTCGTGCTCTTCAGCCTAGGCCATGCACTGGAACACTACGCGATGGGGCGGGCTCGCAAGGCCATCGAGGCGCTGGCCGAACTGGCGCCGGAGCGCGCAAGCCGCAAGCGTGGCGACACCTTCGAAGATGTCCCCGTCGAGGCGCTCGAGATCGGCGACATCGTCATGGTTCGGCCCAACGAACGGCTGCCGGCCGACGGGGTCGTCGTCGTAGGCGAGAGTTCGGTCAATCAGGCCCCCGTCACCGGCGAGAGCATGCCGGTCGACAAGCGCGCGGCGGGCCACGACATCGCATTCGAAACGGCCGATGCCGCGCAAAAGGTGTTCGCGGGCACCATCAATGGGGTTGGAGCCCTGGAGGTGCGCGTGGCGCGCCTCTCCGGTGAGTCGACCCTAGCTCGTGTGGTCACCATGGTCGCCGAGGCCGAGGCGCAGCGCTCGCCCACCCAGCGCTTCACCGACAAGTTCGAACGGATCTTCGTCCCGGCCGTCCTCCTGGGTGTCTTCGCCCTGATGTTCGCCTGGGTCGTAGTCGATGAGCCGTTCAGCGTGAGCTTCTACCGGGCGATGGCGGTCCTGGTCGCCGCCAGCCCCTGCGCCTTGGCGATCTCCGTCCCGAGCGCCGTCCTCAGCGGCGTGGCTCGCGCAGGACGCGGCGGCGTCCTCGTGAAGGGGGGCGGGCCGCTGGAGAACCTTGGGAGGCTGCAGGCTCTGGCGTTCGACAAGACCGGCACCCTGACGGAGGGACGCCCCCGCGTCACCGACGTCGTGCCTGCCGTGGGGGTCGACGAAGCGCGGCTCCTTGAGACGGCGGCGGCGGTCGAGGGGCTGAGCGACCATCCGCTTGCGGCAGCGGTGGTCACGGCGGCCACTGAAAGGCTGCCTGGCCCGCCCGGACGCGCCGAAGCGGTGGAGAGCATCACCGGACAAGGTGTCCGCGGGCGCTTTGGCGGTGAAGACGTCTTCATCGGGAAGCTCAAGCTCTTCGAGACCGTTCCGGGGGCGCCCGTGCCCGAGCAGGTGCGCAGTGAAGTCGAGCGGCTCTCCAGCTCAGGGCGGACCGTCATGGTAGTTCGGAGCGGCGAGACCTACCTCGGCGTGATCGGCCTACAGGACACGCCGCGCGAGGGCGCCGCAGAGGTCATCGCCGCCCTCCGCCGGCTGGGCGTCAAGCGCATGATCATGCTGTCGGGCGACAATCAGGGCGTTGCTGACGCCATCGCCGCCAAGCTCGGTCTGACCGACGCCCGCGGCGGACTGATGCCGGAGGACAAGGTCGCCTTCATCAAGGCCCTTCGCGAGCAAGCAGGCGGCGTCGCGATGGTCGGGGACGGCGTCAACGATGCGCCGGCCATGGCGAACGCGACCGTGGGGATCGCGATGGGCGCAGCCGGATCCGACGTGGCGCTCGAGACCGCAGACGTCGCCCTAATGGCGGACGACCTGCGGCGACTGCCCTTCGCGGTCAGCCTAAGCCGTCAGACCAGCGCCATCATCAAGCAGAACCTGCTCGTGAGCCTTGGGATGGTCGCCTTCCTGATCCCGGCCACCATTTTCGGCCTAAAGATCGGCGCCGCCGTTGTTTTCCACGAAGGGTCGACGCTCCTCGTAGTGTTCAACGCCCTGCGCCTGCTGGGCCATCGGGACAAGCCCTGAAATTGCTGTGCTTCAGCAAGCACTGCTACAGTCCTGCCAGCGATTGCAGTGGCTCGCACGTCGCGACGTTGGGCTGCGCAGTCCCTTTGCGGCGGCGCTGGACCGAGCGCGCTTCCCTGAAGCTCTGTCAGCGGGCCGCCGGCGCAGGCCGATCCGCTCGCGCGCTCGAGCGGCGCCAGATCGGGCTTGATCCTCTAGCAGCTAGAGGTGGCAGGCTGAGCAGCAAAAGGAGCCTCGATGCACAGGACGCTTGGACTCACCCTTAGCCTCGGCGTGCTCGCGGCCGATCAGGCCACCAAGCTCATAGCGCGCGCCCACCTCACGGAGCCCGCGACCCTGGGGCCGTCTCTGAACCTGCAGCTCGGGTCCAATACCGGCGTCACGTTCGGACTCTTCGCCGGCTCAGGCGAACTTGGGCGCTGGCTGCTGGTCGCCGGCACGGCGGCAGTCGCGCTGTGGCTCATGGCATGGATGTGGCGCGAGCGCCGTCTCGCCGTGGCGGCGCCGCTCGCGCTGATTGTCGGTGGCGCCCTAGGGAACATCGTCGACCGGGTCCGCCTCGGCGCAGTGACCGACTTCATCGACGCCCACATCGGCGATTTCCATTGGCCGACCTTCAATCTCGCAGACACCGCGATCACCGTCGGTGTCGCATGGCTGCTGCTCACCTCGCTTGGCCGGCAGGCCTCCGCCACCGCCCCATCCAGTCCGCCAGCGAAAGGGCATCCATGACCGCCCGCCACCAGCCGCCGCATGACGCCACTCTAGCCCTAGTGACTGACCCCTATCGCTTCATCTCCAAACAGTGCGATCGGATCGGCGCAGACGGCTTCGAAACGCATGTCCTCTTCAAGGACACGATCTGCCTGAAAGGACCGGAAGCCGCGGCCCTCTTCTACGACGTGGACCGGTTCAAGCGAGAAGGCGCCATGCCGTCGCCAATCCGCAAGACCCTGCTCGGCGATGGGGGCGTTCAGGGGCTCGACGGTGACGCACATCGCCGCCGCAAGCAGCTGTTCATGGACCTGATGGCGCCTGAGCGCATCAGGGTGCTTGGAGAGCTTTTCGAAGCGGAACTAATGCGTGCCGCGGCGGGCTGGGCCTCGGACGGCCGCGAGATCACCTTCTACGATGAACTGCATCCGATGCTCACGCGTGCGGTGTGCGCGTGGGCAGGCGTGCCGATCGAAGCGGCCGAGGTCCAGCGCCGCGCGCGAGAACTCCGAGCCCTGTTCGATGCGGCCGGCGCGCGCGGCCCTCGACACCTCTGGTCCCGCTACGCACGCCGCAAGGTCGATCATTGGCTCTCGCGGGTTGTGGAGACGATCCGGGACGGTGGCCAGACACCGGATGAGGACACTGCCGCCTTCCGGATCGCGCATGCGCGGGAGCTCAACGGCGAGCTGCTCGCGGCGAACATCGCCGCCGTCGAGCTCGCCAACGTGCTGCGCCCCACCGTCGCGACCGCTGTCTACGTGGTCTTGCTCGCCCACGCCCTGCACACCCATCCGGAAGCGGCACAGGTCGCGCGTGAGGGACCGGTGCAACGCAACGCCTTCATCCAGGAGGTGCGCCGCTTCTACCCGTTCTTCCCGTCGCTCATCGCGCGCGTGCGGCAGCCCTTCACCTGGCGCGGCCTCAGCTTCCCGGCGGACCGGCAGGTGATTCTGGACCTGTACGGCACCAACCACGATCCGTCCGCCTGGGCCGATCCGGACGCCTTTCGGCCCGGACGGTTCGCCGCCCATCCGCCCGGTCCGTTCGACTTCGTGCCGCAAGGAGGCGGTGACCATCTGGCCGGCCACCGCTGCCCGGGCGAGTGGATCGTAGTTGAGATCATGGAGCGCGCCTTCGAGGTGCTGACCCGAAGGATTCGCTACGAGGTCCCCCAGCAGGACCTCGGGCTCGACTTCGGGCGATTGCCGGCCTTGCCGCGCAGCCGTTTCGTCATGCGCGGCGTTAGCCTGAACTGATGGCGCCGGACGGCGCTTTGACCGGTCGATGGATCGGACTGTGGAATCGCTCATGAGCCGGCCTGCCAGGGGCAAGGAGAAGCCGGGCTGGGCCGGCGCGCTGGAGCTGGGGGCGACATGGGCGGTCTGGCGCGGCGCGGTGGGCGACGCCGCCGTCCACCGTCACTTCGCCGCACGGGCTGTCCTGAGCACCGAGCCGCTCACGGTGCACGATGCCGAGGGACGCAGCGCCTCCGCTCACTGCGTCCTGATCGATCCCCTGACGCCCCATCGCCTCGTGGCGTCCCCTTCGGCCGAGCTCATCTTCCTGGAACCCTCGCGCTATGTGGCGGCGGAGTTGGAAGCCAAGCTGCAGCAAGTCCGGCAAATGCGGTCTCTTGCCGTGTTGAGGGGCGCGCCGGGGGAAGAGTTTTGGGCGAGGTGGCTGTCGTCGCCCACGCCTGCGCCCCGGCCCCTGGATCCGCGCCTCCAGGCGGCGATGCTTGTGCTCGAGGAGGATCTATCGGAGGGGCCTACGCCCCTCAAGCGGGCGGCCGCCGTCGCGGGCTTGTCTCCTGAGCGCTTCCGCCACCTCTTCGCAGAGGAGGTCGGTTTGCCCTATCGGCGCTTCCTGCTCTGGCGGCGGCTTCGCCTGGCCGCCGAGCATCTCCTGGCTGGCCGTGACGCCACGGTCGCCGCGCATGCTGCGGGTTTCGCCGACGCCGCGCACCTCGCCCGCACCCTCAAGGCCACGTTCGGGGTAACCGCCAGCCAACTCCACCTCGCGACGCCCAGCGCCTAGGCCGGCGAGCGCCTGGTCTCAGCTGATTTTCCGAAACGGGGCCGCCAGCTGGGCGACATAGTCCGTCGGATAGTTCGGCTGATCGCCGATGCCGATGTCGTCGGAGCTGAGGCGCTTGCTGCGATCGTAGTACGCCGTGCGCAAAAGATAATCCCAGAGACAGGTGAACAGTCCAAAGTTCACGTCGCCGACGCCGGGCCACTTCTGGTGATGGAAGCGATGCACGGGCGCCCAGGCCATCACGTAGCGCAGCGGTCCGAGCCGCATGTCGACATTGGCATGCTGCAGCAGGAGCTGGATCGCGACCGCGAAACCGAGAAGGACGCCGATCTGGAGCGGCATGCCCATCAGGATCAGGGGCGCAGTCCCGGCGAGCGTCTCCACGGCTTGGTGCACAGGATGCTTCATGAGGCCGTTGAAGCCGTACATCCGCTTCACTGAGTGATGGACGGCGTGGAAGCGCCAGAGCCATTGGAACTTGTGGCTGAAGTAATGGCAAAGGGTGATCCCGAGGTCCGCCACGAGGATCGCAAGCACCAGCTGAGCCCAGATCGGCCAGGCGGCCGGCCAGAGGCCCGCGGCCGGCGACAGCAGGGTCAGCACAGGGATCAGTGCTGCGCCGGCGTAGACGCTGGCTTCGTTGACCAGCGCGTGCAGGACATCGCGGCGGCTATCCCCGCGCGGTCTGTTCCAGATCGGTTCGTAGGGAATGACCCGCTCCACGAGGAACGAAACCGCGATAGCGGCGCCGAGCAGCGGAGCAAGCCAGGCCAAGGACCGACCGCTCGCGACGAGCCCCAGCCCCGCGCCGATGAACCCGAACATGAACCCCGGGGCATAGGCCACCCTCAAAACCCAAAGCATGAAAGCTCCCTCGCTTGCGGGCGAAAGCTAGGCGACCTTGCAAGCCCGGGCTTGAACAAGGCGGCTGCGCCAGCCGGCCTCCCAACAGCCGCTCCGTTCAAGCCAAGGATCTGAGGCGACGTCCCTCTGGGCAGCCCACGCCGCAACCGCTCCCGCCCCTCGCGGCTTTGCTCCGGGTGACAGCGGAGGTGAGCACCCGTGACCTCGAACTTCTATGCCATTCACACGCAAGGCTTGGTGCGTGTGGCCGTCTGCACGCCGCGCGTAGCGGTCGGCGACCCCGGCTTCAACGCCGACGAAACCTTAGCCCTTGCGAAAGATGGCCATGCCCGCGCCGTCGACCTCATGCTCTTCCCGGAGCTGGGACTGTCGGCCTACGCCATCGACGATCTGTTGCTGCAGGACACCCTGGTGCGCCGCGTGGAACTTGAGCTCGCACGTTTGGTCGAGGCGAGCACCGCGCTCTCCCCAGTGCTGATCGTCGGCGCCCCGGTCGCCCACAATGGCCGGCTCTACAACTGCGCGATTGCAATTTCTCGCGGGCGGATCTTGGGCGTCGTGCCGAAGAGCTTCCTGCCGAACTATAGGGAGTATTACGAAAACCGCTGGTTTGCTCCCGGCGCAGGCGTTGTCGGGCTGCAGACGCAGATCGCCGGGCAATCCGTTCCATTCGGAACGGACCTTCTCTTCACGGCGGCCGATCTGCCGGATTTCGTCTTCCACATGGAGATGTGTGAGGACTTCTGGGCCGCGACGCCGCCGTCCACTCAGGCCGCACTCGCGGGCGCGCTGATCCTCTGCAATCTGTCCGCCTCCAACATCGTGGTCGGCAAAGCCGACGACCGGGCATTGCTTTGTGCGTCCCAGTCGCTGCGCTGCCAGGCGGCCTATCTCTATTCGGCGGCCGGACCGGGCGAGAGCACAACGGACCTCGCCTGGGACGGTCAGGCGACCATTCACGAGCTTGGCGTGCTGCTCGCCCAGACGGATCGCTTCCCCGCCAAGGCGCAGATGGCCGTGGCGGACGTCGACGTGGAACGCCTGCGGCTCGAGCGCATGCGCACACCCACTTTCAACAACGCCGCTGTGGCGTCCGGGCGTCCTGAGACCTGCTTCCGCCGGGTCGAATTCCACCACAAGCCAAGTTTCCAGGACGTCGGTCTGCTACGCGCGATTGACCGGTTCCCGTTTGTACCGGACGACCTCGCGCGCCTCGACAAGGATTGCTACGAGGCCTTCAATATCCAGGTCCAGGGACTCGCCAAACGTCTCGACGCCACCAAGTCCAGGCACATCGTGGTCGGCGTGTCCGGCGGCCTGGATTCCACCCACGCTCTCATTGTCGCGGCCAAGGCCTTCGACGCGCTCGGCAAGCCCCGCTCCGACATTCTCGGCTTCACCATGCCGGGCTTCGCAACCAGCGAGGGCACGAAGTCGAACGCCTGGCGACTGATGCGGGCGCTCGGCGTCACCGGGGAAGAGATCGACATCAAGCCGGCCGCACGCCAGCTTCTCACCGACCTCGGTCATCCCTTCGCCGCGGGGGAACCGTTGTACGACGTCACCTTCGAAAATGTTCAGGCTGGGCTGCGGACGGATTACCTGTTCCGGCTCGCCAACCAGCGCGGCGGCTTCGTGCTCGGGACGGGCGACCTGTCGGAGCTGGCGCTCGGCTGGTGCACCTACGGCGTGGGTGACCAGATGAGCCACTACAATGTCAATGGCTCGGTGGCGAAGACGCTGATCCAGCACCTGATCCGCTGGGTCGCGACCACGGGCCAGTTCGACGCCGACGCCTCCCAGACGCTGCTTTCGGTGCTGAGCACGGAGATCTCGCCGGAGTTGGTGCCGGCCGACGCCTCGGGGGCGATCCAGAGCACCCAGGCCAAGGTCGGGCCCTACGAGCTGCAGGACTTCAACCTCTACTACATTACCCGCTACGGCCTGCGGCCCTCGAAAGTCGCCTTCCTCGCCTGGCACGCCTGGAAGGACCGCGATGCTGGGCATTGGCCGGCGCATTTCCCCGCCGAGGCGCGCAACGCTTACGACTTGGCGGCCATAAAGTACTGGCTAGGCGTGTTCCTGTTCCGCTTCTTCGAGATCAGCCAGTTCAAGCGCTCAGCGATGCCGAACGGCCCCAAGGTGATCTCGGGCGGCAACCTCTCCCCGCGCGGCGACTGGCGCGCCCCGTCGGACGGCTCCGCCCGTATCTGGCTCGATGAACTCGATGCGAATGTGCCCTAGACCCGCGCCTCGGCCTGGGCGCGCCGGCCCGCCGCCCAGAACCCGACCACCACGACGGTCAGCGTGAGCAGCTGAGCCAGGAGCCCTTCCCAGGTCGGGAACACGCCGAGCACCTCAATTCGCGGCAGCGCCGCCAGGGGTCTGACATCGAGCATCCCCGCTTCCTGCAAACCCGCCACGCCTTTCCCGGCGAGCACCACGGCCAATACGGCGATGAGGATCGAGCTGTAGGAGAAGAACTGCGCGATGGGCAGGCGCTTGCTGTAGCTCAGCAGCGCCCAGGCGATCACCGCCAGGCAGATGACCGCCAAGCCCGCGCCGGACACCATCGCGAGCTGCCCCCCCTGACTCCAGAGGGCGGCGTAGAACAGGATGGTCTCGAACACTTCCCGGTAGACGACGACGAAGGCCAACAGGAACAGGAACCAGGCCGACCGCTTTGACAGCGCCGTCGACAGCTTGTCGCGAATATACGCCTGCCACGCGCCCGCCTGGGCCTTCCCATGCATCCACACCCCCACAGAGATCAGCACGACTGCGGAGACCAAGGACCCGAACCCTTCGGTCAGTTCGCGGCTCGCTCCGCTGATGGAGATGAGGTAGGTCGCCGCCGCCCAGGTCAGCCCCCCCGCCAGAAGGGCGGCGATCCAGCCGCCGTGGACGTAGGGCAGTACGTCCTGGCGTTCGGCCTTCCGTAGGAAGGCGATCATCGCGATCACGATCAGAAGCGCCTCGACTCCCTCCCGCAGCAGAATGGTGAAGGCGCCGAGGAAGGTTGAGGCGGCGCTGGCCTGCTCCGGCGCGAGCACCCGCGCAGCTTCATCGAACAACCCATCCAGCCCTCGGACCTGCGCGGCCACTTCGGCCGACGGCGCGCCGCGGGCAAGGCTGGCCCGGAGCTCGCCCATGGACGCCTCGACCCTCGCCATCAGGGCGCCGTCTCGCGCGCGCAGCAGAGGTTCGACAGGCTCGAACCCGTCAAGATACGCCGATAGCGCGAGCTCCTCAGCCCGCTTTCGATCGCCCGCGTCGTAGGCGTTCAGGCTTTCCGCGAGTTTGCGGCGGGCGACGTCCAGCCCGCCATCCGACCTCGGCGCTACAGCCTCCGGATGGCGGCGCAGATAAGCCATGATTTGGGTGGCCTGCGGCTCGCCTACGCGGGCCGCCAGAGCTGCGGGGGTCGTTTGGGTCAGGACCTGTAGGTCGGGGACGACGGCGTGCAGCTGCGACCCCGCGCGCCACGCCTGCTCGCCGGCGCGCTCGGCCTCTCGGGAATAGGCGAAGGTCCCAACATAGTACGCCAGCGCCCAGCGATCGTCGGACGACAGGTGGGCGAAGCTGGGCATGGCCGTGCCGTCGAGCCCCTGGCCAATCACCTGATACAGACCGAAGAGGCTCCGCTCGTTGGCGCGCGCCACGTCGGTGAAGGCGATCGGCGGCGGGTCCAGCCCTTTGGCGTTGGGGCCGTCCCCCCTGCCGACGGCGCCGTGGCAGGACGCGCACTGCTCGGCGTAAAGGGCCGCACCCCGGACCAGGTTTGGGGCCTGCTGCGGCGCGAGCGGCACGGGGTACGCTTTTAGCAAATCGGCCGCGAGGGTTCGGGCCCGGCGCGCCACGTCGGCAGGCTCGGCACGATGATCCACGGATCCGACGAGTGCGTTCGCCTCTGCAAGGAGCTGCGGTTTGGCGGAACTCGCCGGCAGGGCGGCGATGCGGCTGCGCACCGACGCGGAGAATTCCCGCATCTCCGCATACTCGGCCTCGCTTACGATCCGGCCGTCGGCGACAGCGCCGGGGTAATCCACCGCAATATAGTCCAGCAGGCGCCAGGCGACGGCGGCGGAGGGCGGCGCGTCCTGGGCAACGGCGGTGGCGGGAAGTTGGGCGGCCACGAGAAGGGCGACCGCAAGGAAGAGGCGTGCGAGCGCCGGCATCGAAGCGTCCTGAGTGCGACTGCGAATAGGTCTTAACAGCACGATACATGCTCAAGTCGCTAGAGGATCAAGAGCCGGCTTGGCGAGGCTCCGGAGAGCCGCCGCAACGGCTTGATCCTCAAGCCGCTAGAGCAATTAGAGTGGCCACATCGGGAGAAAACACATGTCGAACACGACAGCCGCCGCAGAGTCACTCCGGTACCGTGTGACCGGCATGGATTGCTCCAGCTGCGCGGAAAAGATCCAGTCGGCGGTGGCCAAGCTGCCTGGTGTCCAGGAAGCGCGTGTCTCCATCGCGTCTTCGATGATGACGTTGAAGGTCGACGATGCCGCGAAGCTTGTGCCGACCGTAGAGGCCACGGTCACCGACCTTGGCTATCATCTCGACCGCGATGAGCCTTCGGCGACGGCGGATGACGATGAGCTCCCGAAGAACCTCAGCCATATCACGCCCGCCTACCGGCGGGCGCTCTGGATCGTGGTGCTGATCAATGCCGGCTACGGCCTGGTGGAGATCGTCGCCGGCTTCGTCGCCGGCTCGCAGGCGCTGAAGGCGGACGCCCTCGACTTCATGGGCGACGGGCTCATCACGTTCCTGGGCCTACTGGCGATCGGCTGGTCCCTCGTCTGGCGCGCGCGCTCGGCGCTCATCCAAGGCTTGTTCCTGGCGGCGCTCGGCGTCGGGGTGCTTCTGAACACGGCCTATCGCGTGCTGGTGCTGAATCAGCCCGAGGCCGAGCTCATGGGCGTATTCGGGGCGATCGCGCTGGTGGCGAACGTTGCGGCGGCGCTCATCCTGATCCCCCACCGTGCCGGCGACGCCAATGTCCGCGCCGTCTGGCTCTTCTCTCGTAACGACGCCCTGGGGAACCTCGCCGTGGTGATCGCCGCAGGCCTGGTGTTCTGGACCAAGACCGCTTGGCCTGATCTCGTCGTGGCCGTGATCATCTCGGGGCTCTTCCTCCAATCTGCGTGGTCGATCATTCGCGATGCCAGGGCCGATTTGAGGGAGGCGCGGTCGCTGAGCGCGGCTTGATCACCGCATGAGACGGTTTCCGCCTCCGCCGCCGCGCCTCACGCCTGCGGGGCCACCTCAGGCGATGGCCGACCTGCAGCAGGCGGTGGCGCACGTGAACGCAGGCCGATGGCCTGAGGCAGAGAAGCACGCCCGAAAGGTTCTCGCGGCAAGGCCCTCGGATCCCTCAGCGCTAAACGTCCTGGGCACGATCGCCTTGAACAGCGGGCGGTCAGACGACGCCATCGCATGGTTTGAAAAGGCGGCCAGTGGGCAGCCGAAGAACCCGTTCATTCAGTTCAATCTCGGTGAAGCCCATCGACGGCTGCAGGCTTACGAGATCGCGGCGACGTTCTTCCAACGGGCCGCAGCTCTCAAGCCAGACTTCGCAGAGGCGTTTGCTGCGGCCGGCGACGCTTATCGTCTGATCGGACGACGGTCCGACGCGGAGCGTTGCTACCGCTCTGCACTGAAACGAGCGCCCGCACTGCCGACCGCCCTCAATGGGCTAGGTCTCTTGTGCCTGCAGAGCGGCGACGCCGCGGGAGCTGCGGAAGGCTTCGATAGGGGTAGAAAGGCGACGCCGGCGGGGCACCCCCTGCGTGCGATTTTGCTGGCGAACCTCGGCCTCGCGCGCCTGCAACTCGGTCACGGCATGGAAGGGCTGGCGTTGCTCGCCCAGGCCGTGGAGGCCGCGCCCGGCGACGCCGAGGCCTGGCGGCGCCTTGCTGGCGCACTCCGCCACACTCGGTTAGCGCCCCCGACGCCGGCATTCAGAGAGATCTTGCTGCAGCTGTTCGACCGGCCGGACGTCAACCCCCGCAATCTGGCGACTGCCGCCATAGCAGTGTTGCGGCAGCAGCCAGAGATTGATCGTCTCCTCGAAAGTATCGCCGGGGCGCCCGGTCAGCTCGCAGAGACATTGGAGCGCGAGGCGACGACAGCCTCCCAGCTGATCCAGGATCACCTATTCCAAACCTTGCTGGCCACCGCCCCCGTGCCCGACGTGGCCATCGAACTCGTGCTCGTCCAACTGCGCGCCGATCTCCTGAGGCTCACGGAGGGGGCGGCCGAACGCCTTGAGGAAGAGCTCAGCATTGCGATCGGTCTCGCCCGGCAGGCGTTCCTCAACGAGTACGTCCTATTCGCCGCGCCGGCCGAGCAGACTCGCGTGGCCAGCCTGATCACGGACCTCGACCGCGAGGACCTCGGACAGCGGGCGGGCGATCTCACCAAGATCGCGATCGTCGCCGCCTATCGTCCGCTCGCCGCAACCCCGCTCGCTGCGCGGCTCCGGGGCGCCGCCCTGCCGGTTCTCGCCGACCTCCTTCGCGAGCAGCTCAGTGAGCCGGATGAGGAAGCCGAGCTGCGCGCCCGAATGCCCGTCCTCAAGCCTCCCACAGACGCCGTCTCGCGGGCCGTCCAGCAACAGTACGAGCAGAACCCTTACCCGCGCTGGACGCGCTGCAGCCTCGGCGAGCCGCTGCCCTTCCGAAGGGCTGTCCAGAACGCCCTGCCTGACCTGCCGGCTGGCGACATCCCCGATCTCGCCCGCCCAAGGGTGTTGATCGCCGGCTGCGGCACCGGGCTGGAGACCATGCGGGTCGCGACGACCTATCGCGGGGCCTCCATCCTGGCGATTGACCTCAGCGCCGCCAGTCTCGGCTACGCCATGCGCAAGGCTCGGGAGTACAGGCTCACGGATGTGGAACACCTGCAGGCGGACATCCTGGACCTAGCCGCCTTGGAGGAACGTTTTGACCTCATCGACAGCTTCGGCGTGCTCCATCACATGGAGGATCCGGCGCAGGGGCTGCGTAATCTTGCCGGGCTGCTGAGCTCATCTGGGCTCCTCTTCGTCGGCCTCTACAGCGAAATCGGTCGACGTGCGGTCGTCGAAGCGCGCGCCCACATTGCGCGCGCCGGATATCGCGACGACGCGGATGGCATCCGGGCGCTCCGCCGTTCCCTGATGCTCGATGGTGCGCCACCCGCGCTGCAGGCCGTAATGAGCCCCGCGTCCGACTTCTGGACCCTTTCGGACTGTCGTGACCTCCTGTTCCACGTGAACGAGCAGCGTTTCACCCTGCCTCAGATCGGGGCGATGTTCGAGGTGGCGGGTCTCGAATTCCTCGGCGTCCAGTTCGGCCATACCGCCGACCGGACGCGATATTTGGCGCAGAACCGCCGCTCGGGCGCCTTGCGTGATCTTCGCGCCTTGCATCGCCATGAGCTCGACCACCCCGAGATCTTCGGGGACACCTATCGGCTTTGGGCCCGCGCGAAGAGGTCACCGCAATGACCAAGCCGCCCACGCCGCCAAGGGTTGATCTCCCGAAGGAACAGCGCACCGTTAAACTTGGAGCGCTCCTGGCCGTCGCCGTCTGCGGATCAACCCTGGCGCTCGCCTGCCTGGCGCTCCCCCGACTCCTCGCTTTTCCGCAGGACCTCGCCGAGCGCCTCGCGTTTGCGCTGAGAGCCGACCTGCTGATCGCGCTGTGGGTCGTTCTGGCCGTGCGGATGGTGGCGAAGGTGCGGTTCACCTCCGCCGAGGACAACGCCGGTTCCGCGTACAGCCGGCCGAGCGTCCGCCTCGCCGTCCCAGCAGCCTTTCTGCAGAACACCCTAGAGCAGGCCTTCATTGCGGTGGTTGGCCATCTGGCGCTCGCCACAACCTCCGGCGAGGCGCCGCTCGCCTATATTGCGTGTGCCGTAGCGCTCTTCTGCCTCGGCCGCCTGACCTTCTTGCGCGGCTACCCGCAAGGCGCCGGTGGACGCGCCTTTGGCGTCGCCACGACTGCAATTCCGAGCGTGGGGGCCTATGCCTGGACCCTGATCGAGATTGCCCGAGACCTGTTGTGACGGCGCAATCCGCGAACCAAGGCAGACCCTGGGCCATCGCAGCCGCAGATCGGGATGGCTCACGCCCAGGTGCGCTGAGCGCGAGCCCTCCCCCGTGGTCCGACAGCGCGGCGCCTACTGCTTCTGGATCGCGGTGACTTCGCCGCCGCCGTTCTCGAGCTTCAAGTCGAAGGCGACCTTGTCGCCGGCCTTGAGCCCTTGAGTGAGGGCGGGGGCGGCCTTGAAGGCCATGGTCATGGCCGGCCAGTTGGCCTCCGGGATCGGCCCGTGGTCGATGGTGATAGCGCCGCCCGCCGCATCCACGGCAGTGACAGTGCCGGTCGCCTTGGCGGTCTTGGCCGGCTCGGCCGAAGCCATGTTCATGCCGGACATGCTGTCGGTGGCGGCGGGCGCCGCGGCAGGTTCGGCGGGGGCCGTCGGGGCCTCCGCCTGCGTCTCGGTCTTCTGACCGCAGGCGGCCAGAGCGAGGAGGGCGCTGACGACGCCGGCGGTGAGATAGGCGCGCTTCATGGGTAGTCTCCTTTAGGGGTTAAAGCTGAGGGATCCGTGCGCCGTCGCCGCAGCAGGAGGTACCCTGCCGGGATGACGAGCATAGAAAGTAAGGGGGCGGTGAGCATGCCGCCGATCATGGGCGCGGCGATCCGGCTCATGACCTCCGAACCGGCGCCATGGCCGATCAGGATGGGGAAGAGGCCCGCCAGGATGACGGCTACGGTCATCGCTTTCGGTCGCACCCGAAGCAGCGCGCCTTCGCGCACCGCCTCGGCGACTTGGCTGGGCCTGGGATCGGGACCGCGTTCCTGAAGGGCGTGTTTCAGGTAGATCAGCATCACCACCCCGAACTCGGCGGAGACGCCGGCCAGGGCGATGAAGCCCACCCCCGTCGCCACCGACTGGTGATAGCCGAGCAGATAAAGCGCCCAGATCCCGCCGGTCAGCGCGAACGGCAGGGTGGCCATGATCAGCGCCGCTTCGTCCAAGCGGCCGAAGGTCACGTAGAGCAGCAGGAAGATGATCGCCAATGTCGCCGGCACGACGATCTTCAGCCGATCGGCCGCCCGCTGCAGGTACTCGAACTGGCCCGAGTAGGCGACGCTGACCCCCGGCGTGAGCTTCACGTCACGGGCGACCGCCCTCTGCAGGTCGCCGACCACCGAGGCGAGGTCGCGTCCACGCACGTCCACATAGACCCAGGTTGAGGGGCGGCCGTTCTCCGTCTTCAGCATCGGCGGGCCGTCGGCGATCTGCACACGGGCGACGGTTCCGAGCGTGATCTGCTGCCCGGCCGGCGTGACGATCGGCAGCGAACGTAGGCCTTCCAGGCTGTCACGCAGCTCGCGCGGGTAGCGCACGCTGATCGGATAGCGGGCGAGGCCTTCCACCGTCTCGCCGACGGTCTCGCCGCCGATCGCGCCAGACACGATGGCCTGCACGTCGCTGATGTTGAGCCCGAAGCGCGCGGCGGCGGCGCGGTCGATGTCGACATCGACGTAGCGTCCGCCGGTCAAGCGCTCGGCGAGGGCGGAGCTCACCCCCGGCACGGTCTTGGCGACCGCTTCGATGCGCCCAGCGATGCGGTCGAGTTCGGCGAGGTTTGGCCCGGAGACCTTCACCCCGATCGGGCTCTTCACCCCGGTCGCCAGCATGTCGATGCGGTTGCGGATCGGCGGCACCCAGACATTGGCGAGGCCGGGGACTCTCACGGTCTGGTCGAGTTCCTCCACCAGCTTCTCAGGCGTCATGCCCGGCCGCCATTGGTTGCGCGGCTTGAACTGGATGGTGGTCTCGAACATCTCCAACGGAGCGGGATCGGTCGCGGTCTCCGCCCGTCCGGCCTTGCCGAACACGGTCTTCACCTCAGGGACCGTGAGGATCAGCCGGTCCGTCTGTTGCAGCAGCTCGGCGGCCTTGGCGGCGGAAATGCCGGGGAGAGCTGATGGCATGTAGAGCAGGTCGCCCTCGTCCATCGACGGCAGAAACTCGCCGCCCAGGCGGCTGAGCGGCCAGGCCGTCGTGGTGAAGGCCAAGGCCGCCAGCAACAGCGTGGTCTTGGGTCGCCCCAGGACCCAGTCGAGCGCTGGCCGGTATGCCCGGGTCAGCGCCCGGTTGAGCGGATTGTCCTGCTCGGCGGGAATGCGACCGCGGATCAGGTAGCCCATCAGCACCGGCACGAGGGTCACCGACAGGATCGCGGCGGCCGCCATGGCGTAGGTCTTCGTGAAAGCCAGCGGCGCGAACAGCCGGCCCTCCTGCGCCTGAAGTGTGAACACCGGCACGAAGGACAGGGTGATGATCACCAGGCTGAAGAACAGGGCCGGCCCGACCTCTGCGGCTGCCTCGGTCACCACCTCCCAACGGTCCTTGCCGCGGAGCGTCTGGCCGGGATGGTCATGCGTCCACCGCTCGAGGTGCTTGTGCGCGTTCTCGATCATCACCACGGCGGCGTCGACCATGGCGCCGATAGCGATGGCGATGCCGCCCAGCGACATGATGTTGGCGTTCACGCCCTGGCCGCGCATCACCAGGAACGCCGCCAGCACGCCGAGCGGCAGGGTGAGGATCGCCACCAGCGCCGAGCGCGCGTGCCAGAGGAAGAGGCCGCAGACGATCGCGACGACGATGAACTCCTCGACCAGCTTCTGCGTCAGGTTGGCGATGGCGCGGTCGATCAGCTGCGACCGGTCGTAGGTCGTCACGACCTCGACGCCGGCCGGAAGGCTGCCCTTCAGCTCGGCCAGCTTCGACTTCACCGCCCCGATGGTCTCGCGGGCGTTCTTTCCAGAGCGCAGGATCACCACGCCGCCGGCCACCTCGCCTTGGCCATCCAACTCGGCGATGCCGCGCCGCATCTCCGGTCCAACCTGCACGGTGGCGACGTCCCCGAGGCGCACCGGTACGCCGCCCGGCGCTGCGCGCAGAGGCACTGCGCGGAAGTCGTCGAGGCTCGCCAGGTAGCCGCCTGAGCGGACCATGTATTCGGCCTCGCCGAGTTCGAGGACCGAACCACCGGCTTCTTGGTTGGCGTTACGCAGCGCATCGACCACCTCAGCGTGGGTGACGCCATAGGCGGCGAGCTTGGTCGGGTCGACGACCACCTGATACTGGCGGACCATCCCGCCGACGCTGGCCACTTCGGCGACGCCCGGGAGGCTCTTCAGCTCATAGCGCAGGAACCAGTCCTGCAGGCTGCGAAGCTGGGCGAGGTCGTGTCGCCCGCTGCGATCGACCAGGGCATATTCGTAGATCCAGCCGACGCCCGTGGCGTCGGGTCCAAGCGCCGGCTTGGCGGACGCGGGGAGCCGCCCCTGCACCTGGTTGAGATATTCCAGCACCCGCGACCGCGCCCAGTAGAGGTCGGTCCCGTCTTCGAACAGCACATAGACGAAGCTGTCGCCGAAGAAGGAATAGCCCCGCACCGTCTTGGCTCCAGGGACCGAGAGCATGGTAGTGGCGAGCGGATAGGTGACCTGGTTCTCGACGAGCTGAGGCGCCTGTCCCGGGTAGCTGGTGCGGATCACCACCTGGACGTCGGAGAGGTCAGGCAGCGCGTCCACCGCCGTGGAACGGACCGCCCAGAGCCCGGCCAGCAACAGGCCGGCGGCCGCGATCAGCACGTAGAACCGCCCCCGGACCGAGGCGCGGATAAGGGCGGCGATCATCGGGGCGTATCCAGCTTGGCGATCCGCCGCACGGTGGGCACGCCGCCAGCCTGGTCGAAGGCGAAGCGCACCTGATCGCCGGTCTTCAGACCCTCGGCCAACTTCGGGTCGGCGAGGGTGAAGCTCATGGTCATCGCCGGCCACTGCAAGGCTGGGACGGGCTGGTGGCTGAGCGTGATCGACCGGCCGTGCAACCGCTCGAGCCGTCCGGTCGTCTCGTAGGCGGTCGGTGGGGCCGCCGCGGGCGGCCTCGGCTGGATCGGCCGCGCCTGCACGCCGGCAAGGCTGGCCTCTGAGTCGAGCAGGAACTGGCCGGAGGCGACCACCTGTTCGCCCGCCTGGAGACCTGCCAGGATCTCGGTCCGGTCTCCCGCCTCGCGGCCGACCTGCACCTCGGCAGGCCGGAATCGTCCCCCAGGCTGGGCCAGCATGACGAGTGCGCGGCGACCAGTCCGGATCACCGCTTCGGAGGGGACAAGCAGCGCGGGCGAGGCGGCGCCCGCGAACTGCGCCTGTCCGTACATGCCCGGCCGCAGGCGCCCGCCGCGGTTCGGCAGTTCCACCCGCGCGGTGAGGGTGCGGCTCTCGGCGGCCGCTTCCGGCAGGATGGCTGAGACACGCCCGACAAACTGCTCGCCCGGAAAGGCCGTGAGCGTGACCGTCACGGCCTGTCCGGGGCGGACTTGGCCGGCCGTGGCTTCCGGCACCGAAACGTTGAGCCAGACGCTGCCCAGCCCGCTGATCTCAGCGAGCGTCTGGCCCTGGCTCACCGTCATGCCATTGCGCACGCTCAGCGTTCGGATCACGCCGCCACCCGGGGCAGTTATGCGGACGACCGTCTGCGGCCGACCACTGCGTGCGACCGAGGCGATCAGGCTGGGCGACATGCCGAGCAACGCCAGGCGCTGGCGCGCTGCCGCGATCAGGGCTGCATCCCCGGTGCGGCGGACCGCCAGGAACTCCGTCTGGGCGCCGCCCCACTCCGGCACGAGCACGTCCGCGAGCGGCGCGCCCGCGGCGATGATGTCGCCGGGCGCACGCGCATAGACACGCTGCACGAAGCCGCCGGCGCGCGCCTGGACGACCACGAGGTCGCGCCCGTTGAAGTCGATGACCCCCGGGGCGGTGATCTCGCTAGGCAGGCGCCCCGGTTCGGCTGTCGTCAGACGCACGCCGAGGCTCTGGACCCTCGCTGGATCGATCTGCACGCCGGCGTCCGCCCCCGCCTCGTCGGCGTATTTCGGCACCAGCTGCATGTCCATGAACGGGGACTTGCCTGGCTTGTCGAACCGTTGGCTGGGGACCATCGGGTCGTACCAATAGAGCACCTGGCGGCCGGCGCTGGTTGGGGCGGGCGCCGGCTTGTCGGATGAGCTCAGCCTCGAGAGGCCGTAGCCGCCGGCGCCGCCCAGCAGGAGCAGGATCATGCCCCCGGCCGCCAGCTGCGCGCGCGTGATGGGGATGCTCATGGCGCGTCGGCTCCATAGGTGAGGGTGATGCGCACCGCGTCGCGGGCCACTGCCGCCTCGCGTTCGAGCAAGGTGAGCCGGGCTTCGGCCAATTCGGTGAAGGCCTGCAGGACGTCGCCGAGCCCCGCGCGCCCGGCGCCGTAGCTGGCGGTCTCCAGATCAGCTTGCCGCTGCGCCGCGGGCAGAACGACATCCTTGGACCGCATCCACTGTTCATGGTGCATCAGGTGGTCGGCGAGATCTCCGTCGAGCCCGGCGCGCAGGGTGCGGCGCGCGACTTCCGCCTCCGCATCCACCCGAGCCGCATCGGCGCGCCGCGCGGCGATCAGCGGATCCTGCCGCTGACCCGCGAAGAGGGGCAGCCGCACCGTCACACCGGCCGAAACCATGTCGCCGAACATCCGGTCCCGGCGCCCGTAGCTGGCCTCCAGCGCAAAGTCCGGGCGCTTTGCCGCCCGCGCGGCGTCCACATCCGCTTGCGCCCTCGATCGCGCCGAGTCGTAGGCCCGCAGGGTGGAATGCGCCTCAAGGCCGGCCCGCAGACTCGCCGGCTCGATGTCGAGCGAGGGCGGCGGTCCGGCGACGGCTGGGTCCAGGTCGCCGGTCCAGCGTGACAGCTCGGCCTTCGCCCGCTCGGCGGCGGCCGCGAGCTCATCGCGCTGGTCCTGCAAGGCGGCTCGCGCGCGGATCGGAGCGAGCGCCATCGCCGGACGGTCCGCGCCCGACGCCACGCCCGCCGGGGCCGAGCGCCAGATCGGCTCGATCTGCCGCAAGATCGCATCCAAGGCCGCGAGGCGGCTCTGGGCGTAGTGCAGATCGACCCAAGCCAGCGCCGCGCCGAGCTGGACCTCACGTGTTGTGACCGCCCGTTGGGCTTCCGCCATGGCGACATCGGCGCGGGCGCCCGCCGCCTCCGCGCGCCGCCGCCCGGCGTTCGGGAACTCCTGCATGACGCCGACTGTCGCCATGGTCATCTCGTCGGCGCCGAAACGGCCCGCCATGGGACCGGAGATCGGGTAATTTTCGACGCCGAACCTCAGCTGAGGATCCGGCAGACGTCCCGCCGCGACCGCGCTGCTCCGAGCCGCCCGCGCCTTGAGGTCGGCGGCGGCAACCGCAGGAGCGGTCTGGCGCGCTCGCGCGAGCGCCTCTTCGTAGGTCAGGGGGCTGCTCTTGGCCTGCGCCGTGCTGAGCAGGCTAGCAGCCGCCGAAGCAACGCACAGCTGGGCAAGTCGAATTGGACGCATGTGGGAACCCATGTTGGGGAAGGCGCCGGCGGCAAGCTATGCCGCCGGCGCCCCTCCGTCTCCCGCAGAGGGGATACTCGAAAGCGATCGGGAGCCGGTCAGCCGTTGGGGGTCGGCGCGACGGCGCGATGGTCGCCCATCATGCGGTGGCACATCGCCCTCATGGCGGCGTCGTCCTTCATCATGGGGCAGTCCGAAGCCTTGGCGACGGCCTGCGTCTTCGGGACTTTTACGATGCGCACGAAAGGGTCCTTGCCGTTGGGCGATCGGACGGTGCGGATGACGTAGCCGTCGTCACCTGCTGCCGCTGCGGACGCAGCGGTCGAAAGACCAGTGATCGTCAGGGCGGCCAGGGCCGCCGAAATCAGCTTGAAGCGTTGCATGTTGCATTCACCTGAAAGGAATTGAGCGAGGCTGCGCGGTCGCGCAGCAGTCGGCCCGGTCCTCGCGAGGCGGCTTGATCGCCGGCTCGTCGCGAACAGGGCATCCCTAGCCGCGGGCGCGGCTGGCTTCAGGCGTGGTGCTTGGGGGGTCGCTTCAGGCCCGGGGGACCGTGGGCGTGCAAGGGCACCGGCGCCGCCGGCTCGAAGCGGGCGTGCACCACGGTGAGTGCGAGCTCCGCCGGCGCTTCGGGCAGGGCGACGTTCACCCCACAGACGACCGCGCAGGCCTGGGCGCAGGCCTGGCTGTCGTGCGGCTTGGCTTTACCGGCATCGTCGTCGCAGCAGGGCATGCCGCCGGCTTTGCCGGCGTCCTGCGGACCCGCCATGCCCATCATCGCGGCCATCTGCGCCGCGTCGTGATGATGCAGGCACGCCGGCGCCGCGGCGGAGGCCGCGATCGGGCTGATCAGCAGGCCGACGAGGGCCAGGAGGGCGAGCAGGACCCGCATGTCGGAGATATGACGTCCCCGTCTGTGACTGTCACATGAAATATTGTTATCGACGTCAGATAGCCCGCGCCCACCAATCCTCCCCCGCCCGTGCTTAGACGGTACGCTCACGAAGTGTCTTCGTTGGGGGCAGACGCGTCCGGTTAGCCGAAGACGATCTGATCTCCGCGGGCACGCTCGAAGGCTGGCTCGGTAGATCATTGTTAAGCCGCCGCGCGCAGCTCGGTGACGGGTACGTCGACGGTGCCCCGCGGGCCGCAGCCGCGGTTGGTTCAGCGCGTGACCTCCACCACCTCGCCGTCCTCCTTGGTGAAGCTCTGCGGTTTGCGATCGAGCAGGTCCAAGACCGCTTCCGAAGGCCGGCTGAGCTTTGCCCCCTTCGGCGTGACAACGATCGGGCGGTTCACCAGGATCGGGTGCTCGACCATGGCGTCGAGGACCGCATCGTCGCTGACGTGCGGGTCAAGCAGGCCGAGCTCGCCGGCCGGCGTGCCCTTCTCGCGCAGGATTTCGCGCGGCTTGGCGCCCCTGGCGGCGAGCAGCTCCCGCAGCTGCGGCTTCGTCCAGCCAACCTGCAGGTACTCGACGATCTCCGGCTCGTAGCCGGCGGCTTTGACCATTGCGACGGTATTGCGGGAGGTGCCGCAGGCCGGGTTGTGGAAGATGGTGATCGGGAAGTCGGACATGCAGCTCACCTCGTGATCGGCGGGGCGCAGCGCGCCGCCACCCGTTGAACGGCCGCGCCCCGCTCGTACCAGCCCTTGGACCGGTTCACGATGGCGACGATGGTCAGCATCACCGGCACCTCGATCAGCACGCCCACGACTGTGGCGAGCGCCGCGCCGGAGGAGAAGCCGAACAGGCTGATCGCGGCGGCGACCGCGAGTTCGAAGAAGTTGCTGGCGCCGATCAGGGCGGATGGGCCGGCGACGCAGTGGGCTTCGCCGGTGAGGCGGTTGAGCAGGTAGGCGATCGCCGAGTTGGCGTAGACCTGGATCAGGATCGGCACGGCCAGCATGGCGATGATCGCCGGCTGGGTGAGGATCTGTTCGCCCTGGAAGCCGAACAGCAGGACCAGGGTGGCCAGCAAGGCGGTGAGCGAGACGGGACCCACACGGCCGAGCACGCGCTGCAGCTCGGCTTCGCCGCCGCGCTTGAGGAGCGCGCTCCGCAGGAGCTGCGCCAGGACGACGGGGACGATGATGTAGAGCCCGACCGAGAGCAGCAGCGTCTCCCAGGGGACGGTGATGGCGGATAGGCCGAGCAGCAGTCCGACGATGGGCGCGAAGGCGACAACCATGATCGCGTCGTTCAGCGCCACCTGGCTGAGCGTGAAGTGCGGCTCGCCGCGCGTCAGGTTGCTCCAGACGAACACCATCGCCGTGCAGGGCGCCGCCGCCAGCAGGATCAGGCCGGCGATGTAGCTGTTGATCTCGCCCGCCGGCAGATAGGGGCGGAACAGGTAGCCGATGAAGACGGCCCCCAGCGCCGCCATCGAGAACGGCTTCACCGCCCAGTTGACGAACAGGGTCACGCCGATGCCGCGCCAGTGCTGGCCGACCTGGCGCATGGCGCCGAAATCGACCTTCATCAGCATAGGGATGATCATCAGCCAGATCAGCACCGCCACCGGCAGATTGACCTTGGCCACTTCGGCCGAGCCGATGGCCTGGAACACCGACGGGAAGAGGTGTCCGAGGCCGACGCCGATCACGATGCAGAGCGCGACCCAAAGGGTCAGGAAGCGCTCGAAGCGGGACATGGCCTTGGGCCCCTTGGATGGGGCGGGGGGCTCGATAGTGGTCATTGGGCGGACTGGGGATCGTCGACGGTTCGGCCGATCTCGGCCAGCTTCGTCTGCAACGACATGCGGTCGATCGAAGCGAGCGGCAGGCTGAGGAAGATGCGGATGCGGTTGCCCAGCATCCGCGCCGTCTCGGAGAAGGCGGCGGCGATCTCGGCCTCGGAGCCCTGGACCGCAGCCGGATCGGGCACGCCCCAATGGGCGGTCATCGGCTGGCCCGGCCACACAGGGCAGACCTCGCCCGCGGCGTTGTCACAGACGGTGATGATGAAGTCGAGCGGCGGGGCGCCGGGCTTCGCAAACTCGTCCCAGGACTTGGAGCGGAACGCCGTGTCCTCGAAGCCAAGGGCTCGGGTGATCGACAGGGCGTGCGGATTGACCCGTCCGGTGGGCATCGAGCCCGCCGAGTAGGCGTTGAAGCGGCCGCGGCCCTCCTTGTTCATCAGCGCCTCGGCGATGACCGATCGGGCCGAGTTGCCGGTGCACAGGAAGAGGATGTTGTAGGTCTTGTCGCTCACGGTGGGCTCCTCAGGCTCGGGCGCCTTCGGCCACGCAGCACTGGCTGGCGATGGCGGCGAGCGGCGCGCAGATCTCCGGCGAACCGCCGCAGCAGTCCTCCATCAGGAAGGCCAACAACTCGCGCATGGCGTCGTAGTTGGCGGTGTAGATGATCGAGCGTCCGTCACGGCGCGAGGCGATCAGGCCGGCGTGGCTGAGCACATTGAGGCTGGCCGACAGGGTGTTCGGCAGCACGCCCAGACGGCGGGCCACTTCGCCGGCTGGCAGGCCGTCAGGTCCCGCCTGCACCAGGAGGCGGAAGGTGGACAGGCGAACCTCGTGCGCGAGGGCGGACAGGCTTGCAACGGCAGGCTTGGTTTCCATATTTCGACAATATAGGAAATCTACGACAGTTTGAAGTCGGTTCCACCGCGTTCGAGGTCCAGATGACTGAGTTCCCCGCCCTGCAGCCGCAGTTCCTCGACACGCCAAGCCTGGAGAAGCTGAACGCGCCGACGGCGGCGACTCACCCGCCGCGCATCCTGCTGCTCTACGGCTCGCTGCGGGAACGGTCCTACAGCCGGCTGCTGACGGAGGAGGCCGCCCGCATCCTGCAGCGGTTTGGCGCCGAGACGCGCATCTTCGATCCGCGGGACCTGCCGCTGCCCGACGCCGTGTCGCCGGACCATCCGAAGGTGCAGGAGCTGCGGGCGCTCTCACAATGGTCCGAGGGCCAGGTGTGGTGCAGCCCGGAACGCCATGGGGCGATCTCCGGGATCATGAAGGCGCAGATCGACTGGATCCCGCTGGAGATCGGCAGCGTGCGGCCGACCCAGGGGCGCACCTTGGCTGTGATGCAGGTGTCCGGCGGCTCGCAATCCTTCAACGCCGTGAACACCCTGCGCCTGCTCGGCCGCTGGATGCGCATGATCACCATCCCCAACCAGTCCTCGGTGGCCAAGGCCTACCAGGAGTTTGATGAGGCGGGCCGGATGAAGCCGTCCGCCTATTACGACCGCGTCGTCGACGTGATGGAGGAGCTCTACAAGTTCACCCTCCTGACCCGCGATCGCGCGGACTATCTGGTCGATCGCTACAGCGAGCGCAAAGCCGCCGGTCGCGTCACCGAGGGCGATCAGCTGGCCGCCGCGGCCATGGCGCATGAGGCGGCGACCTGACAAGAGCGCCGGTCGGGGACCGCTGCTGCGCCCGGGGCGTTAGTCGAGGATGTGCAACGACTACCGCTACACGAAGTCGCCTGACACCCTCCGGGAGGAGTTCAGTCAGCTGAAGATCCCGCTGCGGTTCGCGGGCGACGCCACCCCGAACTACCCGCCCTACGACGACATTCGGCCGAACCAGACGGCGCCGATCATCCGCGGCGGTTCGGAGGGGGTGGAGCTTTCCGTCACGCCTTGGGCCTGGAAGTCGTCCAGCGGCAAGCCCGTGTTCAACTTCCGGTCGGAAGGACGCAGCTTCGCCAAGAGCGACCGCTGCCTGATCCCGTCGGACGGCTTTTACGAGTTCACCAAGTCCGACGATCCTAAGCAGCGGCTGAAGGACAAGCACCTCTTCACCCTCGTCGGCGAGCCCTGGTTCTGGATCGCAGGCCTGGTGAAGGAGGGCGCCTTCGCCATGCTGACCACATCGCCGGGACCGGACATCGCGCCGTACCATGACCGGCAGGTGGTGGTGTTGCCGCGCGCGAAAGGCCTCGACTGGCTCAACCTGCGGAGGCCGGAGGCGGAGATTCTCCGCCCGCTGCCCAGCGGCAACCTCATCCACGAACAGGTGCGGTAAGCGCCTGGTGTGCCGGGCGGAATGACTGGCGACGGGGGAGGCTGCGGACGGTTCGCTGTTGTGGGCGGCGCGGCTGCCCACCTCGGCCCGGCCGCCCGGATCGAGATGGCGGAGGGCCGCGGCCAGAACGCGCGCCATTGGATCGCGAAGGGCTTGAGGCTGCCTTCGCGCGTCGCCCATGCATCGCCTCGCCGCCCTTGGGACGACGAGGCGACGATCTGAGAGGTGAACCCTGGCAGCTTACGCCGGGAAAATCCAATCCGAACCGGCGGTGCTGATCCCCGGGACGAAGCCGGGCTCATCGATGAACATGAAGTCGCTCTGCCGGAGATCCGCCTTGAAGACGCCCAGCAGCAAGACGCCGCCTTCCGGATCGGCGTCGCGGTCGGTGTTCCAGGAGACGAACGCCCCTTCCGCGCGATCCACGACGGACACCTGATCCGGCCGGATGTCGCGCAGCGCGAGGTGGTCGAACGCGCCCTGCGCCTCACCGCGGACTTCCATATCGGTGACGACGTCGAAGCCGCTGTGCGGATCGACGATGAAGGCGTCGGCCCCCGTGCCGCCGGTGATGGTATCGTTGCCCATGCCGCCTTCGATCATGTCGTGGCCGGCGCCGGCGTCGATCGAGTCCGCGCCCTCCATGCCCATGATGTCGTCGACCATGGCGCCGCCGGTCAGTGTGTCCGCGCCCATGCCGCCGTCGAGGCGATCCATGCCGTCGCCGCCTTCCAGTCGGTCGTCGCCCGCATCACCTTGCAGTACATCGTCACCGCCAGCGCCCAGCAGAGTGTCGGCGCCATCCCGACCGAAGATGTTGTCGACGCTCTCCCCGCCGGTCAGCTGATCGGCTTCCCGCTCGCCGACGAGCACCTGGTAGGTTTCGTCGCCCGTAAAGGTGAGCGCGACATCACCATCCCGCATCGCCGCGTCGGCGGCTTGGTCGAAACGCTCGCCTGGCAGGTCGCCGTGCCGAGGGTCCGGACCCTCGACGCTGGGTGTGGGCCGCTCGGGGGTCGGCGCCGTCGCCGGGCGCGAGGCGGGCGGAAGATCCGGCGCGTTCGCGAACATGAAGTCGTCCTGCGCGAGATCCGCCTGACGCACGCCCTCCAGCAGCACGGAGCCGCCCTGCCAGCTGACACGCACACCCGCCGGGGAATCTTCGAAGCTTAGGTCTTCCCACCGGAGGTCCCGCAGCGCGAGGTGGTCGAACATGCCGGGACCCGCAGTGAAGTCGCGGATCACATCGTTGCCGCTGGTGGGGTCGACCGCGAAGGCGTCGGGTCCGAGGCCGCCGACCAGCGTGTCGTCGCCCATCCCGCCCTCGAGATCGCCGTGGCCGGCGCCCTCGTCGAGGTAGTCGTTGCCCGTGCCGCCCATCAGGGCGTCAGCGTCTCTGCCGCCAAAGAGCCGGTCTCCGTCCATGCCGCCCGTGAGCCGGTCGGCGCCGTCGCCCCCGCTGAGGGTGTCGGCGCCGGAGTCGCCATAGAGCACGTCGTTTTCGCGGTCTCCGCTCAGCAGGTCGTTGCCGCCGAGTCCCCAGAAGTGGTCGCGGTCGCCGCGCCCGACGAGGGCGTCGTTGCCCTCATCCCCGATCGAGACCTGATAGTCGTAGCGTTCGCGACCGGCATCGAAATCGAATGTTAGACCCTCTCCGGAGAGATACTGACCCGCCAGTTCCTGGATGGGCACATCCCTCCAGCCGTGGGATAGTTTGTGTGACATTTGGCCGTTCCTGCGCAAGATTACAGCGATGGGAATGTTTCAACCCGCAACAACGGGTGAGCGATCCGTCAACTCTGTATTGCGCTCGCAGTTCCGAGTATTGCCAGTAAGCCTGTCTTTGCCTCAGCTAAGCTTACCGCGCTCTTGCCTTGACTCGTTCCGGCGGCGTCGTCGGCTCGGCTCCGGCCGTCAGGTCGGCAAGGATGGGGCACTCCGGACGATCGTCGCCGGCGCAGCAGTGCGACAGGTGCCGCAGGGTGTCGGCCATGGCCTGCATTTCGGCGATCCGGGCGTCGAGATCGGCCACATGCCGGTCAGCGATCGCCTTGACCTCGCGGCTCGGCCGCTCGCGATCCCGCCACAGCGACAGCAGTTGCGTGATCTCGTCCATCGAGAAGCCGAGACTACGCGCGCGCTTGATGAAGCGAAGCTCGTTGATCTGGCGGGCGTCGTACTCGCGATAGTTGGAGTCGGTCCGGCTCGCGGGGCGCACCAGGCCGATCTCGTCGTAGTAGCGGATCATCTTGGTGGTGACGCCCGAGGCCTTCGAGGCCTGACCGATGTTCATGGCCGTGCTCCTTGGAAGGCGGCGTCGCGGAAGGCTCGCAGGCGAAGCGCGTTTGTCAGGACGCTGACGCTGGAGAGCGCCATGGCGCCAGCGGCCACCATCGGAGACAGCAGCAGGCCGAAGGCGGGGTAAAGGGCGCCGGCGGCGACGGGGATCAGCACCACATTGTACCCGAACGCCCAGACGAGGTTCTGGCGGATGTTCCGCAGCACGGCCCGGCTGAGCGCGAGCGCGCTGGCAACGCCCCGCAGGTCGCTGCGCATCAGCACCACGTCGGCGCTTTCGATGGCGATGTCCGTGCCAGCGCCCATGGCGATCCCGACGTCGGCTGCGGCGAGCGCCGGGGCGTCATTGACCCCGTCGCCCACGAAGGCCAGGCGGCCGAAACGGGCCTGCAGATCACGAACCGCCACGACCTTGCCGTCCGGCAGCACCTCGGCCACGACGTCGTCGAGTCCGAGCTGCTCAGCGACGGCGTTGGCCGTCCGAGCGTTGTCCCCGGTGATCATCACCACCTTCAAGCCCTGCGCGTGCAAGGCCTGCAACGCCGCAGCCGTCGTCGCCTTGACCGGGTCGGCGACGGCGATGATCGCCGCCAGTTCCCCGTCGATCGCCGCGTAGAGCGGGGTCTTGGCCTGGCGCGCCAAGCGCTCAGCCTCCGCGGACACGGCGGCGACCGAGATGCCAAGCCGGGTCATGTACCGGTCGGCGCCCACTTCGACGGTGCGGCCCTCCACCTGCGCCGCCACGCCGAAGCCGGGGATGCTCTGGAAATCCTCCGCGGGCGGGATGCTGAGTTCGCGGGACTTGGCTGCGTCGACGATCGCCTGCGCAACAGGATGCTCCGACGAGGCCTCAACGGCGGCGACCAGGCGCAGGACCTCGGCTTCGTTACGTCCGACCGTGACCTGAAGATCGGTCAGGGCAGGGCGGCCCAGCGTCAGGGTGCCGGTCTTGTCGAAGGCCACCACCTGGACGTCGCGCAGGCTCTGCAGGGCTTCGCCGCGCCGGAACAGGATCCCGAGCTCAGCCGCCTTACCCGTGCCGACCATGATCGAGGTGGGCGTGGCCAAGCCCATGGCGCAGGGGCAGGCGATGATCAGGACGGCGACGGCGTTGACGAGCGCGAAGCTCAAAGCGGGCGAGGCGCCGAACAGCAGCCAAACCGCGAAGGTGAGCATCGCGATGCCTATGACGGCCGGCACGAACCAGGACGTGACCTGATCGACCAGCGCCTGGATGGGCAGCTTGGCGCCCTGCGCGGCCTCCACCATGCGGACGATCTGGGACAGCATGGTCGCGGCGCCGACCTTGGTGGCGCGGAAGCGGATAGCGCCGGTCTTGTTGACGGTGCCGCCGACGACCGCAGCGCCGGCGGCCTTCTCCACCGGGATCGGCTCACCCGTGATCATCGACTCATCCACGAAGGAGCCGCCGCCCACCACCTCTCCATCGACGGGGATCCGCTCGCCGGGACGGACGAGGACGAGGTCGCCGACGCGGACCTCGCCGATCAGCACCTCGAGCGCCACGCCCTCCCGCTCAACACGCGCCGTCTTGGCCTGCAGGGTCATCAGCCGCTTGATGGCCTCGCTGGTGCGCCCCTTGGCCTGGGCCTCGAACAGCCGGCCCACCAGGATCAATGTCACGATGACGGCGGCGGCCTCGTAGTAGATGTGGTCCGCGCCGGCTGGCAGCAGGCCGGGCGCGAAGGTCGCCACCACTGAATAGAGCAAGGCGGCGCTCGCCCCCAGCACCACCAGGGAGTTCATGTCGGGGGTGCGGCGAACCAGGTTCGGCACCCCCTTGCGGTAGAAGCGCAGGCCCGGGCCGAACAGCACGAACGCGGCGAGGGCGAAGCTCGCCAACCGCCAGGGCTGCTCTCCGATGGCGCCCGCCAGCCAGTGGTGGACGCCGGGGACGAAGTGACGGCCCATCTCGACAAGGAACAGCGGCGCCGTTGCGGTGGCGGCGATGATGACGTTGCGCTTGAGCCCTTCGATCTCGGCTTCGCGCGCCTCGCGCTCACGATCGGCGAGCTCTGGCGTGGCCTCCGCCGTGGGTCTCGCGTCGTACCCGGCCTTGGCGACAGCGGCGGTGAGCGCGCCGAGGTCGGTCCCTTCCAGCACCTGCACCTGAGCCCGTTCAGTCGCGAGGTTCACCTGGGCGGAGATCACGCCGGGCGCGGCGCGCAGCGCCCGTTCCACCCGGCCGACGCAGCTGGCGCAGGTCATGCCGGCGACCTTGAGCTCGATGCTGCGTTCGAGCGGCTCGTAGCCGACCTTGCGGATGGCTTCGATCACGGCCGGGGTCCGGCCGGGGTCCGCCAGTTCCACGTGCGCGCGCTCCGCCGCCAGGTTCACCGCCGCGCTGGCGACGCCCGGCACGGCCTTGATGGCCTTCTCGACGCGCCCCACGCAGCTGGCGCAGGTCATGCCGAGAACCGGAATGTCGATCGGTTCGAGGGTTGTCTCGGGCATATCCTGATCTCCTGAACGTCTATGCCCAAGTGAAGTGGGCCTTCCCATCATGGGAAGGTCAAGCGCCTCGGTTTTCCACCACCCAACGGCCGAGATCGGTTCCAGAAGTCCAATCTCCCTGGGCAGCCTCGCTGGCGGAGCAACAAAGGGACGTTCGGCGCCCTCAAGTACGCGCGCAGACAGCGTCCCCCTCAACCTTGCGGAAGAAGGCCGCTTTTATTTTCCAGCAAGGAACCGCCGCTGGATCGCGCGGTTTGACCGGCCATCCACCTGCATACGGAAGCCGTCGATGCATGCCCATCAGATGATCAGTACGCACCCGCACGTGCGCGGCAACACCAATGACAGCTTGATCCGCTGCATTGAAGAGTGCTTCGACTGCGCTCAGATCTGCACCTCGTGCGCCGACGCCTGCCTCGGCGAGGAGATGGTCGCCCAACTCACCCAATGCATCCGCCTGAACCTCGACTGCGCCGACCTCTGTTCGGCCGCTGGACATATCGCGTCGCGCCGCACGGGCTCCAACGAGCCAATCATTCAGAGCGTGCTCCGCGCCTGCGAAGAGGCCTGCCGCCTCTGCGCCGAGGAGTGCGAGCGCCATGCCAGCATGCATGAGCACTGCCGGATCTGCGCCGAATCCTGCCGGCGCTGCGAGCAGGCGTGCCAAGCCGCCCTTCAGACCTTCCACTGATCCTTGAGGAGACCCACCGAATGAACCGGATCGCGATCTTAGCCGCCGCCGCCTCGCTGCTCGCCGCCGCGCCTGCGCTCGCGCAGCAAGCCGGCCAGCACCAGGGTCATGGCGGAGAGCACGGCGCCATGGCCAAGCAGGACTACATGAAGTCGATGCAGGGCATGCATCAGAAGATGATGGCCGCAGAGGACGCCGACCCGGATCGCGCCTTCGCTCTCAAGATGATCCAGCATCACCAGGGCGGTATCGACATGGCGCGCGTCGTCCAGCAGCACGGCGACGACGCCGAGATCAAGAAGATGGCGCAGAAGACCGCGGACATGCAGCGCAAGGAGATCGCGGAGCTGCAGTCCTGGCTGGATCGCCACGGCGGCCGCACGCCTAAGCGCTAAGCGGGAAGCCCGGCGGGCTCGGGCAGCGCCTGGCGTGGATCGGCTTTTTTGCTCTATCCTGCCCCCCGCAGTGCGCGAGCAGGTTTGACGATGGTCAAGGCTCCTGGCGTGACGCCGGTGGATCATGTGATTCAGAGGTTGCCTCCATCACGGCCCGACCGCGTGCGACTAGCGCGCTCGATCGGGCCGCGGGGCGGCGGCGCTGATCGCCCACCCGAGCCGAGCTCGACGCATTGAGAATTCGCCATGACCTTCGACTTGAAGGGCTTCTTGTTGATGACACTGGTCGCCATCGCCTCGGCCGCCGGCTTCTGGCTGCTGCGCGCGCACTGGGGTCACGCGCTTGGCATCGCGCCGTATCTGCTCTTTCTCGCCTGTCCGCTGATGCACCTGTTCATGCACAAGGGCCACGGAGGACATGGCATTGACCACACTCAAGGCCGCGCCACCCCACCGTCTGGCGGCTGAGGCGCTCTGCCACGGGTCGCGGCCGCCCGGCCCGCCCGTGTCGGAACCTGGAGCACGCATCGGGGATGTGCGCGGGCGGTCCCGCCGCGCCGCGGTCATCGCGATCGGCGCCTGCGGGGCGTACCAGCTGGGGCTCGGCGCATACTTCGTGGGGTTCCGGCCGCCGCTCCTGCCGGAAGATCTTCGCTTTCTCGGCGCAGCGGCCGGGGAGCTCGGGGCTTTAATCCCGCGATTTGAGCGGTGGCTGGACCTCGTCTTCCTCGTGTTGGGCGGGCAGATGGCCGCGTTGGGCCTGCTCCTGATCGGCCTGGCCCTTCGTCTGGCCCACGGGAGGGTGGTGCACATTCGCGACGTTCTTCTGCTCGGCGCGGCTGGGCTCCTGTCCGTGGCGGTGATGAGCGCCGCAAACTTCGCCCTCGGGTCGGATTTCCGGTGGCTGTTGGTTTTGCCGGTGCTCGTCTGGTTGGTCGCGGTGACGTCGGCCGTCCTCGCTGAGGTTGCGCGCGCGCCCGCCGGGGAGGCTTCGCATGACTCCTGATGAGGCCGGCGCCGAGAACCGCGACGCCGTGCTCAACCGCGAGTGCTTCTGCGTCACCCTGGATCGCGCCGGCCTTTCCGCGGCGATCCAGACGGAAGCACGGGAGGCCGACCTCGCTGCAGTTCTGCTAGAGGCCCGGCCGCATCTATTCGCCGAAATGCCGGTGTTCCTCGCGCGCGCCGACCTGGACGCCATGCTTGCGGTCGTCGACGCGATCGAGGCGGCCGCCAGCGACCCCACCTACCAGGCGGCGGTGATTGCCTGGGCGCCCGAGATCGCGCGGCAAGACTTCGGGCCTCGCGGCGTCTTCATGGGGTACGACTTCCATCTCGGCGCGAGCGGGCCGAAGCTGATCGAAGTTAACACCAACGCCGGCGGGGCCTTTCTGAACGCCTTCCTCGCCCGGGCCCAGCGCGCGTGCTGCCGCGAGGCCAGAGACGCGATCGAACTGACGCCAGCCGCGGATTTCGAAGCCGCCGTGTGGCAGATGTTCGAGCAGGAGTGGCGGTCTCAGGGCCGCGCCGGTCAACCGCGCACCATCGCCATCGTCGACGAGCGCCCCGCGGAGCAGTACCTCTACCCTGAGTTCCTTCTCGCCCAGCGCGCGTTCGAACGGCGCGGCGTCAACGCCATGATCGTCGATCCTGCAGAGCTGTCCTTCGCCGAGGGCCAGCTACGGCGCGGCGGTGAAGCGATCGATCTGGTCTACAACCGGCTGGTCGATTTTGCGCTGCATGGCGAGCGCCATCAGGCGCTGCGTGACGCCTACACAGCGGGTGCGGTCGTTCTTACGCCCAATCCACGCAACCACGCCCTCCTCGCGGACAAGCGCAATCTGACGGTGCTGTCCGATCCCGCCGCGCCCGCGCGCTGGCGGCTGTCGCCCGTCCAGCGGCGCAGTCTTTCGGCGGTGCCTAGAACGATCCTGGTGAGCGCTGAGACCGCGCAGGAGCTGTGGTCGGCTCGCAAACGCTACTTCTTCAAACCGTCGGGCGGCCACGGCGGCAAGGCAGTCTATCGCGGGGACAAGATGACCCGCGGGGTGTGGGAGGAGGTGCAGCGCGGCGGCTATATCGCCCAGGAACTGGCCGCGCCGACCGAGCGCCGCATCAAGATCAACGGCCAGGTTCAGGCGCTGAAGCTTGATGTGCGTCTCTACACCTACGCCGGCTCGCCGCTCATGACGGCGGCGCGGGTCTATCAGGGGCAGACAACGAACTTCCGCACGCCGGGCGGCGGTTTCGCGCCCGTCTTTGTCACCTGAAGGGCCGAGCGGGCGCGGCTTTGATCTGGGACAAGGGCGCCGCTGACAGAGCGCGTATCCTTTAGCAAGGATCGGAGGGCGCATGGCCAAATTGACGCTGACGTCGCTAGGCGGCGCGGGAACGGTGACGGGCTCGAAGCACCTGCTTGAGCTTGGGGGGCGAAGCCTGCTCGTGGACTGCGGGCTGTTCCAGGGTCTGAAGGCCCTGCGCCTCAAGAACTGGGAGCCGCTGTCCCGCGAGGCGGCCTCCATCGACGCCGTGGTGTTGACCCATGCGCACCTCGATCACTCCGGCTATCTGCCACGGCTGGTGCGAGAGGGCTTCCGAGGCCCAATCTACTGCTCGGCGGCAACGGCAGATCTCGCGGAACTCCTGCTGCTGGACAGCGCCAAGATCCAGGAAAGCGACGCCGAGTTCGCGAACCGACATGGCTTTTCCAAGCACAAGCCGGCGCTCCCGCTGTACGGCAAGCATGACGCCGAACGCGCCATTGGCCAGCTCCGGCCGGTCGCGTTCGGCAAAGCGGTGGACCTTGGACATGGCGCCACGGCCACGTTCCGCTACGCGGGCCACATCCTCGGCGCCGCAACCGTTGAGGTTAGGTGGGGCGGGAAGACTGTCGTCTTCTCGGGGGACCTCGGCCGCTATGACGATCCCATCACGCCCGATCCCGAGCCCGTACCGCACGCCGACTACCTGATCGTGGAGTCCACCTATGGCGACCGGCATCACGATCCGGTGGCGCCGGCGCAAGCGCTGCTGAAGGTGATCGAGCGCACGACCGCCCGGGGCGGCACTGTCGTGATTCCGGCCTTCGCGGTCGGACGCGCCCAGGAGCTGCTCTACCTGCTGTCGAAACTCAAGCAGGATGGGGCGCTGCCTTTGACGCCGATCTATCTCGACAGTCCCATGGCGACTGATGCCACCGAACTTCTGTGTCGCCATGGGGCCGATCACAAGCTGGCCGAGGATGTCTGCCGGGCGTCTTGCGAGGTCGCCACCTATACGCGCGACGTCGAGGAGTCGAAGGCTCTAAGCCACAACAGCATGCCCAAGGTGATCATATCGGCCAGCGGCATGGCGACCGGCGGGCGCGTGCTGCACCATCTGAAGGCGTACGGCCCCGACGCCCGCAACACCGTGCTCTTCTCAGGCTATCAAGCGGCCGGAACCCGCGGGCAGGCGCTGCTCGGGGGCGCCCGCGAAGTGAAGATCCACGGGCAGTGGATCCCCATTCGAGCCGAGGTGGCGAACCTCCCAATGCTCTCGGCCCACGCAGACGTGGACGAGATCATGCGGTGGCTGGCCGGCTTCACGCGCCCGCCGGCCCGGACGTTCATAGTCCACGGGGAGGATGACGGCCCAGTTGGACTGAAGGCGCGCATTGAGGCGGACCTGGGGTGGGATTGCACGATCTCCTCTCAGGACGAAGCCTACGGCCTGTCGTGACTGCGGAGGCGCAACCCCGTTCTCCCACACCGACCCTGAAGGCTCGGCGGCTGGGATTGTTCACCCAGGACGACGCCGTCGTGCTCATGCGTTCGGACTGCCACGTCTGCCGCTCCGAGGGTCTCGGCCCGCGCTCGCAGGTGTTGCTAATGGCGAATGGGCGCGAGGTGCTCGCGCTTCTGTACCAGGTGTCCGACAGCCTTCTTGGCCATGGGGAAGCGGGCCTATCGGAAGCCGCCTGGGCGCGGCTGGGCATCGCTGAGGGGGCGGAGCTCGCCGTGCGCCATCCGCCGCCCCTTGGCTCCCTCTCGGCGGTCCGGCGTCGGATCTACGGACAGCGGCTCGATCTGGCGGCGCTCCAGTCGATCGTCAGGGACGTCGCCGCCGCACGCTACACGGACGTTCACCTTTCCGCCTTCCTCACCGCCTGCTCGGCGTTCCCCCTGGACCTCGAGGAGACGGTCGGCCTCACGCGCGCGATGATCCAGGTCGGCGAGCGGCTGACCTGGCCGTCGCCGATCGTCATCGACAAGCACTCGGTCGGCGGGCTTCCGGGCAATCGCACCACCCCGATCGTCGTGGCCATCGTCGCGTCGCACGGTCTGCTGATGCCGAAGACATCGTCGCGCGCGATCACCAGTCCAGCCGGAACGGCCGACACCATGGAGACCCTCGCGCCCGTCGACCTAAACGTCGCGGCCATGCGGCAGGTGGTGGAACGGGAGGGCGCCTGCCTCGTATGGGGCGGCTCCGTCCGCCTGAGCCCCGCCGACGACATCCTGATCCGGGTGGAGCGGGTGCTGGACATCGACACGCGAGGCCAACTGATTGCCTCGGTACTGTCGAAGAAGATCGCCGCCGGGTCGAGCCATATCGTGATCGACATCCCGGTCGGTGCGACCGCCAAGGTCAGGACGGACGAGGCGGCGGCTGAGCTCGCCGCGGAGTTGACGGAGGTCGGGCGCGTCTTCGGGGTCGAGCTGCGATGTGTCATGACCGACGGCGTGCAGCCGGTGGGGCGCGGGATCGGTCCCGCGCTGGAGGCGCACGACCTGGTGGCCGTGCTGAAGAACGACGCCCAGGCTCCGCAGGACCTACGGCGGCGCGCGTGCATGCTGGCCGGTGCCGCGCTCGAACTCGCGGGCCGAACCGCCGCCGGGGCAGGCTTCGCGCTTGCCGAGACCACGCTCGCGGACGGACGGGCGTGGGCCAAGTTTCAGGCCATCTGCGACGCCCAGGGTGGGTTGCGGCGGCCGCCAAAGGCGACCCTCACGCACCCTGTTCTGGCAAGCCGCACGGGGCGGGTGACCAGCATCAACAACCGCACCTTGGCCAAGCTTGCGAAGCTTGCCGGCGCCCCGGACGCAAAGGCCGCAGGGGTGATGCTGCACGCGCGACTGGGCGATGAGCTGACACGGGGACAACCGCTTATGACGGTGCACGCCGAGGCCCAAGGCGAGCTGGCCTACGCGCTCGAATTCGCCGCGGCCAACCCCGACATCGTGCAACTGGAGGCCTGACCTTGCGTCTCATCCTGGCTCTGCCTGGCCATGAAGCCTTCGCCGCCAAGCTCGCTGAGGCCGCCGGCGCCGAGGTCGGGCGCCTCGAGACGCGGCAGTTCCCCGACGGCGAGCACTACGTTCGCATTTTAGACGACCCGGCTGGCCGCCAGGTCGACGTCGTCTGCAGCCTGGCGCGCATCGACAGCCTCATCCTAACGCTCCTGTTCGTCGCTGCGGCCGCGCGTGAGCAGGGGGCCAAGCGGGTGACGCTGGTCGCGCCCTACCTCGGCTATATGCGGCAAGACAAGGCGTTCAAGGCGGGGGAGGCGGTGACCTCACGTGCGTTCGCGCGCCTGATTTCGGGCGCGTTCGACCGGCTGATCACCGTCGATCCTCATCTTCATCGCTTCAAGACGCTCAGCGAGCTCTACACCATCCCCTGTGTGACCCTTCATGCGGCGGACCTGCTTGGCGCTTGGATCCGGTCTGAAGCCCCAAACGCGCTGGTGATCGGGCCCGACAGCGAGAGTGAGCAATGGGCGTCGGAAGTGGCCGCGGCCGCTGACGCTCCGGTGGTCGTCTTGCGCAAGGAGCGCCTTGGCGATCGCGACGTGAGGATCACCTTTCCCGACCTCAGCGGCTACGGAGGCCGCCAGCCGGTGCTGATCGATGACATTGCGTCTTCGGGGCGCACCTTGACGGCGGCGGCCCGCGAGCTGGGCATCCGGGGCTTCCCCCCTCCGATCTGCGCCATTGTGCACGCGATCTTCGGGGGCGACGCCCTGTCCGAAGTCGCTGGCGCTTCCGCCCGCGTCGTCTCCACCGATGCCGTGCCGCACGCCACGAACGCAATCCCGCTGGCGCCGCTGATCGCGACCGTCCTGCGCGAGGAGGGCGCTGATGTCTGATTTGGACGTGGTCCTTCGGGTCGTCGCTGCGGCGGCCGTGGGCTTTCTGATCGGGCTCGAGCGATCCCGACGAATCCGCTTCGTTGGCGCGCGCACCTTCGCGCTGATCGCCACAGCCGGGGCCATGGCCGGCGTCATCGCCATGCGGCTCCACAGCGACGACGCGCGGGTGATCAGCACCGTGCTCCAGGGGGTGCTGATGGGGGTCGGGTTCGTCGGCGCCGGGGTGATCATGCACCCGGCATGCGGGCGCTCGATCCACGGCGTGACCACCGCCGCAGCCGTCTGGGTCTCGGCGCTCGCAGGCTTCGCCGCGGGTCTCGGAGAGTGGCTGCTCATGGCGCTCGGCGCCGGACTGACCTTTGTTCTCCTGATGGCGCCGGAGCCGTTCGCCGCCAAGGCCCCTGTGGCGGACGAGAGGAAGGACGGAGCCCCGCGCTGCTGACCGAGTATGCGCGGCCCCTGCGCCTATCCGTCACGACACCATACGATCGCTTGGAGGTCACCATGCCGGACGCCAAGTCCGTTAGAACATCGCCGAGCGACGCGGGCGGGGACGCCGCGCCGCAGGTCGGTGTGCTCCGCCATCGCCGCGAAGCAGAGGCCTGGGCGCCTGCGGCGCCGGGGGCCGTGTTCGACCGCCTGGACGACCAGACCCGGTTGGCGGAACACATGAGCCGCCCGTCGCTGATGATGGGCGGCGGTCGCATGACCTACGAGTTTGACGCCGGGCGTGGCCAAGCGGTGGGCTCGCACATCCGGATGGGTGGCGCGGCGTTTGGCTTGTCGCTCTTCGTCGATGAGGTGGTCACCCTCCGCGATCCGCCGCACCTTAAAGTCTGGCGCACCACGGGCGAGCCGAGGCTCCTGGTCATCGGCGGGTACGAGATGGGCTTCACGATCACCGAAGAGGGAGCCGGTTCGCGCGTGTCGGTCTGGATCGACTATGCCCTGCCGAACCGGGGCTGGGCGAGGTGGGTTCCCGCCCTTGCGGAGCTGTACGCGCGCTGGTGCGTGCGCCGGATGGTGACCGACGCCGTCCAGCATTTTTCATCGATCGAGCGACAGTCGGCGTAGCGGGGGACTTAGGATGGGATGGCTGGCCAGCGCGCAGGCGTATGTCAGGTCGACGAAAGGGATCGGCGCGGCCGCACTTGTGGCGCTGATGAGCTGCTCCGGCGAGCCAGGCGGCCCCCGGTCCGGCGAGGTCGCGCCAGCGGCCGTCGCGGACGAGATGGGGGAACCCCATGACCAATCCGCCTTCGGGAAGGACCCGTCGCAAACCGACATCATGTCGCCTGACGAACCCGACCTGCATCCGCCGCCGGCGGAAGGAGACAGTCCCCGCTAGAGCCGCACGCCCCGTAGCCGCAAGGCGTTGGTGACCACGCTGACGCTGGAGAGCGCCATGGCCGCCGCCGCGATCGCCGGCGAGAGCAGCCAGCCAAACACCGGGTAGAGGACGCCGGCCGCCACCGGCACGCCGGCCGCGTTGTAGACGAAGGCGAAGAAGAGGTTCTGGCGGATATTACGCATCACGGCCCGGGACAGCCGCCGCGCCTTGACGATCCCCTGCAGGTCGCCCTTCAGCAGGGTCACGCCCGCACTCTCGATGGCCACGTCGGACCCCGCGCCCATGGCGATCCCGACTTCGGCCGCCGCCAGCGCCGGCGCATCGTTCACGCCATCTCCCGCCATCGCCACCTTGCGGCCCTCGGCCCGGAACTTCTCGACCACGGCCGCCTTGTCCTGCGGGAGAACCTCGGCCTCGACTTCGTCAATCCCGAGCTTGCGGGCCACGGCGAGCGCGGTGGTGCGGTTATCGCCGGTCATCATCACCAGGCGAACGCCCTCCGCCTTCAGGAGGCGGACGGCTTCGGGCGTCGTGGCCTTGATCGGATCGGCGATGGCGAACACCGCCGCCGCCTGGCCATCGACGCTCATGAAGATCGCCGTCGCTCCGTCAGCGCGAAGCGCTTCGGCCTGCCCATCCAGTGCGCCGGTGTCGATGCCCTGTTCTTTTAGAAACTTGCCAGACCCGAGAGCGAGACGCCGACCTTCGATGGCCCCCACAACGCCCTTGCCCACCGGCGAGTCGAAGTCGGACGGCTCCGATAGCGTCAAGCCGCGGTCCTTGGCGGCCCGCAGGATGGCGTCGGCGAGCGGATGCTCGCTCCCCCGCTCAAGGCTGGCCGCCAGGCGAAGCGCCTCGGTCTCGTCCCAGCCCGCGGCAGGGACGATCGAGGTGACCGCGGGGCGGCCTTCGGTGAGGGTGCCGGTCTTGTCGACGACCAGCGTGTCGATCTTTTCGAACCGCTCCAGGGCTTCGGCATTCTTGATGAGTACGCCGGCGCCGGCGCCGCGGCCCACCCCCACCATGATCGAGATCGGTGTCGCCAGGCCGAGGGCGCAGGGACACGCGATGATCAGGACCGAAACGGCCGCTACGAGGCCGAAGGCGAATCGCGGCTCGGGGCCAAAGATGGCCCATCCGAGGAAGGCCAGCACCGCCACCACGATGACAATCGGGACGAACCAGCCCGACACTTGATCCGCCATCCGCTGGATCGGGGCGCGCGAGCGCTGCGCCTGAGCGACCATGTGGACAATCTGCGACAGCAGGGTGTCGGCCCCGACCTTCTCCGCGCGCATGAGGAAGGAGCCGGTCTTGTTGATCGAGCCGCCGACAACCTTGTCGCCGGCTTCCTTGGTGACGGGCATGGACTCGCCGGTGACCATCGACTCGTCGATCGACACGCGGCCGTCCACGACGACACCGTCGACCGGCACCTTCTCGCCGGGACGAACGCGGAGTTGGTCGCCGGTCAGGATCTGGTCGAGCGTGACTTCTTCGTCCGCGCCGTCAGACCGGACGCGCCGCGCCGTCTTGGGGGCCAGATCGAGCAGCGCCTTGATCGCGCCGGAGGTCTGTTCGCGGGCCCTCAGTTCCAGCACCTGGCCGAGCAGAACCAGGACCGTGATCACCGCGGCCGCTTCGAAATAGATGGCGACGCTTCCGTCCGCCCGTCGGAACGCCGCAGGGAAGATGTGCGGCGCCAGCGTGGCCACAACGCTGTAGGCCCACGCCACCCCGATCCCCATGGCGATCAGGGTGAACATGTTGAGGTTGCGCGTCCGCAGCGACGCCCAGCCGCGTTCGAAGAAGGGCCAGCCGGCCCACAGAACCACGGGTGTCGCCAATCCGAGCTGCACCCAATTCGACGTCGTGGGCGAAATCCAGCGGTGCAGATCGAAGACATGCGCGCCCATCTCGAGCGCCAGAACAGGCAGGGCGAGAACGAGACCCACCCAGAACCGGCGGGTCATGTCGATGAGCTCGGGGTTGGGGCCGCTCTCGGCCGTCGCGGTCTCCGGCTCGAGCGCCATGCCGCAGATGGGACAGTTGCCCGGCCCCTCCTTACGGATCTGCGGGTGCATCGGGCAGGTGTATATCGTCCCTGCCGGCGCCGCCGCGGACGGGCGCTCGTCCCGGGTCAGGTATTTCGCCGGATCGGCGACGAACTTGGTGCGGCAACCGGCTGAGCAGAAGTGGAAGGCCTGACCCCGATGCTCGGCATGGTGGGGCGTGGTCGCCGGATCGATGGTCATGCCGCACACCGGGTCGGTGGCCGCCGCGTCAGCTGCCTGGCGGTCCTTGGGGTCAGCATGATGATGGTGCGTATGGCCTTGATCGCTCATGGAACCTCCTGACCCGGACTTGATACCCCCTTGGGGCATACGTGAAATGGCCTCGCTCTGTATATTGCCGCATCGCGCCGCGGAGACTTTGATGGAACGCATAAACAAGCCACGTCTGATCCACCGGCTGAACCGGGTCGAGGGGCAGGTGCGTGGGATCTCCCGAATGGTGGCGCAGGATCGCTACTGCGTCGACATCCTGACGCAACTGCACGCCGCGCGCGCTGCGCTGCGCAGGGTGGAGCGCGAACTGCTCAAGGACCACCTCGAGCACTGCGTCGCTGGGACCATGGCCGGCGGCAATGGGGTGGAGCGAGATCAGAAGACTGCCGAACTGATCGGATTGATCGACAAGCTCGCAAGTTGATGGAGGCGGCTTCGCGCCCAAAGGGGGCGCTTGATCGATATCAAGGTTCTGTTCTGAGGGGCAGCTAGGATCTAGCCGTACTCCAATCGAGGGCACGGCGCGCCGGTGTCCGCGGACCAGCAAAGGACACTTCCATGCGTACCCTCTTCGTCGCCATCGCCGCCCTCGGTCTGGCCACCGCCGGCCAAAGCTTCGCGCAGCCGGCCCACAGCGAACACAAAGCCGCGGCCGACGCCACCGTGTCGGTGAAGGATCCCGCCAACCCGACCCACGAAGAGTGCAAGAGCGTGATGGGCCGAAGGATGGACGGCCGCGTCATGCATGATCACGCCTCGATGAAAGGGACTCCCGGCGTGACGACGAAAAAGCCGCTCAGCAAGGCCGAGATGGACAAGATGCACGGCAAGTGCGCGGCCAAGATGGCTGAAGCCAAGAAGTAGCCGAGCACCGACCGGGGCGGCGTCCTGCACGCTGCACCCGGTCGGCTTCGCCTTGCCTGCCACTCCGTCGCCCCCACCCAAAGGACACCATCCGATGACCCAGTTCTCGCCACCTCGTCTTCTCAAGGTCCTAGCTGGCTCCGTCGCTGTGGCGGCGATCGGCTTGGCGGGATGCGAGCAGAAGGCAGAGGCCCCGGCGCCCGTCGCCGCGGCGCCCGTGACCGCGTCTGCAGCCACCCCGACGCCCGGGGCCATGGGTGACGCCGAGCATCACGCGGGTTCCGACCAAACCCTGGAAGCGGCTCGCGCTGCCGGCCACCGCGAAGGGATGGAGATGGAACGCGACGCGCATGAGCGCGGCATGGAGATGGGCGCCAAGGCCCACGCGGACGGTATGGCCGCCAAGAAAGACGAGCCCATGCCCATGAAGAAGGCCGACCCCGCGATGAAAATGGACGGTCACATGTAGCTCGACCGGCGGGTTTCGCTGAACTCCGCTCGATCCGCCAATTGAGCTTGGTCGTGCGTCTCACTAGAAGCCCAGCGAGCAGCCCGGATGCGCCTGGAATCGCGCCCTCGCACGGATGCGGGGTTCCAGCAAAAGACCAAGGCGGTGCGTCGCGCTTCTTCTCAGACGCCGCCCGGTCGATGCTCGTAAAACCCTGGGCAGGGAAGCGGGCCGGTGGGCCGATATGCAGCGCCCAGGCCGTCGACGCGGGCGCCCCGAGCGGGCGCCGCTGGCGAATTGCACGCCTCCCGGAAGGCGCAGAGCGGTACCCTGTCAGCCGAAACGTCACATCGATAGATCCGCGCTGATCGGCGACCCTCGCGGAGCTCGCCGGCCGGGGTCAGTGATGATCGTAGCGCCCCACACTGCGGATCGTGTTCCAGTCATCCGTGACGTGGCAGGCGAAGCACTGATCCACGCGCGCCTTCTTCCCGGCCACTCGCTGCGACACCATGCTGAAGTGCATCATGGTATGGCTGGGCGGCGGCCGATGACATTCCGAGCACTGGGTCGACGCCGCTGGCGGGTGTTGGAACGTCGAGATCCGCCAGCTTTCCGTCCCATGACATTGCACGCAGCCCGATCCCATCAGTCCCTGGTGCGCATCCTTGCTGGCGTGGCAGGAGGCGCAATCCAGAGCTGCCAAGCTGGCCCCGGCGTGGGGCTTCTGCGCCTGCAGCCAGGCCCCGGCCTCAAGTAAGGCGGCGTGGTTCATCTGCGTTGGCTGGGAGCGCCCAAGGTGCTCGACGTGACACGTGGCGCAGGCGGTCGCCTGAGCATGGAATCGGGTTGAGGGTTTGTCTGCGAAGCTGGTGGCCGTGTGGCAGGTGAGGCAACGTTTCGCCTCCACACCTTCATGGGGTACGTGGCACGCCTCGCACTCACCCGCCAGAAAGCGATGGGCTTCTGACAGGGCGCCCGGATTGACCAGGCCTTGCCAGCCCGGCGCGCCGGCGCTGCCGCGGCTGTGCACCAGCCAAGGGATCAACAGTCCGGCCACCACGGCGGCGGCGCCAACGGAGCCGTAGAGGATCGCCGTCCATCTCATAGCCAGCGCAGCCCATAGTAGAGGCCGGACCAGATGTGCAGGGCCAGCAAGGCGTAGAGCGCCATGGCGATGACGATGTGCAGCTTCAGCCAGCGCTCGAACAACACCTTCACCAGGGCCTCTGCGCGTACGGCGAACTCAAGGTCGGCAATCGTCTCCGCCAGCCGAATGGGGCTTGGCGTCGCCGCCTTGTCGTCATGCCGCAAGACGGCGAGTCCAAGTCGCCACCAGCTTGGGTCCGGCCGCGGCGGCTCAAGCAGGGCCTGCCGGTCAAGCGCCGCGCGCAGGGAGGCCAACTCGGCCTGGCGGCCCCGGATCGCACGGCCGAGCTGATTGAGCAGATAGCGTCCCACATAGCCGCTCACCACGACGATCAGCATCAGCCCGGTGAGGGAGACGCCGAGCGGACTCTCGAACTTATGGGCGGCATGCACCAGGCCGAGCAGGGGGCCCAGGATCCCGGCGTAGATGTGGATCGTCAGCAGCGTGCGCATGGACACGCGCCGAGTCACGCGAGACTTCAGCCCCGGCAAGCGCTTGATCCCGAGGTAGGCGAACGGGACCAACATCAGGACGGCGCCGGCGATGCCGATGAGACTGCCCGCCAGGCTGCCCGGGAAGCGGGCGCTGACATGGACCAGGAACCCCAAGGGGAAGCCCACGAGCAATAGCACAAGCCCTCCGACGACGAGGCTCTCGCGCTCTTGGCGCTCAGGCTTCGACAACGAGGTCGCCTCCGGCAGCCTTCGCTTGGCACGCCAGGACATAGCCGGCCGCCTTGTCCCCGGGGTCGAGGCCGTCTTCCACGGCCATGGTTACCGAACCCTGCTTGAGCTTCACCACACAGACGCCGCAGACCCCGACGCGGCAGGAGTAGGGGATCTCCACCCCGGCCCCCTCCGCCGCCTCCAGCACCGTCTCATCGCCAGGCAGAGGGGCGGAGACCCCGGCGATGGAGAAGGTGATGGTCTGGGGGGCGATCTGCGGCGATTTCGGCGCGACCCGCTGCGGCGGCTGCGCTGCGGCGTTCTGGGGCAGAGGATCTTGCGCAGGGAGGGAAGCGGGGCCGAACGCCTCCGTTCGCAGCTGCTCAGGGGGGACGCCGAGCTCCTCCAGCAGCTGCTTCATCGCCGCCATCATCGCAGGCGGCCCGCAAAGATGGACCCGACGTCGACCCAAGTCTGGCACGGCGGACTGCAAGAGGTCGCGTGTGAGACGCCCCTCCGGCCCCAGCCAGCTCGTTCCCGGTGTGCGCGTCTCGGCCGTGCAGAGCACGCTCACGTTGGGGTGGCGGCGCTCGAGTTGCTCGAGCTCCTCGCGAAACAGCATCTCGTCCGTGGAGCGGGCGCTGTAGATGAAGAAGATCTCGCCCGGCCAGACGAGGTCGGTGAGGTAGCGCAGCACGGACATCATGGGGGTCACGCCCACGCCGCCTGCAATCAGCACGATGCTCTCGGCGTCCGTGCCTGAGAAGGTGAACTGACCGTAGGGTCCTGCCACCTTGAGGCGATCGCCGGGCGATACCTTGTCGTGAAGGTGAGCAGAGACGACACCCTGCGCCTCGCGCTTGATGGTCAACTCCACATAGCCGGTGCGCGTCGGCGGCGAGGCGATGGTGTACGAGCGCTTAGCCGACGATCCCGGCGTCGGCTCGACCTCGACCTGAAGAAACTGCCCCGGCAGGAAGTCGAAGGGCAGCCGCCCACCGGCGCTGTCGACGAGACGGAAGGTCGAGACGCTCGGCGTCTCGCGCACGATCTGCGCCACCCGCAGCTCGCCTTTCCACGGTTTGCCCGCGGCGGCTGGCCGCTCCGGTGCGGCCGCCGCGACGTGTGGGATCGGCGTGGGGGCGGGGACGCCAGGGGGGCTGGCGACCGGCGCTGGGGGCGGCGGTGCGTGTTCGGCGAGCGCGGCCGCCAGCAAGCCGCGCGCGCGTCGGCGGCGCAGCACCTGGAGCGTGGCCAAGCCGAAGGCGACGAGCGCCAGCGCCGTCATGAGCAGCAGATGCCCGGCGTTGGCGCCGTACCACAGCGATGCACGAGGCTGCGGCGCCTGCAGGTTCATCTCGTCGCGGAACCAGTCGAGGGCGACATCGGACCCCGTCGCTCCACGCGCCAAGGCCGCGTGCGCGGCCGCCCCGCTCTGAAGCAGCGCCTGACCCTCACGCGTCATCTCGCCGACTCGCAGGAGCGCCTGCTCGTCGTGCATGGAGGCCGCCCATTGCGCCTCCTTCGCGGCCCGCGCCAGCAACGCGCCGCCGGCGTCCATCCGCCGTCGCCCCTCGTCGGCGATGGCATGCCGCTCCGCCTCCGAGACATGCGGCAAGGCCAGGAGGCGGGCGTACAGCGGCGCCGCGCCCGCGGACATGCAGCCGCCGCCCATGCAGCCCTCCATCATCCCCGCCATGCCGGCCATGCCGGCCATGCCGCCCGTCACGTCAGCCGCCATGGGGGCTGGCGGCGCTTTCGCTGGGATCGAAGTCGTCGCTGCGGAGGACGATGGGCTCATGCCCGGTTTTGCAACCGTCGGCGCCGGCGCGGGCGCCTCGACCCCCGCTGGATGATGCGCTGCGTGCTCATCGGCGCTCACGGTTTGGGCGACGGCGCTCTGTCCGGCAGGGACGATCAGGAGGGCGCAGATCAGGAGCGAGCGCCGGGCACGAGACATGGCGTCTCTCCGGCGGTTTCCGCGCGGCGCGCTCCGGGGTCCGCGTCCTGGCGGGTGCGACGACACTAGTGCATCAATCCCGCCATGTGCCGGCAGGACATGGCGCAGTCGCGACAGAGCTTCGCGCAGTGATTCAGAGTTGCGGCCCGGGTCGCCTTCGCGCAGGCCTCGGCGCAATTTTCGCAGACCTGGGCGCACGCCGCGCAGAAGATGGCGTGCAGCGCCGAGCCGCGCGCCAGGGCGTTCGCGGTCGTCTGACAGATGTCGGCGCAATCGAGCAGCGCCAAGACGACTGATGGTTCGCCCGGCTGCGGCGCCCCAAGCAAGCCGGTGGCTGTCTGCAGGCAGATGGTGTGGCACTTCTGGCAGGCTACGATGCATTCGGCGAGCGACATGCCGCCGGAACCTGCTTCGGACCTGCCGGCCTGGGCGGACGCCGCGTCCGCCGCGCCGAGGGCGGACGCCGTCCCAAGCGCAAGAGTGATCAGTTCGCGCCGATCTCGCATGGTCGTTTCCACCCGTCTGAACGGCCGGGACGGGGCGGGAGCGGAAATTCGGATCCGCGCGCTCCTGCCAAGCCCCGGCTGATTCTGGCTCCTTGGCGATCCGCCGCCTTGATCCGCGTCAACCCCTGCGGCTCAGGGACGAAGATGCACGGAGCGGCGAGGGGATGGACGCCGCTCCGTGCGCGGCCGGCTCCGCGCGACACGTGCCGCGCGGCAGTGGCTACTTACTCAGCATGGCTCGGCATTGGGCGTGGGTGAGGCCCATGGTGTTCACCGCGCCCGATTTGTCGGCCGTGTGGCTGTGGGTCGCGCCTTCCCCCATCTCGCTCATCATTTTTTCGCAGGCGGCGCGCTGCTCGGGCGTTGGTGACTTCGGGGTCATGCTCGCGCATCCGGATAAGGCGAGGGCGCCGGTCACGGACGCGGCAGTGCACAGGATTTTCAGCATATGGTCGATCCTCCATGGTCAACCGGTCGAGGCTGGCGAGAAAGATTTGAAGAATCCAAGATGAACCAATGTAGGCGTCCGCGTCTAGGTGGACCTGTTCATTTCATTTGCAGACTTCAATAATCACGTCCTATTCAGACGCCACTCACGCGCGGAGTGAAGTCCTGCCCATTATCATGCATACGCATGCCAGGGGCGAAGCCCTCAAACAATCTGTGCCGAGCGCCGTTGACGTAGGCCCTGGTGACGCGCGCTGGGCTCTCGAGCGCCGGAGTGTCGGGCCGCATCGGTCAGAGGCTCTATCCAGCGCCAATGCGGGAACGGTTCAGCGAGCGCGTATAGTCCCACGAGGGCTCCACGAGGAATCTCACGTCGATGCAGGACCTTGACCGATTGTTAGCGGATTTGGCGGCTGAGCCGCCGACCGCGCCGAGCGCGGAGTTCGAGCGCCAGGTCTTTCGTCGCCTGGCCTCGGTGCGGCGCGGTCAGGTCGCCGCCATGCGCCAGCTTCCGATCAGCGCCGCGATTGTAGCGGGGGCTCTGGGTCTGGGGCTCGCCCTCGGCGGGGCGGCGAGCGATCGCTCCCTCGGAGAGGAAGGGGTCTTGTCCCTCACAGGACAGCTCGCCCCCTCCACGCTGCTGGTTGGCAGATGACCGCCGTCATCACGCGAGGACTGCTCATCACCCTGGTGCTCGCCATGATCGCAGCCTGCCTCGGCAGCTGGATCGGTGTGCATTACGGGGACCGCCCGAGCCATCGCCCGACCCTGCATGACTTCGTCCATGACGAGCTGAAACTTTCCGAGGCTCAGGACCGTCAGCTCGACGCAATCGAAGCGCGGTTCGCCGTCCGGCGCGCCGCCCTCGATGCAGAGATCCGCAGCGCCAACGCGGCGCTGGCTGCCGCGATGCAGGCGGATGGGGCCTATTCCCCCGAGGTGGCGGCCGCGAGTGCGCGCTCCGAGCGGGCGCTCGGCAAGCTGCAGACCGAAACGATCCGGCACGTGCTGGACATGCGTAGCGTGCTCACGCCGGACCAGGCGGTAAGATTCGACGCGCGGATCGCCAAGGCGCTCACAGAACAGACCCCGTGAACGGCCTTCAGGAGGACCTCACCGACGCCGAGCTCGTCCGCCGCACCCTAGCCGGCGACGACCACGCCTTCGCGTTGTTGATGCGGCGCCACGGCGGACCGCTCTTCCTCTTTGTGCGTCGTTACGTGGGCGCGCGAGACGTCGCTCAGGACATCCTGCAGGAAAGTTTCGTGGCGGCCTGGTCCGCGCTGGAACGCTATGACCCCGCCCGCCCGCTTGGGACCTGGCTACGGACGATTGCTCTCAATAAGTGCCGCGATCGTAGCCGCCGGCTCGCCCTGCGGCGGGTCATCTTGGGGGACCCGGAAACCGAAGAAGCGCTCCGCCAGCCGGATCCGGCGCCACGGAGCGATGAAGTGCTATCGGAACGTGAGCGCCTCGCCGCCCTCGAGGCCGCCATCGCGCGTCTGCCGGAGAAGCTCAAGATTCCCTTGATCCTGACGTGCCTCGAGGGGCTCAGTCAGGCTCAGGCGGCGGACCAGCTGGGCGTCAGCGTCAAGACGGTGGAGACGCGTGTCTACCGAGCGCGGCGGCGGCTCGCCGAGCACTTCGCAGACGAAGACTGATCTTTGACCTGCGACAAGGGATCGCGCCGCTGGTGGCGTATTAGAGGAGCAGGCGCTCCCTTGACCTTCCCACTGTGGGAAGCCCTACCCACCTCGCCATGTCACCCATCGTAGGATGTACTATGCCCAGGCCCGGACCTGACCTCGACCGCCGATCGCTGATTAGAGGCGCGGCCATTCTGGGAGGCGGGGCGGCGATCAGCTCGCTCTTGCCCGCCTGGGCGCAGAGCGCGACGCCGGGCATGTCCACCCTCCCGACCCTCTCCGGCGAGGACATCAAGCTCACCATCGGGCACACGCCCGTGACCATCGACGGCAAGACCAGCCACGCGGTCACCATCAACGGGACGGTGCCAGGCCCGATCCTGCGGCTGAAGGAAGGCCAGCGGGTCCGGATCGCCGTCACCAACACCCTGGACGAGGATACCTCGATCCACTGGCACGGACTGCTGGTGCCGTTTGAAATGGACGGGGTTCCGGGTGTCAGCTTCCCTGGCATCCCCCCAGGCGAGACGTTCGTCTACGAGTTCCCGGTCATTCAGTCGGGCACCTATTGGTACCACAGCCACTCGGGGCTGCAGGAGGCGGAGGGCCACTACGCCCCCATCGTTATCGAGCCGGCCAAGCCCGATCCCGTCGCCTACGACCGCGAGCACGTTGTCGTGCTCTCCGATCACAGCGAGATGCACCCGCACCTGGTGTTCAAGCGGCTGAAGCAGCAGGGGGGGGTCTTCAACTACCAGCGCCAGACCATCGCTGGCCTGCTCGCCGGCAAGGATCAAACGCTGGCGGAGCGGATGGAGTGGGCCAAGATGCTCATGGACCCGACCGACATCTCCGATGTGACCGGCGCGGTCCAGACCTTCCTGGTGAACGGCCACGGCCCCCGCGACAACTGGACGGCGCTCTTCGCACCCGGGGAGCGGGTGCGCCTTCGCTTCATTAACGCCGCCGCTCAGATGATCTTCAACGTCCGGATCCCGGGACTGAAGCTCACCGTCGTAGCCGCTGACGGCCAGAACGTTCGGCCGGTGGAGGTCGACGAATTCCAGATCGGCAACGCTGAAACCTACGACGTCATCGTCCAGCCGACCGAAGACCGCGCCTACACCCTCGTTTCCGAAGCCATTGACCGCTCTGGCATGGGCCGCGCGACGCTCGCCCCGCGAGCGGGCCTCAGCGCGCCTGTGCCGCCGCTGCGCGAGCGCCCGATTCTGACCATGAAGGACATGGGCATGGATATGTCGGCGCACGCGGGCCATGGGGCTGCGGCCGGCGCTCCCGCCTCCAGCATGGCCGGCATGGATCACGCAAGCATGCCGGGGATGGACCATAGCGCCATCGCGGGCATGGGCGCCTCCCCACCGCCTGGCATGGCGCCGCCGCGGCAGCGGGGCTCGGATGTGATGGGCGACATGGCCGGCATGGACATGAACATGCTCGACTGGTCGAAGGCCCCGCAGATCAAGAAGGGTCCGGGCGTGCAGATGATCGCACCCATGCCAATGGACCGGACGGGGGAGGCGGGCCTTGGCCTAGAAAGCGTCGGCCACCGGGTGCTCGTTTACAAGGACCTGGTCGCGCTCGACCCCAACCCGGATGCCAGACCGCCGGAACGTGCCGTAGAGATCCGCCTGACCGGCAACATGGAGCGGTTCATGTGGGGCTTTGATGGCTGGAAGTACAGCGAAGGTCCGGCGCCATACTCGTTCCGGACGGGCGAGCGCGTGCGCATCACGCTGGTGAACGACTCGATGATGACGCACCCGATCCATCTGCACGGGCACTTCTTCGAACTCGTCCACGGACCGGTGGGGCACATGCCCCGCAAGCATACGGTCAACGTGGCGCCGGGCGGCAAGGTGAGCTTCGACATCACCGCCGAGGCGGGCGACTGGGCCTTTCACTGCCACATGCTCTACCACATGCACGCCGGCATGTTCCAAGTCTTCAAGGTGCGCCCGATGCAAGGAGCGGCGGCATGATGCGTTCCACCCTACTCGCCGTCTTCCCGGCGCTGCTTGCGACGCCGGTCTGGGCTCAGGATCCGCATGCCGGTCATCAGACGCCCGCAGCTCCCGCGGCGGCCCAGGCTCCTTCTGACCCACACGCCGGCCATGCTTCGTCCTCCAGCGTGCCGAAACCGGCCACGGCCGCCGACCCGCACGCTGGCCACCAGTCTCCGGCGGTCGCGGATTCGCATGCTGGGCACGGCGCCTCGCAGGAGGCCTCGGACCCGCACGCCGGCCATCAGTCGCCTGTGGTGGCAGATCCGCATGCCGGGCACGGCGCCTCACCTTCTGCGGCGGCCGCAGACCCGCACGCGGGCCATGCGCGGGCCCCGGCCAGCAGCGCCGGCACTGCAGCGGACCTTCCGGTCGGCAACGCAATCCCACCGCCGACGATCATCGATCATGCCGCCGATGGCGTGTTCGGCGCCCGCTCGATGCAGCGGGCCAGGACAATCCTGGAAGGCGAACACGGCACTACGCGGATCGCCAAGGTGATGCTGAATATCGCCGAGTATCAGTCCCAGCCTCCGGGCGGGGGGTACCGCTGGGATGCGGAGGCATGGTACGGCGGCGACCTCAATCGCTTCGTCTTCAAGACCGAGGGGGAAGGGTCCGGCGGCGAGGGCGTGGAGGCCGCGGAGGTCCAGGCCCTCTATTCCCGCGCGGTCGGGCGCTATACGGACGTGCAGGTCGGCGTGCGTCACGACCCGAAGCCCGGACCGTCGCGGACCTATGCCACGGTCGGCTTCGAGAGCCTCTTCCCCTACTGGTTCGAGCTCGAGGGCGCGGCATTCCTCTCCGACAAAGGCGACCTGATCGGTCGGCTGGAAGGCACTTACGACCTGCGGCTGACCCAGCGCCTGATCCTGCAGCCGCAGGCGGAACTGCGCGTTTCGGCGCAGGACATTCCTGAGCAAGACGTCGCGTCCGGGATCACGCACGCGGAAGTGGGCCTGCGACTGCGCTACGAGATCCGACGGGAGTTTGCGCCGTACGTCGGCGTGGCGTGGGAGCGAGCGCTGGGCCAGACGGCGGACTTCATCCGCGCTGCGGGAGAGGATGTCGAAAGCACAACTTTCGTCGCCGGCATCCGAGCCTGGTTCTAAGGTCGCATTCGCGTCCCCAGGTGATCGCGCAACCAGAGAGAGGCACATTACGATGGATGAGTCTCACGGCCATGGGGCGCCCATGAGCCAGAAAACAATGAAGCATCACTATGTGATGCTCGCCGTGAACCTCGGGCTGAGCCTGCTGGTCATGTACCTGGCGATGTTCGCAATGATTTTCACCTGGGGTGAGTTCATCCAGAACATCAACTTCTTCTACATGGCCCTCGTCATGTGGGCGCCGATGGCCGTCATCATGCTGCTGACGATGCGGTCCATGTACATGAACCGGAAGCTCAACCTGGTCCTGCACGCCGCCTTCGTTGCGATCTTCATCCTCGCGTTCATCGGCATCCGGTCGCAGGGTTTGGTGGGGGATCGGCAGTTCGTGCAGTCCATGATCCCGCACCATTCCGGCGCCATCTTGATGTGCAAGGAAGCGTCGCTGAAAGACGCGGAGCTCCGTGAGCTCTGCTACGCCCCGGACGGCATCATGGCCGCCCAGAAGCGGGAGATCGCGCAGATGAAGGCGATCCTGAAGCGCCTTTAGGCAAGGCGCCCCTTGACCCTCCCACCGTGGGAAGCTCCATCTGACATGGCGAGGCGTTGAAGAAGGAGGTTCCGATGCTTCGCTACCAAGTCAGCGACATGAGCTGCGGTCACTGCGTGCAGTCCATCACCACCGCCATCCGAGATGCGGAGCCGGACGCCCAGGTGCAGGTCGATCTCGCCGGGAAGACCGTGCAGGTGGACGGGGCTCGCGCTCCGGCTGCGGTTGAGGCCGCCATCCGCGAGGCAGGCTACACGCCGCAGGCGACCGCTCCAGCCAGGCAAGACAACCCCGTCGGTGGCGGGTGCTGCGGCCACTGCTGACCATCAAGCGGCGGGCGCCGCCCGCCGCGCCCGTCTGAGGGACGAGCCCGCCCCGGCGCGTATAACCTGTGCGGGACGCGCAGCCCCGCCGTCCGACAGCTGCGCCAGCCGGGGACTCCCATGAAGACCGTCGTCAAATCCGCCATCGCCGCCGTCGCGCTCAGTGTTCTCTCGACCAGCGCGGCCCTGGCGGCCCAAGACTGCTGCTGCAAGGACAAGGACGGCAAGATGGCCTGCTGCAACAAGAAGGCTCCGGCGCCTGCAGCCCCGCAGACACCGAACGCGCCTGAGGCGCCGCATCAGCACTGACCCTGCTCGGCGCGGCCCGCCGCGGCCGCGCCCGTACTTTGAGGCCTGTTCCAATGCTCTCCCGCCGCCTTCTGCTCGCCGCCGCCGCCGGTCTCGCCGCCACAGCGTCAGCTGTTGCCGCGCCGACGCCGCTCACCGTCTACAAGACGGCGTCCTGCGGTTGCTGCAAAGGCTGGATCACCACCATGAGCCGGGCGGGATATGCGCCGAAGACCGTGGTGGTCGAGGATGTCAGCCCGATCGGCCGCAAGCACGGCGTTCCGTTCGAGCTGTCTTCCTGCCACCTGGCCACGATCGGTGGCTATGTCGTGGTCGGCCATGTTCCACCGGCCGACGTCGCCCGGCTGTTGAAGGAACGCCCAAAGGCGCTGGGCATCACCGTTCCCGGGATGCCGATCGGCTCACCGGGCATGGAGACCCGGGACGGTCGCAAGGAAGCCTTCGACACGCTCCTGCTGCTTCCCGGGGGTAAAACCCGCCTGTTTGCGCGTCACGCTTAGGCGTTCACATGGCCGCCGGCGGCGCGAGTGTGCCGAACCATGCGACCAGCGCCAGCACACCGAAGCCCAGCGCAGTTTCGAGGATGACGCTTCGACGCAAGTGGTCGAGGGCCGCACCCTCGCTGTCTTGAGCGCCGAGCCCGAGGCCGAGCGCCGGCGTAAGTTGGAAGCGGTTCGCCGCCGCAAGCCCGAGCATCGCGACAAACAGGACCAGCTTAAGCGATAGGAGCCGGCCGTAGGGCGTCGTCCAGAGGCCGCTGAGATGGTCGGGACCGACCAGGAACCAGCCGTTGATGACGCCGGTCGCGAGGAGCACCGCGACGAGACCCGTGCCGACCCCGGAGAAGCCGTGGAGGGCGCGGTGAAGCGCGACGGTCGCCGCGGGCGTTGGTGTCGGCGTTCGAAGCAAGAGAAGGAAGGCGACCAACGCGCCGATCCAGACCGCCGCTGCCCAGGCGTGCAGGATGTCAGAGATGAGATGGACGGACGAGCCGCCGCCTTCCGTGGCGGCTCCGTGGCCCATCCAGGCCAAGCTCCCTGTCGCCAGGGCGCCGAGCGCCGCAACGGCCATCCAGGTGGTGCGGGAGGGCTTGAGCGATAAGACCAGGATGACGGCAAGCGCCGCCGCGACGGCCCGCGCTATGGCGGCCTTGCCGAGATCCATGCCGGTGACGACGGCGGTTAGGGTCTCCGGCTTCAGCCCCTCGGTGAGAGAGCCGCTGAGAACGCTGGCTTGGCCGATCACGGCAAACAGAGCCGTCACGGCGAGCAGCGCCCCGGCGGCCGCTAGAAGCCGACGTGTCCATGGCGCCTCGGCCGCGGATCCATCTCCTCGCCCCGGCAGTGCGTAGACAAAAAAGAGCGATGATCCCATCAGGACCATCGCTCCCAGATATTGCGCCAGCCTGAGGACGATGACCGCAGGCTCAAGCACGATCAGCCAACCTTGAAGGCGACTTCGCCGGACATCTTGTGGCCATCCGCCGTCGCTGCCGTCCAGACAACCTTGTAGGCGCCGGCGCTCAGCGCCGCCGTGGGCGCGCCCGTGAGGCTCTTGCCGTCTTTGGAGACGGTGGTCTTCACAGCGACCTTCATCCCACCGTGCTCGGGCATGACCACCTCGAACTTGGAGAAGGCCGGCACCAGCTTCTCGCTGAACGTCAGGGTGATGGTCTTCGGCGCGGCGACCGTGGCGTTGGCGGCCGGGTTCGACGACACGAGTTTCGCATGGGCGGCGGCTTGCGAGGCCACGAGAAGGGTCGCCGCAGCGACCGCGACACCGAGGTGATGACGGATCATGGTGGATATCCCGACTGAAGTGTTCAAAGGGATATACGCACCCGGCACATGAACCCCTCATGATCGAGCCTGCCGCCGGCGGTGGCTTGCCGGCGGCAGGTGGGATCAGCCGCCGAGCTTCGACTGCAGTTCGGCGATCTCTTTCGTCTGCATGTCGATGGTCTTCTGCGCCATCCGCCGGATCTCAGGGTCCTTGGCGTCCTGCAGGACCCGTTTCGACATGTCGATGCTGCCCTGGTGGTGTTCGATCATCTTACGCGCCCAGGTCTGGTCCGCATCGGCGCCGGTCGCCGCCATCATCTTCTGGCTCATGGTCGCTTCCATCTCGGCGAACGGATTGGCTTGGCCGCCCTGCTCGCCGGCGTGCGCCTGAACCCATTTGTCGAGCTCGGCCCGGTCCTTGGTCTGCATGTCCATGGTCTTCTGGGCCATGTCGTGCATCGGCCCGTTGGGAGACTGGTTGAGCAGCGCCCGCGACATGTCGATACCGCCCTGGTGGTGAGCCATCATCTTCATCGCCCAGGTGCTTTCGACGGTGGAGCCGACCGCTGCAGCCATCTTCTGCTTCATGTCCGTCTCGATCGGCATGAAGGCCGCCGCGGGCCCGCTGGCCGGGATCGCCGCATTGGCGCTCGCGGGTGAGGCCGCCGACTCTGCCGCAGTCGCGGCCGGCGCCTCGGTGCTCTCGTTGCTCTTGTTGCACCCGGCGAGACCCAGGATGGCGATTGCTGCGCCCGTCATGAGCCAGGTTGATGCAAGTCCATTGTTCGTCAGCATGGGCGTTCCCTCTGTTCCCCTCGCGGCAACGCCTACAGCGCAGCCAGCGTTCCGGATTTGCAAGAGCAGGAACCAAGTACGGCGGCAGACTCTCCCGTCATGGGATAGTTATGCGAAGGTGTTCGGGGCTTCCGGGGTCCTTTCGATCTTTGGCGAAGGCTTTACCAACGAGGTCGACAATGTAGGGCCAAAGCTGAAAGCAGCGGCCGAGCAGCTCCATGAAGACGGCCTAGTCTCCAACACGTCTCAGTGCGGGACGATGGACGCAGCGAAGCCTACGCCACGCTCTTATTGCTTTCAGGCGGCAAGACCTGGGTCTTCGCTCAGCATGGTTGATCGTTGGCGCAGGTCAGTGCCGCACGAACTCGCCGGGCGGTCCGAAGCGTTCGGCGAGCTCTAGGCGGATGGCCTCGATCTCCGCCTCCAGCTGCGGCAGCTCGGCGGCGTCCGCGCTCTCCGCGCGCGCCAGCAGCGCAAGGCAACGGTCGACCAGCACCATGGCCTCGGGGTTTCCCCGGCAGCGCAGCCGCAGGTCCAGCAGATAGGCGAGCGCGTCCTCCAAGCGGGTCTCCATCGGACTAGCGTGCCGGCGGGCGACGCTCGCCCAAGAGTGCGGTGAGGTCCCGGCGCGAGCCAGCGATCATCGCCTGGGCCTGCAGGTGGTCGTCGGTCCAGATCAGCTGCTCGGCGACCGCGAGCCGGGCGATCACCTCCTCCAGGCTTGTCGCGCCCTGCTTGGGCAGGGCCTCCAGCAGCACGGCGCGCTGCTCCAGGAGGAGCTCCAGCATGCCGTCGATGTCACGGAGCTCCTGCGCGCCTGCCAGCATTCTTCCCGGCTGGGAGGGCTGGTCTTCGATATAGGCTTCGAGCCGCGCCCACCGGCGCCGTAGCCGGGAGATCCTGGCGTCGAGGTGGAGCAAGGCCCGGTAGGGCTTCGTGGGGTCCGGAGACGAGGAGCCCGCCGGCAGTTGCAGAGGCGCGGCGCCGACGGGGCGCGCGGCGGCTGCGGCGGAGGCGCCGGCGAGCAGGGTCCGGCGGGAGACCGCTGCCAAGCGCGCCGGGTGTGCGACGGGAGGACGTCCTGAACCCATGATCAAGGGCCCTCACGGGACGGGGCCATGAGCGTCGTGAGATCGCGTCGGGAGCCCAGGATCATGTCGTACGCTTCGGGATGGTCGTCGCGGTAGAGCAGCCGCTCGACCACAGCCAGCCGCGCGGCGACGGCTTCGAGCATGTCGGCGCCGGACCTGGGAAGCTTGTCGAGCAAGCCGTCCCGCTCCGCGCACAGCCGCTTCAGCTGCGCGTCCACGTCTCGCAGCGCCTGCCCCGCCGGCAAGGCCGCCTGCTCCGCTTCGCTCAGCCGGTGCCAGTCGTGCGTCTCGAACAGCCAACCCTCGATGTCGCCCCAGCGCAGGAGCAGGCGCTCGATCTGACGGTCCAAATGGACCCACCGCCGGTAGAGGCCCGTGGCGGTCCCGGACGCTGTGACGGACGGGAGCGGATGGGCCTCGCCAGCCTGAGGCGCGGTGGCCGCCGCCGAGGTCCCGACCAGGACGGCTCGTCGGGAGAGCGCAGGCAGCCGGGCGCGCTCGCCCGCCGCCGATTGACGTGAGCCCATGATTAAGCTTCTCCGGTGTATTAGACTTTTAGTGCCACAGATGACGCTTCCAGATCAATCTAAAAGCACCATGAAAGTATCAAAAAGTACCTTGTCGTGGTGACCGCCGCGCAAATTCGAGCGGCGCGGTCCCTTCTTGGGTGGAGTGGATCCCAACTTGCCGCGGCCGCAGGTGTCTCCCTGCAGACCATCCGACGCATGGAAGGTGAGGTTGGGCCTGGGCGGAGCACAGCTGCGAACGTTCACGCCGTGCAGCAGGCGCTTGAAGGAGCGGGGGTGGTGTTCATCGCCGCTGATCAAGCTGGCGGGCCAGGTGTCCGCCTGAAGCGAGCGTAGCCTAAAGTTCAGAGGGGAAAGCCTTCCCCTGCGGTCGAGCCCTGACGGTCTCGTCCGACCCCTTCCAGCGGGGGAGCGCCCCCGCAACGCCCCCGCTCACCAGCCCTGTGGGCCCGCTCCTCCCTCAGGTCGACTCGCAAGAAGGTGACTTTGTCAGTCCTTCGAAACTTGCGGAGCACGCTCATGCCCAACCCTGTCGTCACCCGCTGCATCCGACGTGCGGAGCTGCGGAGGCTCGTGCCGCTGAGCGACACGACGATCTATGAGATGGAGCGCCGCGGCGAGTTCCCCCGTCGCTTCAACCTGACGCCCCGTTGCGTCGCCTGGAGCTTCGACGAGGTCCAAGCCTGGCTGGCGGCGCGCCGGGACCCGGCTCCGGACCAGGTGCTCGAACGCGCACCCTCGCCCGACGTGCATCAGCGCCGCACGAGGCCCGTCCGCACCCTGGGAAGCTGACGCTCTCGCAGCGTTAGGGAGAGCGCCGGGCGGTCGCTCGCGGTCCCGCCGCGCCGGGCGCGGCTCCTGCGGGAGCGACCCTTCGGGCGCGTCGCGCCGCCCGCCGCTCGCGGCAGCGTCCCGCCATGCAGCGCCGGCTCCGCCGCGCGCAGGCTCCTTGCGGCCGCATCCTTGCTAAGCGGTCGCCGGCGCGTAACGTTTCAGCCGCTGGCGGCGCTGCAGCACGACGGTGCTCCGCCGTTCGCGCGAGCTTCTTGGACCGGCGGGCACGGAACGTCGGCGTACGAGCAATAGACGCAACAATCGCCGGCGTTCGGCTTCAGAACTGCGCTGCAACACGGGCAGTCATAGAAATACTGGCAGGCGTCCGTCGGCATGGTCTCCGTTGTCCGCCCACCGCACTCGGGGCAGGTCAGCGTGGAGCGTAGCTCAAAGGTCATCGCGTTCATGCGCGTAAGGTCCTCAGGATCATCAGGGCCTTTGGCTCTACGAACGGCTGCCAAAGGATCGCCAGCACCAGCAGCGCTGTCGCGAGTGAAAGCAGGATCACGGACAGCTGAGAAGGCGGCGCACAGCCCCCAGCGATCTTGCACGCCCGCGCCCGGCGTCCGATGCGCCACCAGCCAGCGCCCAGGACCAGGGCTGCGCCGATGGTCAGCCACAGGCGTTGGCCGGCGACGAAGGCTGCCCCGGTTAGGCCCAGGCCTGCGGCCGCGAGCGCCATTGGCAGCACACAGCACGCGGCCCAGGCGAATACCGCCAAGCACGCGGCGCAAACAGCTGACCAACTAAGAGCCGCGTCTTTGCGCGCGGATGATGCTGTCGCCTGGATTGTCACGCTCGCGCTTCCCTCTAACCGTTGCTACCTCTCCCACCCGTAGCGACTACAGGGTCAAGGCTTAATCACATGCGCGCTTCCCGAGGCCTCACGATCGGGGGGTTGGCGACCGCCAGCGGCGTCAATCTCGAGACCGTCCGTTACTATGAGCGAATCGGCCTGATGCCGGCGCCGGACCGCACCGCGGCGGGCCACCGCGTGTACGAGGATCACCATCTGCGACGCCTCGTCTTTGTCCGGCGGGGCCGACAGCTTGGGTTTTCCCTGGATGAGATTCGTGCGCTGCTGGACCTGGCCCAGCCTGGGCGACGCGCGTGCGGTGACGTCAAGAAGCTCGCCGCGATGCACCTGGACGAGGTCCGCGCAAAGATCGCTGATCTTCGCCGGCTGGAGACCATTCTCAGTGACACCATCCGCAAGTGCGACGGACAAGCCGATGCGCCCGCATGTCCGGTTCTCGACCTGCTGGAAGCGGATGCTGTCGCCTCGTCATAGTTCCCATCGCCGCGCCTTTGGCCCGGCGCCCGCTTAGGGCTCCGCCCTCGGCGCGCTTCGGAGCGGCTTCCGCCCAGCTTCGGTCCCCTCCGCCGGGCGCCACAGGCTGACGGGCCTCCAGGACCCTGCAGCCGGTTCCCCGCGAAGCCGCCCCTCCGCTTGCACACCCGGTCTCGCCGACGGGCAGGGCTGCAGGCGCGGCGTGCGCCTGCAACCCAGGCCCAAGGAGGACCTTATGACCGTCCAGACCGTGATCGAGTCCGGCGCTGTGATCGAAGTGCCCCTCAACAAGCTCAAGAAGTCGCCGAAGAACGCCCGCAAGACCCCGCACGGCGAAGCGGCCATCGCGGCCCTGGCCGCGTCCATTGCCGCCAAGGGCATGCTGCAGGCGCCGGTGGTGGAGCCCGAAGTGGGTGAGGACGGCGCGCCCACCGGCTTCTGGCTGGTGACCATCGGCGAGGGCCGCCGCCTCGCCATGCTGCTCCGCCTCAAGCGCAAGGAGGTCCGCAAGAGCGAGCCCGTCCGCTGTGTGGTCGACACGACCAACGACGCCCACGAGATCAGCCTGGACGAGAACGTCACCCGCACCGAGATGCACCCGGCGGACCAGTTCGAAGCTTTCCGGCGGCTGGCGGCAGAACGCGGTCTTGGCGCCGAGGACATCGGGGCGCGCTTCGGCGTCTCGGCCCAGGTGGTGCGCCAGCGTCTGCGGCTCGGCGCGGTCTCGCCCAAGCTGATGGCGATCTACCGCGAGGGCGGGCTGGCGCTCGATCAGCTGATGGCCTTCGCGGTCAGCGAGGATCATGGGCGGCAGGAGCAGGTCTATGACCAGCTCACCTTCAATCGCTCGCCGGGGGTGATCCGCCGCGCCATGACCGAAGCCAAGGTCCCGGCCAGCGACCGGCGGGCGATCTTCGTGGGGGCCGAGGCTTACGGCGAGGCCGGGGGGACCATCCTGCGCGACCTCTTCACCGAGGACGGCGGCGGCTGGTTCGAGGACGTGCCGCTGCTCGACCGGCTGGTGACTGAGAAGCTGGACGCCATCGCCTCGGAGGTCCAGGCGCAGGAGGGCTGGACGTGGGCGGCGGCCTCGCTCGACTACCCGCACGGCCACGGGATGCGGCGGGTCTACCCGCACCCGGTGGAGCGCTCGGAGCCGGACAAGGCGCAGATCGACGCTCTCTCCGAGGAATACGACGCCCTGGTCAGCCAGTGGGACGCGGTGGAGGAGCTGCCGCCCGAAGTGGAGTCCCGCCTTAAGCAGATCGATGCCGCGCTGGACGCCTTCGGCGACGGGACGGCTTACGATGCCGACGAGGTGACGCGCGGCGGCGTGTTCGTTATCCTCGGCCATGACGGGCAGGCCCGCATCGAGCGAGGGCTGATCCGGCCCGAGGACGAACTGCCGGTGGCGGAGGCCGAAGCCGAAGACAATGCCCAAGGCGAGACGGAACCGGATGGTGACAGCGATGGAACCGCGCCGAAGGAGGCCGAGCCCGAGGAGGATGCGGGCGCGCCCTTGTCGGAACGGCTGGTGCTGGACCTGACCGCCTACCGGACCGTCGGCCTGCGCGACGCCGTGGCGACCGACCCCACCCTGGCGCTCACCGCCCTGGTGCACGCCCTGGCGCTCAAGGCCTTCTATTCCCCTTGTGAGCAGGCATCGTGCGTGGAGGTGAAGCTGGTCAGCGCCTACCTCGACGGCCATGCGCCGGGCGTCAGCGACAGCCCGACTGGACGACGGATCGCCGAACGGCACGCGGCCTGGGCGGCGCGCCTGCCGCGCGAGCCCTCAGAGGCGTGGGACGCCGTGTCGGGCTTTGGGGCGGGCGAGCTGATGGACCTTCTGGCCCATTGCGTGAGCCTCGGGATCAGCGCCGTGCGCAATCCGCTCGACCGCAAGCCGGCGGCCTGGGACCACGCCGACCGGCTGGCGCGCGCGGCGGGGCTCGACATGACCATCACGTGGGCGCCGACCGCCGAGCGTTACCTTGGCCGCGTGACCAAGGCGCGCATCCTGGAGGCGGTCGCCGAGGCGCGAGGGGCGGAGGTCGCAGAGCGGATCAGCGACCAGAAGAAGACCGAGATGGTGGAGACGGCCGAAGTCCTGCTTTCGGGGACCGGCTAGCTGCCGCCGCTGCTGCGGACGGCAAAGGCGGAGGCCCCGGAGCCGTCGCAGCAATCGCAGGCGATGGCCGCCGAGTAGACGCTGCTCTTCCGTCCAACCGGCCCGCGCGGGTTCGCCTGCGCGGGCCTCTGCTTGCTTAGATCACCTGAAGGCGGAATCGACGGATCGCGGCCGCCAGCTCTCCTCGCCGGTGCATGAGCGGGCCGACTTGCGTGGCGACCAGCTTCGGGAGGGCTCGCTCGAAAATGGCGAGGTTCGGCTCGCCTGTGAACCGTGACAGATAGATCAGCCCATCGGGCTGCAGGTCGTGCGCGTGGAGCGCCGCCGACCAGGCCTGGGCCAGCCGCCAGTCCGCCGCGTGCGCCACGTCGGAGGGGACGCCCATCCGCAGCGGCCCATCACCGCGCAGGTCCGCCAGCCGCAGCGGCGTCACCACCTCGATCTCCGCGCAAGCCAAGTCGTCGAACTCGGTGAGTTCGATCGGGAGGTCTCCAAGCCGCCCGTCGCCGCGGTCCCGCACCAACGTCTCGGCCACGGTCACGTTCAAGGACGAGCCGAGGTAGACGACGCCATACCGCTCGGCGGCCTCGGGCGGCGGGCTGAACCGACTTTGCGCCGACCGTCCGAACCCCAACGGATCGGGGAAGGTGCGGCGATAGAGCCGCAGCCAGGTCGCGCCCGCCGGCTCGTGGTGCAGGACGAGCGAGCGGCTGCGAAATCCCTCCGGCGGTTCGGTCGCCACTCAGCCGAAATCCCCGCGCGCCTGGCTTTCGGCGAGGTCCAGGACCTCTGCGACCTTGCCCCTCCGGAGCCGGTCCTTCGGCGCCTCGCCTTCCAGAGCCGGCGACGGCTGCGTCAGGAAGCGGAACACCGCCCAGGGGCTGTCGCCCAGCAGCTCGAACACCGTCGGCAGGCCCGGCAGCAGGCCGCCGTCCCGGCTCACCTGCCACGCCGGGTAGCGGACGCCGCGCTTCGCGCCCTGCAGCCCCAGGATCTCCCGGCGCTTGAGCTTCTGGCGCACCGTTTCGCGCGTGGCGCCGATCAGCCCGGCGAAGTCGTCGGCGCCCAGCATGTCAGGCGCGGCCAGGACCTCGGCCGCACGGCTCTCGCCCCGGGCGCGCGCGTCGCGGAGGGCGGCTTCGAGCTCATCGTCCGCGGGGGGGCGTCGACGCCGGGCGAGGCCGCCGATCCGCGCGGCGAACGTCGGCACGTCTGTCGTGGATGGCGCGCGATCCACCAGGTCGGCCAGGTAGCGGACGCCGCCTAGCTCTCTGAACGCCGCGTCGTTCGAGAACTGCTCCGCCATCAGGATCGGCTCGGCGAGCTTCCCGCTGCGCCAGGCGTCTTCCATGGCGGCGAACAGCCGCTGGTGGAACGGCTCGTAGAAGTCCATCGCGGTGAGCGCCGCGCCCAGGTGTTCAAACCCGTCATTGTCGTACAGCAGGGCCCCCAGCAGCGCCTGTTCTGCCTCGATGTCGACGGGGAGCGCGTCCGCCGACAGCGGCTCGACGTCGATGTCCACCTGGGACGAGGGACCTTGCAGCCGGACGGTGAGCTGGGTCGGCCGGCCCGTGCTGTAGGCGGCGCGAACGGCGCGCTCCACCTGCTGCAGCAGAGCGGCGAGCGCTGGGGTGGCCGGGTCCGCCTGTTCGGCGGCGGGCGCAGCACCGCCGAAGCGGCCGGTCGCAGTGCTGCGCTGAGCGACCCCGGCTGGCCTGCCGGTCTTCTTGGTGACGGCGTGGGTCATGGCGGGCTCCCAAGATGCCAAGATGGGCAATCTCGTCAACTTCGTCAACCTGCCGTCCGTTCCGACTTGGACGAGGGGCTGAGGCCCCGTTCCGGGAGGCCGATGCTTGGGGCGCCGGCGACCACACGTCTTCGTCGCGCGTGTCCCGGCCCGACGCGGTCTCTCTCGCTGGCTGATCTGGGCGAAGCCGATCCGGACCTTCAACGCCGACCCGCCGGCTTTCTTCCCCTGAGGCGTTCGCCTCATTCCTCGCGAGGCAAGAAAGCCTCTGGGTCGGGCGCCCTCCGCTGCGCTCCGGCCCTTCGCCACCCCACGCGCGGGCGCGTGAGGACCCGGCAGGGTGAAGGTCCGGCCTGGCTCCGCCCGACCGATCGCCATCGAGACCGCGATGGGCGCGGCTCGCCAGCGAAACGGAGACTTCCCATGGCCACTATCGGCGCCTTCCACAAGCAAGCCGACGGCTCCTACAGCGGGGCCATCAAAACCCTCACCCTCAACGTCAAGCAGGCCCAGTTCCGGGCGGCCGACAAGGACAACGAGAAGGCCCCGGACTTCCGCATCTTCTCCGGCCAGACCGAATTCGGCGCCGCCTGGAAGAAGACCTCTCGGGAGAACCGCGACTACCTCTCGGTCAAGCTCGACGACCCCAGCTTCCCGGCGCCGATCTACGCCAGCCTGGTCGACGCCGAGGACGGCTACAGCCTGATCTGGTCCCGCAGCCGCAGCGCCGACTGACCGCCCCGAGCCGCCGCCCCGCACGGCGGGGCGGCGCCCCATCCCCATCATCCAAGTTCAAGGAGGCCGCCATGTCGCGCGCGCCCGAACACACTCGCCCCGACCTCTACAGCCGCGTCACCCAAGCCATCGTCGAGGACCTGAAGCGTGGCGTCCGCCCCTGGACCAAGCCCTGGTCCGCCGAGCACCTCGCCGGCCGCATCAGCCGCCCGCTCCGCCACTCCGGCGAGCCCTACAGCGGTATCAACGTGGTCCTGCTCTGGGCCGAAGCCGTGGCCCACGGCTACGCCGCGCCGATCTGGATGACCTTCCGCCAGGCGCTGGCGCTCGGCGCCCACGTCCGCAAGGGCGAGCACGGCGCAACCGTCGTCTACGCCAACCGGGTCAAGCGCACCGAAGCCGGCGACGACGGCCAGGATGTCGAACGCGAGATCCCCTTCCTGAAGGCCTACACCGTGTTCAACGTCGAACAGATCGAGGGCCTGCCGGCGCACTTCCATGCCCCGGCCGCACCGCAGCTGGAGCCGCAGCAGCGGGTCGAGCATGCCGAGGCCTTCTTCCGGGCGGTTGGCGCCGACGTCCGCCACGGTGGCGGCCAAGCCTACTACGCCATTGGTCCAGACTACGTGCAGTGCCCGCCGTTCGAGACCTTCGTGGACCCGGAGGCCTACTACGCGACGCTCGCCCACGAGTGCACGCACTGGACCCGCCACCCGAGCCGCCTCGACCGCGACTTCGGCCGCAAGCGCTGGGGCGACGAGGGCTACGCGCGGGAGGAGCTGGTGGCCGAACTGGGCGCCGCCTTCCTCTGCGCGGACCTCGGCCTGGAGCTCACCCCGCGCGAGGACCACGCCAGCTACATCGACAGCTGGCTGCAGGTGCTTGAAGGCGACCGGCGGTTCGTCTTCACCGCCGCGGCCCACGCCCAGCGCGCGTGCGACTTCCTGCACGCCCGTCAGCGGGCGAACGCCGTCGCCGCCTGAGGCCAGGCCCGGCGCGCTCAGCGCGCGCCGGGCGCTTCGCAGTAGGGGCGCAGGTCATCCGGGATCGGCATCGGCTTCTTGGGCGGCACGTCGGCGCCGCCGGTGTTGCCGTGCGGCAGCCAGCCCAGCAGCGACAGCAGCCCGCCCGTCGAAAGGCGCAACACCTGGCCCAGCACCTCGCGCGCGTCGCGGCGCCGCCAGCCGATCTTCAGCATCAGCCAGTGCGTCCAGCTGTGGGCGTCGAACCACGGCTGGCCCAGGATGTGCGCGCGCTCAGCCAGGCGGAACGCCTCGCGCAGGTCGCCCCGTGCGTATCCGACGCGCGCGGCCGCGGCCTCGCGTTCGTAGGCTTCCCGCCGCGCCGTCGTCTTCAGGTTCGCCATCTCGCCGCCTCCCAATCCGCGGCGAGCGTGCATGCTCTAGCCACTGGAGGATCAAGGCCGTTCTGCGGAGCGCTTGCAACCCTGGCGGTTTACCTCTTGCCGAACGCACCCATCGGGCGATGATGGGCAGGGGGCGCGCGACCAGCAGGAGGCGCGCAATGGCCGATGAGGAGCAACACACGCTCCTGGACGGGAAGGTCCATGTCTACCGGCGGGCCAACAGCCGGTACTGGCAGTGCTCGACCTACCTCGGCAGCCGCAACCATCGCCAGTCCACCCGAGAGGAGAACCTCGCGGCGGCCATGGACTTCGCCCGCGACTGGTACATGGACGTCTACACGGAGCATCGGGTCCGCAATCGCGGCGGCGAGATCGTCGCCGCCGAGGAAGCTCGCTTGCGCCAAGCACGCCTGCCGGCCCCGCGTGGGCGGAGCCACACCTTCACGGAGGCCGCCGAGGGATTCCTCGCCGAGTACCAGGTCCTGACCTTCGGCGAGCGCAACGCCGTCTATGTGGAGGGCAAGGTCCGACACGTGCGCCTGCGGCTGGAGCCCTTCTTCGGAAGGGCGCCGCTGCACCGCATGACCGCGGGCCGCATCCAGGCCTACCGCGTCAGCCGCATGACCCCGCCGGAAGGCGACGCGGCCAAGGCGTGGCGGCCGCCGGCCAAGAGCACCCTGCACCAGGAGTTGGTGACGCTTCGGCAGATCCTGAAGTGGGCAAACCGGCAGGGCTGGATCCATGCCTTGCCGGACATGAGCGCCCCCTACCGCCAGTCCGGCAAGATCTCGCACCGGGCCTGGTTCTCGCCCGAGGAATACAAGCGGCTTTACGAGGCCACGCGGGAGCGGGCCCGGACGCCCAGGAAAGAACGCTGGCGGGCGCAATCGGAGAAGCTGCACGACTACGTTCTGTTCATGGCGAACACCGGCCTCAGGCCCGACGAGGCCTCGCGGCTGCAGTTCAGGGACGTCAGCGTCATCTCCGATACCGGCAGCGGTGAACGCATCCTGCAGATCGAGGTGCGGGGGAAGCGTGGGGTCGGCTTCTGCAAGAGCATGCCGGGCGCGGTGCTGCCCTTCGAGCGGCTGGCCAAGCGCGGCGCGCCGGCCCAGGCCGACCTGATCTTCGGAAAGGTGCAGCGGCAGCTCTTCAACGCCGTCCTGGCGGAGCTCGATCTCAAGCACGACCGGGAGGGCAATGTCCGGACCGCCTACAGCCTGCGGCACACCTACATCTGCCTGCGGCTGATGGAAGGCGCCGACATCTACCAGATCGCGAAGAACTGCCGCACCAGCGTGGAGATGATCGAGAAGTTCTACGCCTCGCACATCGCCGGCACGATCGACGCCGCCGCGGTGAACGTCAGGAAGGCGGCGGCGCGTCCGGCGGCCGGGCCGAAGCGGCCAGGCCCGGCGCCGTCGGCGAAGGCTCCGGCTCCGAAAGCTGCGGCGCGTCGGCCGCCCGCGCGGCGATCCGCATCGCCCGCGCCTGAGGCGTCGCCACCGTGAACAGGCCCTGGAACTCCGGGTCGGCGTAGTAGCGGACCTTCTGCGCCACGACCGGCGCCTCGCCGGGCCGCAGCAGGATTTCCAGCGACGGATGCAGGCGCATCACCTCGTCGGGGGTCATCAGCTCGCGGCGGGCCAGGTGCGTGCTGGTCGACGACCCATGGGTGCTGAAGAACTGGTTTGGGGCGCGCGAGACGGATGTGCCGGACGTCTCATACGCCACGGTGGTGGCGCCCAGCGACTTCGAGATCCACTCGGCGGTGTCGTAGTCGGCGACGTTGAAGACCTGCAGCAGACTGGCGTTGGAGAGGAAGGTGCCGGCGCGCTCGCCATAGGCGCCCCACAGCTGATGCATGTCCTGCAGGATCGGCCAGAGCTGGACGCCATAGCCGGCCATCAGGCCGAAGGCGCGCTCGATGGGCTCGAGCCGTCCGAGCGTGGCGAATTCGTCCAGCAGGAAGAGCACCGGCGGGCCCTCCTCAGCCGGCGTGCGCGCCAGTTCGCGCAGGCCCTGCGCCACCAGCAGCCGGAGCCAGCGCGCATAGGTGTCGATGCGGTCCGGCGGCAGCACCAGGAACACGGTGCACCAGGAGGTTTTCAGGTCTGAGAAGCGGAAGTCGCTGCCCGCCATGGCGGCGTTCAGCCGGGCGCTGTCGAGGAAGTGGGTGTGCCGCTGCGCCGAGGAGAGCACGCCCGCCGCCTCTCGGTCGCTCTTTGACAGATGGCGGTTGGCGGCGCGGCGGACGAGGCCGCCGGCGCTCGTGCTCTTCTGCATTTCGGCAAGCGTGCCGTCGAACTCGTCGGGGTTGCCGCTCAAGAGGTCGCGGACCGTCGCCAGCGTGCGCTCCGGCTTTGGGCGGCTGCAGGCGACGTGCAGCATCAAGCCGGCGATCAGCGCCTTGGCCTCTTCGTTCCAGTGCGCTTCGCCGAGATGCGCCGGCGGATCGTAGACGAGCGCGTCGGCCAGAACGGCGGCGTCCTCCGCGAGGTCCGGGTTGTCGGGATCGAGGACGTCCATCGGATTGTAGCGGGCCTGCGGCATGCCCGTGACGCCGAACGGGTCGAGCACATGGACGGGACCGAGCTGGCGGCGCCGGTCGTAGGTGACGCCAGTGTTCTCGCCCTTCGGGTCGAGGCAGAAGACCGAGCGATCGCAGGTCAGCAGATTGGGGATGATCGCGCCCACGCCCTTGCCTGATCGGGTGGGCGCGATGGTGAGCAGATGGCCGGACGCATCGTGGCGTAGGAGCGCGCCGCCGCGGCGGTTTTCGCGGCCGACGATGAGGCCGCGGTCGCGCCGCAGAGTCTGGCGGACGCGCTTGTCCGACGCGAACTGCGCCGAGCCGTGCACGGTGTCGTCCACCCGTTCGTAGCGAAGGCGCCAGTTGCCGAAGGCGATGACGGCGCCGAATAGGGCGCCGCAGAAGATCGACACCCGCCGCCAGATGTCGCCGGCGCCCATCACCTCGTCGATGAACCAGCCGGCAAGGCCGCCCGCAATCTGGCCCAGCACAATGCCCCAGACGACGAAGATGACGCAGAGGATGTAGCGGCCGATCACGGCGTCACCGCCGGCTGAGCGGTCAGGGACGCCTTCGCGTCTTGCTCGGCCGCGAAGGCGCGCTGCCCGCGACGGCGCCAGAGCGCCAGCGTCGCCTGCCGGTCGGCCGGAGACAGCGTCTCCGCCAGCGACAGCAGAGCGCCGTAGAGTGTCGCCCGGTCGTCGCCCACGGCATCGGCCAGACCGGACTTCTGGATCAGGCCGCCGAGTTCGATCAGCCGATGGGTGCGTTCGCGTCTTTCCACGACCCAACTCCGCGTATCTGTGCGCGCCCGGTAGGCTTCCGCCCGCCGAACGGCGGCGGCGTTGCTACGGAGCGCCCGGAGCGTGTTCCTCAGATCCGTTGCGCGGCGCGCCGCTCCGGCGTGCGCGTTGAAAGAAGGCGGCGCCCTTGCGGCGCCACGCCTCCTTCGCGGCCGCGTCCTTCTCTTCGACGGCGCTGAGCAGGACGCCGGCCAGGGTGTCGACGTCCAAGCTGTCGGCGCCGGTGGCGGCGACCAGTTCGCCGAGCTGGGTGATCTTGCGCGCCTTGAGGCCCTTGGCCTTGTCCGCGAGCGCCTTGAGTTCGGCGTCGATATCGCGAGGTTTGCGCATGCAGGTACGCTCCTTTCAGCGGATGCGCCCCCGCCAACATGCTAGCTCAGGTTGAGTTCGTCCGCCAAGTGGGCGATGCTACACCGCCCCGCCAGTCACGAACGGCCGCAGGTCTGAGTGCGCGCTTATACGTCGTGACCGACGTCGGCTGCGGAGTGACGCCGTCATGGCGATCTATCACTTCTCGGCGAAGGTGATCAGCCGCGCCAACGGCTCCAGCGCGGTGGCCGCCGCTGCGTATCGTTCGGCGTCGCGCCTGAACGACGAGCGGCTCGGCCGGCACCACGACTTCAGCAACAAGGCCGGCGTCGTCCACTCCGAGGTCATGCTGCCCGACGGCGCACCGGAGCGTTGGCGCGATCGCGAAACGCTCTGGAACGAAGTGGAGGCCGGCGAGGCGCGCAAGGATGCGCAGCTCGCCCGTGAGGTTGAATTCGCCATCCCGCGCGAGATGAACCAGCCCGACGGCGTGCGGCTGGCGCGCGACTTCGTGCAGCGCGAGTTCGTCGACCGCGGCATGGTCGCCGACCTCAACGTGCATTGGGATGTGGCGGAGGACGGCGCGCCCAAGCCGCACGCTCACGTCATGCTGTCGATGCGCCAGGTGGAGGGTGACGGTTTCGGCCAGAAGGCGCGCGACTGGAACCGCACCAAGCTCTTGTCGCATTGGCGTGAGGCCTGGGCTGAGCATGTGAACGCGCGCCTCGCTGAACTCGACATCGACGCCGCCATCGATCACCGCAGCCTGAAGGACCAGGGGATCGACCTCGAGCCGCAGAACAAGATCGGCGCCGCGGCCTCCGGTCGCGCAGATCGCGGCGAAGTGGCGGAGCGGCTCGCCGAACATCGCGAGATCGCGCGGCGCAACGGCGAGGTCCTGGCGGCGAACCCGTCGGTCGGGCTGAACGCCATCACCCGCCAGCAGAGCACCTTCACAGACCACGACCTGATGCGCTTCGCGCACCGGCACACCGATGACCGCGAGCAGTTCCAGCGCGCCCTCTCGGCGATGCGAACGTCGCCGGAGGTGGTCGCGCTGGGCAAGGACGGCGCGGGCCGCGAGCGCTTCACAACCCGGGAGATGCTGGCGGTCGAGCAGCGGCTGGAGGACGCCGCCGAGCGGCTCGCCGCCCGCAAGGATCATGCGGTGCGCCCGCAAGAAGATGGCGGGCGCGCCGCCACCCTCGGGCGGGAGCAGTCCGAGGCCCTGGCGCATGTCACCGGCGGCGGCGATCTCTCGCTGGTCGTCGGCTACGCCGGCTCAGGCAAGAGCGCCATGCTCGGCGCGGCGCGCGAGGCGTGGGAAGCCGATGGCCTGAACGTCCGCGGCGCCGCGCTCTCCGGCATCGCGGCCGAGAGCCTGGAAGGCAGCTCCGGCATCAAGTCACGGACCCTCGCCAGTCTCGAGCACAGCTGGGCGAACGACCGCGACCGGCTCGGTCCCAACGATGTGCTGGTCATCGATGAGGCCGGCATGGTCGGCTCGCGCCAGATGGAGCGGGTGCTGGGCCATGCGGAGCGGGCTGGCGCCAAGGTCGTCCTCGTCGGCGACGTGGAGCAGCTGCAGGCCATCGAGGCCGGCGCGGCCTTCCGCGCACTCGCTGAACGGCACGGCGCGTCCGAGATCACAGAAGTGCGCCGGCAGACGGCCGACTGGCAGCGGCAGGCGACGCGGGAGTTCGCCACGGGCCGGACCTCGCAGGCGCTTGATCGCTACGCGGCGCACGGGTCTGTGGTCGAGCACGCCACGCGAGCTGATGCGCGCGTCGGCCTCGTCGAGCAGTGGGACGAGGCGCGCCGCGCCAACCCTGCGGACCGGCAGATCATGCTGGCGCACACCCGGGCCGACGTCGCCGAGCTGAACGGCCTCGCGCGGCAGCGGCTCAGAGACAGCGGCCACCTCGGCGAAGAACACCTGATCCAGACGGAGCGTGGCGAGCGAGCATTCGCCGCCGGCGACCGCATCATGTTCCTCCGCAACGAGCGCTCGCTGGGCGTGAAGAACGGCTCCCTCGGCGAAGTCGAGCGCCTGGACGGCAGCACGATCTCCGTGCGGCTCGATGGGCCGGGCGCTCGCCAGGTCACCTTCTCGACTCACGAGTACGCCCACATCGACCACGGCTACGCCGCCACCATCCACAAGAGCCAGGGCGTCACCGTTGACCGGGCGCACCTCCTGGCGACGAGCGGCCTCGACCGGCATGCGACCTACGTCGGTATGACGCGCCATCGCTCCGAGGCGACGCTGCACTATGCACGTGAAGACTTCCGCAGCCGGTCGGAGCTGGCGGCGACGCTCAGCCGCGAACGGCCGAAGGACACGACGCTCGACTACAGCGATGGGTTCGCAACGCGCCATGGCGTCACCGACAAGGATCCGGTGACACGCCGCGCCGACCGGTTCATCGCCGAGTGGACGGAGGCAAAGAGCCGATCAGCGAAGACAGGCGGCGACATCTTCGCGCGCCGGGCTGCCGAGCGGGAGTTCCATCGCCTTGCTACGCAGCTACATCGCGATCCTGAGCTGCGGCAGGCGCTGGCTCATCGGCGAAGCGAACTTGGCATCGACCAGAGCGGTCCTCAGCGCGGTTTGACAGACGAATTGGCGCGCTCAGTCGGGCGAGGGAGAGGACTCGACCGCGGTCGCTAAGGCAGCTCGTGACTCTTAGCTGACCTTCGAAAGGTCAGCTTGCGGGCGACCTCCGAGCTTGGCCGCGGCAGCTCAGGAGATGACTCTTAGCGGACCTTCGGACCTTCCGCTTGGCGGACGCGAACGCAGATTCGCTGTGTCGGTAAGTGCGACTCTAAGCGAGGTTCGGCTGTAACTTCACTGATCTGCCCGATGCAGGGGCGGCAATTTCAGTGGAAGCCGCTAGCTGCGCTCCGCCCATTTGCGAAAGACTGCAAGCACGGGTTTGGACTTGATATTAAACAGCTCAGGTTGGTTCTGGTCGAGGACAGCCCTGAGGCGACGAGGTACCTCAAAGTGCCAGAACTTTGGAGCCGACGCCTTGGTGGTGCGGCCGATTTCTTGATAGTCGCCGTTTCCGGCCCACCCAAGACCCTTCGCACCTAGAAGAAGGCCGATCTGGGAAGCATGGAAGCCAAGCTCCTCGCCGATCTGGGAGGCGGTGAGGGTATAAACGAGAGCCGCTTCAGCTGAGACCGTCGGCAGGTCCGGTTTGCAGTCGAGCCCCGCCACCCGAGCGAAGGCCTCTTCCTTCTTTCCAGTGCGGACGCCGTGCATCTCAGCAACGAGCGTCTCTATTCCATTGGTGAGACGTTCAAGGCGCGATGCCATCGCCTCGTTGGCCTCTCTCAAGATGTCGTTCTGTTCTCGAAAATGATTCTGAATTGAGGATTCTACCTGGCGCACGCGTTCTTCGATCGAGCGCGGGCGCCGCTCCGCAGGCAGGTGAAATACCTTTGCAGAGCGCGGGCCTGTCTTGTCGGGCTTTTCGGTCATGCCGCGCGAGCTCCTGTGGTCCTAAGGTCCGCCGCAGCCTGGAAGGTCAGCTCGAAAACGCGCTCCAAATAATCGTCGCTACTTTGGCCGGGACGATCACGAAGCACGTCTTCGCGTACCTCATGGAGAGCTGCCTTCTTGGCGTCCTCAATTGCCTGAGCGACCTCCTGGAAAGCATCAGGGTTATCGACGTCTGCCTCCTGCATAAATCTCAGCACGAGCGATGGATCGCCCGCCAGGAGCCGGATCAACTTGTCGGCTGTTTTGCTCTGAGGAACTTTGCCGCGCTCCCAGCGGGTCCACGTCTTTGGACCGGTCGAGAGCATCTTTTCCAAGTCAGCCTGCCGCAGGGCATACTTGCATCGGATAGCGCGAAGCTCCTCGGCCGAAAGCAAGCCATCGATGTCACGCAACGCAGCAGCCACCGCATACTCATGCCTCGAGATTTGCCCGCCCACATAGCTGACAACGCCGCATGTGCGGCACACGGTCTGCTCGTCGGAGATGGTGCGGACTTCACCGCTGTGATGGACCTCGAACAATCGCGTCTCGACAGTCCGATCTGCGGATCCGCACTCGGGGCACTGGCCCTCTTGGAGGGCGGGGCGCTCAGTCGAGCTATGCATAACGGTTGTCCTCTTTGAACGAGGTGATCACGAGCTTCTTCGAGCCGCTCGCTTCCTCGCGAATAATCAGTTTCACAAACATCCGGCAGTCGCAGAAATCGATCCAGAGTGAGTAGTAGTCCGACACTGTCCCTGGATAGTATTTCTCCGTGACCCTAGATTTGAACCAGTGGGTCTCGCCGAGTTCGAACTGCAGTACATAGAGCAGATCGTCCGAGTCGACGTTGCGCGCCCTAAGCTCTGCCATGACAGCGTCGAAGAACTCACAGTTGGTCTCGTCGGAAGCGAGCTGCCGCACAAGTTCAAGATCGTGGCTCGGCATGTCGAAGCGCCTGAAGGGTAGCACGGTGCTACCCGCAAAGCAATGGGTAGCACCGTGCTACCTCACAAGCAACGGCCTAGCAGATTGGGCACGCTCACGTACCGCTGCGCGTAGCGCGCCATGGAGCGCGTGCGAGAAGGGGGGCAGTGCTCAAGCCAACGGCAAGCGAGGCGCGGTTGAGTCGTAAATCCGAACTTAGAGCTATATCCGGCAGATCGTCGCGCCAGTAACGACAGGTGCTCCCGGCGGGTGCCCTGACGAAGAAACCCTCCGAAGCATGCATTCCTCAATGTCGCAATTGGGAGTTGCGATATTCGATTATCGTGGTTAGCTCTGGTGTAAGAGGAGACTGAAAAGATGCAGACCGCACAGACCACCGCTCTCCGGACGTCGGTACTTAAGGCCAAAACGGCCAACCCGGCGCTTCAGCGGCTCCAAGGCCGTCTTCGCTCTGACGCGCAGGTCAGCGAAGTGATCACCAGCTACGATCGGATGCATCACCGCCACAATCGCTCGTAGGCGCGAAGATGGCGCCAGCGAGGATCTCATCTTTCCTCGTCAAGGTGGCCTCCCGCTGCAACCTCGATTGCGACTACTGCTACGTCTATCACCACGCTGACGAGGCGTGGCGATCTATGCCGCAGGTTCTAAGCGACGAGAACCGGCAGGCATTCGCCCAGCGTCTGGCGGACTACGCGCGGGCCGTCGACCTGAAGCGGGCCGCGGTCATCTTCCATGGCGGTGAACCGCTACTCGCAGGTGCAGCGTCGCTTTGCTCCTTCGCCAGCTTGATCCGCGCGACGGCGGGTCCCCACACCGACGTCGATATAGGCCTGCAGACGAACGGGCTCTTGCTCGATGACGCAGCCCTCGACCTTTTTGAAGCGCACACCATCGGGGTGTCGCTCAGCCTCGATGGTCCGCGCGCTGTAAATGACCTGCATCGAACCACCCGGCGGCGGCGTTCGAGCTTTGACAAGGTAGAGGCCGCTCTGGAGCGGCTAAAGCTCAGGCCCTCAGTTTTCGCTGGCGTGATTGCGGTCATCGACGCGAGCGCGGACCCAGAGGAGCTCCTGGAATATTTCGCGGGCCATGCGCCGCCGCGCGTAGACTTCCTTCTGCCTGACGCACACCACTTGCGCCCTCCGCCGGGACGCAGCGATGACCCGGACCTGTACGTGCGCTGGCTCAAGCGAGCCTTTGACGTCTGGCTTGACCACTACCCCTCCTTGTCCGTGCGCAGCTTCGAGGCGCTCCTCGACGCCATCATGGGCTTGCCATCAGCCACGGATGCCTTCGGGTTCGGGGACGTGAGCCTGATCTCCGTCGAGACCGACGGGACATATCACGACCTAGATGTGCTGAAGGTCGTCGGCAACGGGACGCAGCTCGGCGGGGGCCTGCTGGACACCTCAATCGCCGAGGCCGCGGGTTCCGCTCGGCTTGAAGCGCATCGCCGCCTGCTTGCGAAACCTGGCCTTTGCGCGACCTGCCAGGCCTGCCCGATTTCGGACATCTGCGGCGGGGGCGCCGTACCGCACCGCTGGAGTGACGCTGGTTTCGACAATCCCACCGTCTACTGTCGCGAGATGACGGCGCTCATTGCGCACGCGCAGTCGCGCCTGAGCGAAGCGCTGGAAGCCGAGGCCGCCGAGCCAGAGCTCGACATAGACGTCGACGCCTTTGAGCTTGCGGAAACGAGCGAGGCGGTGATGGCAAGCCTGCGCGAGCGAGCGTGTCGCGCGCATCGCGACTCTCTCGATGCGGCCTTGCGCTACATCGCCGGGCTGGGTGGACGGACCGGCGCGACGGCGCTGCGCATCCTGTCGGGATCGCCAGAGCGCCTTGACAAGATCAGCTGGCAACCCGGCGTGGTGGCATGGAGCGGAGTGACGCTTGCGGCGCGCGACGGGCGAACCGTCACCGACGTGTCCGGAAGCGCGCTGAAACTCGATGCTGACTATGTTGACGACATCGAACGCCTGTGCAGCTCTGCTATCGAGATGCCGATCGTGGGCGCCGACGATCGCTGGCTCCGCCGGCCTTTCGGCGAGGCGATCGTCTTCGAGCCGGAAGCGGTCGCAGCCGTTGCGCGGCCGCTGGTCGAAGAGGCGCTTCGCATTCTTGCCAGATGGCGGCCAGCGCTGGGCCGGGAGATCGAAGCCACCAGTCCGGCCGTGCAGTTCGTCCGGGATCCGACAGCCCATCCGGAAAAGATCGTCTCGTTCAGCGATGACGCTGTTCCAGGTGCCCTATTCGTGTCCGTGCGCCAGGGGGAGGATCTAATCGACGCCTATGACCTGGCCGACTCCCTGCTCCACGAGCACCGACACCAGAAGCTTTATCTCTTCGAGCGCCGCTTCCCGACGACGCTTCCCGCCGATCTCGTGGTCTCCCCGTGGCGAGAAGATCTGCGACCCGTGTCGGGCCTGTTCCACGCCATCTTCGTTTTTGTCGAGCTGCGGCGCTTTTGGGAGCATGTCCTGGCCTCGGGGCCGCCGAGGATGCAGACCCGCGCGCGCAACCAGCTAGCGGACACGGACCGCAACTTGGCTCGCGCGTTTGAGACCCTGGAACAATGCCAGCTCACCCGTGCGGGCGCAGCGCTCGCCGCTGTGCTCCGCTCGCGCGGCACCGTCTCGCTGGCGGCCTGAGAGTGTGGCTACCCCGAGACAGGCTGCCGGACGAGCCACACGCGCGACACGCACGGCTGAGAGACTACTTCTGCGATCGTGATGCGGTGGCGACGCCGGAGGACGGTGGCTGGCGGCTGGACTTTCGCTGGCCGGACGAGCTTGAGCGGCATGTCGATCCGATGCTCGCCGGTCACCTCCGAGGGTGGGCGCCCGGGCTCGGCGAGATGGTCCAATCCGTGCGCCGGCAGGGTCGGGTCACGACCGCGCTCTACGACACGTGGACGCTGGTAAGCTGGGCCGATTGGGCGGCGAGGTCCAATCCAGGCCCGGATGCGCACCTGACCATTCTCCACGTGGACGATCATCGCGATCTGATGTCGCCGCGCCTGTTCGTCGACGGCGGCGTCTGGCGTGACCCTATCGCCGGCGGCGCTTTCGAGTTCGGGAAGCCGGACAGCGTGCGAAGGGCTCTTGAGAGCGGCGCGGTCGGTATGGGCAGCTTCCTGACGCCTGTGCTACACGGTTTCCCGGCGGCCGAAGTCAGACATCTCTGTCAGCCGCCAAAGGCACCATCGACCGCAGTCTTCGAAATTCAGCCCCATCTGCAGCGCGATGACCTGATCGACCCTGATGCGATGCGACCTGCGATCACTCTCGTACCGGCTGATCGCCATGGTCCAGGACGCTACATGCTCACCCCGGACGTGGGTGACTGGTTGAGAGATCTCGCCACCGGGCCAGTGCTCCTGCACATCGATATGGACTACTTCAACAACCGCTTCGATGGCGACGGAGACTGGGCCGAAAGACCCCAGCGACTGGATCCTCCAGCCGGCGCCGTCATCGCACGAATTCGCAGCGTGGCCGAGGCCCTTCGGCATGCCCGGCTCCTGCCCCGCATTGAGGATGCCGTTATCGCCTATTCTCCGGGCTTCTTTCCCTCGGAGCTCTGGGACCCCGCCGACCGCGCCCTGCGTGAAGAACTTGAGGCGCTCTATGCCTAAGCCGGTCCGGCGTCGCCCGTCGACCCGCCCCACACCCAAGCCTAAACCCGTCGTCCCGGTTCCGCCGGAAGAGCGGGTCTTGGCGGGCCAAGTCCGGATCGTTCGCGGGAAGGGCGGCCCCGAGACAGGCGGAGGTCCAGGCGGCGAGGCTTGGGCGATTTTTCATGAGACCAACCGCGCCGGCCGAATCTACATCAACTGGATCGACGAGCCGCCGATCGGCCCTCACGCCTCGATCCAAATCTATCTGAATCGGCAAAGCCAGGGGCGGGGTATCGGCTCCATCGCCTATCGACTGGCCAGCGAAGAGAGTCAGTACGACACCATCTACGCCCATATGCGAAAATCGAACGAGGCGTCGAAGCGGGCCGCGGCGGCGGCGGGCTACGACGACATCACCCCCGCCGACCAATCGCAGTGCTTGATGCGCTGGGTCCGGCAGCGCTGAGCTGGCGACGATGCTCGTCGCCTTCATCATCCCCTGCCTGAACGAGGAGGCGCGTGTCCGAGCAACAGCGATGTCTCTGGCAGGGGGTGGGGATCAGCTCCCAGCGGATACCGACCTCATTCTCGTCGACAATGGATCGACGGACGCCACCTGGACCATTCTTGGCGACCTTGTAGCGCTCGGGAGAGGTCGCATCCACCGGGTGCGAGAACGCAGGCGCGGCTTCGTTCCGCCCCGGCATCGCGGCGTCATGCACGCGGCCGGCCTGGCGCGCAGGCGGGGCGTTGCCACCGACGATGTGCTGATATTGCAAGGAGACGCCGACACAATCTATCTGCCTGACTATATCGACCGCATGCGCTCAGCCGCTGCCGCCAACGTCCTTCTTGAGGGATCGATTGGCCGTGTGAACGAGGGCGATCCCCGTCTGCTGGCGTATCGCGCTCTCGAGCTGAAGGTGGATCAGGTCATCCGCGCCTATGAAGTCGACGACGTCCAGGAGACGCTCGTTGACGACAAGGCGTGCGGTTATCGCCTCACTGATTACGAGCGCTGGGGCGGCCTCCAGCGTGAATACGCTGCGGACGGGTCTGAGTTACACGCCGAAACGACGCGATTGTTCCTGCGTGCTCGCGCTCTGACAGGCGCGATGCGCCATCGCGTCGAGAGCGCCAGCGCGCTGACCTCACCGCGCCGCATCCTTGAGGATCCTGTCCTCTACTTCTGCACCGCTGGATACCCTCGGGAGCGGAGTTGGGTTGCCCGTTTGAGGCGGGCGGCGGCCACGGCTGGCGGGCCTCGGGTGGCCTTGGGCGAGGACTCTAGTTACGCAAACGAAGCGGCCATCCGCTATCGGCTCGGCCACACGCTCGCGCTTTTCTGGATCCTGCCGTGGCTGACAGCAATCCTCCTTGAAGACAGCCTGCCCGACATGACGCCTGTGGGTTTTGGCCCGCACAACTTCAGCCGCAGCGACCTCGTAGAACGACCTGGAGCGGTGCTGATGCGCCTGCTGGCCATGATCGACGAACCCGAGGCAGCGCTTAGCAAGCTCCTGGATCAGCATGCCAACGAGGCGGCCCGCGCCCTCAGATGAATTACCGTGAAGCGCTTAGGCGTCATCTTTGTGCTCGCCCGCCGCAGCTTCTAGCGATTGCGCGAGCACAGCGCGATGGATCCCCGCGAACTGCTGGGCACGAGCGAGCGGCCTCTCCGCTTCGGCAAAATCATCGATGTAGGGGAAAGTCTCAGTCTCCAGTCGATCACCATATCGCTCGCGCAGCTGGTCCAGGAGAAACTCCGGATCCGCAATCAAGGCCATGGCGTCGTAGTTGTGGCGCTGGAAGTCTGTCGGTACCGGCGCGCCCGTCTCCATGCTGTAGGCTTGGCTGGTGCAAGCGGCCAGAAGTTGATCCGCCCGCAGGCCATCGCGGTCGCCTTCCAAGAAGGTACGAACTTCCGCTTTCACCTCGTCTCCAAAACCAGCGTGAACGATACCGATCAGGACCCTTACGAAGTCCGTTCCCAGCACCTCAAGGAGGGATGAGCTTTCCGCTTCCTCTCGGATACGCTCCCAAAGCGATTGGTAATGGGGGCGAGCGTCGTCTTCCCCGAGCCAGCCGCGGCGCTCTCCCTGCTGTGTCCTCCGAACGGCGCACCAGTCGAGCACCTCTGTGGCAAATCCGATGCTGGGGCTTGAGGAAATGATGAAGTCGAGGAGCTGTGATTGATCGGCGCCTGCGCGCGCGAGCAGATGCGAGAGCAGGATCGCGCATTGCCGAAAGGTGTGGTCCCCCAACATCGGCTCGCGCGTCCTTGGGATGTCCTCCGACCGCCCGGCCACCAATAGTGTTAGCCCGGTGATTGCGTCCGTCGGCAGGTCGCCCTCCCGCAGGCGGAGTTTCGAAATGAGCAGTTTAGTGGCTCGCTTTTCCCGCGCCTCGGCCCATAGCTTCCCCAGCCGGTCGGCGTCTTGGGCCTGGGCTGCGGCAATCAGGTCATCAATCGCTGCATCGGCCATGTCCCCGGCGGGGATGGCGTAGGTGAAATACCTTCGGAAATAGCCGGAGGCGCAGATGCGCTTTTCGCCAGCCCAGGTTTCTTCCCAGTCGCCGCCGTAGCTGCTTGAGGAGGTGCGAGGAAAGAGGTGCTCAACGAGCCTCTGCAGCCGCTCGATCTCTGGGTCGGAGACTTCTACGCCCAGCGCTTCGCGGAGGATGGCACCCTGCTGTGGCCGGTCGCGCCCTTCTGCCGTCGCTTTGAGAAGACGTGAGGGATGGTCGCGGATGAACGCGTAGAGATCCGGATAAAAGATCCGCACACCCTCAATAAGCATCTGATCGCCGACGTTCACCTCTCCCTTAAGAATGGGCACCGCAAATGTGAGCGCGTTGTCATACAGCCTTACTTGCCGTGGTGTTTTGAGCGCCGGCATGAGGCTGTACGCGAACTGGTTTGCAAACTCCGCCGCGCGCTGCTCATTGAGTTTGATGCCGGAGAGGTTCAGCGCCCGATCACAGGCCGAGAATGCCATGTGCTGAAGCGTTTCGGGATTTGCAGGCGGCAGGTGGAGCGGAACCTGAATAATCTTCTCCAGAAACCTCCGTCCGGCGGCTGTGTCGCCCTCGCCGTAGACCTCGCTGAGAGCGTCCGCGACCACACCGTCGTCGAAGGCGAGAACATACGAGGTGTACGGAAAATCGCCCGATAGCCGGACGAGCTTGAAGAGCGTCTGGATTTCCTTGCGGTCGAGGCGGTCAATGTCGTCAATGAAGACGACGACGCGCTTCTTGTGCTTACCGAGAATTCGCCCGACGTCATGCCGCACTTGGGCGAGCTGCCTGACTGAAAGCGCTTCACCGACCCTCTTTGCCGCGTCTCCCACCTTCGGGATGAGGCCGCCGTACGTAGCGAGCAGGCCGCCGATCTTCTCCTTCGAGAAGAGCCCGGAGCGCTCCAGGGCGTCGCCTATCGTAAGGAAGAAACTCTTGGCGATGGCCTCGGCATCGCCACTGAAGAACCACGGATTGTATTCGACCACAACTACGTCGGGATCGGGCCGCAAGGCCTCCTTGATCATGGCAAGGGCGGACGTCTTTCCGTCGCCCCACGGGCCAAATAGCCCCACGACGATACTGTCGGCCGCTGGTCGATCGGCCAGCACCCCAGCCACACGCCTCGCGAACGGTGCGCGATCTAGCCTGTCGTCGTCCGCGGTCTCGAGTGGCCGCTCGGACTGTAATTCGCCTTCGACCTGGACGGGCTTGTCGCCTAGTCCGCCGATCTCGCTAGGGGACGATCCTCCCACTCCTCCGCGCAGCCATCGCCAAAACGACTCACCTAACATGGCGCTATTGTAACCTGCCGCATTGACGCCTTGGTGTCCGCCAAGCGCGAGGTAGCCCTAGCTTAAGCTGGCGCCTGATGTCCGCTTTCCGGCCCGAGGTGAATGTGTGTTTCTGGCGCAGTGCTGACAGGCAGAGCCTAGTCGCACTTCTCCCTGTATTTTTCAGCGACGCTGTCTCTGGAGAGAAGGTAGTCGTCGACCCAAACGCGCCCATTTGACCGCGCGTTGACGTAGTAGATTTCCTTGAATCCGTAAGACGACAGTTTGCCAGCGATGGTATCTCCCTTCGACGGTGAGTGACCGCCATACCATTCGAGCAGGTAATAGCCCTGGGGCCCGTCGGCGATGAAATAGTCACACCCGGATTCCACGTGCACAACCGTCACAAGGTTCGCCGGTCGTGCCGGCGCAGCAGGCGAGGTGGAGGGCGCAGAGCGCGCGGGGCTCACGAGCACCACGTTGAGGGACTTGCCTTTGACGATCAGCTTGGATGAGGCGGGACAGATCACCGCCTCGGGCTGGTACTCGTACATGTACTCATACTCGTATTTCACCTCCCATACTGAGCCGTCACTAAGCTGAACAATCTCGCCATTGTTTCCCTTGAACGGCGAAGGCTTAGTGATCGTCACCTCATAGCAAGCGGCGGCCGCGGCGGGTGTGGGCGCGAGCAGGGCCGCCCCGAAGAACAGACCGCCCCACAATGCTAGAACTACAGTCGCACGTACGCACGCAGCCCGGCTTTGTACGCCGGCCTTTGGAGCGGCAGATGCTAGGTCACTCTTCATCTTCGCCGTCTTCCAGCGCGTCGTCGTAGGCAGCCTGGTAAGCTTCGGCAAAAGCCTCGCATCCCTCGACGAAGGAGTCGCTGTTGCCGTTACAGTCTGCTGGATCAGTGATGTCGTTCTCCTGAGCCCACTCATATCCAGCACCGTGGCCCGAACAGTCGTCCGTACACCCGTAGGGCATGCCTTGGTCGCTGTAGGTCGAGCCTGCCACCGCGTCGGCTGCGGCGTCGCTGGCCGCGTCCACTGCTTGGGCTGAAGAATAGCTTTCGCCGGGCTCGTTGCTTGTGTTGCCGATGCACTGCGACAAGCCCCACAGTGCGCCAACCACCACAAGTGCAGTCACGCAGCCGGAAGATTGCTCGCTCACTCGCAACCCTTACCGTCGCCGTCGCGATCGAGGTGAGACCCGTAGCCAGGGTCGCCGCGGCGGACAGGCGCAGCACCGGCCGCGCGAGCCGCCGCGCAATTTGGATAGTAGACGCCATCACTGGACAGCCGCTGAACCAGTCGCGGGGCGGCGGGTCGATGGCAGTGGTAGTCGCCTGTCTTTCGGTTGTTGTGACAGCCATCAGCGTTGAGGCCGCCAGGATGCGCGGCCGCGGGCGACACAAAAATCGAGCAGATCGCAACAAGTCGCCAGCCGGGAGAAGCCATGGCGCGCCCCTTTGCCAGCAGGGTGATGGCCAAGGCGCTCAACGGTCAAGCTTCAAGGGGCACGGGACTGGGGAGTGTCCGCTTTCGGCACCTCCTCGAATGTCCGCTCCTGGCGCTGTACGGACCCCCCCAGCCTTCTCGCTTGAGCGGCGAGCTTACACAGTTGGTTACACACCTGGACGCCGACGCGACGAACCATTATACTTTTCAAGACTTTATCTCAGGTGCGCCGGACTCAAAATCCGGTTCCGCAAGGAGTGTCGGTTCGAGCCCGACCGCCCGCACCAGCGCCGTCTAGCGGCCGAGCCGCCAGCCGGTGACCTGCCTCAGCTTCTCGAAGAACGACGGGTCGTAGGCCGCTTCCGGATCCTCCCGGACCAGACGGTCGATACCGTGCGCGTCCTCCCCCACCAGGATCCGCCAGCGCTCGGCCTTGACGCCCTCGAGGATGAGGGCGGCCGCCTCGGCCGCGCTGGTCGGCGCGTCCTCCACGAAACGGCGCTGCTGCTCGGCGATCATGGCCAGCAGCTCCTCGTGCGTGAACTGGTCCGGGTCGCGGCCCATCCGGGCGACACGGGCCCGCGCCGTGGCCAGATCCGGGGTCGCATCCTCGCGGCCGCTCAGCACCTTGCGGGTGTTGCCCATGATGGGGGTGCCCACATGGCCGGGCATCGCCACCGAGCACCGGATGTGGGGGGCGTTGACCCTGAGGTCGGTGATCAGCGCTTCGGTGAAGCCGCGCACGGCGAACTTGGCCGCGACATAGGCGGTGTGGGGAACGTTAGGCCCCAGGCTGCCCCACACGCCGTTGATGCTGGAGGTGTTCACGATGTGCGCCTCGTCCGCCGCCTGCAGCATCGGCAGGAAGGTGCGGACGCCCAGGTAGACCCCGCCCCAGCAGACGTTGAAGGTCCGGTCCCAGGCCTCGCGGCTGTCGGTGAACAGGCTGCCGCCGGCCCCGATGCCCGCATTGTTGAACAGCAGGTGGAGGCGATCGGTGTCGTGCTGCGCCGCCACCTCGTCGCGGAACCGCACCAGCTCGGCCTCGTCCGAGACATCGACCCTGTGCGCCGTGGCGCGGACGCCCTGGGGCGGCCCGTCCGCCTCGATGAGCGCCAGGGTTTCGGCCATCGCCGGGCGCGAGACGTCGCAGATCGCGACGCTGCAGCCCTGCGCCGCCAGTTGCCGCGCGAGCTCGCGGCCCATGCCGTCGCCGCCGCCCGTGATGACGGCGAGCTTACCGGTGAAGTCCTTCATGGCGGTTCCAGGGTTGGTTGGGGCGCGCCGGGGGCGCGGGAGGTGCTGACAGAATGTCAGTAACGGCGGGCGAGAGCAATCGCCTCGCGCTGCCCCGGCCTCAGCCGCCTCTCACCGTCTCGCGGGCCAGGCGCTGAACCTCCAGGCAGACCTGCCGCTCGGCCTCGGCGTCGCCCAGGGCGCGGTGCGCGGGCGTCTCCGGCAGGACGTTCCACCGGGCCTCGTCGATCAGCTTGTCGGCCATCGCCGTCGCGTCGTCGCGGGCGCCCATCACCTTGAGCACGTTGAGCGCCGCCTCCCGGTGCGCCTCGTCGGCGTCGCGCAGCCGCAGCGCATGCCGGGGCAGGCCGGCGGTCCGCAGCAGCAGGCTCAGCCACTGGCCGTCCCACGAGGGCGCGGTGACATAGAGCGCGTGGCCGCTGAGCTGGTCCAGCATCCGGGCGGCGACGTCCCGGTGATCGGCGCCTTCCTCGGCAAGCTGGTCGCGTGAGATCCGGTGGATCGCCTCGGCCTCGGCGTCCCAAACCGTCCAGGCCTCCGCCGGCCGTATCAGGTGGGTTTCGGAGCGGCCGTTCTCGAACACCCAGGCGACCTCGATCGGGAAGCCGCCGTCGGCGAGGGATGAGGCTTCGAAGTCCAGGAACACGCGCATGCGAGCGGAACGCGCAAGTCGCTCCGGCGTCGACGCGGAGCCTTCCGCCTGCCACCTTCCGCGTCATGACCGACGACGCACCGCCGAAAGATCCGCGCCCCAACGCCGCCCAGATGGCCTCGCCCACCTACCGCCTGGCGGCCCTCGACCAGGATTTCCTGCTGGGCTCCTCCATGCGCGGCGTGCGCTTCCTCCTGGAGTTCGCCAAGGCCGACGAGGCGATGCGCAGCTGGGGCGTCACCTCGACGATCGTGGTGTTCGGCAGCGCCCGTATCCGCGAGGACGGCCCCGATCCGCATCCCCGCTGGTACGCCGCCGCCCGGGAGTTCGGCGCGCTGGCCTCGCAACGGGGCGGCGCCTACCTCGACGGCGGGACCGAGCGGAACAACGTCATCTGCACCGGGGGCGGGCCCGGCATCATGGAGGCGGCCAATCGCGGGGCGGCCGACGTCGGCGCGCCCTCCATCGGCCTCAACATCACCCTGCCGCACGAGCAGGAGCCGAACGCCTTCTCGACGCCCGCACTGACCTTCCGCTTCCACTACTTCGCCATGCGCAAGATGCACCTGGCCATGCGCGCCAACGCCCTGGTGGTCTTCCCCGGCGGCTTCGGCACCTTCGACGAGCTGTTCGAGATCCTGACGCTGCGCCAGACGAACAAGGCCCCGCCGATCCCCATCGTGCTGTTCGACGAGAGCTACTGGCGCAAGATCGTCAACTTCGAGGCCCTGGTGGAATGCGGCATGGTCGCGGCCGGCGACCTGGAGCTCTTCCAGTTCGCCGAGACGGCCGAGGGCGTGTGGGACTGCCTGCTGAAGGGCGGACTGAAGCCCTACGGCGAGCGTGGCGCCTGGAAGGCCGCGCGCGATCAGCGGCTGGAGTAGGGCGTCGCGAACGCCCAAAGCTTGGAGGCGGTGAACGTCGCCGCCGGCGTCACCACCGCCACCACGGCCAGGCCCGCGGCGAACGGCCAGCCCGCCTGTTCCACCAGCAGCCACGTGAGCCCCTGGGTGACGCCCAGACCGAACAGGGAGACCACGAGGAACCGCAGGAACTGGCCGCCGTGCAGCGCGGGCCGGCCGAAGGTCAGCCGGGCGTTGCCCAGGTAGGACACGCCCACGGCGCAGAGATAGGCCAGCAGGTTGGCGGTCAGCGGATCCAGGCCCGCGAGATGCCGGAACGCGAGCGCCGCGGCCACGTGCGTCCCGGTGGCGGCGGCGCCGACGGCGGCGAACACCGCCGCCTGCCGCACGATGGGCCTCACGCCGGCTTCTCGGCGACCGCCAGGATCGAGACGCCGAACGGCAGGTCGGTGACGGCCAGCAGGCCGCGCTCGGCGCCGAGCAGGCCGCCCAGCAGCCGGTTCACGGGCGGCGAGGGCAGGGCCTCGTCGTCTCCGCCCTCCTGCTTCAGCGCCGCCTTGGCCAGGCGGATGGCGGCGATCGGCGGGAAGAGCAGGGTGTTGAAGTGGGTGATCCGGCGGACGTTCAGTCCCGCCCGGTCGATCAGCCGGCGCACCTCGCCGCGGACGTAGCGGCGCTTGTGGTGGTGGGCTGCGTCGTGGGCGCTCCACATCCAGGCGTAGGCCGGCACGGTGACGATCAGCTTGCCGCCCGGCTTCAGCTGCGCCGCCATCGCCGCCACCGCTCCGGCGTCGTCGTCCACATGCTCCACCACGTCGAAGGCGCAGGCGAGGTCGAAGGGCCCGCCGAAGTCCGGAATGCCGGCCGGCAGCCAGCCTTCCCGTACATCCGCCAGCCCGCGCGCGGCGGCGTACTCGCGCGACGGCCCGTCGGGCTCGACGGCGCAGACCTCGCCGAAGGCCTTCAGCATGGCGAGGTTGCCCCCGGCGCCGCAGCCCACCTCCAGCAGGCGGGCGGCGTTCGGCAATCGCAGCCGGGCGAGCTCGGCGGTCAGCACCGCGCGGCGTCCGGTGAACCACCAGTGGTCCTGCTCGATCTCGCGCAGGCGGTCGTAGATGGCGCGTTCCACTAGGCCCGATCCCCCGGCGCGTCCGCGAACCCGATCCGCTCGCGGACCAGATAGGTCGGCCGCTGCTTCACCTCCTGGTACATCCGCCCGACGTACTCGCCGAGGATGCCCAGCGCGATCATCTGCAGGGCGAAGGCGAACAGGATCACCACCATCAGCGAGGCGTAGCCCGGCACGTCGCGGCCGACGACCAGCACCCGCACGATCAGCACCACGGCCGCGGCCGCCGCCACGAGCGCGGCGACGACGCCGACGCCGGTCCAGACCCGCAGCGGGGCGGTGGTGAAGGCGGTCAGCCCGTCGATGGCGAACCGGAACAGCTTGCGATAGCTCCAGGCGCTGGTCCCCGCCGCCCGCGCCGGCCGCGCGTATGGCACGCCGGCCTGTTTGAAGCCGACCCACGAGAACAGGCCCTTCATGAAGCGGTTGCGCTCCGGCAACTGCCTCAGCGCATCCACCACCGCGCGGTCCATCAGGCGGAAGTCGCCGGCGCTGTCCGGGATGGGATAGTCGGAGAGCCCGTTGAACAGCCGGTAGAACAGGGAGGCCGTCTGGCGCTTGGCGAAGGTGTCGCTCGAGCGGTCGGTGCGGACGCCATAGACGACGTCGTAGCCCTGTTCCCAAAGGGTCAGGAACTCGGTCACCAGCTCGGGCGGGTCCTGCAGGTCGGCGTCCAGGGGCACGACCATGTCGCCGGTCGCAGCCTCGAGGCCGGCGGTCAGGGCCGCCTCCTTGCCGAAGTTGCGCGACAGGGCGACGACGCGGACGCGGCGGTCGGCCGCCGCCCGGGCGCGCAGGTCGGCCAGGGTGGAATCGCGGCTGCCGTCGTCGACGCAGACGATCTCCAGGTCAACCTCCAACGCTGCTGTGGCGGCGTCCAGCCGGTCGAAGAGCAGCGACAGCCCCTCGGCCTCGTTGTGCATCGGCACGACGAAGGAAAGCGTGCGGCCCCGGCGGGTCCGGGCGGTCATCGGCGCGTCCTCCGCTCGCCGGGCCCTTCGATCAGCATCGCCGCCCCGGCGGCGATGACGAAGGCGCAGAATACGTTCGACGGGAAGATGTAGCGTGCGTCGGCCGCGGGGCCGATGAGGAACAGCAGGGCCACGTTGGCCCAGGCGCCCGCCGTCAGCGCCAGCATCAGTCCGGTCCGCGGATCGCGCCGCCACGCCAGCAGGCCCGTCACGAGCAGGGCGGAGAGGTAGAGCCAGGCCGGACGCCGCCACAGATCGCCGGCATTGCGGTTCACATAGGCGGTGGCGATGTCCGACAGCCGCGGGTGCGCCAGGGTCACGCCCATCCGGTTGTCGTCGATGCGGCCGTGCGCGGGATAGAAGACGCCTCGCTTGGCCAGGCCCAGCTGCTCCATCGCCACCACCCGGCGATGGTCGAGATAGCACCCGAGGTGGTGCGGGATCGTCTCGCGCCAGGCCTTCTGGACGGCCCCGCCGCCGTCCGTCGGCAGGATTTCCGGCCGGTCGGACCGCGGTCCGTACGACAGCTGGACGTGGCGCGGATCGTAGGCGGCGCGCACCTGGGCCGGCGTCATCGGCCGGCCGCCGCTGACCGCGGGAGGAAGGAAGTTCCGCCCCTCGCACGCCGAGACTCCCATCAGGTCGAACAGCTGGATCTGGGCGCTCGTCACCGCGGACGGCATGCGCTTGAAGTCCGGCAAACGCCACTGCCACGAGGCCCAGGCGAGCCCGATCGAGACGGCCAGGACCGCAACCGCGAAGGCGCGCAACCCGGGCGCGGGCCTCGCCTCCAGGAACGGACGCCAGGCCATCAGCGGCGCCATCAGCGCGAACAGCGGGAACGCGTTGTAGCGAAGCGAGACGCTCACCCCGAGCATCAGGGCCGCCAGCGCCAGCAGCCACGCCTGACGTCGCTGGGCGGCCAGCAGCCAGAACGCCAGGCTCATGACCGCGAAGCTCGCCACGGTGACGTCCCGCCACTGCGACAGCGCCACGCCCAGCAGGGGCGGGACGGCGATGAACGCCAGCGCGAAGGCCGCCATCGCGGCCAGCGCCCACAGCCTGTGGCGCACCAGCAAGGTCGCCGAAAGGCCGGCGCCCAGGAACAGCAGGAAGGTCTGGGCCGCGAACAGTCCTCCGGCGCCCAGGCCCGCCTTCCGGCTCAGCCAGAAGAGATAGGTGTGCATCGGCGGCCACGTCATGTGCTCGATGCCGAGGAACGAGCGCTCCAGGGCATAGAGCGGGTCGTACGTCATCTGGCCGGGCCACGCCGGCCAGCAGATGACCAGGGCGCCCGCCGCGGCATAGGCCAGGCAGACCAGCCACATGGGCCGTCCCGGCGCCGCCGCCGGCGTAGGTCCCGCGTTCAAAGCTTCATCCCTCCCAGGGCGCAGACCCGCGCGCCGTCGCCCAGCACGCCCCAGACCTGGACGTCGCCGTCAGCCCGCAGGGCGAGCGCCCACCATCCCGTGGTCTCGGAGGTGACTTCCGGCAGCGCCGTGCGCACGTCGGGCCGGCTCGAGCCGGTTTCCCCGGCCCCGGCGATCTTCCCATCCGGGCCGACGACCAGCACCCGTGCGATCGCCGCCTTCGCCGTCCTGTCCCAGCCCCATCCCCGCAGGCGGGCGCCCGGACGCTCGCCGGGGTAGCGCGTGTCCACTTCGTCCACATTGCCGAGACAGGCCTCGGCCGGCGCGCGGGTGAAGGCCGAGTCGAGCGGGCGGCCGATCAGCGCCGCGGCCCAGGCGGGCGGCTCTGGGCGGGGTCCGGTCACCCAGGCGGGATGGTCGCAGGCGGACAGCGCGAGCGCCGCCGCCATGCTCCAGCCTCCGGCGTTCGGCCACGCCCGCATCCGTCCGTCCCTCGCTTTCGAAGGCCGCCACTTAACCGGGAACGGGCGGCGGCATCAACGCGGCGGGAGCGGCCGATCGACGAACGCCCCCGCCCGCGGGATCACCAGATGCGAACGCGCTGTTCCGGCGCCACGTACAGCTTGTCGCCGGCCTTCACGTCCCAGGCTTCGTACCAGCCGGGGATGTTCCGGATCGTGCCGTTGACCCGGTAATAGGCGGGCGAGTGCGGGTCGGTGACCACCTGCTGGCGGAGCGCCTCGTCGCGGATCTTCTCGCGCCACACCTGCGCCCAGCCGAGGAACACGCGCTGGTCGCCCGTCAGGCCGTCGATCACCGGCGCCGGCCGGCCCTTCAGCGAGGCGTGGTAGGCGTCGAGGCCGAGCGAGAGCCCGCCCATGTCGCCGATGTTCTCGCCCATGGTCAGGCCGCCCTGCACCTTCGCGCCGGGCAGGGGCTCGAACGACGAATACTGGGCGCCCAGCCGGTCGGCCTGGACCTTGAACTTCGCCGCGTCCTCGGCCGTCCACCAGTCGCGCAGCACGCCGTCGCCGTCCGACTTGCGGCCCTGGTCGTCGAAGCCGTGGCTGATCTCGTGGCCGATCACGCCGCCGATGCCGCCGTAGTTGATCGCCGGGTCGGCGTCGGGATCGAAGAACGGCGGCTGCAGGATCGCCGCCGGGAAGACAATCTCGTTGTTGGCGAAGTTGTAGTAGGCGTTGACCGTCTGGGGCGTCATGCCCCACTCGCGCTTGTCGACCGCCTGGTCCAGGCGCGCCACGTTCCGCCGCCACTGGAAGGCGCCGGCGCGCAGCGCATTGCCGTAGAGGTCGTTCGGCTTCAGCTCCAGCTTGGCGTAGTCGCGCCACATCACCGGATAGCCGATCTTGACGGTGAACTTGGCGAGCTTGTCCTGGGCCTGGGCCTTGGTCTCAGGCCCCATCCACTCCAGCTTCTCGATGCGCTCGCGCATCGCCGTGCGGATGTTGGCCACCAGATCGTCCATCTTGGCCTTGGCCTCGGGCGTGAAGTAGCGCGCCACATAGACCCGGCCGATCGACTCGCCGATCGCGCCGTCCATGAACTGGGCGGCGCGCTTCCAGCGGGCCTGCTGCTCGGGCTGGCCGGCCAGCTCCTTGTTGCGGAACTGGAAGCTGGCGTCGACGAACCGCTTCGACAGCAGGGGCGCCGCGCCGTCGGCCACGTGGAAGGCCTGCCAGGCCTTCAGCGTCTCCAGCGGCGTCTCGCCATAGACCTTGGCGAACTTCGGGAAGGCGGTGTTGGTGGTCACCACGATCCGGTCGACCTTTGGCAGCTCCGTGGCGGCCAGGTAGCGGTTCCAGTCGAAGCCGGGCGTATAGCCGCCGAGCTCGGCCGGGCTCATGGGATTGTAGGTCTTGTCGCGGTCGCGCCGCTCCACCCTGCTCCAGGAGGCCTCGGCCAGTCGCGTCTCGAAGTCGACGATGGCCTTGGCGTTCTCGGCCGGCTTCTCCCAGCCGATCATGGTCAGCATCTGCTGCACATAGGCCTGGTACTTGGCCTTCTTCTCGGCGAAGCCCGCCTGCAGGTAGTAGTCGCGGTCCGGCAGGCCCAGGCCGCCGGTGCCGGCCATCACCGCGTACTTGGTGGGCGCCTTGGCGTCGATCGAGATGAACACCGGCAGGATCGAGGCGAAGCCGGTGGTGTTGGCGCGGCCCATCAGGGCGGTGAACTCGTCCTTTGTCTTCACCTTGCGGATCTGGGCGAGCTCGGGGGCGATCGGCTTGGCGTCCAGCTTCTCGGCCAGGCCCTCGTCCATGTAGGCGGCGTATCCGGCCGCGATCTTGGCGGCGTCGGAGTCCTTCAGCTTGCCGGCCTTGGCGTCCTCCAGGATGGCGTGCAGGCGGGCGTCCGACAGCTCGCGCAGCTTGTTGAAGTTGCCCCAGCGCACGCGGTCCGACGGGATCTCGGTCGTCTTGTCCCAGGCGCCGTTGGCGAACTTGAAGAAGTCGTCGCCCGGCTTCACCGAGCGATCCATGCCCGAGAGATCGAAGCCCCAGGTCCCGTACTTCGGGCTCTCCAGCGAGGTCGCGGCGCCGGAGGCGGCGGGCGTATCGGCGAACAGCAGCGCGGTCTCGCAGGCCTGGTCGGCGCAGGCGTGCTCATGGCCCTCGCCGGCCTGGGCGGCGGCGGCGCAGGCCAGGGCGGTCGTGGCGGCGGCGGACAGCAGGAATTTGCGCGTGAAGCGGGTCATCAGGCCTTCTCTCGGAACATTGCCCCGGGTTCCCGGCGGGAACCTCCCAAGCCGCGCAGAGAAAAGGGAATTTCCGCCCCGTGCAATCGATTCCGGCGGAGCGCCGTTACCGCGGCAGCAGGCGTCGGTAGGTGCGCCGGATGACCCCGTAGCACTCGCAGGCCTGGCCCTCGAGGCCCGCGCGGTCGATGATGTCCACCACGCCGCGCCGATAGCGGATCAGCCCCTTCTCCTGGAGCTGCCGGGCCACCGCCGTCACCGTCGTGCGCTGCACGCCCAGCATGTCGGCCAGGAATTCCTGGGTCAGGGCCACGGTGTCGGCCGAGATGCGATCGTGGCAGGTGAGCAGCCAGCGGCAGAAGCGGGCCTCGACCGAATGCAGGGCGTTGCACGCCACCGACTGGATAGCGTGGCCGAACAGCGCCTCGGTGTGGCGGTCGACCAGGTCGCGCAGCTTGGCGCTCTTCTCCCAGGCCTCATGCAGCCGTTCGGCGCTGATCCTGGCGGCCTTGAGGGGCGTCTGGACGATGGCGCGGCTCAGCGACTGGCGGGGCGCGACCGCCGCCATCAGGCCCAGGGCGCCCTCGGGACCGATGGTGGCGCTCTCGATCGCCGTGCCGTTCTCCATCAGGGTCATCAGCGAAATGACGCCGTCATGGGGGAAGTAGACGGCGTCGATCAGATCGCCGGGATCGTAAAGCAGCCGGCCGCGCTCGAGCTCGACCTGAGCCAGGTGCGGAGCGATCAGCGCGTAGTCGGAAACTGGCAGCGCTTCCAGCAGGCTATTCTGCAAAGCGGGGACGGGCCTCTGCATCGGGGACTTGAAACGCGGCCGTGCGGCACGGGTTTCAAGTTATCGAGGCCATTCGACAAAGACTGTCGTGAACTCGACACTCTTCGCAAGTCAGGGTGGAAAACACATAAAATACTGGCGGGTCGTGACGGCGACGCGACGTCCAGAGTGCTCTTCGCCGCGTCGGATAGTCGACTTAACTATAGCTTACGCAACGAAACCGCGCCGAATCGAGGCGAATCATCATTTTGAAAACGCAGACGGCGCGGAACGTCTGTCCCGCGCCGTCGAACCGCCACAATCTGCGGACGAAACTTTCTAGTGCAGGTTGATGTCTTGCCGATCGCCGATGTCCGGCGTCGTCTTCGACATGTTGGCCTTCGCCACTTCGAAGGCGTACTTCACCGGCCCGCCTTCGCTGATCCAGACGCCGGCCTCCTCGCAGTCGAGGCGCAGCAGGGTCAGGCGCGGGTCATCCTTGCCTTCCGGGTACCAGGCGGCCACGTGGGCGTTCCAGTACTTGTCGATGCGGGCGCGGTCGTGGTCGGGCGTCAGCGTCCCGTCGATGCAGGCCCACAGGTCCCGACTCTGGAAGATGAAGCTGGCGTGGCCGCCGGACTGGGCCGCCGCTTCGGCCAGATCGGTGTCCTTGTAGGTATAGAACCAGATCGTGTTCGTCTCGCGCTCGACGAAGCCGGTCATCGGCTGGAAGTGGTGGCCGTCGCCGCTGATGCCGAGCATGCCGGTGTGCTGGCCCTTCTCGATGGCCTCCCACATGCGATCTTCGATTTCGGCGGGAGTGAGCTTGTCGTGGGCCATGGCGGCGCCTCCAGGTTCGCTTCAGGGGTCGGCCCCTGAACCCGTCGGCGTCGTCACGGTTCCGCTCGGCGCCTCTCGTACACCACCTCGCCGTCGACGACCGTCAGCACCGCGTGGCCCTTGGGGATCTCGGCCTCGGGCGCGGTCATCAGGTCGACGGAGAAGGCCGTGAGGTCGGCCCGCTTGCCCGGCTCGATCGTTCCGAGCTCGTCCTCTGCGAACCGTGCGAAGGCCGCGTTGCGGGTGAACAGCTTCAGCGCCTCGGCGCGGGAGAGCGCCTCGGCCGGCCGCCAGGCGGGCGTCGCGAAGCCCTGCAGGTCCTTGCGCGCCACCGCGGCGTAGAACTCGATCAGCGGATCGCCGCGCTCCACCGGCGCGTCCGAGCCGCCGACCACCACCGCCCCCGCCTCCACGAGGCTCTTCCACGCGTAAGCGCCGTCGAGCCGCCGGTCGCCCAGGCGGGCCGGAGCGAAGTGGAGGTCGCCGATGGCGTGGCTGGGCTGCATCGAGGCGATCACCGCATCGCGCGGGAAGCGGGCGATGTCCGCCGGCCGCAGGATCTGGGCGTGCTCGATCCGCCAGCGCGGCGCCCGCATCCGCACGTTCGGCGGCGTGGCGGCGAACACCTGCTCGTAGAGGTCCAGCACCACGGCGTTGCCGCGGTCGCCGATGGCGTGCGTCGCCACCTGGACGCCCGAGGCATAGGCCGCTGTCATCTGGGCCTTCATCTGTTCGGGCGGAGTCCGGATCAGGCCGCTCGTGGAATGGGCGTCGGCGTAGGGTTCGAACAGCGCGGCCCCGCGCGAGCCGAGGGCGCCGTCGGCATAGATCTTCACCGTGCGCGTGGTGATGCGTCCGTCCGGGCTCTGCCGCGGCCCGCTCTCGAACAGCGGGCTCGCCTCGGCCGCGTCGACGGCGTTGTAGACCCGCAGCGGCGCCTGCCCCTTCGCCGCCAGGTCCTCCAGCAGCGCTACGTCGGCCCAGTCCACGCTCATGTTGTGGACGCCGGTCCAGCCGTAGGCGGTCTCGACCTTGAACGCCGCGGCGTAGGCCGCCCGCTTCTCGGCCTCGTTCTGCGGCTGCTGCAGCTTGGCGACCAGGGCCATGGCGTTGTCCACCAGCATGCCGGTCAGCCGCCCGTCCTTGTCCTTCAGGATCTCGCCGCCGGGCGGCGCCTTCGTCGTCTCGTCCACGCCGGCCGCCTTGAGCGCGGCGCTGTTGGCGACCAGCGCATGGCCGTCGGCGCGCACCAGCAGCACCGGACGGTCGGCGGTGAACGGATCGATGTCCTTGCGGTCCAGGAAGCGGCCCTCCGGCCACCCGGTCTCGATCCAGCCGCGGCCCCACACCGGACCGGCGCCCGGCCGCGCCTCGAGATGGGCGCGGACCCGGCCCGCCGCCTCGGCCGCGCTCTTCGCGCCCTCCAGGTTCAGGCTCAGCTCACGCTCGCCGACGCCCCGCAGATGCGCATGGCCGTCGGTGAAGCCCGGGAACAGCGCCGCGCCCCGAAGGTCGACGACGCGCGTGTTCGGCCCGACCTGCGCCTGCGCCCCGGCGCGCGCTCCGACATAGGCGATGCGGCCCTCCCGCACGGCCACCGCCTGGGCCTCGGCCGCGCCGTCGACGCCTGTGTGGATGGGGCCGCCCCAGATGACCAGGTCCGCCTTCGGACTCGCGTCCGGCGCCGCCGTGGCGCAGGCGGCGAGGGCGAGGCAGGCGAGGGCGGCCGGCAGGGCCGCGGGAGTCAGGGTCCGCATTCCGCCAAGCTAGTCGCGCCCCGGCCCCTCGCGCCAGTCCCGGCCGTCAGTGAAGCTCGTCCTCGCCGCCGAGGCAGTGCTCGTAGATCACCCGGGCGGTGCCGCTGAGCGTGTTGGCGGCGCTGGTCAGCGCGGCGTTGCCGACGTAGCTCTCCGCCGCCTCGGCCAGCCGCAGCAGCTCCTCGGCCACGGCCGAAAGCTTCAGATAGACCTCCCGGTCGGAGAGGGGCGGGCGGGCTTCGGACGCATCGGCCATGGCCGTGGTTGTGGGCTGCGTCGCCGCGTGTGGCCAGGGTCCGCGCCCGCGGCCTTTCGGCAACAGTTCGGATTTCGCTGTTACCGGGTCCTAGCAACGGAGATTCCACCTGCGGTAATCCTCCGCCCACGAAGCGTGGCCGTCGGGAGCCGCGCCAGGGAGGAAACTGGAATGCACATCGGCAAGACCCGCCTGACCGCGCATGTGAGCCTGCTGGCCCTCGTCATGGCCCTGCCCGCCGGCGCGGCGTTCGCCCAGACGACGGCCTCGGCCGAAGTCGAGGAACTGGTCGTCACCGCGCGGAAGCGGGACGAAGCCCTCATCGACGTGCCGTTCTCGGTCGCCGCCCAGAGCGAGGCGGTGATGCGCGCCCGCGGCGTCACCAACATCGAGGACCTGTCGCGCACCGTCGCCGGCTTCACCGTCCAGAACCTCGGCCCCGGCCAGAGCCAGGTCGCCATCCGCGGCATCTCCGCCGGCCAGATCGTCCGCGACCAGCCGGGCGTGAAGGAGCAGGTGGGCGTCTACCTCGACGAAAGCGTCATCTCGCTGTCGCTGTTCACGCCGGACCTCGACCTCTTCGACCTCAACCGCGTGGAGGTGCTGCGCGGGCCCCAGGGCACCCTGTTCGGCTCGGGCTCGCTGTCGGGCACCCTGCGCTACATCACCAACCAGCCCGACGTCGGCGGGTTTTCGTCCACCGTCGAGGCCACGGCCAGCAAGGTCCAGGGCGGCGATGTCGGCGGCGAGCTCAAGGGCGCCGTGAACATCCCGTTCGGCGGCAATGCGGCCCTGCGCGTCGTCGGCTACGCCACCAAGTACGCGGGCTTCATCGACGCGGTGCAGCCGGACGGCTCGATCGACGACAACGTCAACGACGGGACGCGCTGGGGCGTCCGCGCCGCCCTCCGGTTCGAGCCGAGCGACAACCTCGCGATCACGCCGCGGGTCCTCTACCAGTCCATCGAGGTCGACGGCTTCAACCGGGTCGACATCTACAACGTGCTGGCCAACGAGTTCACCACCACCCGGCCGCCGGTCCGCCTGGGCGGCACGAAGCAGTTCACCCAGTTCGGCGAGAAGTTCGAGGACGACTTCTTCCTGGCCGACCTGAACGTCGAATACGACCTCGGCGACCTGACCTTCACGTCCATCTCCAGCTTCACCGACCGCGACGTGCTGGTCTACCGCGACGCCACGGCGCTGACCGGCTCCATCACCGGCGGCTCGCTGGGCCTGCCGCCCGCGGTCTACAATCTCGACGCCCCGCTGATCGACACCACGGACGTGAAGTCCTTCACCCAGGAAGTGCGTCTGGCGTCCGACAACGACGGTCCGCTGTCGTGGGTGGCCGGCGCCTTCTACAGCCATATCGACCGCGACTACGCCCAGGACCTGCAGGTCGCGGGCTTCGAGGCGCTGACCGGCATCCCGACGGCGGGCCCCGCCGCGCCGCGCGACAGCCTCTACTATTCGACCGTGCCCTATAAGCAGAAGCAGATCGCGATCTTCGGCGAGGCGACCTATTCGGTGACCGAGCGCCTGGACGTCACCGCCGGCCTGCGCTGGAGCGACTACAAGGAGACCCGCGAACTCACCTTCGACGGCATCTTCGCCGAGCGCACCATCGGCGTGCCCGGCAAGACCAAGGCCGACGCCTGGGCGCCGCGCGTGATCGTCGCCTACGAGGTGAACGACGACGTGACCCTCAACGCCCAGGCCTCCAAGGGCTTCCGGCTGGGCGGCATCAACGACCCGCTGAACCGGCCGCTCTGCACCCCGGCCGACTTCGCCACCTTCAACGCGCTGTCCGAGCCCAGCTTCGGCAACGAGACGGTCTGGAACTACGAGGCCGGCATGAAGGCGCGCCTCGGCGGCGGCGCGGGCTCGCTCACCCTTGCCGGCTTCTACGCCGACATCGAGAACCTGCAGGCCACCATCGACGCGGGCTCCTGCTCGTCGCGGGTGATCGTCAACGTGCCCAAGGCGAAGTCGGTCGGCTTCGACGCCGAGATCGCCTGGCGCTTCGGCGACAACTTCGACGTTGCGGCGTCCGCCTCGTACAACGACGCCAAGCTCACCTCGAGCGTGACGGACGCCGCCGGCCAGCCCATCCAGGGCCTGCGCGACGGCAACCGCCTGCCCACGGTGCCGAAGTTCCAGGCCTCGTTCAGCGTCGGCTACACCCGGGAAATCTCGCCCGGCCTCGACGCCTTCGCGAACCTGACCGCCCAGCACGTCGGCAAGCGCTATACCCAGATCTCCGATCAGGAGGCCAACCCGCGCACCGTGCCGCTGTTCCCGAACATCGGGGCCGGCACGGCGTCCGCGCTGATCTTCCCGCTGGAGCTGCCCAGCTACGAGATCGTCAACCTGCGACTGGGCGTCCGCGGCGAGGACTGGGAGGCCGCGGCCTTTGTCAACAACCTGGGCGACGAACGCGCCTGGCTCTCCGTCGACCGCGAGCGCGGCCTGCGCGCCCGCTACGGCTTCCAGACCAACGCGCCGCGCACCTACGGCGTGACGGTGCGCAAGTCGTACTAGGCTTCGGGGCGGCCCTCCTGCGCGGGGGGGCCGCATACCGCAGTTACGAGCATAGTCCGTGCGGGCGGCCGCGCCCGGTGCTAAGGCCGCCCGCCATGGACGCTCTCCGCCGCCTCCTGGGCCGGCTCGCAGGCTCCCGCGGCCTCCAGGCCTGGGCCTGGGCCGCCGGCCTCGTCGCCCTCACCTTCGCCGTCCGCCTCGCGCTGCAGCCCATGCTGGGCGACGCCCTGGCGCACTCCGCCTTCTATCCGGCCACCGTCCTCGCGGCCTATGCGCTCGGCCGCCGCTACGCCGTCGGCGTCATGCTCGCCGCCGCGATCCTGGGCTTCTGGTGCTTCGCCCTGCCGCACTTCGCCTGGAAGACCGAGCCCAAGGCCTTCATCTCCCTGATCCTGTTCACGCTGAACGCCGGCGTGCTCGTCTATGTGATCACCAGCCTGACCCGCGCCCTGGACGACGTGGCGGTGAAGCTCGGCCGCGCCCAGGCCGCCGCGGTCAGCCACGCCGGCCTCTTCCGCGAACTCAACGAGCGGATCAGCCTTCACATGCGGCTGGTGGCCGGCGTCCTCCAGCTCCAGGCCAAGGGCGAGCCCGAGCCGCAGGTGGCCGACAGCCTCAAGAAGACCATGGAGCGGTCGCTGCTCATCGCCCGCGTCCACCGCGAGCTGGGCGGCCACGCCGAAGATCAGCCCGTCGAGTTCACCGCGTTCGCAGGCGCGCTGGCCCGTGCGATCTGCCAGTCCAAGGGCCAGCCGCCCGAGCGGGTGACCGTCGAGGGGCCCGAACTGGTGCTGCCGGGCGACGAGGCCGTTTCCCTGGGCGCCGCGCTCGCGGAGGGCCTGGCCGCCCTGCTCGACACGAAGCCCAGCCACGGCCTGCGCCTCGGCGTCTCGGCCGACGCCGGAACCCTCCGCATCGCCATCGCCGAAGCCGGCGGCGGTTCGTCGGCGGCGCTCGTCTCGGTCAGCAACGGCTATCTCCTCCGCGCGATGGCCGAACAGCTCGGCGCCGCGGTGGCGCTGCGGGCGGACAGCGAAGGCTCGGCCCTGGTCCTCAGCCTGCCGCGGGCTGCGGCCGAGCCCCGCCTGGCGACCCTGCACTGACCGCGGCCGCGCGCGACGGTTGCGGTCCTGCGCCCATAGGTAATTTTCGACGTCTTTAACGTTCGCACGGCAGATTCCGCGCGGTTGGAAGCCGGGGCGGCATGCGTACGACGAAGTCATTGCGGGGGGCGCGCGATCTCCGGGCGCTGCAGTCCACCGGAGCGACGAGCCGGGTGCTCAATCTCGCGCTGGTGGCCGCCCGCCACAGCGGCGATCCCGACTATGTGGACCGGCCGTTCTTCCGCAGCCGCACCCTGAACACCTGCATCCTGGTGAAGCATCGCGTGCGGGCGGACGAACAGTTCGTCTTCGACTACGCGCCGGCCACGGCCACGAAGATCATCCTGCCCTTCGCGCACAGCGACCTGGCCCTGGGCGCACGCTCCATGTTCGTCGGCCAGCGCGGCTGGCGCGAGATGGTGCGCGACATCTGCGAGGACACGCCCGATCTCACCCGGGACCTGAAGCTCCTGTCGGTCCTGGACCGGCTGCCCTCGCTCGATCCGTTCCTGCTGCGCGAGCAGATCAAGCGGCACGGGTTCACCGTCGGGCGCTGCTACTTCGGCCTCTCGCCGGCCGACTCCGACCGCATGCAGGCCTTCGTGAGCGACGAGATCTCCAAGCTGATCGATCTGGCGTTCGCGGGCCGCGAAGGCGGCGGCGACGTCGCGCGCATGGTCGAGATCCTGCTGTCGTCCGAAGTGGACGAGCGGCTGGAGCCGCTCCGCGTCACCCTCGGCCTCGAAGGCGAGGCGTACAGGGAAGGCGTCTTCAGCTGGAAGGGCTTCCTCTACTACAAGTGGGCGCTCGCCGACCTGTGGCCGAACCTCGATGCGGTCCTCCACGAACTGCGCACGCTGAAGGTCATCGGCGAGCGCGAGGACCCGGACCTGACCCGCTATGTCGAGCAGGCCCGCAAGCGCCTCGAGATCGCCATCCTCCAGCACCGCAAGGACGTGGTCGAGACGCTGCGCGTCTATGACCGGGCGTTCGGCGACCTCACGGAGAACGGCAAGCCGGCCGCCTTCCGCGAATTCCTGGTCAAGGCGCCCGACATGTTCGCCATGCTGGGCGAGCGGATCGGCTCGATCTCCCACGTGGCGAGCTTCTGGCGCTACCGCTTCCCCAGCCGGGGACAGCCGGCTTCGGTCGCGGCGCTGGCCGAGATCCTTCAGGACTTCGAGGCGAGCCTGGCCGTGGACGCCGACCTGCTCAGGCTGCGCGCGGCCGGCTGAGGCGCGGGAACCGCTCCGGAGTCCGTGGATTCCCTTGGCGACAGCCTAGGGAGCCTGACCATGAGCAGCCGCGAACTCATCGATACCGGGACCGACAAGCGCTACGTCCGCCGCGACGAGAAGGGCCGCTTCAAGGAAAGCGACGACGTGGGCCGCTCGCTGGCCGCCGACCGCCGCACCAAGTCCAAGACGGTCGCCAAGAAGGGGCAGGGCGACCGCGGCGACCGGAAGACGAACTGAGGCCTACTCCAGCGCCTGCGGAAACGCCGGCATGGCGGCGAAGTCGTCCGGTACGTGCTCGCGCACGACGCGGGCCTTGGTCTGCGCCGCCAGGGCCTCGATCTTCTCGTAGCTCGCCAGCGTCTTGGCGCGGTCGACGTTGAACCGGGGCACCCGCTTGGCGGCCCGGCTCTCGGCGATGTGCCAGAGGTCGCCCGTCAGGATCACCGGGCCCGCCTTGGGCAGCTTGACCAGAAGCACCGTGTGGCCCGGCGTGTGGCCCGGGGCGGGGATCACCTGCACCGTCCCGTCGCCGAACACGTCGTGCGGACCCTCGCCCTCGACGGCAACGGTCCTGGCGCCTTCCAGCGCCGCGTAGGCCTTGAACTGGGCCTCGTCCGCGCGCTGCTGCGGCCGGAAGGCATAGGCCTTCTCGTCGGGATCGACGATCCAGGTCGAAGCCGCGAACAGCCCCGCGTTGCCGATGTGGTCGAAGTGGCTGTGGCTGACGGACAGGTACTCGATGTCCTTGGGCTCCAGCCCCAGCTGCTTGAGCTGGGCCAGCAGCTTGTCGCGCGAGGCCGGCACGCCGGTGTCCCAGATGAGGTCGCCCTTCGGATGCCGCACCAGGTAGCAGGGCACCACCATGTCCGTCTTCCGGCCCTTGTAGGCGCCGTCGTCGGCGAACATGTCGGCGTCCTCCAGGGAGAGCTTGCCGCAGTCCATCGTGTAGAGCTTCACCGCCGGCGCGGCCTGCGCCGCCCCCGCCAACATCAGCCCGGCGGCGAGCGCCAGGGCGGCCGTGGTCCGCAGCGTCATGGGGTCCCTCCCGAACATCGTTCGGGCGCAACCTGCGCCAGCCGGCGCGGCTTGTCACGACGGCGCGCGGCCTAGTTCGCCCGGGTCGGAGCCGCCGCCCTGGCCTCCGCTTCCTGCACGCGGGCTCCGCCGAGGATGTTCGCCAGCGAGTAGTTCCCCTCGTGGCAGGCGTATTCGTAGATCGGCCCCTTGGCCGGCCGCCACGGCATCTCCGCCCGCCAGGGCCAGGCGAAGGTCGCCGGGTCGTCGACGGTGAACGCATAGAGGATGCTGTCCGGCCCCGTGCGCGTCAGCCGCTCGCGGACGACGGCCGTCTGCGTGTAGGTCATCCCGCCGGTCATGCTGCCGGCATAGGCGCCCTGCGGATTGTGGTTGGTGGTCTCCATCACCAGGCTGTCGCCCTCGAACCAGCCGACGGTCTCGCCCATCCAGCGCGGCGCGTTCGGATGATGGATCGGCCGGGGCGCCGTCGGTCCGGCGATCAGCTTCACGATCCGCACGTCATGGTTCATCTCGATCAGGATGGCCACGTGGTCCTTGGTCTGCAGGATCTGGTAGTGGCCGTTGAAGCCGCTGTTCATCATCGGCGGGCCCTCGGGCGACCCGATGGCGGTCAGGCATCGCTCGTCGGTCGGACGTGTCTCGTAGCTGTCGTAGCCCTTGCCCCGCCCACGCTCGCGCGTCCGCGCGCGGCCTTCCTCGGTGAACGGAAGGCGCCCGTCCTCCGGCTCCACGATCCAAGACGAGCGCCACTGGCCGTTCACCCTGGCGGGCTTCAGGTCCATCTCGAGGAAGTCGGAATTGTCGACCGCCTTCGTCTCCTCCGGCGCGGGCGCCGCGGGGTCGCTGGTCGGCCGGATCAGCACGTCCACCATCCTTCGGAACTCGTCGCCCATCGCCTCGGCCTCGGCGTCGCTCAGCACCAGGGCCTTCACGCCGGGCGGCCGCTGCAGCCAGGTGATCGAGGTGTTGGTCCAGATCCCCGACAGGTCCGGCTGCCCCAGGCGGTTGCGCGGCGCCTTATAGGCGTGTTCCGCCGCCTCCGCCGCCCCTGCCGCCAGAGCCACCGCCAAACCCACAACCGCCCACCGCATCGCCAAGCCTTTCCAGCCTGGCGACAACTTCGCGCGGCGGCCGGCCCCTAGGCCATGACGGCCGGTTGCAACCGCGTGATCGGTGGTGACAGTCGGGCGGGCGGCCGTCGCGGCGCCCAGCTTTCAAGGTTGAAATCCTGTGGGAGCCTCATGCCCGCAAGATGGGCGTAGAAGAAGGGCGGAAAGCCCAGGCATCGAGGGAGGCATGGTGATGCGCAGCACGCTTGTCGTGGCGGTTTCGGCTCTGGCCCTGTTCGGCGCGGCGGAGGCCGCGGCCCAGGCCGCCAAGGCTCCGGCGAAGGCCGAGGCTCCGGCCGTCAATCCGACGATCCGCCAGCCGGGCTGGAAGACGCCCCGCACCGCCTGGGGCGCGCCCGACCTCGAGGGCTACTGGTCCAACGCCACGCTCACCCCGCTGACCCGCAACCCGCGGCTCACGCCGAAGGCGACCCTCAGCGCCCAGGAGGCGATGCAGATCGAGAAGATCTGGGCCAAGGCCCTGGCCGATTCCGACGCCCAGACCGATCCGGACAAGTCCACCGAGCAGCTCCAGGCCGAGTTCACCCAGTCCGAACTGGTGAAAATCCGCCCCGACTTCGTGGCGGCCGGTGGCGACGTCGGCGGCTACAACACCTTCTGGATCGATCCGGGCAACCACATCATGGAGGTCAACGGCGAGTACCGGACGTCGCTTCTGACCACGCCCAACGGCCAGTTCCCGCCGCGCAAGGCCGGCGCGCCCACCTCGGGCATGAACTACCGCGACAGCTACGACAGCTACGAGGTCCGCGGCACGGGCGACCGCTGCATCATGGGCTTTGGCCGCAACGCCGGTCCGCCGATGCTGCCCAACGGTTACTACAACAACAACTATCGCATCGTGCAGGGCCCGGACTCGGTGGCCATCCAGGTCGAGCTGATCCACGACAGCCGGATCGTGCGCCTGAACGGCAAGCATCGCACCGACGGCGTCCGCCCGTGGATGGGCGACTCGATCGGCTGGTACGAGGGCGACACCCTGGTCGTCGAGACGACCAACATCCCCGAAGGCCAGGCGCTGGCCGGCGCGTGGAAGAACCTCAAGGTCACCGAGCGCTTCACCCGCGTCTCGGACACCCGCCTGAACTACCAGTTCACGGTCCAGGACCCCGACGTGTGGGATGCGCCCTGGGGCGGCGAGTACAACTTCTACCCGCTGAACGGCGTCATCTATGAATACGCCTGCCATGAGGGGAACTACGCCCTGCCGGCCATCCTCGCGGGCGCCCGCCACGCCGAGGAGCAGGCCGCCGAGGCCGCCAAGGCCAAGGCCGCCGCTCCCGCCAAGGGCGAGGCCAAGGGCAAGAAGGGCGCGGACTAGGGGCGATCTGGCGGGCCGCTAGCCGGCCCGGCGGCCCCACTCGCGGTTGATGGCCAGCGCCACCAGCGTGCAGATCGCGCCCGACAGCAGGTAGGCGCCCACCGACCAGAGGCCCACGCGCGTGGCCAGGAACAGGGCGACGAGCGGCGCGAAGCCCGCGCCGATCAGCCAGGCCGAGTTGGCGACGATCGCCGCGCCCGTATAGCGGTGGTGCGGCGGGAAGCTGTTGTTCACCACGCCCGACGACTGGCCGAACGCCAGGCCCAGCAGGGCGAAGCCGACGAGCATGTAGGCGATCTCGCCGATCCGCCCGGCGTTCAGCAGCTGCGGGGCGAAGCCGCTGTAGGCGCCGATCAGCACCGCCGAGACGCCCAGCAGCGCCCGGCGGCCGACGCGGTCGGCGATCAGGCCCGACGCCATGACGGCCAGCAGCCCCACCACCGCGCCCAGGGCCTCGATGACCAGGAAGCGGACCGCCGTCTCGCCCTCGAACAGCGTCACCCACGACAGCGGGAAGACGGTCACCAGGTGGAACAGTGCGAAGCTGGCCAGCGGAGCCAGCGCGCCCACCGCAATCGTCCGCCATTCCGCGAACAGGGTGACGAAGGGCGGCGAGGGCTGCAGCTCGCGGCTCTCGAACAACCGCTCGAACTCGGGCGTCGCCACCAGCCGCAGCCGGGCGAACAGGGCCACGACGTTGATGGCCAGGGCCACGAAGAAGGGATAGCGCCAGCCCCAGCTCAGGAAGTCGCCGGCCGACAGCACGAGCAGGAAGTAGCTGAACAGGGCCGAGGCCACGAGCAGGCCCAGCGGTGCGCCCAGCTGCGGGATCATGGCGAACCAGCCCCGCCGCTCGGGCGGGGCGTTCAGCGCCAGCAGCGAGGGCAGGCCGTCCCAGGCGCCGCCCAGCGCCATGCCCTGCAGGAAGCGGAACGTGGCCAGCATTACGGCGGCGAACACGCCCACCTGCTGGTAGGTCGGCAGCAGCGCGAGCGCCATGGTCGAGCCGCCGAGCAGGAAGAGGGCGATGGTCAGCTTCACGCCGCGGCCGTGCCGCCGGTCGATGGCCGTGAAGAGCAGGGTGCCGAAGGGCCGCCCGACGAAGGCCAGGGCGAAGATCGCGAAGGAATAGAGGGTGCCCGTGACCCGGTCGACGTACGGGAACACGATCGTCGGGAACACCAGCACCGAGGCGATCGCATAGACGAAGAAGTCGAAGAACTCGCTGGTCCGGCCGATGATCACGCCGATGGCGATCTCCCCGGGCGCCACACGCTGTTCTCGCGCGTTTACGAGGCGTGCGTCGCGCTCCAGCGGCGTGGAAGTCGACGCAGCGGCCGCTTCAGTCATGACGTCATTCTCCCGCCGTGCGGTCCGCTGCCGCGGATCACAACCGGAAACTCCTAGCCACAACGCCCGGGCGCGCAGAACGATCTGCATCGACGTCCGAACGCGACGCTCCGCACTCCTGGCCGCCGGCGCCGCGGCGCTCCTGGCCGGGTGCCAGCGCGCCGTCCTCGACCCCGCCGGCGACGTGGCGCTCCAGCAGCGCAACCTGATCTACATCTCCACCGGCCTGATGCTGCTGATCATCGTGCCGGTCATGGTGCTGATCGTGGTGTTCGCCTGGCGCTACCGGGCCGGCGCCCGCGACGCGACCTACGACCCGAAGTTCGACCACTCCACGACGCTGGAGCTGGTCATCTGGTCCTGCCCACTGCTGATCATCATCGCGCTCGGCGCGCTGACCTGGTCCAGCACCCACCTCCTCGATCCGTTCCGGCCGCTCGACCGCATCGCCCCCGGCAAGCCCACGCCCGCCGGGCAGCAGCCGCTGCGGGTGCAGGTCGTGGCGATGGATTGGAAGTGGCTGTTCATCTACCCCGAGCAGGGGATCGCCACCGTTAACGAGCTGGTGCTGCCCGTCGACCGCCAGGTCCGGTTCGACATCACCTCCACCAACATGATGAACACCTTCTACGCGCCCACCATGGCGGGGATGGTCTACGCCATGCCCGGCATGCGCAGCACGCTGCACGCCGTGCTGAACCGGCCGGGCCAGTACGAAGGCTTCTCGGCCAACTACAGCGGCGCCGGCTTCTCCGACATGCGCTTCCGGCTGCACGGCGTGGACCAGGCCGGCTTCGACCGCTGGGTCGGCGGCGTGAAGGCCGGCGCTCAGCCGCTGCAGACCGCCACCTACCTGGCGCTCGAGAAACCCTCCGAGAAGGTCCCGCCCATGCGCTTTGGCGGCGTCGCGCCCGACCTCTTCGACCGCGTGGTCAACCGCTGCGTCGCGCCGGGGACGCCCTGCATGCACGAGGTGATGGCGAAGGACCGCGCCTCGGACCGTCGCGGCGCCCCGATGGTCCCCGGCCGCAACGGCCATCCTCCGCACGGCGTGAAGCCCGAAGGCGCGCTGCAGAAGTCGCCGGACGAGATCGCCCCCGTGCCCAACGTCACCAAGCCGCGCCAGCCCGGCGTGCCCGGAAACACCCAGCCGCACTCGCCGCACAACCGCGACATGTCCGTCCTTCGTCTCCCCAACGCTCCGGACGCCCTCGTCCGGGGCCAGGGCTGAGCCGCCGGAGCCCTCGATGTTCGACCAGACCTTCTGGAAGCTGATCTTCGGGCGCCTGTCGTGGGAATCCTTCCCCGTCCACGAGCCGATCCTGCTCGTCACGTTCGTCGTCGTACTGCTGGGCGGGCTCGGTCTCGTCGCCGCCGTCACGCGCTACAGGCTCTGGGGCTGGCTCTGGCGCGAGTGGCTGACCAGCGTCGACCATAAGAAGATCGGGATCATGTACGTGATCCTGGGGATCATCATGCTGCTGCGCGGCTTCGCCGACGCGCTGATGATGCGGGCCCAGCAGGCCATCGCCTTCGCCGGGAACCAGGGCTACCTGCCGGCCCACCACTACGACCAGATCTTCACCGCCCACGGGACGATCATGATCTTCTTCGTGGCCATCCCCCTGGTCGTCGGACTGATCAACATCGTCATGCCGCTGCAGATCGGCGCGCGCGATGTGGCCTTCCCCTTCCTCAACAATCTCAGCTTCTGGCTCACCGTCGCCGGCGCCCTGCTGGTGATGGTGTCGCTGTTCGTGGGCGAGTTCTCCCGCGCCGGCTGGCTGAACTACGTGCCCGTCGCCAACCTCCAGAACAGTCCGGACACAGGGCCCGACTACTACCTCTGGGCGCTGCAGATCGCCGGCGTCGGAACGACGCTATCCGCCATCAACATGGTCACGACGATCATCAAGATGCGCGCGCCCGGCATGACCATGATGAAGATGCCGGTCTTCTGCTGGACGGCCCTGTGCAGCAACGTGCTGGCCATCGCCATCTTCCCGGTGCTGACCGGCGCCTTCGCGCTGCTCATGCTCGACCGCTACGTCGGGACCAACTTCTTCACCAACGACCTTGGTGGGAACCCGATGATGTACTGGAACCTGGTGTGGATCTGGGGCCACCCCGAGGTCTACGTCCTGATCCTGCCCGCCTTCGGGATCTTCTCCGAGATCACCTCCACGTTCTCGGGCAAGCGGCTCTTCGGCTACTCGTCGATGGTCTACGCCACCGTCGTGATCACCATCCTGTCGTACCTGGTGTGGCTGCACCACTTCTTCACGATGGGCTCCGGCGCCAGCGTGAACTCGTTCTTCGGCATCGCCACCATGGTGATCTCGATCCCGACGGGCGCGAAGATCTTCAACTGGCTCTTCACCATGTACCGCGGCCGCATCCGCTTCGAGCTGCCGATGATGTGGGTGGTGGCCTTCATGCTGACCTTCACCGTGGGGGGCATGACGGGCGTGCTGCTGGCCGTGCCGCCCGCCGACTTCGTGCTGCACAACTCGCTGTTCCTGGTCGCCCACTTCCACAACGTCATCATCGGCGGCGTGGTGTTCGGCCTCTTCGCCGGGATCGCCTACTGGTTCCCCAAGGCCTTCGGCTTCCGGCTGGACCCGTTCTGGGGGAAGGTCTCGTTCTGGGGCTGGGTGATCGGCTACTGGGTGGCCTGGACGCCGATCTACGTCGTGGGCCTGATGGGGACCACGCGCCGGGTCCGCCACTTCGACGACCCCTCGCTGCAGCCCTGGTTCGTGATCGCCGCTATCGGCGCGCTGATCATCCTCGTCGGCATCCTGGCCTTCGTCATCCAGATCGCCGTGAGCATCCGCAACCGCGAGGCGCTGCGCGACACGACCGGCGATCCCTGGGACGGCCGCACCCTGGAGTGGTCCACGTCCTCGCCCCCGCCGCCCTACAACTTCGCCTTCACGCCGGTCGTCCACGACCTGGACGCCTGGTACGACATGAAGTCCCGCGGCCATTCGCGGCCGCAGACGGGCTTCCGGCCCATCCACATGCCCAAGAACACCGGGGCCGGCGTGATCCTCTCGGCGCTCGCCATGGTCCTGGGCTTCGCCATGGTCTGGTACATCTGGTGGCTGGCGGCGCTCAGCTTCGTGTCGCTCGTGGCCTACGCGATCCTGCACACCTTCGAGTACGACCGCGATGACTTCATCCCGGCCGACGAGGTGGCGCGCATCGAGGCCCTCCGCCCCGTGTCGGGAGAGGCCTGAGATGAGCCGGACCGAAGCCGCCGCGCCCGAGAGCGCCACCTTCTACGTCACCGAGGAGGAGCACGCCCACCCCGGCGGGGCCACCTACCTGGGCTTCTGGATCTACCTGATGAGCGATGCGCTCATCTTCGCCACCCTGTTCGCCACCTACGGCGTGGTCTCCGCCAACTATGCCGGCGGTCCTGGGCCGGCGCAGGTCTTCGAACTGCCGCTGGTGGCGCTCAACACCGCCATGCTGCTGCTGTCCTCGATCACCTACGGCATGGCGATGATCGACATGGAGGCCGGCCGGACGCGCGCGGTCCAGGGCTGGCTTGCGGTCACCGCCCTGTTCGGCCTCTCCTTCGTCGGCATCGAACTCTACGAGTTCGCCAGTCTCATCGCCGAGGGCGCCACGCCCCAGCGGTCGGCCTTCCTGTCCGGCTTCTTCGCCCTGGTCGGCACGCACGGCCTGCACGTCGCCTTCGGCCTGATCTGGATCTGCGTCCTGCTGGCCCAGGTGGGCCGCCGCGGCCTGATCCCGGAGAATTGCCGCCGCCTCGCGTGCCTGGGCATGTTCTGGCACCTGCTGGACGTGGTCTGGATCGGCGTCTTCACCTTCGTCTACCTGCTGGGAGTCCTCCGTTGAGCCGTCCCCACGCCGAGGCCCAGCCCCACGCCGACGCCCACCTGGCGACGTCCAGCCACGGCAGCCGCCGCGGCTACCTGATCGGCTTCGGCCTGTCGGCGGTGCTCACCGCCATCCCATTCTGGCTGGTGATGACCGGCGCGCTGGGCGATCCCGTCGTCACGGCCGCGGTCGTGGTCGGCCTGGCCTTCGTGCAGATCGTCGTCCACACGCTGTTCTTCCTGCACGTGAACACCCAGTCCGAAGGCGGCTGGACGCTGCTCGCCCTGCTGTTCACCGTCGTGATCGTCGCCATCGTGATCAGCGGGTCGCTGTGGATCATGTACCACCTGAACGGCAACATGATGCCGATGCCGCCAGAGACCATGGCCGAGACCATGCCCACCCAGTGAGGATGGGCCGGTGAAGCGCAGCCTCTTCGCCGGCGCGCTCGTCCTGCTCGCGATCGTCTTCGCCACGCTGGGCGTGTGGCAGCTCGAGCGGCGGGCCTGGAAGCTCGACCTGATCGCCCGGGTCGAGGCCCGGCTGCGGGCGCCGCCCGGGCCCCTGCCGGACTCCGCGGCCGAACACGACGCCTACACCCGCGTCCGCGTCCGTGGCGTCTTCCTCCACGACCGCGAGACCCTGGTCCAGGCGCTGACCGAGCGGGGCGCCGGCTGGTGGGTGATGACCCCGCTGCGGACCGACACGGGCCGTGTCGTGCTGGTCAACCGCGGCTTCGTTCCGCCCGGGCGGCGCGATCCCGCCAGCCGCGCCGCCGGGGCGCCCTCGGGATCCGTGACGGTCACGGGGCTCCTGCGCCTCACCGAGCCGAGGGGAGGGTTCCTCCGCCGCAACGATCCCGCCGCCGGCCGCTGGTATTCCCGCGACGTCGCCGCCATCGCCGCCGCCCGCGGCGTCGGCCCCGCCGCGCCCGTCTTCATCGATGCCGACGCGTCCCCCAACCCGGGCGGCTATCCTGTGGGCGGCATGACGGTGGTCAGGTTCCGCAACAGCCACCTGGTCTACGCCCTGACCTGGTTCGGCCTCGCGATCCTCAGCCTGGCCGGTCTGGCGCTGGTGGTCCGCTCCGGGCGCCCGCAGGCCCTGTTTGCGCCAGATCATTGACCCCGCCCGCGGCTTGCGGCCCAAGCTGGGATCGGCCAAGGCAGGGACGGCAGGGGGCAAGGCGAATGGCGCGGCTGAAGACGCATCTGGAGCGGCACGCGGTCGCCCGCGTGGGGTGGCTTCGCGCCGCGGTGCTGGGCGCCAACGACGGCATCGTCTCGACGGCGAGCCTCATCGTCGGCGTCGCCGCCGCCGAGACCGCCCGCGGCGGTCTCGTCCTCACCGGCCTCGCCGGCCTGGTGGCCGGCGCGATGTCGATGGCCGCCGGCGAATACGTCTCGGTCAGCTCCCAGGCCGACAGCGAGGCCGCCGACCTCGCCAAGGAGCGGCTGGAGCTCGCCACCGCCCCCGAGCAGGAGCTCGACGAGATGACCGCCATCTACGTCGCCCGCGGCCTCACCCCCGACCTCGCCCGCCAGGTGGCCGAGCAGTTCAACGCCGGCGATGCGCTGGCCGCCCACGCCCGCGACGAGCTCGGCATCTCGACGCACACCCAGGCGCGCCCGGTGCAGGCGGCGCTGACCTCGGCGCTCACCTTCTCGGTCGGGGCGGCCCTGCCGCTGGCGGTCGCCGCGACCGCGCCGATGGCCCACATGATCCCGGCCATTTCGGCTGCGGCCCTGGCGTTCCTGGCCCTGCTCGGGTGGGTCGGCGCGCGCCTGGGCGGCGCAAGTCCTTGGAAGCCGATGCTGCGCGTCACCTTCTGGGGCGCGCTGGCGCTCGCCGCCACCGCACTGATCGGCAAGGCATTCGGCGCGGTGGTCTGAGGCGCCGGCCGCGACGCCTTCAAACAAGCGCCGCCTTGGGCCAGTCTGCGGGCTTGGCAGGCGAGGGCTTGAGTCGGTGGCGGACGAGCGGACGGACTGGCGGTCGAAGCGGTCTCTGGCGCTGGCCGCGGCGGTGGGTGCCGCCCTCGTCTGGACCACCTTCAGCGGCGCCGTCGTGAAGTCCCTCACGCCCGGCCTCGACGTCGCCTACGCCCGCTCGGTCCTGGCCAATCTCAGCGACCTTGTGATGATGAGCTTGCTCGTCGGATCTGTCGCTCGCGCGGGTCCGTCGCGCCTGTTCGGCCTGACGGGGCTCGGCCGCCCCATCACGACACCCCTGCTGTGGGCCGCCTTCATCTTCATTCCCGCCGTGCTGGTCGCCGCGCTTGCGGCGCCGGTCTCGCGCGAGTTCACCGGCCTCGACCTCTTCTGGCAGGGCGCCGGCTTCCCCGTCTTCGAGGAGGTGATCTACCGCGGCCTCGCCATCGGCGCGCTGATCCGTTGGGCGGGCTGGCGCTGGTGGGCCGCCTGCCTCGCGCCGGCAGTCATGTTCGGCCTCGTCCACGCCGGCCAGGGCTCCGACCCGGGCAGCATCGCCGGCGTCGTGGCGGTCACCGGCCTGGGCGGCCTGCTGTTCGGCTGGCTGTTCGTGCGCTGGGACTTCAACCTCTGGCCGCCCATCCTGCTGCATATCGGCATGAACAGCCTCTGGATCGTCTTCGCCCTCGGCGAGAACGCCCTCGGCGGCTGGCTCGGCAATGCGCTGCGCCTGGCGGTGGTCGCGGCCGCGATCCTGCTCACCTGGCGCATGGCGCCGCGTCCTCGCCCCGCCTGATCCGGCGAAGACTTCGGTCCGGGCAGAACCCCTCCGGCCTTCGCGCGTATGTCTCCTGAACCGGAGTCGCCGCGTGTTCGAGTTCTCCAGCTACCACGTGCTGCTCGCGGCGCTGGGGCTCGCCATCATCCTGGCCTACTGGCTGCCGCGGTTCTTCTCCGGGCGCGAGCCGGCCGCCTCGGCGCTGCTGATCGGGCTGGGCTGGATCATGTTCGGCTGGATCGAGGGTCTGCCCGACGCCATCAGCCCGATCGCGACCCCGAAGCCGTGGGAAATCGTCAGCGAGCTTTGCGTGATCGCCGGGCTGTTCGGCGTCGGGCTGCGCATCGATCGGGTCGCCAGCGCCGCCCCCTGGCGACCGACGCTGCGCCTGCTGCTGTTCGGCATGCCGCTGACGATCGCGAGCATCGCGGTCCTGGGATGGCAGTCGGCCGGCCTGACCTTGGCCGGCGCTCTGCTTCTGGGGTCGGTTCTCGCGCCGACCGATCCCGTCCTGGCCGCCGATGTGCAGGTCGGCCGCCCCACCGAAGGCGGCGAGCATCCGGTGCGCTTCACCTTGACCACGGAGGCGGGCCTCAACGACGGACTGGCGTTCCCGTTCGTACACCTCAGCCTCGCGGTGGCGGCCGCGGCCGCCCTCACGCCCGACCTGTTCGCCGCGTGGGGCGCGCGCGACGTGGCGTATCGGATCGTGGTCGGGGCCGCCTGCGGGGCGGCGGTCGGGTGGCTGCTGGGTCAGGTGCTGTTCCGGTTTCCGCGCGAGAACGCGCTGGCCGAAACCGAGGCTGGCGTCTTCGCCCTCGCCGGGGTCCTGGTGGCCTACGGATTGACCGAGCTCGCCGAGGGGTACGGCTTCATCGCAGCGTTCGTTTCCGGCCTCACCTTGCGCCGCGTGGAGTCCGACCACGCCTTCCACGTCCGGCTGCACGATTTTTCCGAGACGCTCGAACACGCCCTGACCGCCATGCTGCTCATCGCCCTGGGCGCCTCCATGCCGGCGCTGATGCGCGAACTCGACCTCGCCGGCGCGCTTCTCGGCCTGTCGCTGATCCTGATCATCCGGCCTCTCGCCGGTCTGCTGTCGCTCGCGGGCACGCGCCTGCGTACGCGGGAGCGTCTGGTGGTCGCATTCTACGGCGTGCGAGGGGTGGGTTCGATCTACTACCTCGGCTACGCGGGCGGCCACATGGCGCTGGCGAACGAGGCCCGGCTCTGGGCCATCACCGCGTTCGTCATCCTGGTCTCGACGGTCGTCCACGGGTTCTCGGCGGCTTTCGCGGTCGAGCGGGCAACGGGCGAGAAGCCGGGCGACTGACGGTCGGCTACGGACCCTGCACGACCTCTGGTATCTCCTCCTCGCGCACCCTTGCGAAGCGCCGCCGCCGAAGGTCTCCCATGCCGACCGACTTCGACCTCGTCCTCGCCTACCCGCAGTGGCAGGGCTCCGGGCGTTCCGAGAACCTGCGCCGGGGCGCTAAGGCCGCGGCCGAGGTCTGCGCCCGCTATGGCCCGCTGGCGTCGGCGCCGTTGTCCGGCGACGGCGAGGCGAGGGGCGGGATCAACCGCTGGACGGCCATTCTCGACCAGTTCCGCGCCGCTCGGGCGATCCTGGCGGAACGCCGTCCGGACCGGGTCCTCACCGCGGGCGGAGACTGCGCCTGCGACGTGGCGGTCATCGACCACCTGCGCCGTCGCCACCCGGACCTGACGGTGATCTGGGTCGACGCCCACCTCGACGCCAACACGGCGGCCACCTCGCCCAGCGGCAATTTCCACGGCATGCCGGTCGCGACGCTGATGGGCCAGGCGCCGGCCGACCTCGCGCCGCTGCTGGCGCCGCCGCTGGACCCGGCGCGCTTCCGCTATGTCGCAGCCCAGGTCGGCGACGACGGCGAGTGGGCCTTCCAGCGGGAGAAGGGCCTGGAATGGCTGAGGCCCGGCGAACGCATCGAAGGCCCCGTCCACATCCACTTCGACCTCGACGCCCTCGACCCGGCCGAATTCCCGCACCTCGCCTATCCCGAGGGACGGCTCCGCATCGACGACGGGCTGGCGCTGGTCCGCACCGTCGCCGGCTGGGGCGGCCTTGTGGGCCTGACGATCACCGAGTTCGCGCCGGCCGACGACGAGGCCGCTCGCGACGGCGCCCGCGTGATCGACAGCCTCTGCCGGGCGGCGCTCGGCCGCTGACCGACCCTCAGCCGGCGCCTACCCCGGCCGGTGGATGGCGCACAGCTTGTTGCCGTCCGGGTCGCGGACGTAGGCCAGGTGCATCGGGCCCAGGCTGCCCTCGCGGAGGCCGGGCGGGTCTTCGATGGACACGCCGCCGTTGGCCAGGGCCGCGTCGTGGAACGCCTTCACCTGCTCGGGCGATGAGCACTTGAAGCCGATGGTGCCGCCGTTGGCGCAGGTGGCCGGCTCGCCGTTGATCGGCTCGCTGACGCAGAAGGTGCCGCCGTCGTTCATGTAGAACAGTCGCGTGTGGCCGCTGGGCGCCGTGTTGCGGAACGGCTCGCCGGCGCCCAGCGTCCCCAGCACCGCATCGTAGAAGCGCTTCGAGCGCTCCAGGTCGTTGGATCCCACCATCACGTGATTGAGCATGCGTTCCTCCCTCAGGCCTGCATGCACAGGTTCAAAGCACGCTCCCGGCCGGCGGGCCAGACCCCTCATGGATGACGGGGCGACAAGCCGACGGCCGCCGCTCACGCGCCGGCGGCCGACCCTGCCTTGCGGTTCCACGCCCCGCGCTCGGCGAAGACGCGCGTGACCTCGGCCATGTTCTCCGTGCCCCAGGTGCAGAGGGGCACGAGCGCTTCGGCCAGGCCGCGGCCGAGCGGCGTCAGGCTGTAGTCCACCCGCGGCGGGACCTCCTTGTAGTCCGTGCGCTTCACGAGGCCGTCGGCCTCCAGCTCCTTGAGCTGCTGGATCAGCATCTTGTCGCTGACGTCGCGGATGGCGCGGCGCAGCTCGCCGTAGCGGGTCGGGCCGTCCTGGGCGAGGAAGTACACGATCAGCGGCTTCCACTTGCCGGCGATGACCCGCAGCGTCGCGTCCAGGCCGCAGGTGAAGCCGGGCAGGGTGGGCGTGCAGGCCTCGCCGGACGGCAAGGCGGGGGTGCGAGGAGATGTCGACATTTCTGGGCACTTACCAAAAGGTGCATACTTGTCGATAGGTGTGTGCCGCTCCAGCTGAGTTCAACCTCAAGCAAGGAGCACATCATGAAGAGGTTGGACGGCAAGACGGCGGTCATCACCGGCGGCGGCAGCGGCATCGGCCTGGGCGCCGCCAAGCGGTTCGCAGAGGAGGGGGCCTTCGTCTACATCTTCGGCCGGCGCCAGGCGGCCTTGGACGCGGCGCTGGCCCAGCTTGGCCCCGACGCCCGCGCGGTGGCAGGCTCCGTCACGGAAGCGGCTGACCTCGACCGGCTGTACGCGCAGGTGAAGGCCGAGCGCGGCGGCGTCGACATCGTGTTCGCCAACGCCGGCACGGGCGCCTTCGCGCCGCTGGGCGAGATCACGCCCGAGCACTACGACCAGACCTTCGACGTCAATGTGAAGGGCCTCATCTTCACGGTGCAGAAGGCGCTGCCGCTGATGGGGCCGGGCGGCTCCATCATCCTCACCGGCTCGAGCACCGGCGTCATGGGCACGCCCCAGTTCAGCGTCTACAGCGCCACCAAGGCCGCGATCCGCAACCTGGCCCGGAGCTGGGCCCTCGACCTCCAGGGCACGGGCATCCGCGTCAACGTGCTCTCGCCGGGGCCGACGCGGACGGATCTCGCGATGGAGGTCGTCGGCGAGGCCGAGTTCGAGGCCATGGGCGCCGGCACCCCGATCGGCCGCATCGGCGAGCCCAGCGAGACGGGCGCGGTCGCCGCCTTCCTAGCCTCGGCCGACAGCAGCTTCATGACCGGCGGCGAGGTGTTCGTCGACGGCGGGCTGGCCCAGGTCTGAGCTCCAAACGAAAGCCCCGCCGGCGTCTCCGCCGGCGGGGCTCCCGCATACAGAGGCTCGAAAAGCCGCTGACCTAGTAGCCGTTGATCCGGGCGTAGCGGTCGCGGTGGTAGGCCTGGTTGCCGAAGGCGGCTTCCGCCGCCCGGGCGCGCTTCAGGTAGAAGCCCGAGTCGTGGGCGTCGGTCATGCCGATGCCGCCGTGCATCTGGACCATCTCGTTCGACACCAGGTGGAAGGTGTCGCCCATCTTGGCCTTGGCCAGGCTGACCAGCTCGGGCACGTCGGGGCTGTCGTTATCGATGGCGGTGAGCGCGGCTTCCACCGTCGAGCGGGCCAGCTCCAGCTCGGTGAACATCCTGGCCGCGCGGTGCTGCAGAGCCTGGAAGCTGCCGATCACCTGGCCGAACTGCACGCGGGTCTTCAGGTAGTCCAGCGTGGTCTCGAAGGCCTGGGTGGCGGCGCCCAGCATCTCGGCGGCGAGGCCGGCGCGGGCGCGGTCCAGCACCTTCTCCAGCGTGGACGCGCCGCCCGACAGCGGCTCGGCGGCCGCGCCGTCGAACTCGACGTTGGCCGCGCCGCGGCTGTCGGCGAGCTGCAGGCGGGTGCGCTTCACGCCCGCGTCGTCGGCCTTCACGAGGTAGAGGCCAACGCCGTCCGGACCCTTGGCGGAGACCACCAGCAGATCGGCGGCCATGCCTTCCAGCACGAAGGTCTTCTTGCCGGTGATCTTGCCGCCGCTGAACGACGTCTCGACCTTCTCCGGGTTGTGGTGCGGGCCCTCGTCGATCGCCAGCGTGGCGACGATCGCGCCCTCGGCGATCTTCGGCAGCCAGGCCTGCTTCTGCTCTTCCGAGCCGCCCAGCACGAGCGCGGAGGCCGCGCCCAGGGCCGAGGCCAGCAGCGGGGATGCGGTCAGCGTGCGGCCGGTCTCCTCCAGGATCAGGCCCATCGCCAGGTAGCCGAAGGCCGAGCCGCCGTACTCCTCGGGGATGATCACCCCGGCCCAGCCCATCTCGGCCATCTCGTTCCAGGCGGCTGTGTCGTAGCCCAGCTCGGCGCCGCTATCGCGCATCTTGCGGAAGGCGGTGACGGGGCTCTTGTCCTGCACCCAGCTCTTGGCCGCGTCGCGCAGCATGTTCTGTTCTTCGGTCAGAACGGCCATGTTCGTGTTTCCCTAAATCTCTGTCTTTGCTGCGTGATCAGGCGGACTTGGTGGTGTCGGGCAGACCCAGGATCCGCTTGGAGATGATGTTGTTCTGCACCTCCTGCGAACCGCCGTAGATCGTGGTCGCCTTGCCGCCCAGCCAGTTGCGGACGAAGGTCAGCTCCTCTTCCGAGAAGCCGTCGCCCTCCCAGCCAAGGCCCTGGTGGCCCAGGATCTCGATGGCCAGTTCGGCGCGCTCCTGAAGGGTCTGGGTCGCGGCGTTCTTCATGATCGAGCTGGCGGCGGACGGCGCTTGGTTGCCCTTGGCTTCCTGCATCGCGCGGATGGCGGTGAGCTGGAAGGCCTTCAGGTCCATCGCGTTCTTGGCCACGCGGACGCGCAGGTCGCCGTCGGCGATGCGGCCCTTCTCGTCGAGCCCGACGTACTCCTTGGCGAGCTGCTCGGGCGCCCGGCCGGAGCCATAGCGGCCGGCGCTGCCGCCGCCGCCCGACAGGCCGTTGCGCTCGTGCTGCAGCAGGCGCTTGCCGATCGTCCAGCCGCCGTTCAGCGGCCCGACCAGGTTCTCCTTCGGCACCTTCACGTCGGTGAGGAAGGTCTCGCAGAACGGGCTGTTTCCGCTGATCAGCTGGATCGGCCGCACTTCCACGCCGGGCGTCCGCATGTCGAACAGCACGAACGAGATGCCCTCGTGCTTCTTCGTGAAGTCGGTCCGCACTAGGCAGAAGCACCAGTCGGCCCACTGCGCCCCGGACGTCCAGATCTTCTGGCCGTTCACCAGGAAGTGGTCGCCCTTGTCCTCGGCCCGCGTCTGCAGGGCGGCGAGGTCCGAGCCCGCGCCGGGCTCGCTGAACCCCTGGCACCACTGGATCTCGCCGTTGGCGATCTTCGGGATGTGCTCGGACTTCTGCGCCTCGTTGCCGTATTCCAGCAGGGTCGGGCCGAACATCATCGTGCCCATGCCGACGATGGGGTTGTAGGCGCCGGCGCGGCCGAACTCCTGGTTCACCACCCGCGCCTCGGCCGGCGACAGGCCGCCGCCGCCGTACTGCCTAGGCCAGGTCGGCACGCCCCAGCCCTTCTCGCCGACCGCAAGGCGCCAGGCCTTCTGGTCGGCCGTCTCGCTCGCGCGCTCCGGCCCGATCGCCGGGCCCTTGCCTTTCAGCGACGGCGGGAAATTCGCCGCCACCCAGTCCCGCACCTCCGTGCGGAAGGCGTCCAGGTCGCCCCCTCCGAAATCAGCCATCGTAATATCTCCGGCTCAATGATCGTTTTTGAAAAATAATCAGATACTTGAACTTACTTCGGGTCCGGCAGTCCGAGGACCCGCTTGGCGATCACGTTCAGGTTGATCTCGGACGTGCCGCCCTCGATGGAATTGGCCTTGGTGCGCAGCCAGCCGCGGACCGCCAGGATCTCGGCGGGCTCATAGCCCTCGCCCGACCACCCCAGGCCCTGGTGGCCCATGGTCTCCACCATGAGTTCGGACCGCTCCTTGGCGAACTCGGCCGCGGCGTACTTGATGATCGAGGTGGCGGCCGAGGGGCCGTTGCCGGCCTTCGATTCCGCCGCCGAGCGGGCGATGGTCTGGCGCAGCGCGGCGAAGTTCATCTTGTTGGCGGTGATCCGCGCGCGCAGGTCGCCGTCCTCGATGCGGCCGTTCTCGTCGACGCCCACGTACTGCTTGGCGATCTTGCCTAGGTCGCCCGCCGCGCCGCCGGCGCTGCCGCCCTCGCCGAAGCCGGCCGAGATGTTCTGGCGCTCGTACTGCAGCAGCCGCTTGGCGATCTCCCAGCCGCCGTTCACCCGGCCCACCAGGTTGCCCTTCGGGACCTTCACGTCGGTGAAGAAGGTCTCGCAGAACGGGCTTTCGCCGCTGATCAGCGGGATCGGCCGCGTCTCGACGCCCGGCGTCTTCATGTCGATCAGCACGAAGGAGATGCCCTCATGCTTCTTCGTCGTGTCGGTCCGCACCAGGCAGAAGCACCAGTCCGCCTTGTCCGCATAGCTGGTCCAAACCTTGCTGCCGTTGATCAGCCAGTGGTCGCCCTTGTCCTCGCACTTCGTCTGCAGTCCCGCGAGGTCGGAGCCGGCGCCCGGCTCAGAATAGGCCTGGCACCAGCGGATCTGGCCGTTGATGATCTTGGGCAGGTGCTCGCGCTTCTGCTCCTCGTTGGCGTATTCGAGCAGCACGGGGCCCAGCATCCAGACGCCGAACGAGGCCAGCGGCTGGCGATAGCGGCCGGCGGCCAGCTCCTCGGCCAGCACGCGGGCCTGCTGCGGCGAAAGGCCGCCGCCGCCGTATTCCTTGGGCCAGGCCGGCGCCGTCCAGCCCTTCTCGGCGACGCGGCGCATCCAGACGATCTGCGGATCGTCCGAGCCTTCGAACGGACGCCCGCCCCAGATCGCTTCGGGGTCGGTCTTGGCGTTCGCGTCTCGCAGTTCGGGCGGGTAGTTCGCCTCCAACCACGCGCGGACCTCGGTGCGGAATGCGTCGAGCTCGGCGCCGCCGAAGTCGGCCATGGCGTCCTCCCATTTCGAAAAACCAGTGGGCCGCAACTCTAGCGCCGGGCGGGGCCGGGGCAAGAGGAATGAAACAGTTGTTTGAGCGCGCCATCGCCAGTTCGGCTATGCACCCGGCGTGCGATTCCTGAGGGACCTCAAACCGGCCGCCTTCGCCGCCGCGCCCGCGGTGGCCGCCCTGCTGGCGCTGGGCTGCGGCGTGACGCTGCTCGCCTCCGGCGCGCGGCCGTCGGAGCCCGAACGCTTCGTCCAGCTCATGGCCACCACGCCGGTGCTGCTGATCGAACTCAGTCACCTGCTGTCAAGCCTGCTCGGCCTCATCCTGGTCATCCTGGCGTTCGGCCTGCGCGCCCGCCTGGGCGCCGCCTGGGCCGCGACCATGGTCGTGCTGCTGGTCGCCGCGCCGCTCAGCCTGGAGAAGGGCATCGTCTGGGAGGACACCGCCGCGCTGCTCGTCGCCGCGGCGCTCCTGGCTCCTTTCCAGAAGGCCTTCCCGCGCACCGCCCGGCTGTCGCGGATGGAGGTGACGCCGGGCTGGCTGGCCTCGGCCGCCTGCCTGCTCGCCGGCGCCGGACTGATCGGCTTCTGGTCCTACATGCACGCCGACTACGGCGACGTCCCCTTCTGGCGGGTGATGGTCGACGACGACATCGCCCGCTCCGTGCGCGCCTGGGTGGTCGCCGCCATCGCCCTGCTGGCCTTCGGGCTCTGGCGCATGCTGGGCTCGGCCGCCACGCCGCCGATCGTGGGCGAAGACGATCCCGAGTTCGCGCGGGTCCGCCACATCCTCGCCGCGGCCCAGACCGCCCGGCCGAATTCCAACCTGGCGCTGCTCGGGGACAAGCGCTTCCTGTTCTCGCCTTCGGGCGAGAGCTTCCTGATGTTCGGCGTCCGCGGCCGCTCGTGGATCGCCCTGGCCCCGCCCGTGGGCCGCGCCGACGAGCGGCTGGAGCTGCTCTGGCGCTTCCGGGAACTCGCCGACGCCCACGCCGCGCGCCCGGCGATCTACGCCCTCGACGCCGAGGATCTGCCCGACGTCGTGGAGATGGGCTTCTCGATCCAGAAGATCGGCGAGGTGGCCGTGTTGCCGCTGCAGGCCTTCAGCATCGAGGGCACCCGCCGGGGCAAGGCCCGTCGTGCCTGGCGCCAGGCCCAGGAGGCGGGCGCCGAATTCGAGGTCGTGCCGCCCGAAGGCGCCGCGGCCATCCTGCCGGACCTGCAGCGCATCTCCGACGCCTGGCTGGCCCGCCACGCCGGCGGCGAGAAGAGCTTCACCATGGGCGGCTTCCACGCCCGCTATGTTCAGGAATTCCCCGTCGCGGTGGTCCGCTTCGAGGGCCGGCTGGTCGCCTTCGCCACCCTCTGGCCGGTCGCCGACCGGTCGTCGTTCTCCATCGACCTGATGCGCTACGTGGACGAGGGTCCGAAGCGGGTCATGGACTTCCTGTTCGTCGAGCTCCTCAAATGGGGCGCGGCCCAGGGCTACGCGGCCTTCGATTTCGGCATGGCCCCGCTCTCGGGCTTGGAGGACCGCCCGCTCGCCCCGATGATGTCCCGCGTGGGGAGCCTGCTCTTCGAGCGGGCCGAGGACCTCTACAACTTCCAGGGCGTACGCGAATTCAAGAACAAGTGGGATCCGCTGTGGCGGCCCCGCTATGTGGCGGCGCCGCGCAAGTGGAACATCCCGATCGTGCTGGCCGACGCGGGTCTGCTCACCTCGGGCGGCATGGCCGGGCTCGCCAAGCGGCCGAAGAAGACGTCGGACGCCGTCTAGCGCACCCCGCCCGTGGTGACCCCCAGCAGGTTCACCGCATGCACCGCCATCAGCACGGCGCCGGCCGCCGCGAGCAGCATGATGAAGCGCCAGGGCGCCAGGCGCGGCCCCTTGTGCGGGTTAGGCGGCTGGGCCCCGCGCCAGCCGGCGAACAGCGCCGTCGCCGCCAGGGCCGCCAGAATCGCCAGGGTGGTGCGCAGGTCCATGTGCGGCCGATATCGCAGGCTGGGCCGGAAACCGGAAGCGATCGCCTCCGGGCCGGCGGCTTCCGTCCACAGGAACGGACCGGCGCCACAACTAATAGCGTTAAGGTCGCGTTTACACCCCCAGAATCGGTGGGTAGCGTCCTCACGAGTGGGGAGACGCGATTCGATGACGGCCGGCGCGCCCTGGAGCGTCAAAGGGATCGACCCGAGGGCCCGCGAGGTCGCCAAGGACCTTGCCCGGCGCTCGGGCATGACGCTCGGCGAATGGCTCAACCACGTCATCCTGGAAGACGACACGCCCGAGGAGGCGGCTTACGAGGCCCAGGTCTCCGAGCGGCCGCTGCGCAGCGTCCAGGGCGGCGGATATCACGCCTATGAGGCGACGCCGCGCTTCGCTCCGCAGGCCGCGCCGTCGAACGAACTCGCCCGTGTCGTCCATGCCCTGGATCGGCTGAGCGACCGCATCGAGGCTTCCGAGACCCGCACCGGCCTCGCCATCTCCGGCGTCGAGCATTCCGTGCGCCAGGCCCTGGCCCGGGTCGAGACCACCGAGCGCGAGGGCTATGCGCTGACCGAGCGGCTGGCGCGGCTGGAAGCGGGTCCGCGGTCGGCGGAGGCGTTGCGCATCCTCGAGGACCGCATCACCCGCATCGAGGCGGGCGAGCGCCGCTCGGCCCAGGCTGTCGAGCAGATCGGCCGCCAGGTGCTGGCCATGGCCGAGGCCGTGAACCGGCGCCTGCAGACGGCCGAGCAGCAGAACGCCGAGGCGCTCGAGCAGGTGGGCGGCGAGATCGCCCGCATCGCCGGCGCCGTGGAGGCCCGGCTCGCCCGCGCCGAGCACGCCCAGGCCGACAGCCTCGAGCGTTTCGGCGCCGAGATCGGCCGTCTCACCGACCGCTTCTCGGAACGGCTGGTCGCCGCCGAACAACGCTCCGCCCAGGCCATCGAAGAGGTCGGGCGGCAGGTGGCCCGCGCCGCCGAACGCATGGAGCAGCGCCAGGAGCGCGCCATCGGCGACCTGGCCGAGCGCATCCGCGAGAGCGAGGACCGCACCCCCTCGCGGCCTGGCGACGCCCCCGACCGGTCCTCCGGATGGGCCGATCCCGTCCCGGCCGCGGCGTTCGAACCCGCCGAGGCTCCGGTCCGCCCGGCCGCGACGCCGGACATCCCGCCCCGCGGCCCGTTCGGCGCCGAACTGTTCTCCCGGGCTGAGCCGATGGCCGAAGGCTCGGTCGATCCTGTCCGCCCGACGTTCGCGCCCGAGGACTTCGCCGCGGCCGAGGGGTTCGCGCCGCTCGCGGAGCCTCTCGACGACGACGTCTTCGAACTTGGGAGCCCCGAGCCCGCCGCCGGCGCGCGGCCGCTCTCGACCCGCGAGGTGATCGACCAGGCGCGCGCCGCCGCCAGGGCGCAGCTCGGCGCGCAGCAGAGCGCCGCGGCCGATCAGGCGGGCGCCCGGCCCCGGCCGATCGAGGTCCGCGCCAAGCTCGACCGTCGCCAGGCGGGCGGCCGCATGTTCCAGGGCTTCGGCGCGCCCCGCGTCCGGCGCCCGAACACCGCCGTCCAGACCGCCCTGATGGTCGCCGGCAGCGCCGCCTTCCTCAGCGTCGGCGCGGCCGGCGTGGTGCTGATGAACGGCCCTCAAGGCGGGCAGGGCGAGCTCAAGCAGGCGCAGCTCGAACGCGGCAAGGGCGAAGCGTCGCTCGCCGCCGAACCGCGCGCGGCGGTGGCGATGGTCCCCGAAGCCGCGCCGTCCGAACCCCCGGTCGCGACGACGGAGATCCAGCGGCGCTTCGCCGAGGCCCTGCGCCTGGCGGAAGCCGGCAAGCCCGGCGGCCTGGCCAGGTTGAAGGCGGTCGCGGAGGACGGCTATGCGCCGGCCCAGTTCTATCTCGCCCAGCTCTACGAGACGGGCGCCCTGGGCGTCGTGCAGAACCTGCCCGAGGCCCGCCGGTGGACCGCCCGCGCCGCCGAGGCCGGCGAGCCCAACGCCATGCACAATCTCGGCCTCTACTACTTCCGCGGCGACGGCGGTCCGCAGGACCTGGCCTCGGCCGCCCAGTGGTTCCGCAAGGCCGCCGAGCAGGGCGTGGTCGACAGCCAGTACAACCTCGGCCTCATGTACCAGTCGGGCAGCGGCGTGCAGCAGGACCCGGCCGAGGCCCTGAAGTGGTTCAGCCTGGCGGCCGCCCAGGGCGACGGGCTGGCTCGCGCCGCCGTCGACAAGCTCAAGTCCGGGCCCGGCGACGCCGGTCCGAAAGCCGCGCCGAAGAACGCCCGGGGCTAGCCGCGCCGTGCGGGCGGGCTAGGGTAGGCGGGCATGGACATCTACCTGCCCATCGCCGAGGTCTCGGTGAACGCGCCCCTGCTCGTGGCGCTCGGGCTGTTCGTCGGCTTCATTTCCGGCATGTTCGGCATCGGGGGCGGCTTCCTGATGACGCCGATGCTGGTCTTCCTCGGCATCCCGCCAGCGGTGGCGGTGGCCAGCATGTCGAACCACGTCGCCGCCTCGTCCATGTCCAGCGTCATCGCCTACGGCCGCCGCCGCGCGGTGGACCTGCGGATGGGCGGCGTGCTGGCGGCGGGCGGGGTCGTCGGCGCCTTCGCGGGCGTCGAGCTTTTCCGCTGGCTCCGGCTGCTCGGCCAGGCCGACCTCGTGGTGGCCGTCTCCTACCTCCTGTTCCTGGGCGTCATCGGCGGCCTCATGCTCACCGAGTCCCTGGGCGCCATCCTGCGCCGTCGCCGCGGCGAGCCGCCGCCGCCGCGGCGCGACCGCCGCCCGGTCTGGCTCTACGGCCTGCCGCTCAAGATGCGCTTCCCGCGCTCGCGCCTCTACATCAGCGTCATTCCGCCTCTGGCGCTCGGCGCCTTCGTTGGCGTGCTGTCGGCGATCATGGGGGTCGGCGGCGGCTTCATCCTGGTGCCGGCCATGGTCTACCTGCTGCGCATGCCGGCCGGCGTCGTCGTGGGCACCAGCCTGCTGCAGATCATCGTCACCACGGCGCTCACAGGGGTGCTCCAGGCGGGCCGCAACCAGACGGTGGACGTGGTCCTGGCCATGCTGCTGCTGGCGGGCGGCATCGTCGGCGCCCAGTACGGCGCCCGCGCCTCCCAGCGCTTTCGTGCGGAGGAGCTGCGCGCGGTGCTCGCGCTGATCGTCCTGCTGGTCGGCCTGCGCATGGGCCTGGGGCTGTTCATCACCCCCGACGAGCCGTTCATGCTGATGACCGGGATGCACGGCTGATGGCGGCGGACGCGCCTCCGGCCTCGGCGCCGCCGCCCGCCATCTCCGCGGCGCTGACCGAGACCAACGTGCGGGTCAGCGCCGACTTCCGGGGCGCGCGGATCGTCCTCTACGGCGCGGTGTTCCAGCCCGACGACAGCCCCTCCGACGTGGTGGTCATCGTCCGCGGCCCGGAGCAGCCGGTGCGCATCGCCCGCAAGGTCAGGGTCGCCGGCCTGTGGCTCAACAGCCGCCCGGTGGTCTTCCACGGCGCGCCCGGCTTCTACATGGCCGCCTCGAGCCGCCCGCTGGACCAGATCGCCACCTTCGGCCAGCTCCGCCGCCTGGGCGCCGGCGTCGACCACCTGCCGATCAACGCACCGGCCGAACAGCGCATCGAGACCCGCTACGGCGTGCGCGACGTGGTCGTCTCCAGCCTGGGCGCCGACTATTACGTCTGGCGGCGCGCGGTCGTGCGGCTGAAGCAGAACGCCGGGCTCTACGACGAGGACGGCCGGGGCGTGCGCTTCGTGGACCAGGGCCTGTTCCGGGCCGAGATCGCCCTTCCGGCCGGCGCGCCCACCGGCGTCTACCGGGCCGACATCCTGCTGTTCCAGGATGGCCGGCCGGTCTCCAGCCGCGTCCGCACCCTGACGGTCGAAAAGGTCGGCCTGGAGCGGACTCTTTACGTCTGGGCGCATAACAGGCCATGGTCCTATGGCCTGGCCTCGATGGCGTTCGCGCTCGCGGCCGGGTGGGCCGCCTCGGCTGCATTCCGGAGAGACTGATTGCTCATGGATGACGCGCGGCCCCGGCGACGGGTCGAATCCGCCCCGGCTGCGCTCTGGACGATCGCGCTCGCCGCCCTGGCGCCGTTCCCGATCTCGGCCGTCGTCTACGGCTACGGCCCCGCGGCCTATGCGCGGCCGGCGCTCACCGTGCTCCTCAGCTGGACGGCGCTGATGGTGGCCTTCCTGGGCGGCGTGCGCTGGGGGCTCGAGACCCGCGAGCGCAAGCCCCGCGCCTATCGCCTGGCGTTCTCGGCGCTCACCGCGGCGGCGGCCCTGCTCGTCCTGCTGGGCCGCGGGCGCCTGCCCGACGTCTGGATCCTCGGCGGCTTCGTGGCCGTGTTCCTCGTCCAGTGGCTGTTTGACCACCAGACGCCCGACACGCCCTCGCGCTATCCGACGCTTTCGACCGCCATCACCGCCGGCGCCTGCATCTCCCTGGGCCTTGCCCTCGAGAAGGCGCTCAACGCCTGACGCCGCCGGGCGGCAGCACCTCCACCAGTGCGGCGATCAGCCGGCCCCGGCGATAGGGCTTGTGCAGCACCACGGCGTCGGCGGGCAGCGGCCGTCCCCCGTCTTCGCCCCGGGCGTAGGCCGTCGTGAACATCACCTTCAGGTCGGGTTTGCTGGCCCGCGCCGCCGCCGCCAGGTCGATGCCGTCCATCCCCGGCATCACGACGTCGGTCAGCATCAGCGCGATGTCGTCGCGCTCGGCCAGCACCTTCAGGGCCGCGGCCGCGTCCCGCACCGGCGTCACCTTGAAGCCCAGCGCCAGGAGCTGCAGGTGGAGCTGGCGGCCCACCAGCTCATCGTCGTCGACCAGCAGGATGCGCTGGCCCAGCCAGTCGGGCGGGATCTCGGCCTCGGCCTCCACGGCCTGGGCGTCGCCGCCCCGGGTCCGCGGCAGGTACAGGCTCACCGTCGTGCCGCGCCCCTCCGCGGTCTCGAGGGTCAGGTCGCCCCCGGCCTGCCGGACGAAGCCGTAGACCATGCTCAGCCCCAGGCCCGAGCCTTGCCCGTCCTTGGTGGTGAAGAACGGCTCCAGCGCCCGCTCGGCCACGGCAGGCGCCATGCCCGCACCCGTGTCGGTCACGGCGATCCGCACGTACGCGCGTTCCTCCTGCAGGCCGATGTCCGGATCGTTGTCCCTCCGGCGCACGCCCTCCACCGTGATGCGGATCTCGCCGCCGGCCGGCATCGCGTCGCGGGCGTTGATGCAGAGGTTCAGGAGCGCCGACTCCAGCTGGCTGCGGCTCGCCCGGCAGTGCAGCCGCGGGTCTGTCTGCACGCTCAGCGCCACCCGCTCCCCGATCGCCTGGCGGATCAGCGGCCCGACGTTCTCCATCAGCGCCTGGCAGTCGATGGTCTCGGACTTCGGCGACCGGTTGCGCGAGAACGCCAGAAGCCGCTCGACGAGGTCGGCCCCGCGCTCGGCGGCGTTGAGCGCCAGCTCGGCCAGCTCGCGCTCCGGGGCCTCGGGCGCGAGCCCCTGCAGCATCGCCTCGGAGCCGCTCATCACCACAGTCAGGATGTTGTTGAAGTCGTGCGCCAGCCCGCCCGTCAGGCGGCCGATGGCTTCCATCTTCTGCGCCTGGCGCAGCCGCTCCTCGGCGGCCACCCACTCGCGCATGTCGCGGGCGATGCCGTATCCGCGCTGGAACTCCTCGGACCAGCCCACCGACCACATCATCGGGGCATAGGCCCCGTCGCTGCGCCGGTAGCGGTTGACGAAGCCGGTGGCCGGGCGGCCCATTCGGGCCCGCAGGGCGAAGCGGACCGAAGCCTCGCGATCCTCGGGATGCACCAGCTCGATGTAGTTGCGGCCGATCAGCGCCTCGGCCGTATAGCCCCACGCCGTCTCGGCATGGCGGTTCACCTGTTTGATCACCCCGTCGCCGTCGAAGACGCAGATGACGTCGTGGGAGTTGTCGAGGATCGCCTGGATCGCCGCCAGCGCCTCGCCCAGCTCCCGCTCGCGCGCCCGCAGCGCCCGCAGCGCATGGGTCTCGGGGGTGGTGTCCAGTCCCTGCACCAGCACGCCCCAGACGCCGTCTTCCGCGTCGCACAGCGGCTGCACCCGGACGTCGACGAAGATCTCGCGCGGCCCCTCCGGCGTCCTCGCCTCGGTCCGCACGCCACGCCAGCTTTCGGCCTCGCCGCTCGCGGCCGCGCGCTGGATGGATTCGATCAGGCCGGGATGCTTCGGCAGGGCCTCCGAGAGGGGCCGGCCCACCATGTCCTGTCCGAACGCCTCCCGGCACATGCGATTGGCCAGCACGACCTCGCACGCCGGACCGCAGACCACCGTGGCCAGCGCCGGCATCTGTTCGAAGGCCGCCTGCAGGGGCGCCAGCAGGTTGGCAGGCGTGTCGTTCACTTGGTCCTGAGCTTCACGAATGTGTCATGACCGCGCACTCTGCGGGAGATCAACGCTTTCCGCACGTTTTGACTATAGTCGAGCTTCGGCGGTCGCGGGTCCGCTGCCGGCCGCCGTGCGTTGAATTGATGCTATGACGATCGCGAACCCTACGCGGAGCCCCGCGTCCCAGATCCCCGCGCAGAGCACGACGCGGTGCGCCGTGCACATCGTCGAGGACGACTCCGCGATCGGCAAGGCGCTGACGGCGCTGCTCGCGCCCCAGGGCCACGCGGTCAGCCTCCACTCTTCCGCCGAGGCCTTCCTGGCGGCGCTGCCCGGTCTTCCGCCCGGCTGCATCCTCGCCGACATCCGCCTGCCGGGGATGTCGGGGCTCGACCTGATCAAGCGGCTGAAGGCGATAGGCGCGCCGCATCCCGTCATCGTCATCTCCGGGCACGGCGACGTCGACCTGGTGGTCGAGGCGATGAAGTCCGGGGCCGCCGATTACCTGCAGAAGCCGATCCGCGCCGCCCGCCTGGCCGAGACCATCGCCCAGGCCTGGAGCGATCAGGCCGAGGCGCTCGCCCAGGAAGCCGAACGGGTCCGCTGCGCCGCCATCCTGAAGACCCTCTCCGGACGCCAGCGCGACGTGCTGGCCGGCATCGTCGCCGGCAAGCTCAACAAGGAGATCGCCCACGAGCTGGGCATCAGCGTCCGTACGGTCGAAGGCTACCGCGCCGACCTGATGGTCAAGACGGGCGCGAAGAGCGCCGCCGAACTGGCCCGCATCGCCGTTCTCGCCGGGCTCTAGGTCACATCGCGCCGCGGTTCATCACGGCCAGCATCCAGCCGGCCATGGCGATCATCATCAGGTTCTCGGTCAGCGAGACGAAGCCCAGCGGGACGTTCGAAGATCCGCCGACGCAGGCGCACTTGAGGTCCCGCTTGTCGACATAGACCGCCTTGAACACCGAGACGGCGCCGATGGTCCCGATGGTCAGCGCGATCGGCGCCGACAGCCAGGTCAGCACGCCCGCCGCCATCAGCACCCCGGCCAGGCCCTCGGCGAACGGGTAGACGTAGCCGTAGCGGACCCACCGCTTGGCCAGCAGGTCGTAGTTCAGGAACATGGTCGAGAACTTCTCCACGTCCTGCAGCTTCAGCATCGCCAGGATGCACATGCTGAAGGCGATGAACCATTCGCCGGCCCGCGCCGTCAGGGGCGTGCCGAACGCCGCCTGACTGGCCGCCAAAGCCATCAACGCCGCCATGGCGAAGACGGCGATCACGGGCCGATAGCTGGTCTCGCCGGGCTCGGCGACCTTCAGCCCGAAATGCCGGCGCAGGTCGTCATAGCCGCCGATCCGGCGGCCTTCGATGAACACCTGCGGAGTGGTCTTCACCCCCTGCGCGGCCTTGAAGGCGTCGGTCTCGGCCCGCGTGGTCAGGTGGCGGTCCTCGACCTGGAAGCCCTTGCGCTTCAGGAGGTCCAGCGCCTTCAGCCCGTAGGGGCAGGTGTGCTCGGGCATCACCATCCGGTGCAGCGTGGCGGTCTTGGTCATCGGGGGCTCGCTTGCTTGCCAACTCTGCCCGCCCATATGGGTTCCGTACCATGGTACGGAGTCAACGGATGGCGGACATGACCATCGCGAACCTGGCCCGCGCCGGCGGCGTCGGCGTCGAGACGGTCCGCTACTACCAGCGCCGCGGCCTGCTGCCCGAGCCGCCCAGGCCCGAGGGCTCCGGCCTCGGCGGCGGCGTCCGCCGTTACGGCGAGGACGAGGTCCGTCGTCTGCGCTTCATCCGCTCGGCCCAGGCCGCAGGCTTCACCCTGGAGGAGATCGGCGAGCTGCTGGAGTTGCACGCCGCCGACGGCCGTCCCCGGGCGCGGGAGATGGCCCAGGCCCGCATCGCCGCCCTGGACGCCAAGATCGCCGAGCTCGCCGCCGCCCGCGCCGCGCTTTCGCGGCTTGCCTCCCAGTGCGCCCACGGGGGCGAGGGTCCATGCCCGATCCTCGCCGCCTTCGACGACTGAGCCTCAGGCCTTCTTCGGTCGCACGTCGGCGCGGTCCACCTGCACCTGGTGCGGGTAGGGGAAGTTGAGCCCCCGCGCCTCGAAGGTCTCCTTCGCCCGCTTGATCAGGTCATAGCGGGCGTCCATCCAGTCGTCCGGCGTCGCCCAGCAGCGCAGGGTCACGTTCACCGCGCTGTCGGCCAGGGCCGTCATCTTGGCCCACGGCGCCGGGTCCTTCATCACCCGCGGCTCGGCCTCGGCGATCTCGACGAGGGTGGCGAGCGCCAGGTCCAGGTCGTCCTCGTAGTCGATCCCGAAGGTCAGTTCGATCCGCCGGCGGCCCACCCGGTCGTAGTTGACGATCATGTCGCCGAACACCTTGCCGTTGGGCAGGTAGAGCGTGAGCCCGTCGTAATCGTTGACCACGGTGTTGAAGAGGTCGATGCGCCGGACCTTGCCCTGGCGGCCGTTCAGCTCGACGCGGTCGCCCACGCGGTAGGGCCGCTGCAGCAGCAGCATGACGCCGGCCGCCACGTTGCTCAGCGTGCCCTGCAGCGCAAGGCCAACGGCCAGCGAGGCGGCGCCCAGCACCGCCAGCACCGAAGTCGTCTGCACGCCGAGCTGCTGCAGCACCGCGATCAGGCCGACGGCGATGACCAGGTATTTGACGAGGGTGGAGATGAAGACCGGAAGCGTCCGGTCGGCCGGCTGATGCCGGTGCGCCGGCAGGCGCGAGATCCCGCGGTCGACCAGCGCGGCCAGCCGGCCGGCCAGCCACAGCGTCGCCGCCAGGATCAGCAGGGCCACCACCAGGCGCACCGAGAACGCGCTCAGCACGCCGGCCAGGTTGCGCAGCATCACCGGGTCGCCGGACAGCGCCATCCCCAGCATGTCGCCCAGCGGCGCTGCGGCGTCCTGGGCGGCTTTCTCGGCGGTGGTCTGGCCCGTGGTCTGGGCGGCTTCGGCGGGGGCGGCCATGCGGTCGAGGCTCCGGTGATCGGGACCTCGGCAACGCGTGGAGGCGCGCGACGGCGCCCGAGCCTCTTAGGCGGCCCCGTAACGGCTTTCGCCGATGATGGTGTGGTTGCGGTCCGCGACGACCACGTTCACGCCGCGGCCGAAGGCCGACAGCCGTTCCGCCATGGCGTGCGCGCTGCGCTCGGCGGAGGATCCCGACAGGAACATGAGCGAAAGCTCGCCGATCGGGCAGTCGATGCGCCAGCCGCCGGGGGCGGGTTCGACGCAGAGGGTGAGGTCGTCCATGGCAGGTCTCCTCATGTTCGGCCGTCGCCGGCCAGGGCCCCCAAAGCCCACAAAGCCCCCTGGGGGCCGAGGCCCCGAAGAGGTGGAGAGGCCGGCGAACCGGCCTCTCCGACAGCCCTAGGCCGTCTGAAGGTTCGCCGCCGACATCTTGCCGCTGCGCGCGTCCTTCTGCAGTTCGAAGCTCAGCTTTTGGCCTTCGTGCAGCGAGGCCATGCCGGCGCGTTCGACGGCCGAGATGTGCACGAACACGTCGTTGCCGCCTTCGTCAGGCTGGATGAAGCCGAAGCCCTTGGTGGCGTTGAACCACTTCACGGTACCCACAGTCATTGTCGTTCCTTTCCGGACACGAGTTCTCACGCCCGAGAATGGGCTGTGAGATCAAATTTTCGGAGAGGTCGGTGGGCTGATCTCTGCCTGGAAATCAGAATTTCCAGAGAAACCGCCGTAGAGCGTCAACGAATTTGATTGGCTGAGAGTGGCCCATTTCCCCGCAAATGGCAAGTTTTGATTTCGCTGTTCTCAGGAAACAGCGTGTTTTCCGACGGTTGCCAGCTCTGCTGTACGGGATCGCATCGGCGGTTCTGGCGTTCTCCAACAGGACGGAAGGCAGAGGACGCGCATGAACATCGATCGGGTGGTCTTCACCGTGACCCCGCACGACGGCCAGTGGGCCGTGGAACAGGGCGGCCGCTACTTCGGCCACTCCCGCGACAAGGAAGACGCCAAGGCCGCCGCCAACCGCGAGGCCCGCGCCAACCAGGACGCCGGACGCCCCTGCCAGGTCCGCATCGTGGGCGAGCACGGCTTCTTCGGCGGCTGATCCCCCGCCGCCCTTGTATGGCGGAATATGGACGGTCATATTTTGTGCATGGGCAGACCGTCCCACCGCGAGAAGATCCTCTGCGAGGGTCTGAAGGTGGTCCACGAGAAGGGCTTCGCCGGCGCGTCCGTGCGCGACATCGTGCGCGCCGCCGGCGTGCCGCAGGGCTCCTTCACCAATCACTTCGCGTCCAAGGAAGCCTTCGGGCTCGAGGTGCTGAACCGCTACGTGGCGGATTCCGACGCGGTGATGGACGAGACCCTGCGCAATGCGGACCTGCCGCCGTTCGGCCGGCTCGACGCCTACATCGCGCGCGCGATCGAGCGGAACGACGGCGAGGGCATGCGCAACGGCTGCATGATCGGCAACTTCAGCGCCGAGGTTTGCGAGGGCAGCGACGTGCTGCGCGAACGCCTGGTCCAGATCTACGCCGACATGCAGGCGGAGTTCGCCAGCGTCTTGGAGGCTGCGGTCGAGGCCGGTGAACTGCCGAAGGGCTTCGACGTCGGGGCCGCGGCGGAGTTCATCGTGTCCGGCCTCCAGGGGGCGACGCTGCTGGCCAAGGCCCGGCGCGACACCGCACCTCTCGAAAGCTTCCGCGAGCAGCTCTTCAAGACCGTCCTGCGCTGAACGGCGCCGCTTCGCGCGGGGCTGATAGCGGCTTTAGGAATCTTCAATACGGACGAACGTCCATCTTCATTGCGTATCAGTACGGTCGTACGTATTTGGCGTCCTGTCGACGGGCGAAGGGCCCGCCATCGAAGATCAAGGACGTTCAACATGACTGCTCCCGTCGCCCTCATCACCGGCGCGCTCTCCGGCATCGGCCGCGCCACCGCCGAGGCCTTCGCCCGTGAAGGCTATCGCGTCGTCGTGTCCGGGCGTCGCGACGCCGAGGGCCAGATCCTGGCCGACGAGCTGCGCGCCGTGGGCGCCGAGGCCGAGTTCATCCGCGCCGACGTGCGCCACGAGGACGAGGTGAAGGCCCTGGTGGACGGCGCCGTGGCCCGGTTCGGCCGCATCGATGTCGCCGTGAACAACGCCGGCACCGAGGGCGAGATGGGCCCCCTGGTCGAGCATACTCCCGAGAAGTACGCCGCCACCTTCGACACCAATGTGCTGGGGGTGCTGAACAGCCTGAAGCACGAGCTGCGTGTCCTGCAGGCGCAGGGCGAGGGCGCCATCGTCAACGTCTCGTCCATCGTCGGCCGTCTGGGCTTCGCGGGCGCGGGGATCTACGCCGCCAGCAAGTTCGCCGTCGAAGGCCTGACCAAGGTCGCCGCGCTTGAGGCGGCCCCTTACGGCGTGCGCGTGAACGCGGTCGCCCCCGGGCCGATCGACACGCCGATGATCGACCGCTTTACCGGCTCCGACGACAACAAGAAGGCGTTCGGCGCGACCCTGCCGCTGGGCCGCCTGGGCCGTCCCGAGGAGATCGCGAAGACCATCGTCTTCCTGGCCTCGCCGGCCGCCGGCTTCATCACCGGCGAGTCCCTCGCCGCCGACGGCGGCCGCCTCGCCGGCTAGTGCATCCAGAGCGTCGCGCGCTTCTCGAAGCGCACCGACACCAGCTGCGGCGGCCGGGTACCCTGGTCGTCGCGGCGCATTTCCGCCGTCGCGATCCACCAATGCTCCGCCTCCGGCTCCCGCACGCTGAAGCGGAGCCGCACGGTGCGATCGGAAGCCGGCGCGTCCTCCAGGAAGTACGCGCTGACCAGAGCCTGCGGCGTCAGCAGCCGCGTCAGCTCGCCCCCGCGCGGGCAGCGTTCGCGAGGATCCGAGCAGGCCTTGGCCAATGGCCCGGCGTCCGGCCCCCGGGCCTCCTTGGCCAGCTGCTGCATCACCTGGCCCGCCAGCCAGTAGGCCTCGCTGTCGCCGCTGCCGAACCGCGCGAACTGCTCGCCGGGCGAGCTGTCCAGGGCCTTGCAGCGACGCTCCCACGCCTCATGCGGCGTCGGGTCTGTACGCGGCAGGAAGGCGTAGAGTGCGAACCTGCGCTCGGTCTCGATCTTCCTGATGTCGTCGGCGGGCCCGTCCGGCCGGCTCCGGCGCACGGCGATGTCCAGGCTGTCGTACTCGCAGACGCCCGGATGGGACGCCATCCGCACGGGCGAGGTCAGCAGCACATGCTCTTCGACGATCTGCGAGCCTTCGCCCCAGACGAAGTGGTGGGGCTTCGCCTCCTTCAGCAGCAGCTCCAGGATCGGGCCGCTGCGCAGCCGGTTCTCGGCGTCGCCCGGCGCCGCCTGCGCCGCCGTCGCGGCGACGCTCAGGGCGGCCGCGATCGCCAGGGCGGCGACCCTAGTCATGCGCCAGCTGCTTCCAGCCCACGGCCCGAACCCGGCTCGGGCCCAGCGCCCCGGCCAGCGGCGGCCGCACGAACAGGCCCGCGAAAGCCGCGTCGCGCACGTTGAGCCCGCCCGCGTATGCCCCGAAGGCCGGCAGGATCGCCCGCTCGCCGTCGGTGACGAAACAGCGCCGCCGAACGGTGCCGCGGGGCGCGCGCACCTTGGCCGCCGGGTGCAGGTGGCCGGCCACCTCGCCCGGCTGGTGTCCCGCCTGCGGCTCGTGGCGCAGGGTCAGGCCGGATAGCTCCAGTTCGTCGGCGGTCTCGCCCGGCAGCGCCTGCGGCCCGTCGGCGTCGTGGTTGCCGATCACCCAGATCAGCCGCCGTCCGGCCGCCAGCGCCCGAAGACGCTCCGCGTCGTCCGCCGCCAGCCGTTCCTCGGATTTCCGGTCGTGGAAGGTGTCTCCCAGCAGGATGACCACCTCGGCGGCCGTGGCGCTCACCTCGGCCTCGAGGCGGTTCAGGGTCTCGCGCGTGTCGTAGGGGGGCAGCATCTGGCCGCGCAGCGCATAGCTCGAGCCCTTCTCCAGGTGGAGGTCGGCCACCACCAGCGCGCGCTCGGCCGCCACCCACATCGCGCCCGAGGCCCGGAACGTCACCTCGGCCTGCCGCACGCGCGTGCGCAGGCCGCCGCAGTCGCTGGCGGCGAACTGGTAGCTGAAGGTGGGCGTCAGCGCGTTCACGTCGGTCGTCTCACTGGGTCAGGGCCTCGGCGATCAGTTCCTCTTCCGCCTCCGCCAGCATGATCTCGGTCGCCCCGCCGGGCGAGCGTTCCTTGCCGATCTCCAGCAGGATGGGCACCGAGAAGGGCGAGAGGTGGTCGAGCGGCGCATGCCGGATGCGCCCCTGGATACGTTCCAACAGCCCGCCGAGACGCGCCACGTCGATGAGGCCGGTCGCCGCATCCGCCCGCGCGCACTTCAGCAGCAGGTGGTCCGGCTCGTGCCGCCGCAGCACGTCATAGATGAGGTCGGTGGAGAAGGTGATCTGGCGCCCGGTCTTCTGCTGCTCGCCCGGGAAACGCCGCTCGATCAGGCCCGCGATGACCGCGCAGCCCTTGAAGGCGCGCTTCATCATGAAGCTCTCGGCCAGCCACGCCTCCAGGTCGTCGCCCAGCATGTCCTGGGCGAACAGCTCGTCGAAATCGAGGCCGTCCATCGGCTTCAGCGCCCAGACGGCCATGGCGTAGTCGTTGCAGACGAAGCCCAGCGGACCGACGCCGGCCCGCTCCAGCCGCCGCGTCAGCAGCATGGCGAGCGTCGTGTGCGCCAGCCGCCCCTCGAAGGGGTAGCAGACCAGGAAGTGCCGCTGTCCCTTCGGGAAGGTCTCCAGCAGCATCTCGTCCTCGCGCACGATCAGCGAGCGGTCCTTCTGGGCGCCCAGCCATTCGCACACGTCGGTCGGCAGCACCTTCCAGTGCTCCTCGTTGAACATCAGCTGGCGCACGCGCTTGGCGAGGTAGGTGGAGAGCGCGAATTTCGAGCCGCCCCAGGAGGGCATCTTCGGGTCGCGGTCGTTGGCCGGCCGCACCAGGACGTCGAGGTTGGTGACGCCTTCCAGCGACCAGGTCTGGCCCGCGAAGACGAAGGTGTCGCCGGGGTCCAGCATTTCCAGCATTCCCTCCTCGACCTCGCCGATCTTGCGCCCGCCGCGCCCGGCCCGGCCGGCGATCCTGACCGACAGCACGGCCGGCGAGACGATGGCGCCCACGTTCAGCCGGTGCCGCTGGGCGGTCTGCTGGTTTCGCACCCGCCAGCGGCCGTCTTCGCCCGGCACGATCCGGCGGAAACGGTCGTAGGTCTTGAGCGCATAGCCGCCGGTGGAGACGAAATCGACCACCTGCTCGAAGTCCTCCCACGGCAGGTCCCGGTAGGGCCCCGCCGTCCGCACCTCCTCGTACAGCTCCAGCATGTCGAACGGCTCGGAGCAGGCGCAGCCCATGACGTGCTGGGCCAGCACGTCCAGCGCGCCGACCCGGGGCGGGTCGCCGTCCAGCCGGTTCTCGGCGATCGCCTCCCGCGCGGCCTGGCACTCCAGCATCTCGAAGCGATTGGCGGGCACGAAGAGGGCGTGGGACGGCTCGTCCAGCCGGTGGTTGGCGCGCCCGATCCGCTGCACCATCCGCGACGCGCCCTTGGGGCTCGCCAGCTGGATGACGAGGTCGACGTCGCCCCAGTCGATGCCGAGGTCCAGGGTCGAGGTGCAGACCACGGCCCGCAGCTCTCCGCGCGCCATCGCCGCCTCCACCTTCCGCCGCTGCTCCGCGGCGAGCGAGCCGTGGTGCAGGGCGATCGGCAGGCCGTCCTCGTTCAGCCGCCACAGCTCCTGGAACGCGAACTCGGCCTGGAAGCGGGTGTTGACGAAGACCAGTGCGATCCGCGCCTTGCGGATCGCTTCATAGACCTCGGCCATGGCGTGCTGGGCCGTATGCCCGGCCCACGGCACCCGGCCCTCCGACAGCAGGATGTCGACATGCGGCTCGGCGCCCGGCGGGCCGAGGACGAGGTCGGCCAAGGCCCCCTCCGGCGTCTTTGCGACGGAGGAGGAGCGCTCCTCCCCCGTGCGGACGGGGGAGGGGGACCGCGAAGCGGTGGAGGGGGCGTCTGCCACGAGATCGGCCCGATGCACGCCCATCCACCGCTGGATCACCGCCGGATCGTCCACCGTCGCCGACAGTCCGACCCGCCGCATGTCCGGCGCGAGCTGCTGCAGACGCGCGAGATCGAGCGCCAGCAGGTCGCCCCGCTTCGACGAGTGCAGGGTGTGGATCTCGTCGAGGATCACGCACTTCAGGTCCTGGAAGAACAGCCGCGCACCCTCCCAGGCGCAGAGCAGCGCCAGCTGCTCGGGCGTGGTCAGCAGGATGTCGGGCGGCTTCACCCGCTGCCGCTGGCGCCGCGCGATCCCCGTGTCGCCGGTCCGGCTCTCGGCCACCACCGGCAGGCCCATCTCCAGGATCGGCGCGTTGAGGTTCCGCTCCACGTCCACCGCCAGGGCCTTCAGCGGCGAGATGTAGAGGGTGTGCAGGCCCCGCGGGCTGTTGGCCGGCGGCCGTTCGGAAATCTCGATCAGGCTGGGCAGGAAGCCGGCCAGCGTCTTGCCGCCGCCCGTCGGCGCGATGAGCAGGGCGTCGCGGCCCTGCCGGCCCTTCTCCACCATCGCGAGCTGGTGCGCGCGCGGTCGCCAGCCGCGGCGCTCGAACCAGGCGTCGAACCTCGGAGGCAGCAGGGCAGGGGCGGCGGCGTCGGCCATCGGATGCGCTATAGCATGTTCCCGCTTCGTTTCGCCCCGATTTCAGCGCGGCCGAAGGCCGGGACCCGTCGGGCCGTCGCGCAGTCCGCGCCTCTCCCGAATCGAACTGTGGATTCGCAACCGGCGGGGGCTGACTCCCGCGTCATTGTTCCCCTTATGTTCGCACTTGCCAGCCAGTGGAGGAGCGAGCGGATGACAGTCCTGACCTACAAGGTCGAACGGTTGAAGGGGCCCACGGCGGAGGGCGGCGAGACGCTGTCGCTGTTCATCCGGCCGGGACGGGTGCGCGGGCCGTGGAAGTGGTTCCGGCCCGAGGAGGTGCCGCCGTTCGAGGGCGACGCCGCCTGGTTCGAAATCGAGCGCAAGCGGGGGGCGTGGATCTTCTTGCGGCAGGTGGAGGGCCGTTAGCCGACGGCGGCGGCGCTAGCGGCCGGCTTCCTCGCCCGCCTCGCCGAGTTCCGGGTGGTTGCGGACGAGCTGGGCGCGGTCGGCGGCGAGCTGGTCCCAGTGCTCGGCCATCTCCAGGAGCTGGCGACGCTGCTCCTCGGAATCCATCGCCGCCGCGAGCGCGCGGCACTCCTGGGCGTGGGCGCGGTACTCGGACGCTTTCTTCATCGAACATGTTATGCGACGGGGGCGCGGTCGACCGCAAGCGGGGCCGTGGCGCGGCTGTCCAGCTGCGCGAGTTCCGCCGCCCGGCGCCGCGCGCGGGCCTCGGCGCTGTTGGTCAGCGCCCAGCGCAGCCCGCGGCCCAGCGCGTTCAGGCCGAGGCGGGCGGTCAGCCGCCGCGCGGGCGAGAGGCGGAAGCCGTGCATCCGCGCCGCCCAGTCGGGCAGCAGGTCGCGGGCGGCGTCGAAGGCCAGCGCCATGGCCGGCGCCGCAGCCCCGCTCGGCGGCTTCTGCGAGAGCAGCGCCCGGGCGACCTCGCGCGTGCGGTGGTCGTAGCGGAGCTGGCCGCGCACCCGGCGGAAGTAGGCCTCGACCTCGGCGCGGCTCTCGGGGACCTCGACGGCGCCCAGCCGCCGGGCGATCTCGGCCGTCTCGCGCAGGTAGCGGTCCTGCTCGGCCGGCGGGAAGGCGGGATCGACGTAGCGCAGGTAGGCGGCCAGGAAGCTGGAGACCTCGGCCACATGGACCCAGGTGAGCAGGTCCGGGTCGTCGGCGGAATAGGGCGTTCCGTCCGGCAGGGTTCCGCGGACCTTGGCGTGGATGGCGCGGACGCGGTCGATGTGGCGCTGCGCCTCGGCCCGGTCGCCATAGGTGGTGCCGGCGATGAACAGGGCGGTGTTGCGCAGGCGGCCCGTCATGTCGCCGCGGAAGTTGGAGTGATCCCAGACGCCGGCGAGCGCGCCGGGATGCAGCATCTGGACCAGCAGGGCGGTGATGCCGCCGGCCATCATCGAGGCGAGGTCGCCGTGCACCTTCCAGCAGGCGCTGTCGGGACCGAAGAAGCCGGTGTCGGCGCGGTTGCGCTCGACGGTGTCGTCGCCGGTGCCGCCCACGAGGCGGCGGACCTGGTCGACGACGGCCTGGCGGAGGTGGGAGCCTGGAGCGGACATGTCCTGCCAAGATAGTCACGCCGGCCGGCGAGCAAAGCGTCGCCGCGCGCCCGCCGCAATCGTGATGTGGGCTGCACGCCGTTCCGGTGTAGGAGTTCCGTCATGATGCTTTCGCGGACGGCGATCGGTGTGGCGGCGGCGCTGTCCCTGGCGGGGGCGGCCCAGGCCGGCGAGGACGGGCCGATGGCGACGGCGGGCGCGAGCGGCGCCCCGCCCGTGGCGACCGCGGACGCGGCCCGCGTGGACGCATCCGCCCCGCAGGCTCCGGCGCGGCCGCTGAGCACCGCCGAGCAGATCGACGCCTTCATCAAGGGCTCGCCCGCCGCGGCGCCCTCGCCCGACGAGATGGCGGCCATAGATGAGGGCCTCGAGCCCGACCGGCAGGTGCACGGCTCGGTGGAGGTGGGCGTCGGCACGCACGGCTACCGCCACGGCCGCGTCGAGGCGCACTATCCCGTGGGCAAGACCGGCCAGGTCAGCATCGCCGTGGGCGCGACCCGCGGCCGTGGGCTGTATGTGGGACCGTACGGGCCCTTGGGCGGACCCTTTGGCGGCCCCTGGGACGAGCCCTGGTAGGCTACTTGCGTCCCGAGATCACGACGCCGGCGAGCAGCGCGACGATGAACACGCTGAACATGGCGACGATGGCGTAGACGAACGGTGCGGCGTCGGGGTTCATGGCCGGGCTCCTTGATCGAGGGCGCGAGTTTCGCGCCGGAGCGCGCCGCAGCCCTTGATCGGGATCAATCCGGCGCGTCGCAGGCCTGGATGTCGGCGGGCCTGGGCCTCTGGCCCGGCGCCGGGGGCTCGAACACCGCCAGATAGCCCACCCCGCCCCGCAGGCGCTGGAAGTCGACCATGCGATAGCCCACCGCCCCGAACTCGCATTCCAGCAGGCCGGGCGGCACGCCGTGGGCCTGGGTCGGCCGGTCGATGTCGATGACGCCGACGCGGCCGCCGGGCTTCAGCGCCGGGGCGAGGTTCCAGAGCAGGGCGTAGGGGTTGGCGATCTCGTGGTACATGTGGACCAGGATCGCGCGGTCGACGGCGCCCGGCGGCAGCTTCGGATCCTCAGGCGTCCCCACCACGATCTTCACATTGGCCAGCCCCCGGCGCTCGGCCTCGCGCTTCAGGCCGGCCACATAGGCCTCGTTGATGTCCTCGGCATAGACGGCGCCCTCCCGGCCGACGGCCGGCGACAGGCGCAGGGTGTGGTAGCCGGAGCCCGCCCCGATGTCGGCCACGGCCATGCCCGGCGTGATCTGCAGGCCCCGGATGAGCTGGCCGGACTCGTCGGCCGCATCGCGATCGGGCCCCGAGCTCCAGGTGTCGGTGACGGCGGGCGCCACCGGCCGGTCGGGGGCGGGGAAGCCGCCCGGGCTGCGGGCGGGCGCGGCGGCGGCGCCGTTCCCGCCCGGCGGCTCGGAACAGGCGGCCAGCGCCAGGAGCGCTGCGGCGAGGGAAACGGCGTGAATCTGCATCGGGGCTTTGTGTCTTTGCCCCAGAACTTAGGGCGACGGGAGCCGTTTGACACCCTTGCCGCCGCGCCAGCCTCAAACGCTGCGCGGCCGGCCGCCCTCAGCTCTCGCCGCGGTAGAGCGCCTTCGTCTCGGCGGCCAGGCCTTCCAGGCTCTCGGGCGGATCGGTGAACTTCCGCACGATCACCGTCATGCCGCCGCCGCTCCCGCCCCCGCCGCCGGCCCAGTCCAGCTCGTCCACGTCCTGCGGCCGCACCGGCCCGAACCGCCCCGGCGCCACGGCGCGCACGAACCACCGCTCGTGCTCCAGCCGCACGCGCACCGCGTGCGCCGTCTGCGGCGTCACCGCGCGTGCGGTCTCCAGGCTCTCCTCGCACACCGTCTCGGCGCAGATGTCCCGCGCCAGCCGGATCGAGCGGTCGAAGTCCGGCTCCCGCTCGCGCCAGCGATAGACCGTCGACTTCCCCGGCATCCGCGGATCGCGGCAGATGCGGTACAGCGGCTCGCCCTCGCACAGCCGCGCGAAGATCTCCCGCGCCGTGTCGGGACAGAACCCCACATTGGCCGGGTCGTCCGCCGCCGCCGCCTCCCGCGCCAGCGCCAGGGCCCGCCCGAACGGCGCCCGGGTCTTCGCCCACACCGTCACCGTATTCGCCGACGGCATCCCCGCCTCGGCGCAGATCACCCGCAGCGGCTCCCCCAGCGCCACGCGCCCCAGGATGCGCCGCGCCAGCGCCGCGGAGAACTTCACGTACGCCCGCGACCGCAGCGCCTGCTTGGCCGTCAGGCGCGCGCCATCCTCCGCCGACGCAAACGCGCCGCCGCCATCCCCGTCCGTCATCGAACCAGGCCTCTCGTCAGATTGTCAGGAAGGCCCCGCCGCCCGCGCGGGCGCACGCATCAGAGCCTGCCCGAACTCTCCCACAAACGCGCGCGCAAGTCAAGAACAAAGACGGAACATCGGCGGCGGGTCCGCTCCTCCCCTGCGCAGCGGGGGAGGGGGACCCTCCGAAGCCGCAGGCGAAGGAGGGTGGAGGGGGCGTGCGGCCCGCGCTAGCTTGGCCGTGGCTTAGGGGGAATATGATGATTGGCCTTGTCACGGCGCTCGCGCTCGCGCTCGCCCAGGCGGACGTCCCCGCCCCGCCCGCGGCGGAGCCGCTCCCGGTGGAAGGGCGCGACTGGGTTCGCCGGCCATCGGCGCGCGATGCCGCGATGGTCTATCCCCGCGGCCACAAGCGCGAGCAGGACGCCGGCGCCGCGTTGGTTGAGTGCAAGGTCGAGGCGGCCGGCACGCTCGCGAACTGCCAGGTCCTGGCCGAACAGCCCGAAGGCCAGGGCTTCGGCGACATGGCGCTCAAGCTGGTCCCGAAGTTCCGGCTGAAGAAGCAGCTGAAGGACGGCCGCCCCACCGAGGGCGGCTCCGTCCGCATCCCCATGGGCTTCCGGCGCTTCTGACGGTCAGGCTCGCCAGCCCCGCTCACCCTCCCGGTGTCATCCCGGAAAGCGCGTCCCGCGCTTGTCCGGGACCCATAAGCGCCGGATCGCGGAGGCTTCGCGCCGCCTGCCAGCGCCGATGGGTCCCGGTCTTCGCCTGCGGCGAAACCGGGATGACACCGAGGGGGAAGCGCCGGATTTCGCCGCGACAGGCGCTAACGCCGCCCCAGCCGTCATCCCCGGGCTCGTCCCGGGGATCCAGACCCGCCGGCCGCGCTCCAGCCCGGCGCAGGCGTGCGCGTCTGGATGGCCGGGACAAGCCCGGCCATGACGGAGGGAAAAGGGAGGAGGCGAGGGCATCCTTCAGGATGCCATCCGTCCTCAAGTCCATGGCGGCCCACAAGCTTCGCCCTCATGGACGCGCGCAACGGCCGCCGGCCATGTACTGCTTTCCGCGCTTCAGGAGTTCGATGCGGTCACCCGGCCAGCACGTCGATCCCGTCGGCAGGAACAGGGTCCGGTCGCCGTCCTCCGTCCGCACGCGCGCGACGATCTGCGGGCCGCTTTCGTTGGCCGACACGTTGACCGTGAGCACCCGCCCATAAGCTCGCTCGGCCGGTCCGAGGCTCGGCCGGACAATCACCAGCACGACCCCGAAGATCGCGACCACCAACCCGGCGGCCAGGATCAGCCCCGGCCAGTGCAGGTCGCCTGCGGCCGCCGCCAGCCGCATCCGCAACAACAGATCTGATCGCCCCGGCTGCAAGCCCCGCCCCCGTCGCATCGCCAGCGACGCCATTGAGCCTCAAGTGCATGGCGGCCCACAAGCCTCGCCCGCAGGCCGGGTCAAGGCCGGGCGAAGTCCGCGCCTTGAGGCGTCCCCCTGGAGTTCCTGTGGACAGGGGAACATTGGAGCAACTTCCGGTTGACCCGCGTTCGGTGAACTGGCACCTGCATCACAGGGGGGCACACGATCTGGTATTAGGTGGACCTTGTGACGACAAAATGCGGGGTTGCGACCGCGTTCATCGGCCGCCGAGCGGCGGAGAACGTGCTACATGCCATCCGATACGCCGGCGAGGTTGGCCGCCCGATCAACGCCCATGTGACAATCAACTTCGCGACCCTCGGGATCGGCGACGATGCCGCGGGCGCCGTCTTCCGGGACCTACAGGCTCGGCTCTCAAGGTGGTGGCGCTATGAGCGTGCGAAAGGACGCGACCTCGGCCCGCTCCTTGGCGTGCATAGCCACGCGAACCCGGCGGGAAGCCGTCATGTCCACTGGATGACGCACCTACCGGCGAGCATCCGCGGCGAGTTCGAGGCCAAGACGGCCCGGATGCTGCGCAAGATCACTGGCGTGGACGATCTAAAGGACGCGCTGCACGTGGGCGATGTCGAGACGCCCGGCAGCCTCGCGAAGTACATCCTCAAGGGGATCGATCCGGCTTACGCGGGCTACCTGCATATCAAGCCTGCCAACGAGGGCATTGTGAGCGGGCGACGTACGGGCGCGAGCCGGGCCATCAGCCGTGCCGCGCGCAAGGCCGCTGGTTGGAAACGGAAGAAGTCGGAGCGGCGATAACGCCGCCCCGACTTCACCGCAAGTTGTGAACCGTAGAATAGCCGCTGTCGGATGAAGCGATGTGGCTGACTCCGATCATCACGGATGATGATCCGCCAAAGGCGGGATGAGTTTCTGAACATCGGGGTTCTCCCATGCCACGTGGGAAGCGGTATATCCGTGGCGTAGTCTTGATTGAGCTTCCCCGATATTTAGCTTTGGCGATCAGGTCGCCCCCTCCACCCCGCAGCTGGGCGGAAAAAGCGTGACTATTATGCCGCTTCTGTGGCCATAATCTCGGGCGCAGGGCGGCAGCGCAGCCAAGTGCGCTACCAGGCTGCGGCGGGCTATTGAACACGCCTCGCGCGTATCACGTCGTGACGGCAGGATTCCGGCAACGAGTCGGACGCCCACACACCATGTTCCAGTTCGCCTGTTCACTGGACGCCCCCGCCATCACGGCGGTTGGTGCATTGGGCCTCGCCTCGCTGGTCTGGTGGATAAGGCGGAAGAAGTGACCGCCTACCACTCGCCGCCCTCTTCGTAGTCGTTCGGATCGAAATCTGGTTCTGGCTGCGCGTCGGCGTCTTCCGGTTGCCCCTGCTCACGGCGACGTACGCGAGCGGCGAACCCGGGGTAGCGAAGCTGCCCGGTGGCAAACTGGTCTAGGAGATCGCGGTACTTGTTGAACCGAGCGCGGGCTTCGTCGGCCCTCGCTGGTACGGTCTCCGCAATGAACTTTAGCAGGCGGTCGTTGGGTTGGTTGCCGGTTCGAATGTCGTGATAGCCGAGCAAGTCCTTTTGAGCGGCTTGCTTGGCGAGTTCGGCGTCAGCGCTGGGATAGAGCTGATTATAGTTTTCGAATAAGAGCGCCCCGCACGCTTCCAGTAGGCGGAATGTCACATAGGGGATGCGGCGGGCGATCAGAACCGGCACGGAGTCAGACGCTAGCGCCTTTTGGATCAGCTCCTTGACCTCGCCGCGGTCGGGGTAAATCCACTCGCGAATGTTCTTCGCCTCAATGCCGATGCTCCCGGCCGTGCCGTGGAACGCGAGGAAGTCGAACCGCTTGTCGCCCGGCATCTTCTTGCCGGAAAAGCGCAGCGGCGGTTCCTCCTTCTTGTACAAGGTACTGGCCTTAAGCACCGCAGACGAGGCGAATTGTTAGCCACCGATGCGCGCAGGTTGCTCGCGCGTCCGAAGGAGACCTTGCGCTCGACGCGGACGCTCCGAATGTCGCCCAAGCGTCACGAGCGGATGGCGCGACGCCCCCTACCATACCCAGTTCCCCTTCCGTTCGCCGCCTCGCTCCAGTAACCTCCGCGGGTGACTCTCCCCCCCGCCGCCCTCGATCTCGCCCCGGCGCTTGTCGTCCTGCCGGGCCCCCGCGCGGCGGTGGCGGACGCCGGCGCGACGCGACCCCTCCGCGCCCCGGACGCCCGCGACCTCTTCGAGTCCGCCCCCGTCCTGCTGGCCCATGCGGCGATGACGGCGCGCAGGCTCGGCCTCCACGCCCCGCCGCGATCCCCTCGCATCTTCGACGCCCTGGAGCTCTTCGCCTTCGTCCGCCCGGCGAAGTTCTGCGCCCCCTCCGCCGCCGGCCTGGCGCTCGCCCTGGGCCTGCCCGAGCCCAAGGGCGCTGAAGCTCAAGCCAGCGCGCTCCGCGAGGCCTGCCGCCTGCTGCTGGCCGAGCTGGCGCTGACGCCCGAGCCCTCCCGCGAGGAGGCCCTGGCGGTGGCCGAGACCCTGGCGCGCGCCGGCTGGCCGTGGGGCTCGGCGGTGATCGGCGCCCTGCGCTCGGCGCCGGCCGGCAACCAGTTCCGCAGCTCGGGCCTCGACGTCTGGATGCGGCTCACCGAATGGGAGGCCGAGGCGCCGCCCGGCGAGGCGGGGTCGAAGCCGATCGATCCCCAAGGCTCCGCCGACCGGCTGAAGACCCTGCTGGGCCGCTCCGGCCTCGACGAGGCGCGGCCCGCCCAGGCCGAGCTCGCCACCGAGGCCGCCTTCGTCTTCCAGCCGCGCGAGCGGGAAGGGGAGCCGCGCATGATGCTGGCCGAGGCCGGCACCGGGATCGGCAAGACGCTGGCCTATCTCGCGCCCGCCTCGCTGTGGGCCGAGACCAACGGCCCGGCCGTCTGGGTCTCCACCTACACCCGCGCCCTCCAGCGCCAGATCGAGCGCGAGAGCCGATCCATCTTCGAGGACGACAAGGTCCGGGCGAAGAAGGCGGTGGTCCGCAAGGGCCGCGAGAACTACCTCTGCCTGCTGAACTTCCAGGACCAGGCCAACACCGCCCAGCTCGGCGGCGGCGACCTCGTGGGCATGGCGCTGGCCGCCCGCTGGGCGCGCGCCACCCGCGACGGCGACATGACCGGCGGCGACTTCCCCGCCTGGCTGCCCACCCTGTTCTACGTCGCCCCGGCCCAGCAGGCCTCGGCCGCCAACCTCGTCGACCGCCGCGGCGAATGCATCCACGCCGGCTGCCAGCACTACCGCGCCTGTTTCGTGGAGAAGGCGATCCGCGGCTCGCGCCGGGCGGACATCGTCATCGCCAACCACGCGCTCGTCATGACCCAGGCCGCCTTCGACGGCGCCCGCGCCGCCCGGGGCTCCAAGGCCGACAGCGAGACCAGCCAGCTCAAGCGCATCGTCTTCGACGAGGGCCACCACCTGTTCGACGCCGCCGACAGCGCGTTCTCGGCCGCTCTCTCGGGCGCCGAGGCCGCCGAGATGCGCCGCTGGATCCGCGGGCCCGAGGGCCGGGGGCGGCGGGGCAGGGGCCTCGAAGCGCGCCTCTCCGACATCCTGGGCGACCGCGACGGCGCCCGCCAGACCCTGCAGGACGCCATCCACGCCGCCTCCGCCCTGCCGGGCGAGGGCTGGTCGGGCCGCATCGCCCCGCCCAACGGCGAGGTGAACCCGATCGGGCCCATCGAGGGCTTCCTGGTCGCCGTGCTGGAGCAGCTTCGCGCCCGGGCCCAGAGCTCGGACATCGGCATGGAGTGCGCCGCCCGCCCGGCGCTGGACCTGGTGCGCGAGACCGCCCGCGAGGCCGCCGCCGCGCTGGCCCGGGTGGAGGCGCCGCTGCTGGCGCTCGCCCGCGCGCTCGAGGATCTGCTGGACGAGGAGGCCGCCACCCTCGGCGGCTCGGAGCGCGCCCGCATCGAAGGGGCGCTGCGGGGCCTCGACCGCCGCGCCCGCATGACGCTTCCGGCCTGGCGCTCCATGCTGCGCGCCATCGACGAGGACGCCGAGGACGACCCCGACTTCGTCGACTGGTTCGACGCCACCTTCCTCTATGGCCGGGTGGTCGACGCCGCCTGCCGCCGCCACTGGGTCGACCCGACCGAGCCCCTGACCAACGCCGTCATCAAGCCGGCGCACGGCGTGCTGGTCACTTCGGCGACGCTGGCCGATCCCACGCTGGAGGACCCCTTCGCCCTGGCCGAGATGCGCACCGGCGCCGCGCGCCTGCCCGACCGGCCCAAGACGCTGAAGCTCGCCTCGCCCTTCGACTACGCCGCCAATGCGCGCGCCCTCGTCGTCACCGACGTCGGCCGCGACGACGCCCGCCAGGTCGCCGCGGCCATGCGCGAGCTGTTCCTGGCCGCCGGCGGCGGCGGCCTTGGCCTCTTCACCGCCATCCGCCGGCTGAAGGCCGTACACGAGAAGATCGCGGGTCCCCTGGCCGACAAGGGCCTCGCCCTCTACGCCCAGCACGTCGACCCGCTGGAGGTGGGGGCGCTGGTCGACATCTTCCGCGCCGAACAGGACGCCTGCCTGCTGGGCACCGATGCGGTGCGCGACGGGGTCGACGTGCCGGGCCGGTCCCTGCGCCTGCTGGTCTTCGACCGCGTGCCGTGGCCGCGCCCTGACATCCTGCACAAGGCCCGCCGCACGCGGTTCGGCAACAAGAGCTACGACGACGCCATCGCCCGGGGCCGCATCGCCCAGGCCTTCGGCCGCCTGATCCGCCGGGCCGACGACCGGGGCGTCTTCGTCATGCTGGACGCGGCCGCGCCCACCCGCCTGTTCTCGGGCCTGCCCGAAGGCGTCGAGCTCCAGCGCGTGACGCTCGTCGAGGCCATCGAGCAGGTGGCCGAGTTCCTGAGGCCGGCGCTCAAGGATGGATGACGCCGCCCGGTTCGCGGAGGCCGTGGCGCTGCAGCAGGCCGGACGCCTGGCCGAGGCCGCCGCCCTCTACGAGGACATCGCGGCCCGCGTCGCAACCTTGAACCTCGCGCGCAACCTCGGCGCCTGCCTGCTGGAGCTCGGCCGGTTCGACGCCGCCGCCCACTGGCTGGGCCTCGCCCACCAGCGCCTGCCCGACGACGCCGGCATCGAGCTCTCGCTGGCGGAGGCGCTGCTGGGCGCCGGCCGCTACGCCGAGGGCTGGCCGCACTTCGAGGCCCGCGTCCGCGCCCATCCGTCCGAGACCAGCCGCTTCTCAGGGAGCGCGCCCGAGTGGCGGGGCGAGCCGCTGGCCGGCCGCGACGTGGTCGTGGTCCACGAACAGGGCCTGGGCGACCAGATCATGTTCGCCCGGTTCGCGCCCCTGCTGAAGGCGCGGGGCGCCGGGCGAGTGACGCTCTCGTGCCATGCGGCGCTCGCGCCGGTCTTCGCCGGCCTTGCCGGCGTCGACGAGGTGATCGGGCTTGCCCCCGGCGATCAGGCCCGACTGCCCGACGACGTCGCCTGGGTGCGCTGCATGTCGCTGGCCGGGCGGCTGGGCATGACGCCCGACACCTTGCCGGGCGAGCCCTACCTGCATGCGGCGCCCCGCCCGGTGGACGCCCGCATCGGCGTCGCCGTCGCCGGCAATCCCAAGAACGCCCGGGATGCGCACCGCTCGATGCGCGGCGCGGCGGCCGAGGCCCTGCTCGCGCTCCCGGACGCCATCAGCCTGGAGCCCGCCGACGCCGGGCCTCTGCCGCAGACCGCCGAGATCATCGCCGGCCTCGACCTCGTCGTCTCGGTGGACACCGCGCTCGCCCACCTGGCCGGCGCGCTGGGCAAGCCGGTCTGGGTGCTGCTCTCCGACGTGGGCCAGGACTGGCGCTGGATGCGCGGCCGCGACGACAGCCCCTGGTATCCCTCCGCCCGCCTCTTCCGGCAGCCGCGAGGGGGCGACTGGGACGCGGTGGTGGCGGACGTGCGCCGCGCCCTTTCCTAGGCCAGCGCGCGCTCCAGCCCGTCCAGGATCATCGTCCAGCCGCCGCGGTTGGGCTCGGCCCATTCCGCCGGCACGTCGTCGTTGGTCAGGGTCAGCAGGCAGCCGTCGCCGTCGGGCTCGATCTCCACCGTCACCCGCGTGAAGCCGGGGTCGAACTGCGGCACGCCGAAGGTGAAGACCAGCCGCCGGGGCCGGTCGATCTCCAGGTATTCGCCGACATGCTCGATGTCGCCGCCGTCCGGCATGTGCTCGTCGTTGGGCGGGCGGCGGTCGACGATGGTGTAGCGGCCGCCCACCCGGGCATCGATCTCGCAGCGCACGACCTCGCCGGTGGCCGTCGTGAACAGGAAGCGCCGCGCCAGCTCCGGGTTGAGCCAGGCGTCGAACACCCGCTCCGGCGGGTGGGCGTAGCGGTGGGTGACGGTCACGCTAGGCATCGTTCAGCACCTTCTCCAGTTCGGTGAGCGCGCGGCTCCAGAGCTTGCGTTGCTGGGCGATCCACTGCGCCGCCTCGTCCAGCGGGGCCGGGTCCAGCGCCAGGAAGTGCTCGCGCCCCTCGACCCGTCGCGTCACGAGGCCCGCCCGCTCCAGCATGCGGATGTGCTTGGAGACCGAGTTCAGGCTGATCGGGAACGGCTTGGCCACGTCGGTGACGCGCGCCTCGCCCGTGGCCAGCCTCGCCAGGATCGCCCGCCGCGTCGGATCGGCCAGGGCCGTCATCGTCTGATCGAGCATATTCACCTCAGAGGGTGAATATCGGCGCCGAAAAAAGGCGGCGTCAAGCGCCGCCTCCGGTCCTCAGCCGCCCCGGCGCTGCTGCATCGCCTTGAACGCCGCCTCCAGCTCGGCCGCCGTGACCTTGCCGTCCTTGTCGGCGTCGACCAGGTCGAATCGCTCCGCCGGCCGCCCCGCCGCCACCCACTCGGCCTTGGAGACCGACCCGTCCTTGTCGGTGTCCCAGCGGGCCACGATGTCGGCCGGCGAAGGCATCTGCGCCTGAGCGGCTCCGGCAGCGGCGGCCAGCACGGCCGCGAGGATGAGAGTGCGCATCGAAGTCTCCGTTGTTGAGGCTGCGAGCAAGCGCCGCCTGCATTGCAACGCTATTTCGAGATCGTGTCCGGTTTGCGGTGACGCCCGCGCCCCGCTATCGAGCCGCCATGAAGACTCTCGGCCTCATCGGCTTCGGTCAGTTCGGCCGCCTCGCCGCCGGCATCCTGAAGGATCGCTTCGCCGTACTGGTCTCCGACCATGCCCCCGACGCCGCCGAGCAGGCCCGTGCGCTGGGCGTCGGCTTCGGCTCGCTCGAGGACGCGGCGGCGCGGGACGTGGTCGTCGTCGCCGTGCCGGTTGCGGCCATGCGGGAGGTCTTCGCCGCCATCGCCCCGCACCTGAAGCCGGGCGCACTCGTGGTCGACGTAGGCTCGGTGAAGATGCTTCCGGCCCAATGGATGACCGAGCTGCTGCCGGCGCATGTCGATATCGTCGCCACCCATCCGCTGTTCGGCCCGCAGTCAGTGGCCCGCGACGGCCTGCCGGGCCTGCGGTTCGTGGTCTGTCCGGTGCGCGGCGACCGCTACGAGCGGGTGGCCGCGCTAGGCCGCGAGCTGGGTCTCGCCGTGACGGTCACCACGCCCGAGGAGCACGACGAGGAGATGGCCTACGTCCAGGCGCTGACCCACCTGATCGGGCGGTCCCTGGTCAACCTCGGCATCCCGGACGAGCGGCTGGCCACCCAGTCCTACCAGCACCTGCTGGAGCTCTGCGGCCTGATCGGCGCCGACACCTTCGAGCTCTTCACCGCCATCCAGACCCAGAACCCGCACGCGCCCAAGGTGGTCGAGGCGTTCGTCCAGGAAGCCCGCAGCCTGCTGGATCAGGTCGCCGCCCGGCGCCGCTAGCGCAGGAACTCGGCCAGCGCGTCGGTCACGGCGCGGTTGTGCTCTTCCAGCCCGATGGTGATCCGCACGTGGTCCGGCAGGCCGTAGTTGCCGACGCCGCGCACCAGCAGGCCTTTCGACGCCAGGAAGGCCTCGGCGTCCTTCGCCGTCCGCCCCGGCGTCTTCGGGAAGCCCACCAGCAGGAAGTTCGCCGCCGACGGCAGCACGATTTCCAGGCCCAGGCCGCCGAGTTGCTGCGCCAGCCACGGCCGCCACTGCTCGACATGCGCGATGGAGCGATCCTGGAATTCCACGTCGCGCAGCGCCGCGATGGCCGCGAGCTGGCCCGGGATCGAGATGTTGAACGGCAGGCGGATGCGGTCGACGGCCGCGGCGATCTCCTCCGGGGCATAGCCCCAGCCGACCCGCAGCGCCGCCAGCCCGTGCAGCTTCGAGAAGGTGCGCGTCACCACCACATTCGACTGCGTACGGGCGTAGTCCAGGCCGTCGTTGAACGTCCGGTCCTTGCAGAACTCGGAGTAGGCGCCGTCCAGCACCAGCACCACGCTGGGCGGCAGCGACTGATGCAGGCGGACGATCTCGTCGAACGGGATCCAGGTGCCGGTCGGGTTGGCGGGGTTGGCGATGAAGACGAGCCGGGTGCGCTCGTCGACGACCTTCAGCACCTCGTCCACGTCGATGCGGTAGCCGGGCTCCTTCGCCGTCCGGACCTCGGCCTGGCAGGCCCGGGCGCCGATCGCATAGGCGGCGAAGCCGTACTCGCCTTGGACGATGTTGTCTCCGGGCTCCAGGAACACCTGGTTCAGGAGCTGGAAGACCTCGTCCGAGCCTTGGCCGAAGATCAGCCGCTCGGGCTCCAGCTTGAAGTCCTCGGCCACCGCGGCCCGCAGCAGGCTCGTGCGGCTGTCCGGATACATGTGGAGCTGGTCGGCGGCACCGGCATAGGCCTCGCGGGCCTTGGGGCTGGAGCCCAGGATGTTCTCGTTCGCTGACAGCTTGATGGGGTTCTCGACGCCCTCGGCCTTGGCCTTGCCGGGCACGTAGGCGTGGATGTCCATGATCCCGGGCTTCGGCACGGGGCGGCCCGCGCGGGAACGGTCGTTCGGGAGTTCGGAGGAGTCGGCCATGGCGGCCGCCTCTTACACGTCCAGCGGTCCCGGCGCAGCCCCGATCACGCCAGACAGCCGTCCCGGCGCGCGGGCGAGACGCGGGTCATCGGCTTGGTAGTAGCCGGCGAGTGAGAACAGCTTCAGGCCGCCGCTTTCCACCAGCAGCTCGGCCGCCACGCCGTCCTGGCCCAGCGCGGTCTCGACGGCGGCGGCCGGTCCCGGCGCGTCGGTGACCCAGAACGTGACGTCGTCGCCGGTGGGCTCGACCTCGACCTCAGCCACGGCGAGCGCGTCCATCGGGCCCCAAGCATTGAGGCAGGGCAGGGCGGCGAACACCTTCAGCTTCGGCTCCGCCAGCAGCCGCCCCCACCAGGCGCTGTCGCGGGAGAGCGCCAGCACCGCCACGCCGCCAACTTGCTTGGCGTCGGCGATGGCGGCTTCCGCCTTCTCCACCTGCCGCATCGGCGGCGCGGCGCCGAACCGCAGCCGCGCCAGCTCCGCCGTGCGGCCCGGGTCCTTGCCGCCCCAGACGCTGATCCGGAACGGGCCCTGCAGCGCCAGGCTCTCGGCCATCAGTTCGCGCCACACCCGCACCACCAGGCTCGGGCTCGCCGCGGTGCGCGGGGCGGCGACCAGCTTGCGGACGATCTGCGCTTCCCGGCCCGGCCGCAGGCCGAACTTGCCCGCATCGCCCGCAGCCGCCTTGGCCGCCGCCACCGCACGCGCCAGCCCCGCCCGCTCGTCGAGCAGGCGCAGCAGGTCGGCGTCGATGGCGTCGATGCGCGCGCGCACCTCGTCCAGCGACGGCGCGGCGGCTCCAGCCTTTGGCGCGGGCTTCGCGGCCATAATCTCCCCCGAAATCGAGGCCAGCCGGTTAGGTCATTGCGGGCGGCGGCGCAATAGGCCGCGACGCCGCAATAAAGTTGCAGGTGAAACCTTGGGCACGCGCTGCGCGCTGATCCCCCGATGAAGCGTCCCACCCCGGCCAGCCTCAAGCGCGTCACGCCGGAGAACCTCGCCCGCCTGGGCCCCACCCGCCTGGCCGAGCTGCTGGCCGAGGTCGCCGAGAGCCGCGCCGACCTCAAGCGGCGCCTGCGCATGGAGCTTGCGGCCGAGCAGGGGCCCGAGCATCTGCTGGCCGAGATCGACCGCCGCCTGACGCTGATCGGCGGCTCCCGTTCGAACGTTTCCTGGCGGCAGCGGCCGGCCTTCGTGCGAGACCTCGACGGCTTGCGCGGCCTGATCGCCGGCCGGTTGGCCGAGCTGGACGGTCCGGCCGCTCAGGACCGTATCCTGCGGGTCCTGGCGTTGGCGCCCGGCGTAGCCCGCCGCGTGCGCGACAAGGAGGGCGCTGTCGCGGCGGTGTTCGCCCGCGCGGCGGAGGACGCCGGCCGCCTGCTCGCCGCCGCCGACGCCCACGAGGCGGGCGCGAGCCTCGCCGAGGCGATCGCGGAAGCGCCGTCAGCCTGGTCGGAGTGGTTGGCCCTCGCGCTCCCGGCTGCGGGCCCCGACGTCGCGCGTGCGGCGCTCGCCGGCCTACACGCCCGATCCGGGCCGGCCTGGACGACGATCCGGCGTCGCCTCGCCGACGGGGCGGGCGATCTCGATGCCTACCGCGCCACCTTCACCGCCGAGGCGCTGAAGACGCCGGCCGTGGCCGCCGATCTCGCCTCGCGCCTGATGGACGCCGGACGCCTTGAGGAAGCGCGCCAGGTCCTCGAGGCCGCCGCGCAGCCCGGCCTGTTCCGCCGCGCGCGCGGCGGCCGCCCCGAGCCGGACTTCGACTGGGAGAGCGCCTGGATCGACTACCTCGAGCACTCGGGCCAGAGCGACGCAGCGCAGGAAGCGCGCTGGACGTCCTTCGAACGCACCCTCTCGGCGGCCCGTGCAAAGGCCTTCACCGCCCGCCTGCCGGACTTCGCCGACGTGGAGGCCGAGCATCGCATCTTCGCGCTCGCCGCGGAGGCCCCAGACCCGGTGAAGGGCTTAGGCTTGCTGATCGACTGGCCGGCCTTCCCCGAAGTGGTCCGCATGATCGAGGATCGGGCAGACGAGCTGCGCCTGTCGCCGGAGGACGCCGAGCGCTGGTCGGCGAAGCTGCGGGTCCGATACCCCAAGGCCGCCCACACCCTGCTGCGCCGTGCCGCCGCCGAGGCGTTCCGCCGTCGGGAGTTCGCGACCTGCGACCGGCTCACCAAGGCCGCCGACGCGCTCACGCCCTGATCGGCCGGCTCAAGCCAGGCAGTGCCGGGCCATGGCCTCGTAGTGGGGCCGCGCTTCGTCGGCGATCCGCCGCAGGTCGTCGGGAAGTGGCGGATAGGCGGCCCGCGTCGGCGGCTCGAAGCCGGTCGAGCGCTCCACGCTGTCGTACCAGGCCGGCGCCCACACCCCGTCGCTCGCGCGCCGTCCCGCGGGCCAGCGCAACATCGCGGGATCAAACGGGATGCCGAGCGCCGCGCACAGGCGTCCGAGCACGCCGGGCGGGTCGGCCAGCACGTCCTTGCCCCTCACAACCGGCGGGGCCCGCCCCAGCCGGTCGGCCTCGCGTTCGAAGATCTCCCGCTGGCGCACGATCCCGATGTCCTGGAGCGCCGCCTCGCCCCGCTTCTGGACGTAGGAGGCCAGCACCTCCGCCGGGTCCCGGATCAGGAAGGCGTTGACGCGTTCCGCCGTCCAGTCGAGCCCGAAGCCGTCCAGCATGTGGTGCGCCATCTGCTTCTCGTAGACGACGGGCGCGTCCAGGCGCTCCAGCTCGTCCACCACCTCTCGCCAGTCGGTTGGCTGCGACGCCAGCACCTCTTCACGCATCGGATGGTCGAGACCTGTCTCGGCCAGATAGGCGGCGTAGAACGGCTCGTCGACGACGACGCAGTCCGGCCGGTTCTCGAAGCTGCGCATCATCGCCGTCGAGATGTTGCGCGGCCCTGACCACATGGCGACGCGGATCGTCATAGGCCCGCCTCCCGGTCCTTCAGGCGCTCGTAAGCCGCCCTCAGCTTGGCGGTCACCGGCCCCGGCAACGCGTCCGGCAGGCTTCGTCCGTCGATCTCGCGCACCGGCGTCAGGCCGCCGAAGGTGCCGGTGACGAAGGCCTCGTCGGCGGCGCGAGCGTCCTCCACCAGGAAGTCGCCCAGGACGAGCGGCACGCCCTCTTCGCGGCACAGGGCGATGATGTTCGCCCGGGTCACCCCGTTGAAGCAGTAGTCGCCTTTCGACGTCCGCACCTCGCCGTCCCGCACCCAGAAGAAGTTGGTCGCGTTGCAGCTCGCCACGAAGCCGTGTGGGTCCAGCATCAGGGCCTCGTCGCCACCCTTGTCCATCACGTCGATCAGCGCGCGGATCAGGTTCAGCCGGCTGTGCGAGTTCAGCCGCATGTCGAACATTTCGGCCGGCGTGCAGCGGATCGACGAGGTCACGAGCGAGAGGCCCCGCGTCACGATCTCCGGCGACGGCTGCTTGTATTCGGCCGTGATGACGATGGTCGGCCGGCCCAGCCAGTTGCGCGGGTCCTGGTTCACCGCCGCCTTCTCGCCGCGGGTCACCATCAGCCGCAGGTGCGCGCCGTCCTCCATGCCGTTCGCCGCCAGCGTCCGCTCGATCTCGGCGGTGAGCTCGGCCGGCGAGAGCCCGATGTCGAGGGCGATGTCCTTAAGCCCCCTGTACAGCCGCTCCAGGTGCGCCTCGAGGAACAGCAAACGGCCTTTGTGCAGCCGCAGGCCTTCCCACACGCCGTCGCCCAGCACGAACCCGGCGTCGAAGATCGAGACCTTCGCGTCGGCGCGCGGCACGAGCGCGCCGTTCACGTAGATCTTCAGATCCGCATTGCGCGGGTCGGCGGCGAAATCCTGGCTTCCGGCCATCCACTCCCCCAACTGTCATCCCGGTTTCGGCGCAGCCGAAGACCGGGACCCATAGACTCCGAGCCGCCGGTCTCGCGCAAGCCGCGCCGCCGCGCTTCACCTGCGGCCGGCAGGCGCTTATGGGTCCGGACAGGCGCTCGCGCGCCTTCCCGGGACGACACGTTGATGCAGGAGTGCGCGCATGAGCTTCATCGGTGGATCGAGCGTCGAACGCGAGCTTTCCGAGCTCGCCTCATGGCCCAACCCCGCGCCGCCGATCGCGCGCGAGGAGCGGGAGGCGCGGCTCGCCAAGGCGCAGGGCCTGATGGCCTCCATCGGCGCCGACGCCATGATCATCGGCGCCGGCGCATCCCTCCGCTACTTCGCCGGCGTGGCCTGGGGCGCCACCGAGCGGCTGGTGGCGATGATCCTGCCGCGTTCCGGCGAGCCGGTGATGATCTGCCCGCGGTTCGAGGAGGGTTCGCTGCTCGCCTCCCTCGGCGTCGAGGCCTCGCTGCGCCTTTGGGAGGAGCACGAGAGCCCCTACGACCTCACCGCCCAAGTGCTGCGCGAGCTCGGCGCCGAGAGCCTCGCTGTCGACCCGGCGCTGGCCTTCGTCATGTTCGACCGCCTGCGCATCGCCGCTCCTGAGGTGCTGATGACCAACGCCGAGGCGGTGGTCGACGGCTGCCGGATGGTGAAGTCGCCGGCCGAGCTCGCCCTGTTGGCCCAGGCCAAGGCCATGACCCTGGAGGTCCATCGCCGCGCCGCCCGCATCCTGCGCGAGGGCATCACCACGACCGAGGTCCGCCGCTTCATCGACCAGGCCCACCGTGCGCTCGGCGCCGACGACGGCAGCTCCTTCTGCGCCGTGCAGTTCGGCGAGGCCTCGGCCTATCCGCACGGCCTGCCGGGCGAACAGCAGCTCAAGGACGGCGACATCGTCCTCATCGACACCGGCTGCCGGGTGCAGGGCTACAACTCGGACATCACCCGCACCTACGTTTTCGGCCAGCCCACCCAGGAGATGATCCGCATCTGGGAGGTGGAGAAGCGCGCCCAGGCCGCCGCCTTCGCGGCCGTGAAGCCCGGGGTCCCTTGCGAGGAGATCGACGCCGTCGCCCGTCGCGTGCTGGAGGCGGAGGGCTTCGGCCCTGACTACCGGCTGCCCGGCCTGCCGCATCGCACCGGCCACGGCATCGGCCTCTCGATCCACGAGGCGCCCTACCTCGTGCGCGACGACAGGACCCCGCTCGCGCCGGGCATGTGCTTCTCAAACGAGCCCATGGTGGTCGTGCCCGGAAGCTTCGGCATCCGCCTGGAGGATCACTTGCACGTGACGGAAACCGGCGCCGCCTGGTTCACCGAGCCGCAGCCCGCGATCGACCGTCCCGCGTGAACACCGCCGCCCGCCTGCAAGCCGCGCTCGAGCTGATCGAGGCGGTGGAGCGCGCCCCACGTCCGGCCGATGCGGTGGTCTCGGCGTGGTTCCGGGGCCGCCGCGATCTTCGCGACGAGGATCGTGGCGCGATCTCCGGGCTGCTCTACGGCGTGCTGCGCCATCACGCGCGGCTCGGTTGGTGGCTGTCGAAACACGGCCGCCCGCCCACGCCGCGCAACCGGCTCCTCGCCTGGCTGGCGCTGGGCCAGGGCAAGACCCGCGATCAGGTCCAGCGGCTGTTCAGCGGCGGCCGCTTGGCGCCCCCGCCGCTGACCGAGGACGAGCGCGTCCTGCTCGGACGCCTGCAAGGCTCCACGGCGGACCATCCCGAGATGCCCGAGGACGTCCGCGCCGAGTGTCCGCCCTGGTCGCTGGAGCCCCTGCGCCGCCACTTCGGCGACGCCTTCCCTCGCGAGATGGCGGCCATGCTGGAGCCGCCGCCGCTCGACCTGCGCGTCAATCCGCTAAAGGCGACCCGCCCGGCGGTTCTGCAGAACCTCCGCCGTCTGGGCTTCGCGGCCGAGGAGACCCGGCTTGCGCCGAACGGCGTCCGCCTCAAGGAGCGCCCGTCGCTGTCCCGTCTGCCGATGCTGAAGACAGGCGAGGCCGAAATCCAGGACGAGGGCTCCCAGCTTGTAGCCATGCTGGTTGACGCCAGGCCCGGCGAGCGCGCGGTTGATTTCTGCGCCGGCGCCGGCGGCAAGACGCTCGCGCTGGCGACGCAAATGGAGAACCGCGGCCACGTGGTCGCCTGCGACGTCTCCGAGGCGCGGTTGAAGCGCGCCGCCCAGCGCTTCCGGAACGCCGGGCTGCACAACATCCAGACCCGCGTGCTCAGCGGCGAGCGCGACCCCTGGGTGAAGCGCCACAAGGGCGGCTTCGACCGCGTCCTCGTCGATGCGCCGTGCAGCGGCACGGGCACCTGGCGGCGAAATCCCGACGCGCGCTGGCGCTCCCATGACGGGCTGGAAGCCCTCACGACGCTGCAGGCGAACATCCTCGACAGCGCGGCGCGCCTGGTGAAGCCTGGCGGGCGGCTGGTCTACGCCACTTGTTCGCTGGTCCCAGAGGAGAACGAGCGCCAGGTCGAAGCCTTCCTCGCCGCCCATCCGGACTTCCAGGTGCTGCCCCAGGAGGCGGTCGCGGACTCGGCCCATCCGGCCTACCTGTCGCTGACGCCTGCCCGCCACGGCACGGACGGCTTCTTCGCCGCCGTGCTGACCCGCGTCACTTCCGGATCGGCACGCCCTTCGTCGTGAACTTCGTGCCCGGCCGGCGCCCGCGCGGGGCGGGGCGGCCGGTCCCGACGGGCTGGTGCGCCGGGATGAGCTGGTCGGGCCGGGGTCCGATCAGGTCGGCGCGGCCCATCGCCTTCAGCGCCTCGCGCAGCACCGGCCAGTTCTCCGGATCGTGGTAGCGGAGGAACGCCTTGTGCAGCCGCCGCTGCCGCAGGCCCTTCACCGTCTCCACCGTCTCGCTCGCGCCCCGCCGCACGCCGCGCAGCGGATTGACGCCCGAGTGGTACATCGCCGTCGCCGTCGCCATCGGTGAGGGGAGGAAGGTCTGCACCTGGTCGGCCCGGAAGCCGTTCTTCTTCAGCCACAGGGCGAGGTTCATCATGTCCTCGTCCGTCGTGCCGGGGTGCGCGGCGATGAAGTACGGGATCAGGTGGTACTTCTTGCCCGCCTTCTTGGCGGCGGCGTCGAACATCGCCTTGAACCGGTCGTAGGTCCCGATCCCCGGCTTCATCATCTTGTCGAGAGGACCTTCCTCGGTGTGCTCGGGCGCGATCTTCAGGAGGCCGCCGACGTGGTGGGTGACCAGCTCCTCGACGTACTCCGGGCTCTCGACGGCCAGGTCGTAGCGGACGCCCGACGCGACCAGCACCTTCTTCACGCCCTTCACCTCCCGCACCTTCCGGTAGAGGCGGATCAGGTCGTCGTGCGACGTGTTCAGGTTCGGGCAGATGCCGGGGAACACGCAGGAAGGCCGCCGGCAGGCCGCCTCCACCTTCGGGTCCTTGCAGGCCATTCGGTACATGTTGGCGGTCGGCCCGCCGATGTCCGAGATCACGCCGGTGAAGCCCGGCGTCTTGTCCCGGATCTGCTCGATCTCCTGCAGGATCGAGGCCTCGGACCGGCTCTGGATGATCCGCCCCTCGTGTTCGGTGATCGAGCAGAACGTGCAGCCGCCGAAGCAGCCCCGCATGATCGTCACCGAGAAGCGGATCATGTCCCACGCCGGGATCTTGGCGTCGCCGTAGGCCGGATGCGGCGCCCGCGCGTAGGGCAGGTCATAGACCGCGTCCATCTCCTCGGTGGTCAGCGGGATCGGCGGCGGGTTCAGCCACAGGTCGCGATCGCCGTGCCGCTGCACCAGCGGCCGGGCGTTGCCGGGATTGCTCTCCCGGTGCAGCACCCGGTTGGCCCGGGCATAGGCCTCGGAGTCCTTGTCCACCTGCTCGTACGACGGCAGGCGGATGACCACGTCGCCGGGCTTGCGCGAAGCGCCCTCGTCGGCGCTGTCCAGATCGTCGGCGGGCAGTTCGACGTAGTGCTCCGGCACGCGCCGGAACAGCGCCACGCCACGCACGTCGGCGAGGTCCCGCGGCGCCTCGCCCGCGGCCAGCCGCCGCGCCACCTCGACCACGGCCCGCTCGGCGTTGCCGTACAGCAGCAGGTCGGCCTTGGCGTCGGCCAGCACCGAGCGGCGCACCTTTTCCGACCAGTAGTCGAAGTGGGCGATCCGGCGGAGCGACGCTTCGATCCCGCCCAGGATGATCGGGACGTCCTTGTAGGCCTCGCGGCAGCGCTGCGAATAGACGAGCGTGCAGCGGTCCGGTCGCTTCCCGCCTTCGCCGCCGGGCGTATAGGCGTCGTCGCTGCGGATCCGGCGGTCGGCCGTGTAGCGGTTGACCATGGAGTCCATGTTGCCGCCGGTGACGCCGAAGAAGAGGCGCGGTTTGCCCAGCGCCTTGAACGGCTCGGCCGACTGCCAGTCGGGCTGGGCGATGATGCCGACGCGGAAGCCCTGCGCCTCCAGCAACCGGCCGATGATCGCCATGCCGAAGCTCGGGTGGTCGACGTAGGCGTCGCCCGTCACCAGCACGATGTCGCAGGCGTCCCAGCCCAGGGCGTCCATCTCCGCCCGGCTCATCGGCAGGAACGGAGCGGCGCGCGCTCCGGTGCGCGCGATCTGGCAAGCCCCGGAAATCAAGGGCGCTTCGGTATGGGCCTCGATTTCCATGGCGCCTGAGGGAATAGGCGCGGCGACCGCGAAGTTCAACCCGACGAGGCGTCGCGGCGCAGGGGAGCGCGTGGGGTTACGGGCCCGCAGTTGGCCAGGGCTTGAGCGTGGTCGTATCCCGCAGTTGCCGCAGCCTCTCAGGTCGGCGGCGCGGCGCGGCGTCCCTCCGCGGTGAGCCAGCGGGCAAAGGTATCGACAGCAGGCGACCGTCCATGCGTGGGCGCTATGAGGTGGAAGCGCGTGGGGAGCCGGGCGAAGCCCCAGGGTGCGATGAGGCGCCCCTGTTCGATGTCGGGGGCGGCGAAGGCCCAGGCGGTTATGGCTACGCCCAGGCCGGCCGCCGCCGCCTCCAGCATGTAGGCGTTGTGCTCGAACGAGGGTTCAGCGGAGGCCGCAGGGAGGTCCAGGCCGACGGCCGCCGCCCATTGCGCCCAGCCCTCTGGAAAGGTCTCGCTGTGGAGACGCGGCAGGCGCAGCGCCTGTCCGAGGTCGTCCCCGGCTTCGGCAAGCCGAGAGGGCGCGAGCACGGGCCCGAACGCATGGGCGAGGAAGGGCCGGACGGTCATGCCGTGGGGCGCAGGTCCCCGGTGGAGCCGGATGGCGGCGTTGACGCCCAGCGCACCGAAGTCGACTGAGGCGCTGTCCTCGACGACGCGGATCCGCAGCTCCGGATGGCTTGCCGCCAGGGTCGGCAGGCGCGGGATGAGCCATTTCATGGCGAAGGTGCTGGGAGCCGAGACGATCAGGTCTTCCGACACCTGGGCGCCCGGCAGTGCGGCGGCGATCTGTGCGAAACCCGCCGCCGCCGCTTCGGCCAGCTTTCGCGCGGCCGGGGTCAGGGTGAGGCCGTGCCTGGGGCCGGTGATCAGCTTCGCGCCGAGCTGCCGCTCCAGCGCCTTGATCTGCCGGCTCACCGCGCCGTGGGTGACCCCCAGGATCTCCGCGGCGCGAACCATGGAGCCGGCGCGGGCGAAGGCCTCGAAGGCCTGAAGGCCCTTCAGCGACGGCAGACGGTGGCTCGCCATGTGATCTCAGCTCACATCTTACGGCGGCTTAGTCGATTGCGACGCGTCCTCCAAGGTCCGATCGATGGGTGGTCACCAAGGAGCGCCCATGATCCCCTTCGCACAGCGGTTCGCGGAACTTTCCCGGGCCCGGTCGCCCCTCTGCATCGGCCTCGACCCGTCGGAGGCGCTGATCCGCCGATGGGGGCTGTCCGCGGATGCCGAAGGCTTGCGCACTTTCTGCGGGCGCGTGCTCGATGCCGTTGGTGACCTCGCGGCGGTGGTCAAGCCTCAGGCGGCGTTCTTCGAGCGGTTCGGCGCCGAAGGCATGGCAGAATTCGGAGCCGCCATCCGGCGGATTAGGGCCCAGGGCAGCCTCGCGTTGATCGACGCCAAGCGGGGCGACGTGGCCGGTACGATGGAAGGCTACGCGGCCGCCATGCTGGGGCAGGACGGCGGGTTCGGGGGCGACGCCGTCACCCTGAACGCCTACCTCGGCTTCGACGCGCTGCAGCCTGTCTTCGAGCGAGCCCAGGCCGAGGGCGCAGGCGTGTTCGTCGTGGTCCACTCCTCTAACGCCGAGGGCCGCACACTGCAGTGCGCGCGCCACCCGGATGGTCGGACAGTCTCCGAGGCGCTTGCCGACGCCGTGACCCGGTTCAACGGCCCCTCGACGGCTGTTGGCCTGCTCGGCGCGGTGGTGGGGGCTACCCTGGCGGCGGATGACGCCGGCTTGCTCGACCGGTTGCCGCGCTCCCTGATCCTGGCCCCCGGCGTGGGCGCCCAGGGGGCCAGCATCGCCGACGTCGCGGCGCGGTTCGGCGCGGCGCGGGGCCGCGTCCTGCCATCGGTATCGCGTGACGTGCTGGCCCGAGGCCCCGAGCCTGACGTCTTGCGCGAGGCGATCCTGCGCTACCGCGATCAGGCTTGGGCGCTGTCCGACGGCGCCGCCTGATCCTAGGCTGCGTCCTCCGCCGGCGTCGCCGCCAGCGTCTGCTGCAGGGCCTTCAGCAGCTGTTCGGGCTTCATCGGCTTCTCGACGACCGCGTTCATGCCGGCGGCCCTGTAGCCCTCGGCGTCGTCGGGATCGGCGTTGGCCGTCAGCGCGATGATCGGGATCCGGCCGACCGTCCCGGGCAGGGCGCGGATCGCGCGCGTCGCGGCCACGCCGTCCATGCGCGGCATGCGGATGTCCATCAGCACGAGGTCGAAACGGCCGGTGCGGACGGCATCGACCGCCTCCAGGCCGTCCTCGGCCGCTTCCGAGGTGCACTCGAACATCTCGACGAGCCCCTGCGCCACCATGCGGTTGGTGGCGTTGTCGTCGACGACCAGAACGTGGGCGGCTCGCGGGGCGGCGAGGGGCTCCTCGGCGTCGGCTTCCGGGGCCCGGGCCAGCGAAAGGCTGAAGCTCAGGGTCTCCGATGCGCCCGGCGTCGTCTCGTGCCCGAGCGTGCCGCCCATCGCCTCCAGCACCCTCTGGGCCAGCATCGCCGAGATCGCCGCCTCCAGGCCCAGGCGGCCGTCGATGGCGCGGATGCGGCTCTCGAGGTCCTCGCCGTTCCAGGCCTGGCTTCGGGCGCCACGGACGCAGCCCTCCAGGCGCAGGCCCTCCCCCTCGGGCGTCGCGCGCAGGGTGACTTCCACGGCGCCGCGCCCACGCGAGCCCACCGCCTCGCCGATCAGCCCGTCGAACACCTGCATCAGTCGCGCCGGATCGGCGAGGGCGCAGGCTTCCGGCGGACCGTCATAGGAGACCAACAGGGTGACGCCGACGTGGGAGGCCCGGCGGCTCCAGGCCTCCTGCACCTGGTCGGCGAACTCGCGGAGGCGGACGGGGGCGGGCGACAGCGCCGGGGCCTCGCGGGCCGTGGCGCGGAGGTCGAAGGCGGCGTCCAGCAGGCGGCGAAGGCCTGTCGCAGCCTCGGCGATGCCCTCGACGCAGGCCTGGGCGTCGGCGGCGAGCCGGCGGTCCGCCAGGCGATCGGCGAGCGCCCGCACGCCGTCCAGCTGCTGCCGGATATCGGCGCTCACGCGTTCGAAAAAGAACTCGGGCAGGGACATGAGGGCGCCGGACGCATTGGAACTGACCGCGCCACTATGGGGCTCACCGCTTGCGCAGAGGTTAAATTGCGCAACTCATAGTCGTGTAAAAAAGAAGGCTGGCGGACCGGTGGGTCCGCCAGCCAGTGGCGCTAATGGGAGGAAACGCGCCGAAGAAACTAGAAGCGGTACTGCAGCTCCACGCCGTAGGTGCGGGGCTGGATCAGGCCGCGGGTGATGGCCGTGCGGGTCTGCACCAGCGACGTCGTGCCCGGGTTCGGATTGTCGAAGATCGCCGTCGGCGTCGTCGAGCCGTTCGAGGTGAAGCCGCGGTTGTCGAAGGCGTTCTTCACGAAGCCGATGACCGTGTAACGGTCGTCGGCGTCGTTCCACAGGACGCGGAAGTCGGCGACGTCGTAGGCCTTCACCCGGTTCGCTTCGCTCTTGAACGGCTGGTAGTAGGTCTTGTCCGTCCAGGTGTAGGTCGCCGACAGGATCAGGTTCCCCGGGCCGAACTCGAAGGTGTAGTTCGCGTTGCCGGCGAACTTGTGCTTCGGCGACTGGTAGATCCGCGAGCCTTCCAGGGTCTGGAACACCAGCCGGGTGCCGTTCGAGGTGGTGAAGCCGCCTTCCGGCGTGGCGTTCGGATCCAGGGCGCCCGGGTCGGCCGGATCGTAGAAGCAGCAGCCCGAGGTGATCTCGGTGTGCAGGTAGCCGTAGCTGGCCGACAGGTCGAGGTTGTCGATCGGTCGCCAGATGGCTTCCAGCTCCAGGCCGTAGGCTTCGGCGTCGACGTTGACGAAGTTGTTCGCCGCCGCGGTCTTGGCGGCGTTGAGCTGCGACAGGTTGAGCTGCAGGTCCTTGTAGTCGTTGTAGAACGCCGCGGCGTTCACCTGCAGGCGACCGGCGAAGGTCTTCTTCAGGCCGACTTCGAAGGCGTCGACCTGCTCCTGGTCGGCCTGCGGGTCGGGCGCCAGGGTGCCGAGCAGGAAGCCGCCCGACTTGTAGCCGCGGCTGTACTTGGCGTAGCCGAGCGTGTCGCTGTCGGGCGTCCAGTCCAGGTTGAGGACGCCGGTGACCGCGTCCCAGCTGTCCTTGAGGCGGCGGCTGTTTTGCGCGCCGTTCGCCGCAACGCCGTCCAGGTCGGTGGAGACGTCGAGGGCGACGAGGCCCGCGGCCGGGCCGGCCGGCAGGGTCGGGGTCAGCAGGATGAGGCGCTGCTGCTCCCAGCCGTTCTTCTTGTCCTTGGTGTAGCGCAGGCCGGCCGTCACGGCGAACTGGTCGCTCAGCTCATAGGTCGCCTGGCCGAAGACGGCATAGGCCTTCGAGTTCAGCTCGGCCTGGCTGTCGGCGAAGTTGCCGGTGGGGTTCGGCGCGGCGGGGGTCCCGGTCAGCGCGCTGATCGGGTTGCGCAGCTGCGGCTGGTTCGGGTTCGCGAGCTGGACGCGCTGCTTGTACTCCTCCTCGTACTGATAGAGGCCGAGGATCCAGCGCAGCGGGCCGTCGCCGTTCGAGGTCAGGTTGATCTCGTTCGAATAGTACCGCTTGTGCTCGTTGAAGTCGGTGGTCTGGGTCGGGAAGTACGGCGTGGGCAGGATCCCGACGATGGGCGCCGTGCGGCTGGTGTTATCGTAGTCGCCGCCCGTCTGATAATTGTACTGCTGGAAGCCGCCGATGTAGCGCAGGTCGGCGAAGCCCAGGTCGTAGGTCACCGTCGTGGTGATGACGTGGTTGCCGCGCAGCTGCCCGTAACCGTCCGTGTTGGTGTTCATCACGTACGGGTCTGCGACGCCCGGGTTCGGCGTCGTGTAGCCGAACTGCGGGTTGATCTGCAGCTGGCCGATGGGACCGAACACGCGGGTGGTGTCGTAGGGCGTCGTCAGGTTGGCCAGGCGGTCGCCCACGCCCGTGGTGTCGTCCCAGACCGAGCGGTTGTAGCGGACGAAGATGTCCAGCTTCTCGGTGGGCTCGGCCTCCATCTGGAACTCGTAGTAGGTCCGCTTGATGGTGGCGCCGTCGTTCGCGGGGCCGATGTTCTTGATGAAGCCCTTGCTCTGGTCTTCATGGCTCGCGCCGATCTTGAAGCGCAGGTTGTCGGCCACCGGCAGCGAAACCACGCCTTCGATGCGATAGCGGTCGTAGTTGCCATACAGCGCGCGGATTTCGCCGCCGTATTCCTGGCTGGGACGCTTGGAGACCTGGTTGATGGCGCCGCCGATGGCGTTGCGGCCGTAGAGCGTGCCCTGGGGCCCGCGCAGGATCTCGGTCCGCTCGATGAACAGCGGGGTCTTGAACAGCTCCGACGACGAGGCCGAGTAGAAGCCGTCCGAGTAGGAGGCCACGCCCGGGTCGTTGCCGATGTAGAAGGTGTTGCGGCCGGCGCCGCGCAGGCTCACCCGGTCGGTGCCCGAATAGTTCATCCCGGGCGTGAAGTTCACGAAGTCCTGGATGCCGGTGATGCCGGCGACGTCGCGCTTCTCCGAGGTGAAGGCCGACACCGCGACCGGCACGTCCTGCAGCGACTGCTCGCGCTTCTCGGCGGTCACGACCAGTTCGTCCAGCGTGGCTCCCGCGGCGGCGTCCTGTGCCAGGGCGGGGCCGGCCACGGCGGCCAGGGTCAGGGCGGAAGCGCTTGCAGCGAGCAGGCTCCGCACGTGAGCGGATCGGGACATGGATCTCCTCCCAGGGCGCGCGGTCGCAAAGGCCGCCGCCTCTTGCTTCGAATCGTTCTGATGGCGGGCGCGGGGAGGCGCCCGGGGCGGGGACCCTCAGGCTCGCCGGCGGCGGGCGTCAACTCATCGGTGATAACCTAAGCGCGGCTTTTTGCCGGCTGTTGCGCAAGTACCGCACTTTCAAATCGGCTGCACAAAAGTGAACGGCGCTCGACGAAGCGCCATACCTGTCGCTCAAAAGAAGAGGGCGGCGGATCGCTCCGCCGCCCTCGCAGGCCATATGCGCCGGTCGTCAGAACGACTTCGAAACCCAGATCCCGTAGGTCCGCGGCTCGGTGTAGAACACGTTGCGGAAGAGGCCCGAGCTGTCGTCGGTCAGGTAGAAGTCGGTGACCGCCGTCTCGTTCGTGGCGTTCTTTATGAACGCCCCCACTTCGACACCCATGTCCGGATTGGCCACGGTCAGCGTCAGGTTGACGTTTTCCCAGCTTCTGATGCGGTCCGCGTCGGAGTTGTAGATCCGCGCGAACGTCTTGGTCTGCTTGTAGTAGTCGCCCCGCAGGGTCGCTTCCCAGTCGCCGAAGTTCATCGTGTACTGGGCGCCCAGCGACAGCGTCCACTTGGGCGCATTGGGCAGCTTGTTGCCGTCGAGGTCGACCGGCACGCCCTCCGACACCAGGCCGTCCACCCCGGGGATGCCCGCGAGGCCGAAGACGTTGGTGCCCGCCGCGATCGCACCCGTGCCGCCGATGTTGGTTCCCGCGCCGGCGTTCGAGGCCGGCGTGCAGAGGCCCAGCAGGTTGAACGGGTTGCTGGCGGAGGCGGCCAGGGCGGCGAGGGCGGTGGCCCGCGAGACCACGCAGTTCGACGCCGCGCTCGACTTCACCAGCACCAGGTTCGGATTGCCCTGCGTGCGGTTGAAGGTGTCGATCGACGTCCCGTTCTTGATCTCGGTGTCGAGGTAGCCGATCGCGGTGTTGAACCGCAGGCCCTCGATCGGCTGCCAGATGCCCTCGAATTCCGCGCCCATCACCTTGGCGTCGATGTTCTCGTTGATCGAGGTGCGGTTGATGATCTTCGAGACCTGATAGCCTTTGTAGTCGTAGTAGAAGCCGGTCAGGTTGGCCTGCAGCGTGCCGCCCGCGAAGGTGTTCTTCGTGCCGATCTCGTAGGCGTTGATGAACTCGGGCTCGAAGGTCTCGGAGACCGGCACCACCCCGACGCCGGGGCTGAACGGCGGGTTCAGGCCGCCGCCCTTATAGCCGCGCGAGTAGAAGGCGTAGACCAGCGTGTCGTCGCTGAAGGCCAGGTCGGGCTTCCAGTCGAAGCCGATGCGCCCCGTCGGCTCCTTGAACTTCACCTCCTGCAGGGCCCGCGGGATGGGCCCGGCCCCCGGCACGGCGAGCGAGACGGTGTGGGCCAGCACGCGCTTGTCGTCGACGGTGTAGCGCAGGCCGAGCGTCCATTTGAAGGTATCGGTCATCTGCCAGTAGAGCTCGCCGAAGGCGGCGTACGACATCAGCCGGTAGGGGCCGTAGCTGTCGTAGTAGTTGTGGCCGAGCCGGGTGGGGTCGGCGCCCGGATCGACCGCGATGCAGCCCGCGCCGCTGACGCAGTTCGGATTGCCGGTGTTGAGCAGGTTCTGGATCTGGACGTAACCGGTGCCCGTGTTGAACATCACGTAGTAGTCGCCGGTCGTGTCGTACTTGGTGATCAGCCCCCCGACGCTGAAGTTGAGGGGGCCGTCGAAATCGGATTGCAGCCGCACTTCGTGGCTCCACTGCTCGGAATAGCCCGAGGAGATATCGCTCGTGGTGAAGCGGTTCTGCGGTCCGTTCTGCGGATCGTTGATCACCCCGCCCGGGAACAGCAGGCTGTAGATCGCGCCGTAGCCGCCGGGAATGGGCGCGGCGGCGAAGGCGTTCACCGGGTTCGGAGTGGTGTTGAACGTTGAGGACGGCAGGTAGCGATTGTAGTCCTGCCGCGTGTACAGCTTGTTGAAGCTGTAGGCCGAGAGCCAGCTCAGCGTCAGCTGGTCGGTCACGTCGAACTCGGCATTGAACTGGTAGATGTCGGTCTTGGCTTTGTAGATCGGGTCGAACAGGGACTCGATGTCGCGCACGTCCGCCGTCTGCATCTTGCCGGCATAGGCGTCGCCGGTCTGGAAGCCGCCGAGGGCGGCGAACAGGCCGCCGAGAGTCGCCTGCGAGTTCACCGTGCCGAGGGCGCTGGGATCGTAGAGCGAGGTGGGCAGGCACCCCTGGCTGAACAGGCCGCGCTGGATCTGGGCGATGGGCGGAATGGCGGAGTAGGGCGCCCCGATGCTCGCCGGGCCCAGGTCCTTGGTGCAGAGCTGCTTGCCGATGCGCGAGCGGTTGTCGTGCTCCTCGAAGTGGTCGAGCAGGAGCCAGGCGCGGAAGCGCTCGGTCGGATTGAACGAGATGGTCGCCCGGCCGCCCCACAGGTCGCGGTCGTCCGCGTCGTTGCCCGTGGCCAGGTTCGTCCCGTAGCCGTCGCGCTTCAGGTAGTTGCCGGCCAGCCGCACGGCGAAGATGTCGCCCAGCGGCATGTTGATCATGCCCCGGAGCTTGATCGAGTCGTAGTTGCCGTATTCCGCCCGCGCATTGGCCTGGAACGTGTCGACGGGCTTGGCGGTGATCAGGTTGACCACCCCGCCGGTGGCGTTGCGTCCGTAGAGGGTGCCTTGCGGACCGCGGAGCACTTCGACGCGCTCCATGTCGTAGAACTCGGTCTCGAACAGGTTGTTGGCGATCAGCGGGCTGTTGTTGAGGTGGATGCCGGTGCCGGCGTCGCCCGAGGCGGCGACCAGCTTCGAGCCGATGCCGCGGATCTGGAAGTTGTAGCCGGTGAAGTTCCCCTTGGAGAAGTTCACGTTCGGCACGGCCAGGACGAGGTTCGGGCCGCCGTCGATCTTGGACTTCTCCAGGGCGTTCTGGTCGAAGGCGGAGACGGCGATGGGCACGTCCTGCAGCGCTTCAGCCTGGCGCTGAGCCGTGACGACCAGTTCTTCGATGACGTTTCCGCCGGTCGTCTGAGCCGAGGCCTGTGTGGCGAAGGCGCAGATCACGCCGAACGACACGCCAGCAGCCAGCACGCCGCGAAGGCTTGCAGTCTTCATCAGTTTTCCTCCCAGAGGCTCGGGCTCTTTTCGGCCCTCGTCGCCAGTCCGCCGCAGAAGACGTGTCGTCGGGAGTGCGGCGTATCCCCCGGCGACTTGGCTGTGAGGCTCGCGCTGGATGACGCTGGTGTCAACGAACGCCGTTGGGGTGTCCGGTCTGAAACATGTGGGTTGGGCACCCGCTGTGGCGCCGGCGACAACAGAGCTTCCGTAACGTCGCTTCCCCTCGCGGCCCTTCCGGCCCATATGGGGCCGATGACCGACGCCTCCGCGGCTCTCGTCCTGTTCTCGGGCGGCCAGGACTCCACCGTTTGCCTGGCCTGGGCCCTCGACCGCTATTCGCGCGTCGAGACGGTGGGCTTCGACTACGGCCAGCGCCACGCCGTGGAGCTTCAGGCGCGTCAGGTTGTCCGCGCTCGGATCGCCGCCGAGTTTCCCCGGTGGGCGAAACGCCTGGGCGACGACCACATGCTGGACATGCGAGGCTTCGGCGCCATCGGCGGCACCGCCATGACCGAGGAGCGCGCCTTCGAGATCACCGGCAAGGGCCTGCCGAACACCTACGTGCCGGGCCGCAATCTCGTCTTCCTGACCTATGCCGCCGCGCTGGCCGACCGTCGGGGCGTGCCCGTGCTCGTCGGCGGCATGTGCGAGACGGACTACTCCGGCTATCCGGACTGCCGGCGCGAGGCCATCGACGCCATGGCGCGGGCGCTGAACCTCGGCATGGCGCAGGACTTCCGCATCGAGACGCCGCTGATGCGGCTCACCAAGGCCGAGACTTGGGCGCTGGCCAAGCAACTCGGCGGCGAGGCGCTCGTCTCGGTGGTCGTGGAAGAGAGCCATACCTGTTACCGCGGCGAGCGCGGCGAGCTGCACGCCTGGGGGCACGGCTGCGGGACCTGTCCGGCCTGCGAGCTGCGCGCCAAGGGGTGGGACGCGTGGGCGGCGGGAGGCCGTCCCGAGCTGGTCGCATGAGCTATGCGGTGAAGGAGATCTTCCTCACCCTTCAGGGCGAGGGGGGGCAGGCCGGTCGGCCGGCGGTGTTCTGCCGTTTCGCCGGCTGCAATCTCTGGTCCGGCCGCGAGGAGGACCGGGAGAAGGCCGTCTGCACCTTCTGCGACACCGACTTCGTGGGCATGGACGGGACGGGCGGCGGGCGCTTCGCCGACGCCGAGGCCCTGGCGATCGCCGTGGAGGCCGAATGGACCGGCGGCGCCGAGGACCGTCTCGTGGTTCTGACCGGGGGCGAGCCGCTGCTGCAGGTGGACGCGGCCCTGATCGACGCGCTTCATGCGCGGGGCTTTTCGATCGCGCTCGAAACCAACGGCACGCTGCCGGTTCCTGAGGGTATCGACTGGATCTGCGTCAGCCCGAAGGCCGATGCGCCCGTGGTCCAGACCCGTGGCCAGGAACTGAAGCTGGTCTTCCCACAGGCCAAGGCCATGCCCGAGCGTTTCGAGCACCTGGATTTCGAGCGTTTCCTGCTCCAGCCCATGGACGGTCCTGACCGCGTCGCGAACACACAGGCGGCCATCGCCTATTGCCTCGCGCACCCCCGCTGGCGTTTAAGCGTCCAGACCCACAAATATCTTGGCATCGCGTAGGGCGTCCGCCCGGCGACCAGACATGACCTAGATGAGCCAGCCAGTCTTCGAGATCACCAAGGCCGCCACCTTCGACGCGGCCCACTATTTGGAGGACGGTCCGCAGCACCGGCCGTACTCGCGCCTGCACGGTCACTCGTTCAAGGTGGAGGCGACGGTGCGCGGTCAGGCGCAGGAGCCGGTGGGCTGGGTGGCGGACCTCGCCGACCTCGATGGCGCGCTGAAGGGCGTCGCGGCCGAGCTCGACCACGGCCTGCTCAATGAGAAGCCGGGACTGGAGCGGCCGACGCTCGAGCACCTCTGCCTCTATTTCGCCGAGCGGCTGAAGCCGCAGTTCCCCGGGCTCTCGCGCATCGTGGTCTCGCGACCGACGATCGGCGAGAGCTGCGCGATGGCGGTGCCGGCCTAGTTCTCGTCCTCGTCCTTGTCCCCGCCCCCGGGGATCACCGCGCCGACGACGGCGCCGGTCGCCTTCACGCCCGTTCCGACCACCGCGCCGGTGACGCCGACGGCCGTCTTCGTGGCCGCGACGGCCAGGCAGCCGGAAAGCATCAGGCCTGCGCCGCCCACGGCGGCGAGGCGGAGGAGGATGGACGCGGTCATGCAGGGCTCCGGAGTTGAGCGCCCTATTTGGCGTGGACCGCGGTCGGGATTGAGGCCGAGGGCCTGCGACCTATCGCCTTAGGTCTTCTTGGAGTCGGTCGCGCGCCGCCATGGCCCGTTGAACTCGGGGTCGGCGCGACGGCGGCGGTCTGGGCCGAAATAGTCGCCGGTCCGCACGAAGGGCCGCGCGTGCTCGACGACCTGATGGATCCGTTCGACGACGCCGCGGGCGGTGAGCGGCTTGGCCAGGAACTCGTTCACCCCGGCGTCCCGCGCCTCGTTCACCCGGGCGAAAGTGGAATGGCCGGTGATCATGATCACGGGCGCGAGCTGGTTGGGACTGTCGGGCGAGTTCCGGAGGAGCCGGACGAAGTCGATGCCGTCCAATGGCTGCATCGACAGGTCCGTCATGACGATGTCGATCGCATGGTTGCGCATCATCTGGAGGCCCTCGGCCCCGTCGTTCGCCTCGTAGATCTCCTTCACGCCAAGCGCTCGCAGGATCTCGGCCAACAGCACCCGCATGTGGTGGTTGTCGTCGACGAGCAGGACTTTGAGCAGGTCGTACCGCAAGGGTGGCCCGACATCTTTCTTCAGACGGCCGCCCCAGAACTCAAGGTTAAGGCGGAGCGCGCTGAATAGGTACGCGTGTTATCCGGGTCAATGGCGTTGCAGCCGCGCGACGATGGCTAAGCTGCTGAGTTCAGTAGCTTATTGACGTATTACTACTGGGTGTCCGTCGGGTAGGCGACCTATCGTCCCGGCATATGAACCGCGCCGCCCGTCTGCGCGCGGTGGCGGAGGAAGGCGTCGGCCAGCACGCACGCGGTCATCGCCTCGACCACGGGGACGGCGCGGATGCCCACGCAGGGGTCGTGACGGCCCTTGGTGCGAAGCTCGATTTCCTCGCCGGCCTCGTTGATGGACCTGCGCAGGCTCAGGATCGACGACGTGGGCTTGAAGGCGACGCGGGCCGTCACGGCCTGTCCGGTGGAAATGCCGCCCAGCACGCCGCCGGCCTTGTTGGAGAGGAAGACCGGGCCGTCGTTCCCCATGCGCATCTCGTCGGCGTTCTCCTCGCCCGACAGCGCCGCCGAAGCGAAGCCCGCGCCGATCTCCACGCCCTTCGCGGCGTTGATCGACATAAGCGCCGCGGCAAGCTCGGCGTCCAGCTTGCCGTACAGGGGCGCGCCCCAGCCCGCTGGCACGCCAACCGCCTCCACGACGACCACCGCGCCCGTCGAAGAGCCGGACTTGCGCACCGCTTCCAGGTGCTCTTCCCACACCGGGACGATCTCCGGATCGGGCGCCCAGAACGGGTTGTCCCCGGTGGCGCCGAAGTCGATCCGCTCCGGGTCCACCGCATGCGGGCCAATCTGCACCACGGCGCCCCGGATCACGACGTCGGGCAGGATCTTGCGCGCGATCGCGCCGGCCGCCACGCGCGCCGCCGTCTCGCGGGCCGATTGCCGACCGCCCCCGCGATAGTCCCGCACGCCGTACTTGGCGAAATAGGCATAGTCGGCGTGGCCCGGCCGAAACGCCTGGGCGATCTCGGAATAGTCCTTCGAGCGCTGGTCGACGTTCTCGATCATCAGCGAGATCGGCGTGCCCGTGGTCACCTGTCCGGCGGTTCTGTCGTCCTGGAACACCCCCGACAGGATGCGGACGGCGTCCGGCTCCTGACGCTGCGTGACGAACTTGCCCTGGCCCGGCCGGCGTCGGTCCAGCCAGGGCTGGATGTCCGCCTCGGTCAGCGGCACGCCCGGCGGGCAGCCGTCGACCACGCAGCCCAGGGCGGGCCCGTGGCTCTCGCCCCAGGTTGTCACGCGGAAGAGATGGCCGAAGGTGTTGTGCGACATGTCCGGCCGTCTCTAGCCCAGCCTGCGCCGCATCTCCAAACCGGCCCGCGTCGCCCTAGGCCGCCCATGCGGCGGCGAAGCGGCGGAGCAGCGACACGGCGGCGCTGTCCATCGCGCTCGACGACGGGGCGAGGCGGATGAAGAGATGGCCCTTCGGATGCTTGCCGCGGGCCGGCAGGCCCTGGCCTTCCAGGCGTACGAGGCCGCGTTCGGCGGCCTTCCGGGTGACCCACACGATCCGCTTGCCCAGAGGCGTGTCCATGCTGATCCGGCCGCCCTTCCTCAGGGTGGCGGGCGACAGGTGGGCCGTCATCCAGAGATCGTGCCCTCGGACCAGCACGCCCGCGTCGGCCTTCACGTAGAGTTCCAGCATGACTTCGCCGGCCCGAACCTTGTCGCCGCAGCGGAGGCCGGCCGGGAGGGTGATGCGCAGGGTCCGGCCGTCGGCAAGCCGGTGCTCGACGACCCCGCCCAGCAGTGCCGTCACCGGAGTGATCGTCAATCGAGGGTCCGCTGTCGGCGCCGCAGGGCGACGCGCGGGCGGCGGAGCCAGGCCGTCGTCGAGGATCGGATTGCGGAGCCGGCGATAGGCCTCGACCACCTGGCGGAAAGCGCCGTCGCTGCCGCCGCCATCGGGATGCGCGCGCTTGGCGGCCTCGCGAAAGGCGGCGCGGACCTCGGCCGGGGTGGAGAGCGAACTCACGCCCAGCACCTCGCGCGCCGTCTTGAGCGTCATCTCGGAGCGGGCCCGTGCCATCGACCGAACCCTCGCCCGGCAGGGTTAAAGGCCCGGTTAAATCTCGCAGGCCGCGAACGCTGCGCGTATATCGGGCCGGTGACCGACAAGACCCTGATCCCGCCGTCGCCCTCCGAGGACGACTACGTCCGCCAGGTGACCGCGGCCGAGCCGCCGCCGCTCTTGAGCGAGACCGATCCCTTCGCGCTGTTCCGCATCTGGCTGCAGGAAGCCGGCGCGAAGGAGCCCAATGACGCCAACGCCATGGCGCTCGCCACCGTCGACGAGTCCGGCCTCCCGGATGTGCGGATGGTGTTGCTGAAGGACGTCGATGAGACGGGCTTTGTCTTCTACACGAACCTCGAGAGCGCCAAGGGCCGGCAACTGGCGATGCAGCCGAAGGCCGCCCTGCTGTTCCACTGGAAGTCGCTGCGCCGCCAGGTGCGCGTGCGCGGGACGGTCTCCCCCGTGACGCCCGAGGAGGCGGACGCCTATTTCGCCACCCGCGCCCGTCCGGCCCAGCTCGGCGCCTGGGCGTCGGACCAGTCGCGGCCGCTGACCGACCGCCTGGCGCTGGAGAAGAAGATCGCCGAGGCCGGCTTGCGCTTCGGCCTAGGAAAGGTGCCGCGCCCGCCGCACTGGTCGGGCTTCCGCGTGGCTCCCGAGACCATCGAGTTCTGGCGCGACCGGCCGTTCCGCCTGCACGAACGGCTCGTTTTCGCGCGCGCCGGAGCCGGCTGGACCACGACCAGGCTGTTCCCTTAAGGGCCGAGCATGAGTTCCGCGTCCGAGGCCGAGATCGTCGCCTTCCTGAAGGCCCGCGCCCCGCGTCAGATCGACACCGCCTGCGCCCACGTCTTCCTGGCCGACGAGACCGCCTGGAAGATCAAGCGCCACGTCGACCTGGGCTACGCCGACTTCTCGACCGCCGCCCGCCGGCTCTGGGCGCTGGAACGCGAGCTGGAGTTCAACCGCACGGCGGCGCCCGACATCTACCGGGCGGTTCGCCCGATCACCCGCGAAGCCGACGGCGCCCTCGCGCTGGAGGGGCGGGGCGAGGCGGTCGAGTACGTCCTGGAGATGCGTCGCTTCGACGAGCGGGAGGTGCTGGCCGCCAAGCCGGAGGCGGTGAACGGCGAACTCGCCGAGGCGCTCGGCCGGGCCATCGCCGGCTTCCATGTGGCCGCCCCGCTGCGGCCCGAGGGCGGTCTCTCGGCCATCGCCTTCACCGTCGGCTCGAACGCCCAGCTGCTCCGCGAGACCTGCGAAGGCCTGGACCCGGGCCGCGTCGAGCACATGATCGCGCTCACCGACGCCGAGCTGGAGCGCCAGCGGCCGCTGCTGGCCGCGCGGACGGCGTCCGGGTTCTCGCGGCGCTGCCACGGCGACCTGCACCTCGGCAACATCCTCATGGAGGCCGGCCGGCCCGTCCTCTTCGACTGCATCGAGTTCAATGACCTGCTGTCGGACCTCGACGTTCTCTACGACCTCGCCTTCCTGCTGATGGATCTCGACTTCCGCGGCCGGCGCGACGCCGCGGTCCGCGTGCTGTCGGCCTATATGGACGAGGCGGCCCGCACGTTCGGCGAGGCCATCTGGGGCGGCCTTGCGACGCTGCCGCTGATGCTGGCGGTGCGCGCCGGCGTCCGCGCCCACGTCGAGGCGCACAGCGGACGGGCGGACGTCGCCCGCGCCTACGTCGAGGCGGCTATCGCCCACCTGGCGCCGCAGTCCGCCTCGCTGCTCGCCGTAGGCGGCCTGTCGGGCTCGGGCAAGTCGACGTTCGCACGCGCCGCGGCGCCGGCGCTCGGCGCGTCGCCCGGCGCGGTGGTGCTGCGCACCGACGAGATCCGCAAACGGATCCTGGGCGTCGCCCCCACCCAGGGCGTCTCGCGGGAGGCCTACACGCCCGACCTCCACCTCCAGACCTACGACACGCTGTTCGCCAACGCGGGAGACCTGCTGCGGGCGGGCCGCTCGGTGGTGCTGGACGCCACCTTCACCGCGCCCGAGATGCGCCTGCGCGCCGAGGCGCTGGCCGCCGAGTGCGGCGTTCCCTTCGAAGGCGTCTGGCTGGAAGCGCCGCTCGAGGTTCTCGAGGCCCGGGTGGCGGGGCGCACCGGCGACGCCTCGGACGCCACCGTCGACGTGCTGCGCGGACAGGCGCAGGCGCTCGATCCCGACATCCTTTGGGCGCACGTCGACACCTCCGGCTCGGCGCAGGCCGCGGCGCAGGCCTGGAGCGCCGGGCGCGGGCGCTAAGTCGCTGACTCGCGTTGCCTAAACGCGAGCGCCTCTCTAAGCCTAGTCCCAACTAACAAGCGTTCAGTTGGGAGAGGCGCGCAGATGCTTGGGCTGATGCAGAATTGGCCGCTGACGGTCGACAGGATCATCGACCATGCCCGTGATTGGCACAGCGACCGCGAGATCGTCAGCCGTTCGGTGGAAGGCCCGATCGTCCGGACCACCTATGGCCGGGTGCATGAGCGCGCCCGGCGCCTGACCAATGCGCTCAAGGGCCTGGGGGTGCAGCCGGGCGACCGGGTCGCGACGCTGGCCTGGAACACCGGCCGCCACATCGAGGCCTGGTACGCGGTGATGGGCATGGGCGCCATCTGCCACACCCTGAACCCGCGGCTTTTCGTCGAGCAGCTCTGCTACATCATCAACCATGCCGAGGATAAGGTCCTCTTCACCGACCTCAGCTTCGTGCCGGTGATCGCCCAGCAACGGGCGAACATGCCGACGGTGAAGCACGTCGTGATCATGACCGACCGCGAGGGCATGAAGGGCGTCGACCTGCCGGGCGCCCTCTGCTTCGAGGATCTGGTCGAGCAGAACTCGGCCGACGCGGTCTGGGGCGGCTTCGACGAGAACACCCCGGCCGGCCTCTGCTACACCTCGGGCACGACCGGCAATCCGAAGGGCGTGCTCTACACCCACCGCTCGAACTTCCTGCACACGCTCGTGACCATGAGCGTCGACGTTCTGTGCCTGTCGGCCAAGGACGTGGTGCTGCCGGTGGTGCCGATGTTCCACGCCAACGCCTGGGGCCTGGCGTTCTCGTGTCCAGCGGTGGGCGCGAAGATGGTGATGCCGGGCGCCAAGCTGGACGGCGCCTCGGTCCACGAGCTCATCGAGACCGAGGGCGTGACGTTCTCGGCCGCCGTGCCGACCGTGTGGCAGATGCTGCTCGCCCACCTGCGCGAGACCAAGGGGAAGGTCACGACGCTCAAGCGCGTGATGATCGGCGGCTCGGCCGTGCCGGAAGCCATCGTCCGCGGTTTCCGCGACGAGTTCGGGGTCGACGTCATGCACGGCTGGGGCATGACCGAGATGTCCCCGCTGGGCACCGTCTCCTCGATGAACGCCGCGACCGCCGAGCTGCCGGCGGAGGAGCAGATCCGATACAAGCTGAAGCAGGGCCGCCCGCCCGTCGCCATGCAGATGAAGCTGGTGGACGATGAAGGTCGGCGCCTGCCGCACGACGGCGTGACGTTCGGCAAGCTGATGGTGAAAGGCCCGTTCGTGGTCGGCCAGTACTTCAAGGGCGACGGCGGCGAGGTGCTGGACGGCGAAGGCTTCTTCGACACGGGAGACGTCGCCACCATCGACGAGCACGGCTACATGCAGATCACCGACCGCGCCAAGGACGTCATCAAGTCGGGCGGCGAGTGGATCTCCTCCATCGAGATCGAGAACATCGCCGTCGGCCATCCGAAGGCCGCCATCTGCGCCGTCATCGGCGCGGCCCACCCCAAGTGGGACGAGCGGCCGGTCCTGGTGGTGAAGCTCAAGGACGGCGAACAGGCCGCCAAGCAGGACTTCCTGTCCTTCCTGGAAGGCAAGATCGCCAAGTGGTGGATGCCCGACGACGTGGTCTTCGTCGACGAGATCCCGCTGGGGGCCACCGGGAAGATCGACAAGAAGCTGATCCGCGAGCGGATGAAGGACTACGTCCTGCCGACCGCCCAGCCCGTCGGCGCCTAGGCCAGGCGGTAGATCCCGCTCTCGTTCCGCACCCGGCCCTCGCGCTCCAGGTGGATCATCGCCGCCAGCATGGAGCGCGACGCGGCCGGCCACAGCCGCGGGTCGACGTCGGCGTAGAGCCGCGGCACGAGTTCGCCGATGCTCCCTGACCCCGCCTCGAGGGCGTCTAGGATCTGATCGATCCGCTCCTGCCGGTGGGCCTTGTAGGCGTCGATGAAGGCGCCGACGTCGCGGATCGGCGGCCCGTGCGTCGGCCAAAGCGTGTCGAAGCCCCGCGAACGGATCAGGTCCAGGCTCTTCAGGTAGGCCGTCATGTCGCCGTCCGGCGGCGTGATCACCGTGGTCGACCAGCCCATGATGTGGTCGCCGGAGAACAGGCAGTTCTCCTCCTTCAGCGCATAGCAGATGTGGTTCGAGGTGTGGCCCGGCGTCGGGATGGCCTCGAACGTCCACCCGGCGCCGGCGACCTCGCCGCCGCCGCAGACGCTGACGTCCGGGCGGAAGGCCTCGTCGTGATCGGCCTCCATCGTCGGACCGCGGGCGAGGTCCTGGTCGTCCGTGGAAGGCTCGGTCACGGCGCAGCCGACGATCGTCGCCCCGGTCGCCGCCTGCAGGGGCCGGGCCAGCGGCGAGTGGTCCGAGTGATGGTGGGTGATCAGGATCTGGCTGACGGTCTCGCCGGCGACGGCATCCAGGATCGCGGCCAGGTGCGCCGGGTCGTCCGGCCCCGGGTCGATCACCGCCACCTCGCCGCGCCCGACGATATAGGTGCCCGTGCCGACGTAGGTGAACGGGCTCGGGTTGTTGGCGATCACCCGCCGGATCAGGGGCGAAACCTGATCGCAGCGCCCGTACTCGAACTGAATGTCCCGGACGTAGGGGATCATCCGCCGAGCACGCCGGAGAGGTCGTAGCCGGCGTCACGGCCCAGCCGCACCAGCTCGTCCCGCGGCTTCGCGCCCGAAGCGGCCTGGCTCAGCGACCATGTGACGATGGATCGCGTGCCCGAGCGGCAGAAGGCCAGCACCGGCCTGGCGGCGTCCTCGAGGATGCGCTGGGTGGTCTCCACCTGCTGCGGGGTGGGGCCGCCGACGACGGGGATGTGGAAATAGGCGATGCCCGCCGCGCGGGCCGCGGCCTCGATCTCGCGGCTCGAGGGCTGGCCGGGCTGCTCGTCGTCAGGGCGGTTGTTGATGATCGTGCGGAAGCCCTGCCGGGCGGCTTCCTCCACATCCTCGACGCTGATCTGCGGCGCCGTGGTGAAGTCATCGGTGACGCGTCGGAAGTCGGACATCTGCGCTCTCGGAACTGGTGGTGGCCCTTCGTTGACATCATCGGGGGCGGGTGGAAGTTTCGCAATGTCCCGCCCGCAAGGTCGACCATGTTCCGCTTCATCGGCCGCCGCCTGCTGGTCGCAGTCCCGACGCTCTTCCTGGTGGTCACCGCGGCCTTCTTCATGATGCGCGCGGCGCCGGGCAGTCCGTTCGACATGGACCGCAAGCTCTCGCCCGAGATCGAGCGCAACGTCCGCGAGGCCTACGGCATGAACAAGCCGCTGGGCCAGCAGTACGTCGACTATCTGGCGGGCGTGGTCCGCGGCGATCTCGGCCCCTCGCTGAAGTACCGCGACAAGACGGTGCTCGACATCCTCAGGGAGAACTATCCGGTTTCGCTGAAGCTCGGCCTCTCGGCGATCGGCATCGCCGCGGTGGTGGGCGTCAGCCTTGGGATCATCGCCGCGCTGCGCCAGAACGGGAACGTCGACAACCTCGTCATGGCCGTCGCCATCCTCGGCGTCTGCATCCCCACCTTCGTCACCGCGCCCCTGCTGGTGCTGGTGATCGCCTCGCATCTCGGATGGCTGCCGACCGCGGGGTGGAACGACGGGGCGCTCGCCAACATGGTGTTGCCGGTCGTGGTGCTGGCCCTGCCGCAGATCGCGATCATCTCGCGGCTGACGCGGGCGGGTATGATCGAGGTCCTGCACTCGAACTACATCCGTACCGCCCGGGCGAAGGGCCTGCCGGAACACCGCATCGTCGGGCGGCATGCGCTGCGCGCCGCCATCCTGCCGTTGATCAGCTACCTGGGCCCGGCCTCCGCTGGCCTGATCACCGGCTCGTTGGTGGTGGAGAAGATCTTCAACCTGCCGGGCCTCGGGAAGTTCTTCGTCATCAGCGCGCTCCAGCGAGACTACACCGTCGTCATGGGCATGGTGATCTTCTACGCCGCCCTGATCCTACTCCTGAACCTGATCGCCGACCTGCTCTATGCGGCGCTGGATCCGCGCGTGAGGCTCGCATGAACTCGCGCGCCGCCGCGATGGACGTCGCCGCCCTGAAGGGCCGCAGCCTCTGGGACGACGCCCGGCGGCGGCTGATGCGCAATCGCGCCGCGGTGGCGGGCATGGTGGTGCTGGCCTTGCTGGCGCTGGCGGCGATCGTCGGGCCGCACCTGACCCCCTATGCCTATGATGCGGTGGACAAGCAGGATGTGTGGTCGCCGCCGCTCACCAACGGCCACCTGCTGGGCACCGACGCGCTGGGGCGCGACCTGCTGGCCCGGCTGCTGATGGGCCTTCGCGTTTCGCTCGCCATCGGGTTCGTGGCGACCATGGTCTCGCTGCTGATCGGCGTCGCCTGGGGCGCGGCGGCGGGCTACGCCGGCGGCCGCATCGACGAGACGATGATGCGCATCGTCGACGTGCTCTATTCGCTGCCCTTCATCTTCTTCGTGATCCTGCTGATGGTCGCTTTCGGCTCGAACATCGTGCTGATCTTCGTGGCCATCGGCGCCGTCGAATGGCTGACCATGAGCCGCATCGTGCGCGGACAGACCCTGACGCTGAAGCACAAGGAATTCGTCGAGGCCGCTCGCGCCGCCGGCCTGGGGCCCGCCGGCGTGGTCGCGCGCCATATCGTGCCGAACCTGCTGGGGCCGGTGGTCGTCTACGTCACCCTGACCATTCCGGCGGTGATCCTGGCCGAGAGCTTCCTGAGCTTCCTGGGCCTGGGCGTGCAGCCGCCGATGGCCTCGCTGGGCTCTTTGATCGCAGGCGGCGCGTCGGACATGGAATTGGCCCCCTGGCTGCTGGTATTCCCTTCGATCGTGATGGTCGTCACGCTGATGGGATTCAACTTCATCGGCGACGGCCTGCGCGACGCCATTGATCCGAAGGACAGGTGATGACCGCCGGCCTCCAGACCTCGCCCGAGCAGCTCCTGGCCGACGCGGCTGCGGCGCTGCGGCGCGGCGACACCGCCGGGGCGCTTGCCGCCATCGGCGCGGCCGAGCGCGCGTCCCCCTACGACCCGCAGATCAAGATGCAGCGGGCGCTGGCGCTCAGGATGTCAGGTGCCTTCGCCGATGCGATCCGGGCGCTGGACGACGCCCTGGCGCTCGACCCCTACAATTTCCTGGCGCTTCTCTCGAAGGGCGCGCTGGTGGAGAAGGTCTCGGGCGAGAAGGTCGCCGCCCGCGTCTATCAGAACGCCCTGAAGCTCGCCCCGGAGGAGGCCCAGCTTCCCCCGCCGCTGAAGGCGCCCGTCGCCCGCGCACGCGAAGTCGTGGCCAAGACGCAGGAGGCGATGGAAGCCTACCTGCGCGAGCAGGTGGGCTCGGTCGACGCCGCGGGCTCCGAAATGGCTGTCCGCCGCGCCGACGAGGCCATCGGCATCTATGCCGGCCGCAAGCGCGCCTATCAGCACGAGCCGCTGCTGCTGCACTATCCGCGCCTGCCGGCCATCCCGTTCTATCCGCGCGAGCTCTTCCCGTGGCTGCCCGAACTGGAGGCCGCCACGCCGATCATCGTCGAGGAGTTGCAGGCCGTCCTCACCGACATGCAGGACTTCACGCCCTACATCGCCTTCCCCAAGGACGTGCCGGTCAACCAGTGGGAGGAGCTCAACCACTCCCGCCGCTGGAGCTCCCTGTTCCTCTGGAAGGATGGCGAGCGGCAGGATGCGGTCTGCGCCCGCTGTCCCCGTACTGCCGCCCTGCTGGAGCGCCTGCCGATGGCGCATCAGCCCGAGTTCGCGCCCACGGCGATGTTTTCGGCGCTCGACGCCCGGACGCACATCCCGGCCCATACCGGTTCGACCAACACCCGGCTGCTGACGCACCTGCCGCTCATCCTGCCCGGCCCGGCCCGCTTCCGGGTGGGCAACGAGACGCGCGAGTGGCGGATGGGCGAGGCCTGGGTGTTCGACGACACCATCGAGCACGAGGCCTGGAACGACTCGGACCAGCTCCGGGTCATCCTCATCTTCGATGTCTGGAACCCGTTCCTGGAAGCCGGCGAGCGCGAGCTGATCAAGTCGCTGATGACGGCGCGCAACCGGTTCTACGAGACCTGAGCTACTCGACGCGGCGCACGCGGAAGGCGCGGCGGCCTTCGACGCTGGCGAGGAAGCTGCCGAGGGTGGCCTTGCGGACGGTCACCGACTGCCCGGCCTTGGGATAGAGCGACAGCTCGGTCACGTCGACCTGCTGCCACACGGCCCCATCCTCCAGGCGCAGCACCCACTTGCCGGTCCCGTCCTGGCGCGCGGAGGCGATCTTGCCGGTGACGTTGTCGACCTCTTCCTTTTCCTCGCCGCGCTCGAACATCGAGAGCGACGGCAGGCTGAAGCCGAACGCCTGACGGCGCACGGTGCGCGCCTGCTCGCGATCCACCACCACGATGTCGCCCTTGGCCTCGGCCTGTTCCAGCGCTGCGGTCGCCTGGTCGAAGCAGGCGAGGCGGGCGCTGTCGTCCGTGAGCTTGCGGCAGTCGGAAAGCCGCTGCACGAGAGCGGCGCGGCCTTCCATCTTGGGCTGGGCCAGCGCTGGCGCGGCCGCCAAGGTTGCGGCGGCGGCGACGAGGAGGGCGGCGCGGGGGCGGGTCATCTCAGGTCGCTCCTTCAGCGATGATTCCGGGGTCGTGAGCGCTTCTACCGCGGCTGGGCCCGGCGCGCGAATGCGCCCGATCCGCGGCAAAGATCGGCAACAAATGTGCGTCGACCTGCCGCAGACGCACAATCTGTGACCAGAATGCGACAGGTTGGCGCCCGCAACATTACGGGCCGCTAATGTGCGTTGACCGGACTTCCCTAAGCCTCGTAACTCCGCCGTAACCGGGAGCAGACCTGTTCCCGGGACCGATCTCTTTTGTGGGGAGCGGCTGCCGTTCCGGCAGATCCGCTGGAGGATCCAGACCGTGAAATTCAAGTCCGTGCGGGAACGCCTTCTGGCGTCTTCGATGATCTGTGGCGCGGCCCTCGTGGGCCTGTCCGCCACTTCGGCCATGGCGCAGGAAGGCGAAGTCGCCGAAGTCGTGGTCACCGGCTCGCGCATTCCGCAGCCGAACCTGACCAGCGCCAGCCCGGTGACCGTGGTCGGCGCCCAGGACGTCGTGACCCGCGGCGTCACCCGGTCGGAAGACCTGGTGAACCAGCTGCCGCAGGTGTTCGCCGCCCAGGGCTCGTCCTACGCGAACGGCGCCACCGGCACCGCCACCGTCGACCTGCGCGGCCTCGGCGCCAGCCGGACCCTGGTCCTGATCGACGGCCGCCGCCTTCAGCCCGGCACCCCCGCCGCGGGCGCGACCAACACCGCCCCCGACCTGAACTTCATCCCGGCGACGCTCATCGAGCGCGTTGAAGTCGTCACCGGCGGCGCCTCGGCCGTGTACGGCGCCGACGCCGTGGCCGGCGTGGTGAACTTCATCATGCAGAAGAACTTCGAGGGCGTGCGTCTCGACGCGCAGTACTCGGGTTACCAGCACACCAACAACAACGACCGGATGCAGGACCTGATCAGCCGTCGGGCTGCCGGCGCTCTGAACCCGGGCTCGTTCGCGCTGCCCGAAAAGGACGTCTGGGACGGCGGCACGACCGACCTGAACCTGGTCGTCGGCGTCAATTCGCCGGACGGCAAGGGCAACGTCACGGCCTACGCCGGCTACCGGAACGTCCAGGGCGTCACCCAGAACCTGCGCGACTTCTCGTCGTGCACGGTCGCGCGTTCGGCGACCGATCCGTCGGGCTTCACCTGCTCGGGCTCGGGCACCACGGCTCCGGCGCGGTTCATCCCGGGCGGCGGCGGCGGCCCCGGCGACTTCACGCTGAACCCCACGGCCACGGGCGGCCGTGGTCTGCGGAACTACTCCTCGGGCCGTGACGCCTTCAACTTCGCGCCCTACAACTACTATCAGCGTCCGGACACCCGGTACGTGCTGGGCGCCTTCGCGAACTACGAGTTCAGCGAAAAGGCCGAGCTCTACACCCAGCTGATGTTCATGGACGACCACACGGCCGCCCAGATCGCCCCCTCGGGCATCTTCGGCCAGAACATGAACATCAATTGCGAAGGCAATCCGTTCCTGTCGGCCGACATGGTCACGGCGTTCTGCGCCCCCACCATCGACCAGCTGCCGGATGACGATAACTTCCCGAACACGATCGGCGTGAACGACGACGCCGACCCGACCACCCCGGGCCGTCAGGCCTCGGTGGCCGTGTTCCGCCGGAACATGGAAGGCGGCGGCCGCGTCTCCGACATCCGCCACACCGACTACCGCGGCGTGATCGGCATGCGGGGCTCGCTGGACAACGGCTTCGCCTACGACGTGTTCGCTCAGCACGGCGTGGTCGTCTACAGCAACATCTACTTCAACGACTTCTCGCTGGTGCGTTCGGCCCGCGCGCTGGACGTGGTGATCGATCCGGTGTCCGGCCAGCCGGCCTGCCGCTCGGCGACCAGCCTCGCCGGCACCAACGTCGACCCGAACTGCCGTCCGTACGACATCTTCAGCACGGCCGGCCCCTCGCAGGCGTCGATCGACTACCTGCAGACCCCGGGCTTCTCGAACGGCGAATACGCCCAGACCGTCGTGTCGGGTTCGCTGACCGGCGACCTCGGCCAGTACGGCGTGAAGACGCCGTGGGCGGCTGATGGCGTCGGCTTCGCGCTCGGCACCGAGTACCGCCGCGAGCACCTCGACTTCAACACCGACCTGGCCTACCAGACCGGCGACCTCGCCGGCCAAGGCGGCGCCACGCTTCCGTCGGACGGCGGCTACGACGTCTACGAGCTGTTCGGCGAAGCGCGCATCCCGCTGATCTCCGACCAGCCGTTCTTCCAGAACCTGTCGGCGGAAGTCGGCTACCGCTGGTCGGACTACTCGCTCGGCTTCTCGACCGACACCTACAAGGTCGCGGGTGACTGGGCGATCAGCGACGATGTCCGCATCCGGGCCGGCTACAACCGCGCCGTCCGCGCCCCGAACGTGGTCGAACTCTTCTCGACCCTGAACGTGGTGCTGAACGGCTCGACCGATCCCTGCGCTGGCGCGGATCCCGAGTACACGGCTGCGCAGTGCGCCCGCACGGGCGTCACGGCCGCTCAGTACGGCTTCATCGCCGCGAACTCGGCCGAGCAGTACAACGGTCAGACCGGTGGTAACCCGAACCTCGAGCCGGAAACCTCGGACACCTACTCGCTGGGCGTCGTGTTCACGCCGACGTTCGTTCCGGGCTTCTCGCTGTCGGTCGACTGGTACGACATCAAGCTGAAGGACCGGATCGGCCAGATCGGCCAGGACGTGACGCTCGAGCGCTGCGCCCTCACCGGCGACTCCTTCTTCTGCGGCCTCATCAACCGCGCGCCGGGCACCGGCTCGCTGTGGCTGTCGCAGAACGGCTATGTCGTCGACACCACCTTCAACACGGGTGGTCTGGAAGTGAAGGGCGTCGACGTTGAAGCCAACTACCGCTTCGACTTCGCCGACTTCGGCATGACCTCGAGCCTCGACCAGTACGGCGGCCTGTCGTTCAACTTCCAAGGCAGCTGGCTGGACGAGTACCTGGTCACGACCCTGCCGGGTGACGAGCCCTTCAACTGCGCCGGCTACTACGGCGGCGTCTGCACCGGTTCGGCCGTTCCTGCCTCGGCCCCGATGCCGGAATGGCGCCACAAGCTGCGCACCACCTGGCGCACGCCGTGGGACTTCGAGCTGTCGACGACCTGGCGCTACGTTTCCAGCGTCAAGTCGGACCGCTTCGTCGGTGGCACGTTCACCGACACGTTCCGCGACGACAAGCTGACGGACAAGAACTACTTCGACATCGCCGGCACCTGGGCGGTCCGCGAGAACATGACCTTCCGCTTCGGCGTGAACAACGTGTTCGACAACGAGCCGCCGCTGGTCAGCCAGTCGAACTGCCCGACGGGCCCCTGCAACGGCAACACCTATCCCCAGACCTACGACGCTCTGGGCCGGTACCTGTTCGTGGGCGTCCGCGCGGACTTCTAAGTCCGGGCAGACCCAAGCCTAAGATGAGGGCGGTGGCTTCGGCCGCCGCCCTTTTTCTTTGCCCGCACGGCGAAGCGAACCGCCGCGAACGGCGGGCGCCGGGGCCTGCGATCAGGAGGGGTCAGCCCAGGACGGGCATGGCGTCGAAGGCGACGGTCATCCGTTCGGCCTCCGAGGTGTAGGGCACGGTGCCGTGCCACATGTAGGACGGAAACAGCACCAGCCGCCCCGGGCGGGGCTGCACGAAATGCTCGGCGCCAAGCTTCGGCTGGGTGCGCACGCCCGGCTCGCCGAACTTGATCCAGCCGGCCATCGTGGCGGCGTCCTGGCTCTCTTCGGGCACCGAGACGTAGAAGGCCGACGAGATCCATCCGCGCGGGTGAATGTGGTCGGCGTGATGGCCGCTGGCGCCCAGTCGGATGGACCAGGCCCCCGACATCTCCGCCGCGCCCGTGTTGCGGCCCCAGAAGAGCCCTGAGCGCCCCGCGCCCTCGCGAATGCGCCGGGTCACCGTCTCACGCAGCCGCTGCAGCAGCCGCTCGATCGGCGGCTCGTGGCGCCCGTCGAGCTGCAGCATCGCCTGGCTGCCCTCGCGGACCGATTGCGAGAAGGGGTGGGTCTTGAACCGGTGCAGCCGGCGCAGCGCCTCCCGCAGCGCCTCGAGCTCGGCCGCGCCATCGGCGGTGTCCGGGTCTACGATGTCGTACGCCGCCACCAGCCCGTCGTAGTCGTAGGCTTCGCGGTAGCGGGCGTCGCCGATCAGCCGCCAGGCGGTGGCCAGCAGGGCGATCGCGTACTGGTCGTTGGGCGCCTTCGACACAGCCCCCGCCGCCTCGCGCGCGGCCGCCTCGCCACGTCCCGCGGCGAGCAGGGCCTGGGCGCGCGCGGCGTGCGAGGAGGGGTCCTGGCCGGTGACCAGGCTCGCCCAGCGTAGAGCCCCGGCGGGATCGTCGGTTACGCAGCACAGGTCGATGGCCAGGCCGAGCAGCAGCGGATCGTAGGCTGCGCCGTGCAGTCCCCCTTCGACCACCGCGCGGGCGCCGGCCGGATCGCCGGTGAACTGCCGCGCCACCGCAAGGGCATAGCGCAGCCCGGCATGCGCCGGATGCGCCGCGACCCCGCCCTCCAGCATGGCCAGCGCCGCCGTGCGGTCGCGGGTCCGCATCCAGATGAGCTGGGCGAGTTCCGTGTGCGCGTCCTGATAGTCGGACCGGATCGCCAGCGCCTCGCGGAAGGCGGCCTCCGCCTCGTCGAAGCGATGCTGCTGCTGCAGCGCCCGGGCCAGGACCAGCCGGGTCTCGGCGGCGCCGAGGCCAAGGCCCATGGCGCGCCGCGCCGTGACTTCCGCCTCCTCGTACAGCCCGAGGTCGCCGAGGGTGGAGGCGAGGTTGTGCCAGGTGGCGGCGCTGGCCGGATATCGGCGGACAGCCTCGCGGTTGACCTTCAGCGCCTCCTGCGGTCGCCCGGCAGCCTTCAGCACGGCCGCGCGCGCGGCATAGGCGCCCGCCGTGGGCGCGGGCAGGGCCGTCAGCGCGGCGGTGAATCGCAGCGCGCCGTCGACGTCGCCACGCTTCAGCAGCTCGTACGCCTGCCGATGGTCCGGCGGGTTCACCGGCCCCGCCCTAGTGCAGCGCCGCCGGGGCCAGGACCGTGGCGCCCTCGGCGCGCAGCCGCGCCTCGGCGGCCCGCTCGATGATCGCCTCGGCGCGCGGGTCGCCCATCACCCAGGCCGCCGCCGCCAGCGTCTTGGCCGACGCCGCCGAAACGCCCAGCGCCCGCTCCAGCGTCTCGAAGGGGCTCTCGGACGGGGTCATGCGGCGCAGCGGGACGTCGCCCGAGAGCTTCGCCAGCGCCTTGGCCTTGTCGACCGCCTGGTAGAAGCCGCCCAGCTCGTCCACCAGGCCGAGTTGTTTCGCCTGTGCGCCGGTCCAGACCCGCCCCTTCGCGATCTCGCGCACCCGTTCCGGCGGCAGCCGGCGGCCGGCGGACACCCGGGCGATGAAGTTGTCGTAGATGCGGTCCATCCACGCGGCGAACGCCGCCCGCTGCTCCGGCGTGAACGGACGCCCCGCACTGAAGGCGCCGGCGTACTGGCCGCCCACGCTGGTCTCGCGCAGGTCGACACCGAAGCGCGCGAGGGCCTCGCCCAGCGCGAACTTGCCGCCGAACACCCCGATCGATCCGGTCAGCGTCGACGGCTGGGCCACGATCGCCGAGGCCTCGGATGAGATCCAGTAGCCGCCTGAGGCCGCGTAGGTGCCCATCGACACGACCACCGGCTTACCCTTGGCCTTGGCCTCGCGGATCGCGTCCAGGATCTGCTCCGAAGCGGTGTCGGACCCTCCGGGCGAATTCACCCGCAGCACGATGGCCTTCACGCTCTTGGCCTTGGTCGCCCGCTGGATCGCGTCGGCCAGGTCGTCCGAATAGATGGCGCCGTTGCTGGTGAAGGGGCTCGCGCCCTCGTCGCGACCTGTGACGATCGGGCCCTCGGCCTCGATCACTGCGATGGCGTCGCCTGTCCTGTCGCGGCGGCCGCCGTCGTCATGGGCGTAGTCGCGGAAGTCCACCGTCTTGGCGTCATCGCCCGCCCGGTCCAGCAGCGTCTGCCGCGCTTCGCGCACCTGGCCCACGCGGTCAATCAGGCGCAGGCGCTGGGCGTCCTCGGCCAGATAGGGACCGGCTTCCAGCGATGAGCGCAGGGCGCCGGCGTCCAGCTTGCGGTCGCCGGCCGCCGCGGCCAGCGAGGTCTCATAGACCGAGGTCATCCAGGACAGCGTCGCCTCACGGTGGGCGGGCGTGTAGTCGCTCTGGGTGAAGGTGTTGACGGCGTTCTTGTACTCCTGGCGCTGCTCGTACTGGGGCGTGACCCCGTACTTGTCGAAGAAGCGCTTGAAGAACACGTCCTCGCTGGCGAGGCCCGTGGCCTGCAGCGAAGCTCCGGGCTGCATCCAGTAGTTCCCCGTCGCCGCGCCCAGCATGTAGGTGGAGGTGACCACGCCGCCGGGATAGAGGCCCTGGCTGTGGGCGATCACCGGCTTGCCGCTGGCCCGGAAACGCAGCAGCGCCTGGCGCAGCTCGTCGGCCATGGCGGGTTCGACGCCGCCTTCCGGCAGGCGCACCAGAAGGCCCTTGATCCGGTCGTCGTCCTCGGCCCGGTGCAGGGTCTCGACGATGGTCATCACCGCCATGGAGGTGCGGCCGAAGCCGGCGAGGGGGCTCTGCGGCGCCTGATCGGTGAGGTTCTCGCGGAGGTCCAGCTCCAGCACCGTGCGCGCCGGCGTCGCCGAGGGACCGGCCGCGCCCAGCGCCAGGGACACCAGCACGAAAGGCACGCCCACAAGGAAGATCATCAGCCCGGCGAAGACGCCCGCCGCCGTGATCAGGAACTGCTTCATCCCGCCACCGAAAATCTCGAACGCCCGAGGGGCTGTCGCACACATTCATGACGTCGCAAAGAGGAGCGTGCGGCCAAGGCGCCGATGCGGCGCGCCGGTCCTCGTCCGGGCCCCGACGCCGGCGCCTACGTCCGCAGGGCGGGATTGAGGGCGTCGAACGCCCGCTCCGCGGTGAGCGCGTCCCGGCCGAAGCCCATCGTGGCGACGACCACGTCCTGCTCGGGCAGCACGAAGCAGAACTGTCCCCGGGCGCCGGCGGCCATGTACATGGAGCGCGGCGCGTTCGGCACGCGTCCCGTGCCGTTCAGCCACCACAGGAACCCGTAGGCGGGGTTCAGCGGCGATGGCGAGGTCGCCTCCCGGATATAGCCCGCGTCGATAAGGGTTCGCCCGCCCCACCGGCCGCCGTCGAGGTAGAGCTGGCCCAGCCTGGCCAGGTCGCGGCACGACAGCAGGATCGAGCCGCCGAGCCGGATGTTGCCCGCCCTGTCGATCCCTTCCGGCTGGTAGATCAGTCTCTCGCAGCCGAGGGGCCGGACGACATGGGTCATCATGTAGCGATGACTGGTCATGCCGCTGGCCGCGGCCACCACGTCGGCCAGGTGGTCGGCCACCGCGCCGTCGTAATAGAAGGTCCGGCCCGGCGGGATCGAAATTCCATAGCCCGGCGGCGATCCCGGTTCGCCTTGCGGCTGCCAAGCATATTCCACGCCCGGACCCGGCGGGCCAGGATCGTCCAGGCGGCGCGGCGGGACCGAGCTGGGCTTTACGTTGAGCGTGCCGCCCGAGGTCATGGTCAGCATGTGCCGGATGGTCACGTCGGGCTTCAGGCCCGACCGCTCGGGCGGGTGATACCGGGCGGCCAGGTCGTCCAGCTTCAGCAGGCCCTCGGTGATGGCGCGCCCGACCATCGTGGCGCCGAACGACTTGCCGGCGGAGAACGAGACGTTCCGCCACTCCGGCGTCGCTCGGGCGTAGGGCGTCTCCCAGTAGCGTTCGAAGACGAGGCGGCCGTGGCGGATGATGACCAGCCCCTGCCGCTCGCCGGTGGCGCCGATCCGCGCGGCGGCCGCCTCGAGCGCCGAGGCGGACAGCCCATGGTCCTCCGGCCGCGCCGGCCGCCAGGGCCCCGCGCCCGGGCCGCGGGCGCTGGTCCGCGCCTGCGCTGGCGAGGCCGCGAGCAGGCCGATCCCGCCGCCCAGCAGGCGCCGGCGGTCGAGTGCGAGGCCGCGGTCAGCTGTCATCGCGGGCCGTCGCACGCACGGGCGAGTAGCGCTCCATGAAGCGCCGCTCGCCGGCGAAGGGGTCGGCGACCAGCCGGGGCGGGACATCGAACAGCATCACCTTGCGGCTCTTCATGTCGTAGGGAGCCCAGCGCGGCAGGCCGCCATGGTTCGGATCGCCGGTCCGTGCGAACGCCAGCCAGGCGTTGGCCATGCTGTCGGCCATGCTGCGCGTGGCGGGCGTCTCCGGCCCGGTCAGGTTCGGCGCCCTGGCGACGTTGTCGAACATGAACGGCAGGTCGAGGGTGTGCTGGCTGTAGCGCCGTCCGCCCTCCGCCGGCGAGCGCCAGGTCACCTGATACATCCAGGTCGGATTGGCCGCGCCGTTCAGCCGGCTGCGGGCCTCGGCCATCAGCGTCGCGTTGCGGATGTACGAGCGCCACGAGGTGATCTTGAAGAACAGCTCGGTCGGAGAGGCGGCGGGCGCGCTCGCGCGGAAGGCCTCCACGGCGGCGTCCACGTCGCCGTCCGGCAGATAGGTCTTCAGCCGTCGGCGCAGGCCCGCGTCGTCCAGCTGATAGACCGTCGGGTCGCGGCCGAGCTGGTTCGACAGCTCGGTCTCGGTCGTGCCCACCATCATGGGGACGCGCGCGGTGCGGGCCGGCGCGTCGGGCACGAAGGGATGCTGGCGGAAGGCGATCCCGTCCATCACGGGTTCGAACCGATAGCCGGCGGCGGCGATCACCTCCCGCTGAGCCGCCTGCAGCTTGTCGACCGGCGTCTTCTGCAAGGCGCGCGCGTCGCTCCGCGCGATCTCCAGCGTCTTCAGCAACGCCTCGGTGAGGCGGCCGGACTGCTCGGGTGTCTGCACGAGCAGGTGTGAGCCGGACTGGACGATCCCCCTGTGGAACAGCCCCGCGGCCTCCTGGCCGGCGAAGCAGACGCTGACCTTCCGACCGCCGCCCGACTGGCCGTAGATCGTCACATTGCCGGGATCACCGCCGAAGCGCTCGATGTTCTCGCGGACCCATCGCATGGCCGCCACGAGATCGAGGTAGCCGCAGTTTCCCGACTGGGCGAACTCGGAGCCCAGCGGCCCGGACAGATCGCAGAAGCCGAAGACGTTCAGGCGATGGTTGATGGTGCAAAGCACGACGTCGCCGCGCTTCACCATGTTGGTCCCGTCGTAGAGGGGGCTGGAGCCGCTGCCGGCTTCGAAGCCGCCGCCGTGGAACCAGAGCAGGACCGGCCTCTTGCCGCGGTCCGCGGCCGGGGTCCAGATGTTGATGCGCAGGCAGTCCTCGCTCATCGGCGTGGCCGCGGCCAGCCGGCTGGCGTACTGCGGGGACTGGTCGCCGTAGTTGAATGCGTCGCGTACGCCGCTCCAGGTCGGCGGCGGTTGGGGCGGGAGGAACCGGCCGGCGCCGCTGGTGTCGGCTCCGTATCGCAGGCCCTTGAACACCAGCACGCCATCCACGGCCCGGCCGCGTACGCGTCCCTGCGCCGTCTCGACCACAGGCTCGCTCATGGCCCATCCGCGGGAGGCGAGCCCCGCGCCCAGGACGGCTCCTGCCGCAAGAACGGCGCGTCGATCCATCTCTCCTCCCGCGTTCCGCGCTGCGGAACGATGTTTCAATTATTTCGCGTTGCTTCGTCGGCCATTGTCAACCGGCGGCTTCCGGACGACAGGGAGCGGACGAGGAGGGGCGATGGACAGAGCTGTGCACCGGGCGTTCCGGATCCTGGAGACCGTGACGCGGGCCAAGGAGCCCCTGCGCCTGTCGACCATCGCCTCGAGCCTGGAACTCCAGAAGAGCACCGTTCACCGCATCCTGCAGACCCTCGTGGCCATGGGCTATGTCGTCCAGGAGCCGAACGGCGGGCGATACCGTCCGACGCTGCGCACCTGGGAGATGGGTTCGAACGTCCTGCACGATCATCCCGTGAAGCGTGCGGCCGCGCCGTTCCTCGCCGAGCTGCATCGTATGACCCAGGAGACGGTCAGCGTGATGGTCCTCGAGGGCGACGACGTCATCTACCTCGACAAGCTCATCGCGCCGCGTCCGGCCCGCTTCACCACACGCGCCGGCAGCCGCGTGCCCGCACCGCTGACGGCGGGCGGCCAGGCGATGCTGGCGCTGGAGCCCGACGCCCGCGCGATCGTGGAGCGTGTCGCCCGGCGCGTGCAGGCTGAGCGGGCGTTCGACGCCGAAACCGTGCTGGCGGCCCTGGAGACGATCCGGGCGCGAGGCTACGCCGTCTCCCGCAACAACCCCGACGTGGTGAGTGTCGGCGGGGCCATCCTCGGCCGCGACGGTCGCGCCGCCGGCGCGCTCTCGGTGTCGGCCCCCGCCGAGCGGATCGACGGCACGCGACTCGAAGCCACCGTCGAAGCGGTTCGGGTCACCTGCACCCGCATGGCCGAGTTCCTCGGCCGGCTCTGAACCGAGCGGACCCTTCAGCAAGACGGGCTCCACGACCGCGCGAAAGCCGCGTGCGTTTCGTCTGTTGACACGACGTTCCATCACGCAGAACATATCCGCAGAACAGTGTGCCGCCAGACGGCACGGGCAAAGGGGAAACGTCGATGCGGGGTATGATCCTGGCAGGTGTGTCCTTGGCTGCGCTTGCAGCCTCGGCGAACGGAGCGGCGGCGCAGACCGCGCCGGCTCCGGACGTGGAAGAGGTGGTGGTCACGGGTTCGCGGATCGCGCGCACCGACTATGTGGCCGAAAGCCCGATCGTCACCCTCGGCGCCCAGGCGGTGGAAGCCCGCGGCCCGGCGACGATCGACCAGACGTTCAATCAGATGCCGCAGTTCGCGGCCAGCAACGCCAACAGCGGCTCCAGCCCGGCGCGGCAGGGGCGCAACAACGCGAACCTTCGCGGCCTGGGCATCCAGCGCACGCTCGTCCTGCTGGACGGCCGCCGCACCCAGCCCTCCGACGCCCTTGGCGCCGTGGACCTGAACTCCATCACCCCCGCGCTCATCGAGAGCGTCGAGGTGATCACCGGCGGCGCCTCGGCGGTGTACGGCTCGGACGCGGTCGCCGGCGTCGTCAACTTCAAGCTGAAGCGCAACTTCCGCGGCCTCGAACTGGACGCCCAGTACGGCGTCACCGACCGCGGCGATGCCGAGGCGATCTCGCTGGCGGCCACAGTGGGCGGCGCGTTCGACGACGATCGCGGTCGGGTGATGGCCTCGCTCACCTACTTCGACCGAGGCGGTACGTTCCGGGAATCCCGGCCCTTCTTCGAGCGGTCCGGCATCGCCAGCGCGCTGCAGGGCGGCGCCATCGTGTCGAACGCCTCGAACCTGCCGACGCAGGCGGCGCTCAACGCGCTCTTCATGAACCGGTACGGCTCGACCGCCGCGCCGGCCCGCAACGCCTCGTTCGGCGTCAACGCGGACGGCACCGTCTTCACGACGGCCTCGCCGATCCTCAATCTGCGCTATCCGGATGGCGAGCCCTACATCACCTTCGAGGGCCGCGTCGGCTATCCGCTCGGCAACACGCTGCCGCTCCAGACGCCGATCGAGCGCTACACCGGCTTCTTCCGCGGCAGCTACGACGTCACCGAACACGTCGAGGCCTATCTCCAGTTCAACTACATGACCTACGATTCCGCCTACAGCCGCCCGGGCTGGTCGGCGGGCTCGACCGCGCCGCTGGCGCTCATCCCGGTCACCAACCCCTTCATCCCGGCGGACCTGCGCCCGGTTCTGGCCTCACGGCCGAACCCGAACGCGCCGGTGAACTTCACCTTCAGCACCAGCCGCATCGGCCGCACGGCCTACGAGTTCAACTACGACCTGATGGAGACGCTGGTCGGCCTGCGCGGCGAGGTGCCCGGTCGCGACTGGACCTGGGACGTCTATGGCTCTTACGGCCGGACCGACGCCCGCGAGCGCACGTCCGGCTGGGTGAACGTCGCGGCCTGGAACACCCTGGTCAACGCCGCCGACGGCGGGGCCTCGATCTGCCCCGGCGGCTTCAATCCGTTCATTCCCGCGGCGCTGGAGTCCACGCCCGGCCAGGAGGCCTGTTTCAACTACCTGAACCGCACGCTCGGCGAGGAGACGGAGCTCACCCAGCAGATCGTCGAAGGGTCGCTCCAAGGCAGCCTGCTCGATCTGCCGGCCGGCCGCCTGCGCTTCGCGCTCGGCGCCAGCTACCGCCGCAGTACGTACGACTATGTGCCGCCCGACGCCCGGGTGCGCGGCGAGGTCTGGCCGGTCCAGGCGACCGGCCCCTCCAACGGCTCCTACAATGTGCGCGAGGTCTTCGCCGAGCTGTTCGTGCCGGTGCTGCGCGACCTGCCGATGGTGGAAGAGCTGAACGTCGACGTCGCCTACCGCCGGTCGGACTACAACCTCGTGGGCTCGGTCGACACCTACAAGGGCAGCGTCGACTGGGCCATCGCGTCCGGGCTTCGGTTCCGCGGCGGCTACCAGCGCGCGATCCGCGCGCCGAGCCTGGGCGAACTGTTCGCCCCGCCCGAACGGGCCTCCTCGGCCCTCGGCTCGACGGCGAGCGGCGCCGGCGACCCGTGCGACTCCATCGGCCGCCTGCGCAACCCGGCGACGAACCCGAACGCCGCCCAGGTGCGGGCGCTCTGCATCGCCACCGGCGTGGCTCCCTCGATCATCGACATCTATCGCTTCGCGGGAAGCTCGGTCAGCGGCGTGGCCTCGGGCAACCTCGACCTGAAGGAGGAGACGGCCGACACCTGGACGGCCGGCCTCGTCTGGCAGAGCAAGTTCGACCAGCCCTGGCTCAGCGGCCTGTCGGCCTCGCTGGACTTCTACGACATCAAGGTGAAGGACGCGATCGGGGTCATCACGGCGAGCGTGGGCCTCAACCGCTGCTTCAACGCCGACGGCCAGTCGAACCCCACCTACGATCCGAACAACTACTACTGCTCGCTGACGACGCGGAACGTGAACGGCGGCATCGAAACCCAGCTCCAGCCGACGCTGAACCTCGCCGCCTACGAGGTCTCGGGCCTCGACTTCCAGACCGACTGGCGCGTCCGCCTCGACGACGTCGGGATGGGAGACCTCGGCGTGGTCAGCCTCAACCTCGTCGTCTCGCGGCTGCTCGACTACCGCATCCAGAACCTCGAGGGCGCGCCGTTCCTCGACTATGCCGGCACGATCGGCAACGCCCAGATCGACTCCGGCGCCATCGGCTTCCCGAAGTGGAAGGTGGCCGCCAACCTGACATACGAGTACGGCCCCGCCACGGCGACGCTGAGCTACCGCTGGTACGACTCCATGACCCACGCCTCGGACGTGGGGCTCGCCACCCCGACGCTGCCGGGCGTGAAGGACCGCCAGTACGTCGATCTCACCGGCTCCTGGCGGGTGGATGAGAAGACGACCCTGCGGGCCGGCGTGTTGAACGTGTTCGACACTGCGCCGCCGGTGTGGACCGGGGCTGGCGCGACCGACCTTGCTCTCTACGACCTGCTGCAGCGCCGCTACTTCGTCGGCCTGAAGAGGCGCTTCTGATGCCGGGCATGGATCGTCGCCAGGCGCTCTTCGCCGCCGCATCGGCCGGCCTGATCGCGCTGCCGGCCACCCGCGTCGCGGCCCAGGCCGCCGCATCCGTGACACCCGTCGTCACGGGCCCCCTCAGCGCCTTCATCGCCGGCGGTCAGAAGATGCCGATCGACGCCGAGACGCTCGAGCTCGGCCGGCGGCACATCCTCGACACCCTGGCGTCCGTCGTCGCCTGCCGCGACCTGGAGCCGGCCGTGCTCGCACGCCGCTACGCCCTGTCGCAGAGCGGCGACGCGCGACGTGGCGCGGTCACCATCCTGGGAACCCGCCAACGCGCGGGACTCGCGGACGCGGTGTTCGCCGGGGCCATGACCGGCCACGGGGCCGAGATCAACGACTTCATCCCGTCGGCCTTCGTCCAGCCGGGCCCCGCCATCGTCAGCGCGGCCGTCGGTCTCGCCGAGCAGCGCGGAAAGTCGGGCGAGGAGGTCCTGCGGTCGGTGATCGTCGGCTACGAGCTGGCCGGCCGGCTGCCCAAGGCGCTGGGGAACGAGAACCTGCGTCGGGCCAACATCGCCAACCACGGCATCGGCCCGGTCTTCGGCACGGCGGCCGCGGCGGCCTGCATCATCGGCCTGGCCGAAGACCGTATTCCCCACGTGCTCACCTACTGCGCCCAGCAGGCCTCGGGCTCGTGGCAGTGGATGCTGGACGTGGAGCATGTGGAGAAGTCGTTCGTCTTCGCCGGCATGGGCGCGCGGGCCGGGCTGCAGGCTGCGCTCTTCGCGGAGCTCGGCTTCCGCGGCGTGCGCGACAGCCTGGACAATCCCGCCGGCTGGATGAACGCGCAGATCTTCCGGGGGCACGACGCGAACCGCGCCTATCTCATCGACAAGCTCGGCGAGCGCTGGGAGATGCCGGAGACGGCCTACAAGCGCTACCCCGTCGGCGGCCCCACCCAGCCTGCCGTGCACGGCCTGCTCCAGCTCCTGCCCAAGATCGACAGGGCCCAGGTGGCGAGCGTCAGGATCTCCATGCCCGGCCGCTGGCAGGCTTTCCGCGACGCCGCCATGCCGGCGCTGAACCTCCGCTACCTCAGCGCCATCATCCTCCTCGACGGTCGGCTGGATTTCGTCTCGGCCCAGTCGCTCGAGCGGATGCACGGCGACGAGAAGGCGAAGGCGCTGATGAGCCGCGTCGACGTGGTGCACGATCCCGACCAGGAACATGCCCCGGGCGAGGCGCGCACGGAATCGGCCCGGGTCGTGGTGACGCAGCAGGACGGCCGCCGCTTCGAGATCTACGTGCCCTATGTGGTGGGCTTCCCCTCGCATCCGATGAGCAAGGCCGACGTGGAGACCAAGGCGCTCGAGCTGATGACGCCGCGCCTCGGCGCCGGCCGGGCGCGGGATGTCGTCGCTGCGGTCTGGAACATCGAGGGGCTTGCGAAGGGCGGCCGGCTCGCCGCGCTCATCGGCGCCTGATGCGGCCGGTCCGCACGGCCCTGGCCCTCGTCGAGGCGATCGGGCGGCGCCAGCCTGTCGGGGTCTCCGAACTGGCCCGGCGGCTCGACCTGCCGAAGTCGACCGTCCAGCGGACTCTGGGGGTGCTCGAGGAAGCGGGCTGGATCGAGGCGGCGGACAGCGACCGGTCGGGCTGGTCACTCAGCCTCAAGGCCGGCCTGGCGGTCGGCCGCGCGGACTACGCGACGCGCCGCCTGCGCACCGCGGCGCTGCCGGTGATGGAGGAACTCCGCCGCCGCACCAGCGAGTCCATCTATCTGGCGGTGCGCTCCGAGCGTCAGATCGCCCTCGTCGAGCGGTTGGACGGCCTCAACCCCGCGGTCCACGCCTGGCCGCTGTGGCAGGCCGGTCCGATGCACGCCACCTCGCTGGGCAAGGCGATCCTGGCGGCGCTCCCCGACGCCGAGCTCGAAGACTACCTTTCCCGGCCCCTGCGCGCGCTCACCGCCCGGACCCAGACGGACGCCGACGCCCTGCGGGCGGAACTGCGCGAGGTGAGGTCGCGCGGCTACGCCGTCACGTTCGAGACCAACTGGCCCGGCGAGAACGGCGTAGGCGCCGCGATCCGCGACGGATCCGGCGCTCCCTTCGCCGCCATCTCGATCTCGGCGCCGGTGGAGCGCGTCGACGCCGCCGCCTGCCTGCGGCTGGGCGAGTCGCTGATGGAGGCCGCCCGCCGCATCAGCCTTGGCTTGGCCGCGACGGGTTCCAAATAGCGGAACACCATTGATTTCCTCGCCGCTTTCCGGCCCTCATGGCCGTGGATTCGGCGAGGTGAGCTTGGACACGACGGTTGCGAAGGGCATGGCGGTTCTGGAGCTGCTGGCGAAGGCGGACGGCCCGCTGCGGCTGTCGGCGATCGCCGAGCAGCTCGATCTGCAGAAGAGCAACGTCCATCGCCTGCTGGGGACGCTGAGCACGCTCGGCTACGTGACCCAGGAGGCGGAGACCGGCCGCTACCAGCCGAGCCTCAAGCTCTGGGAGCTGGGCGTCGGCATCATCTCGGCCCATCCGGCGAAGCGCGCGGCCGCGCCCTTCATGCAGGACCTGCATCGCTCGACGTCCGAGACGGTCAGCCTCACGGTGCTGGACGGCGACGAGGTGCTCTATCTCGACAAGCTGCTCTCGCCGCGGCCGCTGCGGTTCACCACCCAGCCGGGCACCCGCGCGCCGGCCGCGCTCACCGCCTCGGGGCGGGCGATGCTGGCGCTCACGGAGGACCCGAGGCCGGTGCTGGAGCGCAGCGTCAAGCGCTGGTCGAAGGCCAAGGACCTCGACGTCGACGCCGTCATGGCCGAGCTCGAGCGCATCCGTCGCGACGGCTACGCCACCTCGGAGAGCAGCTGGACGCCCGGCATCGTCAGCGTCGCAGTGGCCATACCGACGCGCGGCGGCTCGGCGGCGCTCACCGTCTCGGGGCCGGCCGAGCGCATCTCGGAAGAGAAGCGTCAGGAGATCATTGAGGCCGTGCTGCACACGGGCGCGCGCATCGCCGAGACCGTCGGCCGTCTCTGAGCGTCAGACGACCCCCTTGCCGACCAGGGCCTCCACCTCGCCCTGGCCATAGCCGAGCCAGGCCAGGATCTCGGCGCCGTGGCGCCCGGTGACCTCCGCCGGGCTCCGGATCGCCTTCTCGGCGCCTTCGATGTTGAGCGGCGAGGCCACGACGCGCCGGACCGCGCCTCGCTCGTCCGTGACCGGCGCGGCGATGTTCAGGTGCTGGACCTGGGGGTCGGCGAACACCTGGTCGACGGTGTAGATCGGGCCGCAGGGCAGGCCCTCGGGCTCCAGCTTCTCGACCCAGAAGGCCGTCGGCTGCTTCCGGGTCTCCGCCGCGATGGCGTCGTGCACCGCCTGCCGGTCCCGGCTGCGGCCCACCTGGGTGGACCAGTCCTCGCGCTCGAGCCAGTCGGGCCGTCCGAGGATTTCGCACAGCCGCCGCCACTGGTGCGAGGCCGAGGCGGCGATATTCACGTAGCCGTCCGCCGTCGGGAAGACGCCGGTCGGCACCACGGTGGGATGCTCGTTGCCCGCCTGCTTCGGGGTCTCGCCGGTGGCCAGGTAGCGGGCGGCCTGGAAGTCCAACATGAACACCTGGCTCTCCAGCAGCGAGGTATGCACCCAGCGGCCCTCTCCCGTCCGCTCGCGTTCGTACAGAGCCATCATGATGGCGAGCGCCAGGAGGTTGCCGGCCGTCATGTCGGCGACCGCGATGCCGACGCGCATCGGGCCTCGTCCCGGCTCGCCCGTCACCGACATCAGCCCGCTCATGCCCTGGGCGATCTGGTCGACGCCGGCCCGGTTCGCGTAGGGCCCGGTCTGGCCGAAGCCCGAGATGCTGCCGTACACGAGGCGCGGATTGACCGCGCAGACGTCCTCCCAGGCGATCTTCAGCCGATGCTTCACCGGAGCCCGCATGTTCTCGACGAGGACGTCGGCGCGCGCCACCAGCTTCAGGAAGACCTCGTGCCCCTCGGGCGTCTTGAGGTCCAGGGTCATGACCCGCTTGTTCCGGTGCAGGTTCTGGTAATCGGCGCCCTCGCGGCGTCCGATCACCTCCTCGCCGCCGGTGTCGGGCGGCTGGATGCGGATGACGTCCGCGCCCCAGTCGGCCAGGTGCCGCACGCAGGTGGGGCCCGCGCGCGCGAGGGTGAGGTCGAGGACGACCAGGCCTTCCAGGGGCAACCGTCCGGCGCCGTCCGTCCGGCCGGGATTCGAGGCGGCGTCGCTCACGCGCGGGCTCCTTGGGTCGGGGGGTGGTCCACGCGGGACGTGACGGCGAGGGCGGCCATTCAGCGGCCCTGGAAGCGGGGCGTCCGCTTCTCCAGGAAGGCGCGGCGGCCTTCGGCGTAATCCTCGCTGTCGAAGCAGGTCTTCACGGCCGCCTCGACGGCGGCGAGGTCGCGCTCTCCGGGGTCCTTCAGCGACTGTTCGATGGCGAGCTTGGCGGCGCGGATCGTGAGCGGCGCGTTGGCCGCGATGGTTTCGGCAAGCTTGCGGACCTCGGCGTCCAGGTCCTGCGGGGCTGTCACCCGGTTGATCAGCCCCATCCGCAACGCCGTCTCGGCCGGGAATCGTTCGGCCGTGAACAGGATCTCGCGGGCGACGCCGGGGCCCACCAGCTGCACCAGCTTCTGCACGCCGGGGAAGTTGTAGCCGAGGCCCAACCGGGCGGCGGGGATGCCGAATCGCGACCGATCGGACGCGACCCGCAGGTCGCAGGCCAGCGCCACCGCCAGGCCCCCGCCGATGCAGAAGCCGTCGATCATGGCGATGGACGGCTTGCGCAGCCGCGCCAGCGCGCCGTGCCCCTTGCCGCTCACCGCCTTATAGCGCTCGTTGGCTTCCGCCGTGGCCCGAGCGGTCTCGAACTGCGAGATATCGGCCCCCGCGACGAAGGACTGCCCGCCCGCGCCCGTGATCACCACCACGCGAACCGAGGGATCGGCTTCGAAGGCGTCCAGCACGCGCGGGATCGCCTCCCACATCTCGAGCGAAACGGCATTCCGCCGCTCGGGATTGTTGAACGTGAGCCAGCCGATGGGCGCTTCGATGCGCCCCGTCAGCTTTTCCGTCCCGCTGTCCACCCGGTTGGGTTGAGTCATCGGCTTGGCCTCCTCACCCATCCGCCTACCCCGATCAACAAGATACGGCAAGATGTTCTGATAAATGGAACATCATATCAAAATGCTTGAGGCCTTCGCAGATTTGAACTAGCGGTGCCCGTCATGATGGCGACGACACATCAGGAAGCGCTCCGGGGCCCGTTCGCGGATCTTCCCGGACTGGTGCGGCTGGCGGCGGCGGAACGGCCCGGCCATCCGGCGGTGCGGGAAGGCGATCTGACGCTGAGCTACGCCGAGCTCGCCGCGCTGGCCGACCGCATCGCCGCCACCCTGGCGGCCGCAGGGGTTGGCCCGGGCGACGCCGTCGCCCTTTGCGCCCCGACGTCGGCCGCCTATGTGGCGACTTTCCTGGCGGCGCTGCAGGTGGGCGGGGTCGTGACCCCTCTCGCGCCTGGATCCAGTGCAGCGGCTCTGGCCGCGATGATCGCCGACAGCGGCGCGCGGCTGTTGCTCCACGACGCCGCCACAGCCGCCGCCCTCGACGCCGAGGGCTTTCAGGGCCCGCCGCGCGTGCGGATGGAGGGGCTGGACGATCCCAGCTTCCAGGCCTGGCTCGCCCCGGAAGGCAGCGTCGGGCCGCGGGCGCCGATCGATCCCGAGCAGCCGTTCAACATCATCTATTCGTCGGGCACGACGGGCGCGCCGAAGGGCATCGTCCAGTCGCACCGGATGCGCTGGGGCCATGTCCTGCGCGGCGAGACGCTGGGGTACGACGCCGCGTCGATCGCGATCATCTCCACGCCGCTCTATTCCAACACCACGTTGGTCAGCCTCGTCCCGGCGTTGGCGCGCGGCGGGACCGTGGTGCTGATGCGCAAGTTCGACGCCCGCGGCTTCCTCGAGCTGGCCCAGGCGGTCCGCGCGACCCACGCCATGCTGGTCCCGGTCCAGTACCGCCGCCTGATGGACCTGCCGGAGTTCGACAGCTTCGACCTGTCCAGCTTCCGCATGAAGACCTGCACCAGCGCGCCATTCGCCGCCGAGCTGAAAGCCGACATCCTGCGGCGCTGGCCCGGTGGCCTGGTCGAGATCTTCGGCATGACCGAAGGCGGCGGCACCTGCCTTCTGTTCGCCCACGAGCATCCCGACAAGCTGCACACGGTGGGCCGCCCGGCCGCCGGCCACGACATCCGCCTGATCGACGAGGATGGATGCACGGTCCCGCAGGGCGAGCTGGGCGAAGTCGTCGGCCGCTCCGGCGCGATGATGATCGGCTACCACAACCAGCCGGAGAAGACGCGCGAGGCCGAGTGGTACGACGCCGAGGGCCGGCGCTTCATCCGCACCGGCGACGTCGGTCGTTTCGACGAGGACGGCTTCCTGGTCCTGATGGACCGGAAGAAGGACATGATCATCTCGGGCGGGTTCAACATCTACCCGAGCGATCTCGAGGCCATCCTGGCGCGCCATCCGGCTGTGGCCGAGGCGGCCGTGGTCGGCGCCCCGTCGCGCGCGTGGGGCGAGACGCCCGTGGCCTTCGTCACCGCCGCGCCCGGCGCGTCGCTGGACGGCGAGGAACTCCGCGGCTGGGTCAACCGGCAGGTGGGCAAGACCCAGCGGCTCGCCGCCGTGGTCGTCCGCGACATCCTGCCCAGGAGCACTATCGGCAAGGTCCTGAAGCGCGAACTGCGCGACGAGGCCGCCGCCGCCATCCGCGAGGAGGCGGTCGCCGGCGTCTGACGACCGACTTCAGCCAAACACCAAGAAAAGAAGGGGAGGCTCATGAAAGGGATCTACTGGCTGGCCACGTGCTCGGCCGTCGCGCTGCTAAGCGCCACCGCCGCCGCGGCGCAGGAGGCGGCTCAGCCCGCCGACGTCGGCGAGGTGGTGGTCACCGGCTCGCGCATCGCGCGTAAGGACTACGCCGCCGACAGCCCGGTCGTGACGCTCAGCGAGCAGGCTCTGGAGATCTCGGGACCGGCGTCGGTCGAGCAGACCCTCAACCAGCTCCCGCAGTTCGGCGCCCTGCAGGGCACGACGACGGCCTCGCCCGCCAAGCAGGGCCGCTCCAGCGCCAACCTCCGCGGGCTTGGCCCGACGCGGACCCTGGTGCTGATGGACGGCCGGCGGATGCAGCCGTCGGACGCCCAGGGCACCATCGACCTCAACACCATCGCCTCCAGCCTGATCGGCGGAGTGGAGATCATCACCGGCGGCGCCTCGGCGGTTTACGGTTCGGACGCCATCGCCGGCGTCGTGAACCTCAAGCTGAAGACCGACTTCGAAGGGCTCGTGCTGGACGCCCAGTACGGCGAGTCGCACCGCGCCGACGGCGACACCTATGACCTCAGCGCGGCCTTCGGCGGCGACTTCGACGACGGCCGCGGCCATGCCGTGGTGTCGCTGTCCTACTTCAACCGCGAAGAGATCTACGGCCGCTCGCGCGACTTCTTCGCCGCCACCGGCATCGCAGGCCAGCTCCGCGGCGGGGTGGTGCAGGCCGAAGCCTCGAACCTGCCCTCGCAGGCGGCGCTCAACTCGGTCTTCGTCGGCCGCTACGGCTCCACGACCTCGCCGCTGCGCAACCAGGCCATCGGCGTCAATCGCGACAATACGCTGTTCACCTCCACCGCGCCGATCCTCAACCTGCGCTACGAGGACCACGATCCCTACATCGTCGACCAGGGCCAGCGGGTCGGCTTCCCGCTCGCCGAGACCTACTTCCTGCAGAGCCCGCTGGAGCGCTACTCGGTGTTCGGCCGGGCCGACTACGAGATCAGCGACAGCATCACCGCCTACGCCCAGGTGAACCTCACCGACTACAAATCCCAGTGGACCCGCAACGGCGACACCGCGACCTCGGCCACGGCGACGGCGTTCATCCCGATCACCAACCCGTTCATTCCCGCCGACCTTCGGACGATCCTGGCGTCGCGGCCGAACCCCAACGCGCCGATCAACTTCGCCTTCAACACCGGCGGCGTCGGCCCGCGCGTGAACTATCAGAGCTACGACGTGCGCCAGTACATGCTCGGCCTGAAGGGCGAGGCCTGGGGCGACTGGACCTGGGACCTCTACGCCACCTACGGCAAGACCAAGCTGGACGAGATCCAGGACGGCTACATCGACCGCGCCGCGTGGTCGACGCTGGTCAATGCGGCCGACGGCGGGCGCAGCGTCTGCGAGGGCGGCTACAACCCCTTCAACCCCGATCCGCTGATCCTCAATCCGGCCAAGCGCGGCTGCTACGACTACCTGAACCGCACGCTCAAGGAGAACACCAGCTTCGAGCAGCAGGTGGTCGAAGGCACGGCCCAGGGCGCGCTCTTCACCCTGCCGGCGGGCGACGTGCGCGCCGCCATCGGCGGCAGCTATCGGCGCAACGCCTACCGCTTCCTGCCCGACACCGCCCGGACGTTCCGCACGGTCTATCCGGACCAGTCGACCGGCCCGACCGGCGGCTCGCTCGACGTCTACGAAGCCTTCGCCGAGCTGCTGATCCCGGTCGTCCGCGACCTGCCGTTCGCCAAGGAGGTGAACCTCGACGTCGCCTATCGCTTCTCGGACTACAGCACCGTCGGCGGCGTCCACACCTACAAGGGCAGCGTCGACTGGAACATCGTGGGCGCCCTGCGATTCCGCGGGGGCTACCAGCGGGCCATCCGGGCGCCGAACCTCGCCGAACTCTACGCGCCGCCCGAGCGGTCGCTGCCGCAGATCGGCTCGGTGGCCGGCGGGGCGGGCGACTTCTGCGACGCCAACAGCCGCCTGCGCACCGGCGCCAACGCAGCCCAGGTTCGGGCGCTCTGCCTGGCCCAAGGCGTGCCGGCCACGGTGATCGACCTCTTCCGCTTCTCGGGCAGCGCCGTGCCGGCGGTGACCGCGGGCAACACCGATCTGAAGGAGGAGACGGCCGACACCTACACCGCGGGCCTCGTCTGGCGGTCCCGCTCCGACCACCCGCTGCTGTCCGGCTTGTCGGCGTCGGTCGACTACTACGACATCAGCGTGAAGGACGCGATCGGGCAGATCACGACGGCGCTCAGCTTCCAGCGCTGCTTCAACGCGGACGGCAGGTCCAACCCGACCTATGCGGCGTCGAACTACTTCTGCTCGCTGATCACCCGGAACGCCACGACGGGCGCGGTGGAACAGGCCCTGCAGCCGACGCTGAACCTCGGCGCCTACAAGACCTCGGGCGTCGACGTGCAGGTGGACTATCGGGTCGCGCTGGAGGACCTGGGCCTCGGCGACCGCGGCGACCTCAGCGCCAACCTGGTCGTCTCCCACCTGCGGTCGTTCAAGATTCAGAACCTGGAAGGCCAGCCGTTCGTCGACTACGCCGGCACCATCGGCAACACCCAGGTCGATCCGAATACGGTGAGCTTCCCCGAGTGGAAGGTGTTCGCCAGCCTCACCTGGGACGGCGGCCCCTTCGCCGCCACCCTGCGGGCGCGCTTCTACGACAAGATGGAGAACTACCAGAACGTCGGCGTGGCCAATGGCACGCTGCCGGGCGTGAAGTCCCGCCAGTACTTCGACCTCGCCGGGCGCTATGAATTCGACGACAAGACGGAGTTCCGCGCGGGCGTGCTGAACCTCTTCGACACCGTGCCGCCGGCCTATGTGCAGGGTGCGGTTCCCGATCCGGCCCTCTACGACGTGCTGGGCCGCCGGTACTACGTCGGCGTCAACAAGCGGTTCTGAGGAAGCCCTGTCCTTGCCGAGCACCCCGTCAGCACCGCCCGGTTCGGCTGCGCCGTTCAGTCCGGCCTACACGCGCTACCTGCTGTTCGCGCTCCTGCTGGTCATGATCCTGAACGTTCTGGATCGGCAGGTGATCAACGTCCTGGCCGAGCCCATCAAGCAGGAACTCGGCCTGTCGGACACGCAGCTCGGCCTGCTGACGGGGCTCGCCTTCGCGCTGTTCTACAACGTGGTGGGGATCCCGCTGGGGCGTCTCGCCGACAACGCCCGCACCAACCGGGTGACGCTGATCTCGGCCTCGCTCGCCGTCTGGTCGGGAATGACCGCCCTTTGCGGCGCGGCCCAGACGTTCGGCCACATCCTGTTGGCCCGCATCGGCGTGGCGGCGGGGGAGGCGGGGTGCGTCCCGCCGGCCCATTCGCTGATCGCCGACACCGTCCCGCTCGCCAAGCGGGCCCGGGCGCTCGCCATCTTCGGCCTGGGCGTGCCGATCGGCGCGCTGCTGGGCAAGGCGATGGGCGGGGTGCTGGCCGACGCCTTCGGCTGGCGCTCGGCCTTCCTGATCGTGGGCGTGCCCGGCGTGCTGCTCGCCGCCCTGCTGTTCTTTACCGTCCGCGAGCCGCGGAAGATGCGTCTCGCCTCCGCGGGGCCGGCGGCCGAGCGGATCCCGCTGCGCGAGGTCGTGGCCGAAATCCGCCGCTCGCCCGTCCTGGTGAACCTCACCCTGGCCGTCTCCACGGCGAGCCTGCTGGTCACCGGCGGCAGCGTCTGGGGCATGGTCCACTTCATACGCAACCACCATCTGACGCCCGGTACGGCCGGCGTGTGGATCGGCCTCAGCGGCGGGATCGCCGGGTCGATCGGCACCTGGCTCGGCGGTGTCGTGGCCGACCGCTACGGCGTGCGCGATCCGCGCCACTACATGACCGCGCCCATCCTCGGCATGGTGCTGACCGTCCCCCTGCTGCTGCTCGCCTGGCACACCAACAACTGGATGCTGGCGATCGCCCTGCTGTTCCTGCCGGACATGTTCGACAATCTCTATTACGGCGGCGTCTTCGCTGCGGTGCAGAGCCTGGTCAGCGACCGGACCCGGGCTACCGCCACCGCCACCATGCTGTTCGTCATGACCCTCGTGGGCACCGGGTTCGGAGCCCTCTCGTTCGGCTTCGCCAGCGACCTGCTCAAGCCGTTCGCGGGGGAGGGGGAAAGCGTCCGCTGGGTGCTGATGGGCGCCGCCGTTCTCTACCTCGTGCCGGCCTATTTCTACTGGCGCGCCAGCCGGCACATCCGGCGTGAGTTCGCGGCGTTGCGCGCGGCGGAGGCCCCGACCAGCGACAGCTAGCGCCCGCCCGGCCGCGTTTGACACGCGCTCCGGGCGAGCCTTACCATAAAACTGAAACGCAATTCCAAATAATAGAATATCGCCCGATCGGATCGGGCCTGTGTGACGGAGACGAGCATGGACGCGGCGGTCAGGAACGAAGGCGAGGATTTCCCGACGGGCGCCTGGGAGCTTCCTGAAGAGCTGAAGATGCTCCAGGAGACGGTCCGCCGTTTCATGGAGACCGAGGTCCGGCCCCTCGAGGAGACGCTGCCCCACGACGCGTTCGGCCTGCCGCCCGAGCTGCTGAAGCCGCTGCAGGCCAAGGCCCGGGCGCTCGGCCTGTGGTCGCTGGCGACGCCCAAGGCCTACGGCGGCGCGGGCATGGGCGTCCTGGCCCAGACGCTCGTCGCCGAGGAGGCCGCCAAGTGCCGGATGGGCGCCTACTTCCCGGCTCTGGGCGCGTTCGGCGGCGACCCGCCGAACGTGCTGCTGCGCGGCACGCCCGAACAGTTCGAGAAGTACGCGAAGCCCATCATCGAGAACGGCGGCAAGGCATTCTCCGCCATCAGCGAGCCCTCCGGCGGCTCGGACCCGGCCCGCTCCATCCGCTGCCGCGCCGAGCTTCGCGGCGACCACTATGTCCTGAATGGGACCAAGCTCTGGATCACGGCGGCCGGCTCGGCGAAGTACGGCGTCGTCTACGCGCGCACCGGCGAGCTGGGCCAGCGGGGCGGCATCACCTGCTTCATCGTCGACAGCGACACGCCCGGCCTGACCATGAGGCCCGTCGGCGTGATCCGCTCGTACAGCCCCTACGAACTCCACTTCGAGAACGTGAAGGTGCCGGTCGAGAACCGCCTGGGCGAAGAGGGCCAGGGCTTCAAGCTGGCCGAAACCTGGCTGGTCCACGCCCGCATGCCCTACGCCGCCGGCACGATCGGCATCGCCCAGTATGCGCTGGACCTGGCGATCGAATGGGCCAGGAACCGCGAGGTGTTCGGCTCCCCGCTGGCCGAGAAACAGGCGATCCAGTGGATGATCGCCGACTCCGAGATCGAGCTGCGCGCCGCCCGCCTCCTGACCTACCAGGCCGCCTGGAACGCCGACCTCGGCAAGGACGTGAAGGTCGACGCCTCGGTCTGCAAGGTGTTCGGCACCGAGACGGCCTTCCGGGTGGTCGACCGCTGCATCCAAATCTTCGGTGCGATGGGCGTGGCCCAGGAGCTGCCGCTGGAACGCTGGTTCCGCGAGCTGCGCATCAAGCGCATCGGCGAGGGGCCCAGCGAGGTGCACCGGATGGTGGTCTCCCGCAGCCTACTGAGCGGGCGTCGCTGAGATGTCGATCGACCTGTCCGTGGACGACGACGGCATAGCCCTCGTCACCATCAACCGGCCCGAGAAGATGAACGCCCTCGACGCCGAACACTACGAGGGGCTGTCCGAGGCCTGGATCCGCGTCCGCGACGATCCGGCGATCCGGGTGGCGATCGTCACCGGCGCGGGCGACCGGGCGTTCTGCGCCGGCGCGGACCTGAAGAGCTACATCGGCCAGCAGGGCGAGCTCGGCCGCCACTGGCAGACCCAGAAGGGCCAGCTGCTGAACCGCGGCCTGGAGGTGTGGAAGCCGGTGATCGCCGCGGTGAACGGGGTGTGCATCGGCGGCGGGGTGACGCTGCTGCTGGCCGCCGACATCCGCATCAGCGTTCCGGGTGTGAATTTCGGCGTAGCCGAGGTCAAGCGCGGCGTGATCGCGGCCAACGGCGGCACCCAGCGGCTGATCCGCCAGCTTCCCTACGCGGTCGCCATGGAGATGCTGCTGACGGGCGATCCGATCCCGGCGGACGAGGCGCTGCGATGGGGCCTGATCAACCAGATCGTCGCCCGCGAGGTGCTGATGAGCACCGCCTACGACTATGCCCGCCGCATCGCTGCGAACGCGCCGCTCGCCATCCAGGCGACCAAGGAGCTGGCCGTGCGCTCGCGCGACATGAGCCTGGCCGACGGCCTGCGCCTGGAACAGATGGTCAGCCGCATCCTGCAGGGCTCGGAAGACGTCCAGGAAGGCCGCGCGGCCTTCGCCGAGAAGCGGCCGCCTCGGTTCAAGGGCCGCTGAGATGCGCGGCAAGGTCGTCATCGCCGGCATCGGCGCCACAGCGTTCGGCAAGCTCGGCCGCGACACCCTCTCCTTGAATGTGGAGGCCTGCCGCAAGGCGCTGGAGGACGCCGCCGTCCCCAAGGATGCGGTCGATGCGGTGTTCGTGAAGACGCCGACATCCAAGCGCGAGTTCATGTACGGCCAGCAGCTGGCCGAGGCGCTGGGGATCACGCCCAGGATGGGCGGCGCCTGGGACCAGGGCGGGGCGGCCAACATCAGCCTGATCACCTTCGCGGCCCTGGCGATCGAAGCCGGCCAGTGCGAAGTGGCCCTGGTCTGCTACGCCGACAATCCGCGCAGCGGCGCCCGCGACGTCTATGCCCGCCCACGGGGAGAGGACGCCGCCTACGGCTGGTTCTCCACCGCCGCCGGCTACGCGATGATCCACCAGCGCTACCGGATCGAGCACGCCCCGCCGCCCGAGGCGTTCGGCGAGGTCGCAGTAGCCGCCCGCGCGCACGGCGCGGCCAACCCGAACGCCCAGCTCCGCAAGCCGATCTCGATGGACGATTACCTGGCCTCGCCGTTCGTGGTGGAGCCGATGCGGCGCGACGACATCTGCCTGGTGTCCGATGGCGGCGCGGCCCTCGTGCTGATGAGCGCCGAGCGCGCGAAGCGGCTGAGCGTCGCCCGACCGGTGCCGATCCTGGGCTTCGGCCATGGCCAGACCTCAGCGGCCCTGATCAACCGGCCCACGCTCACCAGCACCCAGGCCAGGGTCTCGGCCGAGACCGCGTTCCGCATGGCCGGCCTCGGTCCGGCGGACGTCGACGTCGCCCAGATCTACGACTGCTTCACCATCACGGTCCTGATGACGCTCGAGGACTACGGCTTCTGTCCGCCGGGCCAGGCGGAGGGCTTCGTGCGTGAAGGCCGGCTCCGCTCCGGCGGCGACCTGCCGTTCAACACCAGCGGGGGCTTGCTGTCCGAGACCGGCATGCCCGGCCTGCAGCTCGTCCAGGAGGCCGTGCGCCAGATGCGCGGCGAAGCCGTGCTCCAGAGGCCGGGGGCCGAGGTGGCCCTCGTCTCCAACCAGGGCGGGGTGATGGACACCCACGCCACCCTGATCCTGGGAGGCGCGGCGTGAGCGAACTGCCCAAGCCCGAGATCACCGAGCTCAACGCGCCGTACTGGACCGCCCTGGGGGAAGGGCGGCTCCTGTTCCAGGCCTGCGCCTGCGGGCGGCGTTGGCTTCCACCCCGCCGGGAATGCCCCGCCTGCTTGCGGGACGACCGGTGGGCGTGGCAGGAGGCCAGCGGTCGGGGGACCCTGGTTTCCTGGGTGGTCTATCATACGGCCTATCATCCGGCGTTCGCGGGGCGGACGCCCTACAACGTGGCGATCGTGGCGCTGGAGGAAGGTCCGCACCTGATCACCAACATCGATGCGCCGAACGCGGACCTGCGCGGAGACATGCCGGTCCGGTTGGCCGTCGCGGAGGAGAATGGTGTCGCGCTCGCCCGCTTCCGACCCGCCTGAGGGCAATCTGTACGACCGTCTGTCCGCGGGCTTCCCGGCCGACCGGACCAAGCCCTGCTTCCTGCTGAGCGACGGCCGCGCGATCAGCTACGGGGAGCTCGAGGCGCAGGTCGGCCGCACCGCCGGCCGGCTGGTGGCCGAAGGCGTCCAGCCCGGCGACCGCGTGGCGCTGCAGGCCGAGAAGACGCCCGAGGCGATCGTCGTCTATCTCGCGACGCTGAAGGCCGGAGCGGTCTTCCTGCCGCTGAATTCCGCCTACACCCGGGCCGAGGTCGACTACTTCCTGGGCGACGCCGAGCCGCGGGTCTTCATCACCGATCCGCCGGCCTATGTCCGCGACGCGGAAGGGTACGAGCCGCTGGCCGCGGCGGTTCCCCGCGCCGCCTCGGACCTGGCTTCGCTGATCTACACCTCGGGCACCACGGGCCGCTCCAAGGGCGCGATGCTCAGCCACGGGGCACTGGCGACGAACGCCGTCGCGCTGCACGCCGCGTGGGGCTTCACCGGCGACGACGTGCTGCTCCACGCCCTGCCGGTCTTCCACGTCCACGGCTTGTTCGTGGCCCTGCACTGCGCGCTGCTGAGCGGCTGCTCCATGGTCTGGCTGCCTCGGTTCAACGACGCCGAGGTGCTGGCGGGTCTCGCCAGGGCGACCGTGATGATGGGCGTGCCGACGTTCTACACGCGCCTGCTCGCCAACCCCGCCTTCACGCGTGAGGCCGCGTCCCACGTGCGGGTCTTCATCTCGGGCTCCGCGCCGCTGCTGCCGTCCACCTTCGCCGAGTTCGAGGCCCGCACCGGCCAGCGGATCCTCGAGCGCTACGGCATGAGCGAGGCGGTGATCATCACCACCAACCCGCTGGACGGCGACCGCGTCCCCGGCTCCGTGGGCTATCCGCTGCCCGGCGTCGAGCTTCGCATCGGCGGCGGGGAAGAGACCGGCGTCATCGAGATCCGCGGCCCCAGCGTCTTCGGCGGCTACTGGCGGATGCCCGAGAAGACGGCCCAAGAGTTCACCGCCGACGGCTTCTTCGTCACCGGCGACGTGGGTCGCGTCGACCCCGACGGCCGGGTCTGGATCTCGGGCCGGGCGAAGGACCTGATCATCTCGGGCGGCTACAACGTCTATCCGAAAGAAGTCGAGCTGGTCCTCGACGAGCTGCCCGGCGTTGTCGAAAGCGCCGTCATCGGCGTGCCGCACGCCGACTTCGGCGAGGCCGTGGTCGCGGTGGTGCAGGGCCAGGGCGACGAGACGGCGATGGTCGCCGAGGCCCGCCGTCAGCTCGCCGCCTACAAGGTCCCCAAGCGGGTGATCTTCGTCGACGAGCTGCCGCGCAACGCCATGGGCAAGGTGCAGAAGAACCTGTTGCGCGAACGCTACGCCGGCCTTCTGGCCTAGGCCTCCAGCTCGGCCAGGATGGCCTCGGTGTCGGCGCCGAGCGGGCGGCTGGGCTCATAGGCGGGCAGGGCGGTGTCCTCGAAGCGCAGGGCGCTCGTCTGCACCACCAGGGGGCCGTACTGCGGGTGCTCGATGCGCTTCAGCAGGCCGCGGGCATGCAGGTGCGGGTCGGCCATCACTTCGGGCAGCTCCAGCACCGCGCCGCAGGGCACGCCCGCCTCGGAGAGGAGCTGGAAGACGTCCCGCTTGCGCCGGCCTGCGAGGGCCTGTCCGACCAGCGCGTCCACCACGCCGACGTTCTGCGCCCGCAGGGCGTTGGTCGCCAGCCGCGGATCGGCGGCCGCGGAGTCCAGACCCAGCGCCTTCGTGAGGCTCAGCCAGTGGCCCTGGGTCGTGCAGATGATCGCCACATGGCCGTCGGCCGTCGGATAGACGTTGTAGGGGCTGACCGTGCCGCCGCCGTGCCGGTTGCCGGTGCGCGAGACGAAGCCGGGGCCGGCGTTCTGCGCGGGACCGAGGTTGGAGGCCAGGGTCGGGTACACGCAGTCGGCCATGGCCACGTCGATCACGCCGCCCAGGCCCGTGACCGAGCGGCGGTAGAGGGCGCTGACGATCGCGCCGTAGAGATGGATGCCTCCCAGGATGTCGGCCAGGGCCGCGCCGGCCTTTACCGGCGGCTGGTCCGGCTCGCCCGTGGAGGCGATCACGCCCAGCATCGCCTGGATGGTGATGTCCAGCGCCGGGAACTCGGCGTATGGCCCCGTCGCGCCATAGCCCGACAGGGCGGCGTAGATCAGCTCCGGTCGATCGCGGCGCAGGTCCTCGGGCCCAAGGCCGAGTCCCGCCATCACGCCCGGCCGGAAGTTCTCCACCACCACGTCGGCAGTCGCCGCCAGCCGGCGCAGGGCGATGCGCCCGCCGTCGCTTTTCAGGTCGAGGGTCATCGACCGCTTGTTGGCGTTGAACATGGCGAAGGGCGTCGCCGCCACGCCGCCGCGCGCGCGCAGGCCCTCGCCGGCGGGCGGCTCGACCTTGATCACCTCCGCTCCGGCCTGGGCCAGCAGGAACGTGCAGTAGGGGCCGCTGTAGACCTGGGTCAGGTCCACGACCCGGACGTTGGCGAGGGGCGCTGGCGCGGGGCCCTGGACGGTCATGACACCTCCGAACTCAGGGCCGCCAAAATAGACACGTTGTTCCAAATAACGAAACGTATTATTGCTTCGTGAGCCTCTCGATTTCCTCCCCGAGCGGCGTCACTGCCTGGAGCTTCGGCTCCGGGCGCCTCTTTCCACAGGTGCCCGCCTTGCCGAACCGAAGCGGAGCAGGACGAGATCGGGCGCGGCGCCCCTCAGCCGCGCTCGCCGGTCCGGGTCAGGAGCTGGTCGGCGTAGAGCACCTTCAGGTCGCGCAGCAGGGCCATGGCGCGGTCCACCGCTCCGCTGTCCCGCCGGAAAACCCGCTCGATCGTGAGCCCCCGGATGGCCGCCGCGCTGAGCTGCGAGAAGGTCTCCACCGCCTGGTCGTCGGTGATCCCGGCGAAACGGGCAAGGGTCCGCATCTCGGCCAGTTGCGACGTCTCGATCATCTCGAACAGTCCGGGCAGGCGATCGCCCAGAAGACGGTCGCTGCGTGCCGCCACCATGATCTCGGTGATCGCGACGCCCGAGGGTTCGCGCCACGCGCGCCACGTCAGTTCGGTCATCGCGAGGAAGCGCTCGCGCCCCTTGGGATAGGCGCGCAGCGCCTCGATGTAGAACGCTCGTTGGCGGGCGACCACGTGCTCGATCAGGGCCAGCACCAGATCCACCTTGGTCGGGAAGTGGTGCATCAGCGCGCCCCGGCTGACGCCGGCGTGCTGGGCGATCATCGCCGTCGTCGTCGCGTTGTAGCCGTGCTCGTAGAGGCAGGCGATCGTCGACTCGAGCACCTTGCGCCGCGTGGTCGCTGTGCGTTCGACGTTCGATCGGCGGCCGGGGCGGGTCCCAACCTCCAGGCTCATGCGCTGCTCCTTCGGCGACATGCTCGCGCCGGGTCGTCCGGGGCAGGCGAGCCTAGACCAGGGCGGTTGAGCGGCAAGTGCGCCGCCGCCGCTCCATAGACGCGTTTCTGTACTGAAAAACAAGCAAGCTTGTTGGTTTGTTATTTTCAGCACAAGGTCGGCATCAACAAGAGGCGGGGCCGTCAGGACCCTGCCGAATTTGGGGAGGAAGGTTGTGCTTCACGCGAGCAAGGCGCTGCTGTGCGCCACCACGTCCATGTCGCTGCTTTGGTGCGGCGGCGCGGTCGCCCAGACGGCGGAGCCCGCCGAGGTCGAGCAGGTCGTCGTCACCGGCTCGCGGATCGCCCGTCAGGACTACCAGGCCGAGAGTCCGATCGTGACGGTCAGCGCCGAAGCCATCCAGGCCGCCGGCCCGGCCTCGGTCGAGCAGACCCTCAACACCCTGCCGCAGTTCGCCGCCACGTCCGGCGCCAGCAGCTCCAACACCGCGCTGGGCGGCCGCGCCAACGCCAACCTCCGCGGCCTCGGCATCGCCCGCACCCTGGTGCTCCTCGATGGCCGCCGGATGCAGCCGTCGGATCCGCTCGGCGCCATCGACCTCAACACGATCTCGACGGCCCTGGTCCGCGACGTGGAGGTGATCACCGGCGGGGCTTCCGCCGTCTATGGCTCGGACGCCATCGCCGGCGTGGTGAACTTCAAGCTCAAGCACGACTTCCAGGGCCTGGAACTGGACGCCCAATACGGCGAGACAGACCGCGGCGATGGGCAGACGCTGGAGCTGGCGGCCACCCTCGGCGGCTCCTTTGGCGAGGATCGCGGCAATGCCGTGCTGTCCGTCGCTTATCTCGACCGCTCGCACGTCGAGCGCGGCAGCCGGCCGTTCTTCAAGGACGGCGGCATCGCCGCGGTGCTTCCCAGCGGCGCGATCATCCCCGATGCGGGCAACCTGCCCTCGGCGGCGGCGATCAACGCCGTCTTCCGCGGCTACGGCGTGACCGGGACCGTCCCGACCAACAGCCGCTACAGCGTCAATCCCGACGGCACGCTGTTCACGACGACCACCCCCATCGTGAACTTCCGTTGGCCGGACAGCGAGCCCTACATCATCATCAACGGGCAGGTGGGGAATCCGACCGGCGAGTTCTCGCCGCTGCAGCAGCCGCTCGAGCGCATGGTCGTCTTCAGCCGCGCCGACTACCAGCTCACCGACGACATCCAGGCCTACGGCCAGTTCAACTACACCCACTACACCGCCAACGTTCAGCGCTTCGGCGTCAATTCGGCGACGGTGCGCGACGTCTACCTGCCGGTGACCAATCCGTTCCTGCCGGCCGACCTGCGGACGATCATCGCGTCCCGGCCCCGACCCAACGAGCCCCTGCTGATCTATTTCAACCAGGGCCGCTTCGTGCGGGAGGCGTACGAGCAGACCTATAATGTGGGTCAGGTCCTGGGCGGCCTCACCGGCAAGCTGCCGGCGCTGGAAGGCTCCTGGGACGTCTACGCCTCCTACGGCCGCACCGAGCAGAACCAGACGCGTTCCGGCTACGTCGACCGCGCCGCCTACCTCTCCCTCGTCAATGCGCCCGACGGCGGCGTCTCGATCTGCGAAGGCGGCCTGAACCCGCTGGCCCTGGCGCCCCCGTCTGCGGCGTGCCTCAAGTACCTGGTCCGCGACATCCACGAGACCAGCACCTTCGAGCAGACGGTGGTGGAAGGGACCGCCCAGGGCCGTCTCTTCGCGCTCCCGGCCGGCGATGTCCGCTTCGCGGCGGGCGCCAGCTACCGGAAGAACAGCTACGACTTCAATCCGGACGCCCAGCGGGTGAGCGCCTCGGTTCTCGGCGTCGCCCTCACGAATCCGACCCAGGGGTCCGTCACCGCCAAGGAGCTGTTCGCCGAGCTGCTGGTCCCCGTGGTCCGCGACCTGCCGCTGGTGCAGAGCCTGGAGCTGGACCTCGCCTACCGCTACTCCCACTACGACACGGTGGGCGGCGTCCACACCTACAAGGCCAGCGGCGACTGGGAGATCACCGACTGGCTGCGCGCCCGCGGCGGCTACCAGCGCGCCATCCGCGCGCCGGCCGTGGGCGAGTTGTTCCAGCCCAGCGAGCAGGCCTCGGCCACCGTCGGCCGGACCGCCGCGGGGCAGGGCGACCCCTGCGACATCACCAGCGTCTATCGCACCGGCGCCAACGCCGCCCAAATCCGCGCGCTGTGCATCGCCAACGGCGTGCCCGCCACCGTCATCGACAACCACCGCTTCACCGGCAGCGCCGTCTCGGCCTTCGTCTCCGGCAACCGCGACCTGACGGAAGAGGTGGCCGACACCTACACCGCGGGGCTCGTCTTCCGGCCCGGCGACCTGCCGTTCATCCACGGCCTGCAGGCCTCGGCCGACTACTACAGCGTCAGCATCCGGGACGCGATCGGCCTGATCACCGGCGACGTCATCGTCCGCCGCTGCTTCAACGGCGACGGCTCGAACCCGACCTACGATCCCAACAACTACTACTGCGGCCTGATCAACCGCAGCACCTCGGGCGCCTTCGCGACGCTCACCACGCCGCTGCTGAACCTCGCCGGCTACAAGACCTCGGGCATCGACTTCCAGCTGGACGCCACCACCCGCGCCGAGGACTTCGGCCTGGACGAGCGCTTCGGGGAGCTCAGCGTCAACTTCGTGCTGTCCTGGATGGACACCTACAAGATTCAGAGCCTCGCCGGCGCCGCCTACTTCGACTACGCCGGCACCATCGGCAACGCCCAGATCAGCGCCGACGCCATCTCGCATCCGGAATGGAAGGTCTCGTCCACCTTCACCTACCGGGTCGGCGACGCCCGACTGGCGCTGCGGTGGCGCTGGATCGACGCCATGGGCAACTCCGGCAACGTCGGCGCGGCCGCCGCGACGGCCCCCGGCGTGAAGTCGCGCAGCTACTTCGACCTCAACGGCCGCTACCGGCTGCGCGAGAACATCGAGTTCCGCGCGGGAGTCCTGAACCTCGCCGACACCCAGCCGCCGGAGTGGACGGGCGAAGGGGCCACCGACTTCGCCATCTATGACGTGCTCGGACGCCGCTACTATGCCGGCGTGAACATCAAGTTCTGATCCTGGGAGGCTGGAATGGCGTTGCATCGTCGTGGACTGCTGAGCCTGGCTGGCGGCTCTGCGCTCGCCCTGTCCTTCGCCGTCACCGGCCGGGCCGCCGAGCGCGACCTGTTCCCGGTGGTTGAGACCGCGGACGGCAAGGTGCGCGGCCTGATGTCGGGGGGCGTCGCCGTCTTCAAGGGGCTGCCCTATGGCGCGAGCACCGCCGGCCCGAACCGCTTCCGGCCGCCCCAGCCGGTCAAGCCGTGGGCCGGCGTCCGCGACGCCCTCGACTACGGGAACATCGCGCCCCAGGTGCCGGGCGATCGCCGCCGCGACTACGCCGACCTCATCTTCAACGACGTGCAGCCGGGCGGCATGGGCGAGGACTGCCTCGTCCTCAACCTCTGGACCCCTTCGGTCACCGACGGCGGCAAGCGGCCGGTGATCGTCCGTTTCCACGGCGGCGGCTTCTACGGCGGCTCCAGCAACTCGCCCGGCAGCGACGGCGAGATGCTGGCGCGGTTCGGCGACTGCGTGGTCGTCACCGTCAACCACCGGCTCAGCGCCTTCGGCTACCTCTACCTCGGCGACGACGGGCCGTTCGCCGACTCCGGCTCCGCGGGCATGCAGGATCTGGTGGCGGCGCTGCAATGGGTCCGGCGCAACGTGGCGGCCTTCGGCGGCGATCCTGGCCGCGTGCTGATCTTCGGCCAGTCCGGCGGCGGCGCGAAGGTGTCCCACCTGCTGGCCATGCCCTCCGCCAAGGGCCTCTTCCACAGCGCCGGGATCATGAGCGGATCGCGCCTCGTGGCCCAGGATCGGGAGGAGGCCGCCGAGATCTCGGCCAAGCTCCTCAAGGCGCTGGGCCTGCGTCGCGACCAGGTGCGGCAACTGCAGGCCGTGCCGTTCACCACCCTGCTGGCCGCCCAGGCCGACCTCGAGGCCGCGGACCGGGCCAAGGGCGAGGCTCCGCGCTCGTTCTCGCCCGTCCTGGGCGCGGCGATCCCGCACCATCCCTTCACGCCCGGCGCCCCGGCGGAGTCGGCCCACGTGCCGATCATCGTCAGCACCACCCTGGACGAGCGCGCCTACCGCGAGAGCAACTTCGACCAGACCTGGGCCGGCGTGGAACGGCGCCTGCGGGCGGTGGTGGGCGCCGAGGCGCCGACGGTCCTGGCTGCCTATCGCGACGACGATCCCAAGGCCACGCCCTATGTGATCCAGGCGCGCTTCATCACCGACCAGACCTTCCGGCGGGCTGCGACCATCATGGCGAGCCGCAAGGCGGAGGCCGGCGGCGCGAAGGTGTGGAGCTATCTCTGGGAGGCGCCGAGCCCGGCCTACGGCGGCCGCTACGGCGCGCCGCACGCCGCCGACGTGCCGGCCTCGATGCACGACATCCGCATGCCGCTGGCCGGTCCGATCGCCGACAATCGCCGCCTGGCCGACGAGCTGGCCTCGGCCTGGGTGGCCATGGCGGCCAAGGGCGACCCGAACAACCCGAAGACGCCCGCCTGGCCGGCCTACGACACCGCCCGGCGCGCCACCATGGTGTTCGGCCACCCCACCCGCGCGGTCGACGATCCCCGCGCTCAATTCCGGCAAATGTGGGATCGCTACGCCGCCGCCAAGTCCGACGACGCCTGAGCCCTGCCGCACCGAGGAGCCGCGCCATGATCGCTTTCGACCGTCTTTCCTTGAGCCGCCGTCATGCCCTGGCCCTGGGCGGCGCCGCCTGGGCCTCGGCGGCCACGCCGCTGCTGGCCGCCGGCCCCGGCCCCGTCGTCGAGACGACTGCGGGCAAGGTCCGCGGCGTGGAGGCCCGCAACGGCGTCAAGATCTTCAAGGCGATCCCGTACGGCGACGACACCTCGGGCAAGAACCGGTTCCTGCCGCCCCGCCCGCCCAAGCCCTGGGCCGGCGTCCGCGACGCCCTGGCTTACGGCCCGCAATGTCCGCAGAACGACGGTGGGCCGCGCGTCATCCCGGCCAGCCCCTATCCGTATCTCTATGGCGAGCGGCATGAGCCGCAGAGCGAGGACTGCCTGATCCTCAACGTCTGGACGCCCGGCCTCGACGACCGCAAGCGGCCGGTGATGTTCTGGATCCACGGCGGCGGCTTCAGCACCGGGTCCGGATCATCGCCCTGGTACGACGGCACGAACATCTGCCGGAAGCAGGACGTGGTGGTGGTCACCATCAACCACCGCCTCAACGTCTTCGCCTATTCCCACCTCGGGGCCTTCGATCCCCGTTTCGCCGACAGCTCCAACACCGGCACCCTCGACTGCATCGCAGCGCTGCGCTGGGTGCGCGACAACATCGGGCGCTTTGGCGGCGATCCCTCCCGGGTGCTCGTTCACGGCGAGAGCGGCGGCGGCCGCAAGACGACGATGATCCTGTCCTCGACCCCGGCCCAGGGCCTCTATCACCGCGCCGCCATCCAGAGCGGCTCCCAGCTGCGGGTCGACTCCGAGGAGACCGGCGCCCAGAAAATGCGTCGCCTGCTGGACGAACTCGGCATTCCCACGTCCGAAGCCGCCCGCCTGCAGGATGTGCCGCTCAAGGTGCTGCAGCAGGCGCAGGCCAAGGTGCTGGCGGGCGCCCAGTGGATGCCCGTGGCCGGCACGCCTAGCCTTCCGGCCCATCCCTTCGACGGAACGGCGCCGGCCATGTCCCGGAACGTGCCCGTGATCGTCGGCACGAACCGCACGGAGCAGGCCGGCTTCCTCGGCCGCGACGTCGCCATGGACAACCTCGACGACGCGGGCCTGCGTCGCAGGCTCGATCTGGTCGTGCAGCCCGGCGAGGGCGAGCGCCTCTACGCCACCTACAAGCGGCTCTATCCGAAGAAGCGGAACGACGAGCTGCTCTACATGGCCGCCACCGACCGCAGCTATTTCCTCGACGCGACGATCCTGGGCGGCCTGCGCGCCGACGCCGGCGGCGCGCCGACCTACGCCTACGTCTTCAACCGCGAGACGCCCACCGCGAACGGCCGCTACTACGCGCCCCACGCCGAGGAGATCCCCTTCGTCTTCGACACCCTGGCCAACGCCGAGGTGATGGTGGGGCCCGTGACGCCGCAGGCCCAGAAGCTGGCCGACCAGGTCTCGGCGCTCTGGGCGAACTTCGCCCGCGACGGCGTGCCCAGCGCGCCGGGCATGCCGAAATGGACGCCCTACGACACCAAGACCCGGCCGACGCTCGCGATCGACTACCGGAGCCGCATGGAAGCCGATCCGCGCGGCGAGGAACGGCGCCTGATGCTGGGCCTCGGCTCGCAGCAGGAGGCGAACGGCCGTCAGGTCGGCGGCGCCCGCCGCGCGTCCCGCGCGTCATAGCGGCGGTCGGCCTCAAGCCTCCGCAGCCTGCGGACGGCAGGCCGCGGTTTTCGTCGGCAATGGAAAAAATGTGTCACAGAGGGCGGCCCGCCTTCTGGCACCACGCTCCCCACACAGATGCGCGGACGGCCTTCGGTCGATCCGCACCGCAGAAGGGGGAAGACGACCATGCCGGCCAATGCTGTGCTGAGGGTGCTGCTGACGACCACGATCCTGACCACCGCCGGCGGGGGCGTCGCCTTCGCCCAGACGGCGGGGCAGCCGTCCGCCGACGAGGGCGGCGCGATCGCCGAGGTGATCGTCACCGCCCGCCGGCGCGAGGAGTCGCTGCAGAGCACGCCCGTGACGGTCACCGCCTTCGCCGGCGAGGAGCTGCAGGCCAAGAGCGTCACGGACGTGACGCGGCTGCTGCAGATCTCGCCGGGCGTGAACTTCGACGCCTTCCCCCGCGCCGCGCCGCGTCCGTTCTTCCGGGGCATCGGCAGCTCGAACCAGGGCGCCGGCGGCGACCCGTCGTCGGTCGGCTTCCTGGACGGCGTCTATCTCGGCCGCTCCGCCATGCTCGGCCTGGACTTCTACGACCTCGAGCGGGTGGAGGTCCTGAAGGGGCCGCAGGGCACCCTCTTCGGCAAGAACGTGGTCGGCGGCGCGATCAACTTCATCACCAACAAGCCCGTCCATGACTTCGAGGCCAATGCCGAGGCCACGTTCGGCGAATACGGCCAGAAGGACGGCCATCTGATGATCAATGCGCCGCTCGGAGAGCGGGTCGCGGCGCGGCTCGTCCTGGGCGCGGTCACCAACGACGGCTACCGGCACACCTCGGCGGGCCTCCCGCTGGACGACGATCACAAGCTCAGCGCGCGGCTGCAGACGCTTTTCGACCTGGGCGAGGGCGACACGCTGCTGCTCGCGGCCGACGTCGCGAAACAGAACCTGGCGCAGAGCTCGCGGTTCAACGTCCGCCTGCTGCCCTATGACGAGAAGCGCGGCTTCGACAACTACGACAAGCCGCGGGTCGCGGACCCCGATCGCTACGGCTACATCGATGCGCGTACGGGCGGCGCGCGGGCCGAGTACGTGACCGACCGGCTCGGCTTCGCGACCCTGACGGCCATGGGGTCGTGGCGGTTCGTCGACTACGACTCGTCGGACGACATCGACGGCGCGAGCGCCGCCGTGAACGCCGCGAACGGCGTGCTGGCGCCGGCCATCCAGGCGCTCCAGGCCGAGTACGCCGACTCCTGGTCCGGCGAGCTTCGCCTCAACTCGACGACGGACGGTCCGCTCACCTGGGTGGCCGGCCTCTACGCCAACCGGGACGAGATCGAGCGCGACCGGGAGTCCCAGACGCAGGTCACGCCCACCACGATCAACCTGTTCAGCGCCAGTTCCCGCAACCGCAGCTACGCGGCGTTCGGCGAGCTCCAGTACCGCTTCGCCTGGGGCCTCGGCGTCTTCGGCGGCGCCCGCTACACCGACGAGAAGAAGCTGTACGAGATCACCCGCTACACCGGCAGCCGGGCGGCGCCGACGGTCAACTACACGACGGTCGGAGCGCCCGGGCGCTCGCACGAGAAGATCGTCACCTGGCGGGTCGGCGGCGACTACCGCTTCAGCGACAACGTCTATGCGTTCGCAACGGTCTCGACCGGCTTCAAGTCGGGGGCCTTCCCCGAGCAGCCCGGAAGCGCCGTGCTGGCGCGTCTGCCCACGGCGCCGGAAAAGGTGACCAACTACGAGGGCGGGCTGAAGACGGATTGGCTGGGCCGACGCCTGCGGGCGAACGTCACCGTCTTCGAGGCCGAATACACCGACCTGCAGACGATTCAGGTGATCCCCGACCTCACCCAGGGGCCGGCCGGCACCCGGGTGGCGGTCAACAGCGCCGATGCCACCACCCGCGGCGTGGAGACCGAGGTCATCGTGGCGCCGGTGCGCTGGTTCGATGCGACCGTGCGCTACAGCTACCTCGACGCGCACTACGACCGCTTCATCCAGACGTCCTCGATCCGCGCCGACGGCACGGCGGTCGAGTCCGACCGCTCCGGCAACCAGCTCACCCGCACGCCCGAGCACGCCGTGGTGGTCGACGTCGGGCTGAATTCGCCCGAGTGGTCGTGGGGTCGGTTCCGGCTGCAGGTGTCGGCGGACTACCAGAGCCAGATCTTCGACGACGCCGTGAACGATCGGCAGGAGTACCGCCGCCCACGCACGCTCTATGATGCGAGCCTCACCTTCCACCCCAACGAGCAGGCCTTCGTCCGCGCCTGGGTGAAGAACCTCACCGACGTGGAGTACCGCACCTGGCAGGTGGACCAGGGCAACGGGATGTTCGTCCAGTATGGGCCGCCGCGGCAGTTCGGCGTCACCCTCGGCGCGAGCTTCTGATGGCGTCGAGGCGTCGCGTAGAGCCGGAGTCCTGCAGATGAGCCAAGATCTCGACCCGGCCGTGAGCGTGCTGGTTCCCACCGGGGCCCTGGGCGCCGGCATCCAGCGCGAGCACGTCTGGGCGGGCCTTGCGGCCGGGGCCGATGCGATCGCCTGCGACGCCGGCTCCACCGACAGCGGCCCGGCCTATCTCGCCACCGGGCGGCCCAAGTACTCGCGCGGCGCGGTGAAGGCGGACCTCGCCATCCTGATGTTGGCCCAGGCCAAGGCCGGCATTCCGCTGCTGATCGGCTCGTGCGGCACCTCGGGCGCCGACGCGGCCCTGGACTGGACCTGCGAGATCGCGCTGGAGATCGCCGCCGAGCATGGCCTCTCCCCGCGCATCGCCCTGCTCAGGTCGGAGCAGGACCCTGAGGCCATGGCGGCGAAGGCCGGCGCCGGGCGGATCCGGCCGCTTGCGCCGCACAAGGAGGCGCCTCCGGAGCTCTTCCGCTCGTGCGACCGTATCGTCGCGCTGATGGGCCCCGAACCCTACGTCGCGGCCCTGGAGGCCGGCGCCGACATCGTCCTCGGCGGACGCACCACCGACACCGCCGTGCTGGCCGCCGTCCCGCTCAGCCGGGGCGCGGGGGCCGGGCCCGCCTGGCACGCCGGCAAGATCGGCGAGTGCGGCGGGCTCTGCACCCGCCGGACCCGCGAGGGCGGCGTGATGATCCGCGTCCGGGCCGACAGCTTCGACGTGGAGCCGCTCGCCGCGACCAACGCCTGCGATCCCTATTCGGTCTCGAGCCACATGCTCTACGAGAACGCCGACCCGTTCCTGCTCACCGAGCCGGGCGGGGTGCTGGACGTGCGCGAGGCCGTCTACGAGGCGATCGACGACCGGCGGGTCCGGGTGCGGGGCTCGGCCTTCCGCCCGCAACCCTACACCATGAAGCTCGAGGGGGCGGCCGGCGGGCCGTTCCAGACGGTGGCCCTGGTCGGCATCCAGGATCCCGAGGTTCTCGCCAACCTGGAACGCTTCCTCGCCCAGATGCAGGCCGTCATGCGCCGGCGGCTGGCGGAAGCCATGCCGGGCCTGCCGGACGACGCCGTGACCCTGCGGCCTTACGGGTGGAACGCCGTGTCCGGCCTCACGCCGCCCGCGGGGACGCCGCCGCCGCGCGAGGTGGGCCTCATGCTGGTCGCCACCGGCCCAGACCAGGCCACGGCCACCCAGATCGCCAAGACGTGCAATCCGCTGCTCTTCCACATGCCCCTCGACCCGGAGACCGAGCTGCCGAGCTACGCCTTCCCGTTCTCGCCGGCCGAGATCGAGCGCGGCCAGGTCTACGAGTTCCGGCTCAACCACGTCGTCGAGGTGGACGATCCGCTGGAGCTGGTGCGGATCTCGTTCGTCGATGCAGGAGCGCGCTGATGCCGAAGCTCGGGGACGTCTGCCGCTTCATCCGATCGAAGAACGCCGGCCCCTACTGGATCACGGTGGACCTCTTCTTCGACGCCGAAGGCTACGCGGCCTACGCCGATGCGCCGGGCCTCTCGCCCGAGGCGCTGGCCCGCGCCGCCGGCGTCGAGCCGGGCGACATCCGCAAGTTCCTCGTGCCGGCGCTGCATGTGGTGAAGGTCACCTATCCGCGGAAGCGTCCGCAGGGCGGCGTCCTCGAACGCGACCTCCACGGGGGGCAGCAGTTCGTGCAGTTCCAGGCGCTCGAGGTCTGAGGCCATGACCTCAGTCGCAGCCGGCCGCGTGCGGCCGCCGGTCCGATGGCCGACCATCCTGCTCTACGGCTTCGGCGCCTGCTCCAGCGGCGTCAAGATGCGGGCGCTCAGCAGCTTCCTGCTGATCTTCTACAACCAGAGCCTCGGCCTGCCGCCGACGACCGTCGCCCTGGCGATCACCTTCATCACCGTCTTCGACGCCGTGGTCGATCCGCTGACCGGCTACGCTTCCGACCGGCTGCGCTCCCGTTGGGGACGGCGTCATCCCTTCATGTACGCCGCGGCCGTCCCGGTGGCGGCCTCGTTCTACTTCCTGTGGAACCCGCTCCCGGGCCTGGGCGAGGGGGCGCTGTTCGCCCACCTGCTGATCTGCCTGACGCTGCTGCGGCTGTTCGACACCTTCTTCGAACTGCCGAGCCTGGCTCTCGGCCCGGAGCTGGTGCAGGACTACGACGGCCGCACCGTCCTGGTCAGCTCGCGGATCTTCTTCCGCACCATCGCCGGCGTGCTCTTCGCCATCGCCGCCTATCAGATCTTCCTTCCCGAGAGCGCGGGCGGCGTGACCAACCGGGACGGCTACCGGATGTTCGCGTTCGCGGGTTCGGCGGTGATGTTCGTCAGCATCGTCACCTCGGCGCTTGCGACGCACCGCTTCATCCCCTGGTTCGAGAAGCCTGCGCGCGAGCAGCGCTCGGGTCTCGCCTTCTTCGGCGACGTCCTTCGGCTCCTGCGCAACCAGCCCGCCCGGCTCATGCTGCTGGTGGGGATGCTGGTGGCGGTCGTGAACGGCGCGAGGTCGGGACTGGAGATCTATTTCGGCCTCTACTTCTGGGGCTTCGATCAGGCGCAGCTCGCCGCGATGACCTCGATCGGCGCGGCCGGGACCCTCGTGGGCGCGGTGGTCGCGCCCCGCCTTTCGCTGAGCGTGGGCAAGAAGCGTGGGGTGCTGGGCGGCTACGCCATCGCCACGGCGGTCAACCTGGTCCCCATCGCCGCGCGGCTGGCGGGCTGGGTGCCGGGCGACGGCGGTCCGCTGGCCTTCTGGACGATCTCCGTCCAGACCTTCGCACAGGGCGTGCTCTACATGACCACGGCCGTCCTCATGAACTCCATGCTCGCCGACGTGGTGGAGGACGTCGAGGTGGAGAGCGGCCGGCGATCGGAGGGCCTGCTGTTCTCCGCCGACGCCTTCTTCAGCAAGGCCGTCTCGGGCCTCGGCGTGCTGATCGCCGGCGCCGTGCTCGCCTTCGTCAGCTTCCCCCAGAGCGCCAGGCTCCAGGGCGTGCCCGGCGAGGTGACCTGGAACCTCGGCGCGGTGTTCATCCCGCTCGTGCTGGCGTTCAGCGCGGCCGTCCTGGCCCTGCTCGCGGCCTTTCCCATCGACCGGCGGCGGCACGAGGCCAACCTCGCCCGCATCGCGGCCCGCCGCCCTGACGCCCCCCAGGAGACGCCATGACGGGCGCCGGATCGGTCCACGCCGCGGGACGCGCGGCCCTTCGCGCCTGGCCGCGCTCGCAGTTCGCCTACCGCGGCGACCCGCGGTTCTCCTACTGCGTGCATCTTCCCGAAGGCTTCCAGCCCGGCGCGGCGTCGCGGCGCCTCCTCGTCGCGGTACACGGCACCGGACGCAACGCCATGGCGTACCGGGACGCGCTCGCCGGGCTTGCCGACGCCCACGGGTATGTGGTGCTCGCGCCGCTGTTCCCCGTCGGCGTGCTCGGCGACTACAACCCCGACGGCTACAAGTATCTGGCGGAAGGCGGCCTGAGGTACGACCACCTCCTGCTCGGGATGATCGACGAACTCGGCGCCCTGCTCGAGACCGACTTCGGACGCTTCAGCCTGTTCGGCTTCTCAGGCGGCGGACACTTCGCCCACAGGTTCTTCTATCGGCATCCGGCGAGGCTGAGGTCGGTCTCGGTGGGCGCGCCGGGCGGCGTGACCCTGCTGGACGACACCCGCGACTTCTGGATCGGCACGCGGGACTTCGCGGCCCGCTTCGGCGCCGCCCCGGACGTCGCGGCGATGCGCGGCGTGCCGGCCCAGATCCTGATCGGCGGCGAGGACACAGCGGAGTTCGTCTACCCCGCCCACCTGAGCCAGCACGCGCCCGACATGGCCTCCCTGGGACGCAATCGTCTTGAGCGCAGCGCCACCTTGCTGGCAAACTGGCGCGATCATGGACTGCAGGCGCGGCGGGACGTCGTGCCGGGCGTGGCCCACGAAGGGCTGAAGACCCTGTCGGCCCTCGAGGCCTTCCTGACGGAGCTGCCGCCGGACTGAAGATGGCCTGGATGCGCGTCGGGTTGCTCTCCTCGGAGAACTGGATCGGGAACCTGCCCGAAGCCGTCCGGGCCGACATCTTCGCCCGGTCCACCCTGCTGCGCGCCGAAGCCGGGGAGGAGTTCTCCATCGCCGGCCAGATGCCCAGGGGCATGTTCCAGGTCGTCGAAGGCTTCCTCCGCCTGACTGGGCTGCAGGAGGACGGCGGCCAGACCCTGATCACCATCTACTCGGCCGGCAACGCCTTCGCCGAGACGGCCGTCGTGGCCCGCCGGCCGCTGAACCACACCACCCAGGCCATGACCCCCGTGACCATCCGCTGTCTCGCGCGCGCCGACTTCTGGGAGCTCTACGGCCGCCATCCGGAAATACCCGATGCCTTGTGCCGCAAGTTCGCCGCCGCGATCGGGCGGCAGATCGCCAGCCGCCAGCTGGGCGCCAGCACGCGGCTGGGCAAGCGCATCGGGATGATCTTCGAGGAGCTCGCCCACCGCGCCGGAAGACCCTTGCAGGACGGGCGCATCGCCATCGACCTGCCGGTCACCCAGCAGGACCTGGCGGACCACCTCGGCGTCACGCGCCAGAGCATCCAGCGCGAGATCCGCGACCTCAAGGCGGCCCGCCTGATCGGGCGCGAACAGAGGCAGTGGTACGTCCGGGACCTGCCGGGTCTGGAGCGCCTGACCTGAGGCGCCTGGCCGGCGCAGCATCCGATGGTTCAGCCGCCCTGGGCAGCCGCCGACAGCCGCCTCAAGTCACGGACAGGTCGGCGCTGGTTTTTCGGAAGGATTTTCCCTGTCTGGCCCAGGGAGGAGAGATGGTCGGAGTGGCAGGATTTGAACCTGCGACCCCTGCGTCCCGAACGCAGTGCTCTACCAGACTGAGCCACACTCCGATCTCAAGGAGGGCGCCTTATAGAGGACGCTCCGGTGCGCCGCAAGACGACGAAATCGATGTTTCGGGGCGTTGCATCGGTGAGGCCTCTGCGCTATCTCACCGCCTCCGCGAGGGCTGCCCCCTCGGCGCTGTTCCTGCTGGGGAATGGTGTAATGGTAACACTGCGGTTTTTGGTACCGTCATTCTAGGTTCGAGTCCTAGTTCCCCAGCCATCGGCCTCAGAGGCCAATAAACTCAAGCTCCTCAAGCCTTTTGCCCTGAAACTGGTACAAAGGGCTGGTACAAATGGGCTTGCGGATGAAGCACCTTCAACGCCGCTCCGGCATCTGGTACGTCCGGATCGTGATCCCCCCGGATGCGCGCCACGCATTCGAGAAGCCAGTCTTCATTCGGTCCCTGAAGACGAAGAACGATCTCGAAGCGGCCCGCCTCGGCGCACCGATCATCCAAGAAGTCTTGAAAGGCATCGAACGGGCGCGGTCAGCCGCCCCCGAACGTCATCGCGCATCCGCATCCACGGGTAGGGCGGGCTCGTGACGATCAGATCGACGCTCCCGGCGGCGAGAGCCTTCAAGCCCTCGACGCAGTCGGTGTGGCGGACTGCGGTGGGTTCTCCGGTGCTGTATTGGCGCGGCTTCATGCGGTTAGCGGTGGCTGGCGATGAACGCGTTCCGGCGAAGCCACACAAGCTGGTCGTACAGGCCGCCGGTCGCGCCGCCTCCTTGCTCCGCAGGGGTCAGGGTTTCATCTACGGCGCGAATGCGCGCGCCATACTCTGCTTCGATGAGGCTGAGCTTCGGCGCGGCGTCAGAGAAGACGAACAGGCTGTCCGGCGTCGGCTCGGAGCTAGGTCCCCAATGGATGAACACGAGTGCCCACGGCGCCCCACGCTCATGGAGGAGGTCTTCGATCTGCGTGGCGTTCTTCGCGACAGGTTCGATGACGATCTGGCTTTTCACAACGGTCTCCCTATCAAGATGACCGCGTGATCTCGCGACGAGCGTGGTTCGTCACGGAATCGGAATCCCCCCACGGCGGCCCGATTGGGGAGGCGCGAGTTCCAATTGGGGAACGAATTGCGGTAACGCTTGGCGGATGCGTACCCGCGAAGAACTCGCCCGTCTGCTCGCCATGCCGGTGGGCGATCTTCTTTCTCGCGAGGAAGCGGCACGCCGACTCGGCGTTGAGTCTGCGACCCTGAAACGCACGAAGGACAAGAAGCCGGGCTACTTCCGCTCCACCGATAAGGGGAGCGGCGGCGAGGTTTGGTATCCGCTTCAATGGGTCGAACAGCATCTCAGCCGGACCCTCGGCAGGGCAGACAACCGAGATTACCCTATGGGGCCTCAGCCTTGGCCGCTTCCACTCGAACGGCTCCGCCTATTTGAGATTAGCGACCGCGCAGCCGCGTGGAAGGAACATAAGCTCTACCAACTCGCCCACGACCACATCATGCGGCAGATGCCGTTCTGCCGCCCTCGTCACGAGGAGACGCGCCAGCTTCTGGGGAGGTATGCGGAAGGTGACGCCGTCGCCATCGCCGAGATCAACCAGATCGCGTCGTATGGGATGCGTGCGCAACTGCCGCTGAACGAGCAGTGGGGCAAGGCGGCCCGCGACATGATCGTGCAGATGTGGTCGGAGGCGCTCGACCAAGAAGCCAAATGGTTCGCGGGCGATCTCTCGAATGTCCCGCGACAGCCGCCTAGCCGACGCTGAACGAATTCGACACCACTCCGCCGATGGAAAATTGCGGTTCGGGCGGCACTCGTGAGATGCTGCCGGGGCGGTCGGGTGAAGTCCGTCCGTTCGAGAATGTGTCGCACAGGCCCGCCGGTCGTCAGATGGCTGGCGGGCCACCTTCTCGGAATTCGGCCAGCGGAATCACGCTGCTGATTCCGACAAAGATTTTGGGTTTCGGCGGCCCGCTCAGGCAAAATGCTAAATAGGACAGAGGTCGTCGGGCTGACGGCTCCTCCAAGGATTCAGGCAGGTTGGTGATCCACCACTTCGCCTTCGGACCCCGGATCGTCAGCCCCGATCCGGGGTCTTTTCATGACTCCACCCGACATACGCTCAGGGGAAGGGCCGTGACGGCTCCCTGTGACCCCGCAGGAAGACGAGAGATAGCCCTTTGGGGGTGAAGCGCTGGGACGAAGACCGGCACTCGGGTCGAGGGCGAGACCGAAGGCGACGAAACTCCCCTATGTGGAGCGGTAGGCGGCCCCTGCCGGTCGGTACCGGGAATGGCAACGAAAAGACGAAGTCGGATGCTGCGCCATTGCATCGACTTCGGCTCGCGGCGGTCATCTGAATGCCGACCGCGAGCGCTTCGAGACCTCGGTCTCGATAACCGTCTTAACTCGCACGGCACCGCCGGGCAGGCGCCTCAAAGAGACCCATTGGTCGTTGAGGATCACACGCAACCAACCCGGAGTTTTCGGTCGGCCCAGAGTTGGGGAGACTGTGTTTCGGCTTGCAAAAGTGACCCCCATCTCGGGGATATCGGCGTCCAAAAATGACCCCCTGTCCTTGAGGCTTTGATGGCCAGATCGGCGGCTTGTGTAGCCGCGGATCGAGACGGGGATGTTG